>CALMWC010000001.1 GCA_937801655.1 uncultured Gammaproteobacteria bacterium
GTTTATTGCTAACCAAACCAGAACCAGTTCAGGTTCGGTACGGACATCAACTTTTGATTCCAGTGTCTACAAAGAAACTGGAATGCGAAACCTTCGATTCATCAATAGCTAGAAAGAACTTTATAAACTCTTGAAAACTTGACAAGTTTCAAAACTATGTGTATCATTAATTTTAGATTTATTAATACTTAATATTTAGATATCTTAAAGAATCTAAATTAAAACTTGACAAAACTCAAATCTAGCACTATAATATAATTAAGTTAGGCCAGGGTTGAATACCTACTTAGCTACCCCGAAATACCACTAAACATACGCAAAGACATAGCGCATCTAATAGATTAGTTGTGATTGATTTATTAATGATCTTTGTATATATAACTATATAGCTTGTGAAGTTTGTAAGATCTGATGCTGCCGAAATAGTGATAGTAGTTTATCCTCCTCCTTCTCTTCTATCCTTCTCTTAAGAGTAGAAGTTATATAAGAATTATAGAGCTTGTTAAGTTAAGACAGCCATCTTTACTTATGATAATTCTAAATTATTATCTTTTAAGAATTTATCTATTTTAGATATAGCGTTATTTAAATTAATATTAAAAAACTCCTTGTCCTTTCTGACTCTATATTTTGATAGAAGATCATGAATTTCATTCTCTATTTTTATAACTTTATTTATATTTGATTCTTTAAGAGACCAAAACTTCTTTATGCCAAAAGGTATCATTACACCAGTGGCACTGTTTATCCTTTTCACTCTTGTATAAAGAGAATCTTGTGTGCAACCAATCTTAAGAAATTCATTATTATCTGCCGTAAGGATGTAAATTTTTCCTCCTTTCTTTCTAGTGCTTTTTTTATCTGTATCTTTATAGTTATGAAAAATATATAAGAAATCTAAAATATCTGTATCTGAGCAGAGCTCCTCTGAGACTTTTTTTATCTCTTTAGTTACTTGATATTTGCCTTTTTTATCTTTGCTCTTTTTAATTTCTTTTATTAATTTATCAAGCATTTTTGAGATTTCTTTGCTTTCTTCTACTCCAGGTTGACCAAGTTTATCTGCGACAGTAAACCAATCTTTTGTATGTTGTCTATGCACTCGATCAAATAAGTTTCTAACTCTTCTCATAGAACTGTCATAGCCTATATTACTATTCCCACTATCAAGGACTATATATTGAGTTTTTAGTAAGATTAGAAGTTGATTTACAGATCCATCAACTTGTTCAGATTGAGTTTGAGTGATTCCGTGTAGTCCAAAACCATGCTTACTTCTAATTTTTAATACTTTTGTCATACAAAAAGGTTAACAAACCTGTCAGGGATTCACAAATTTGTTGTTTTAATTCTTCTTTTTTTAGGCTTATTTGACATCTCAAATATTTAGGGTAAATTTTATTATCCCTATGCAGCAATTAGAATTTAGAATTTCCCAAGCCAAAATACAATTTCATGGAACATGTTATTGGTCATCATGTGGCTCATTCATGGAATACTGATCAGCTTGACATAGAGGATTGTTATAAAAGCATCGACGAGACTAAAGTCAGATATCGAAGAACTCTACTCTGACATAGATGCCATTGAATCAAGGAATAAAAATATGGTCATGTCTTTCAATGACAGGCAACTCATAAGTAAATATGGAGAATTCATTGAGCGTTTAGACAGCTGTATTGACGCATTATTATGGCGCGATTAAGTGCTTCTTAAGATCACAAGATAATGCCTATCGTTTTGTTCAAACAAGGATGTTAGAAGAAATCAATCGTTCACCTCTTCCTGATACGAATAAAAAAGATGTGACAGGCTTGTCAATTGTTAAGAGTTAAGTAACCATCATTAATTGCATCTTTTAATCTTTTAATATTTTCTTTTCTATGAGAGGAATAAGAAAAATGCATTAGTGGAATAAGGTTTGTAGGAAAATTCTCTTCTTTTTTAGGTTTCATCTCAGATAATTTTTTTTCAGTATAGAAAAGTTCACATGCATATTTACCCGTTAAAATAATATTTTGAGGTTTAATAAATTTAATTAGACATAGTAACAACTCATCCATTTCTTCTTGACATAATTTAAAATTCTTATGTTTTTTTATTTTCTCAATAAAATTATCTTTATTGGCTTGAATTGCACAACGATTCGTCCCAAGCCAGTTATATGTTAACTTAAATTTTGGAAATTCTTTTTCAACCTCATCTATAGTTTTTTTCAATTCATTTGCAAACTTTTGGTTATGCTCTTTAAATGTATTCTCATTTGGAATTTGTTCTGAGAAATGCTTTATGATTCTATCAGATTCATCTTCGTCTTCTAGATCAAAATTCATAGCATGGTTTTGACCAATTATAAGAACTGATGGACTCTTAAACATAGGAGTGCAGAATGGGATGATATTATAGTTAAGGTTTAATTTGCTCCAAATGCTTATTATCCCATCAAAGTATTGTTGTTTTGAGTTAAATTTCTTCATACCTAACCTTAACAAACCTCCCAAAAACTAACAATCTAGCAGTCTGTCAACTGCTTCTGAAAAGGCTCTAAACTACTGATAAATAAGAGATAAGTTATTGATATATATAGGATTAATTATATATTAATTTTATAGAATCGTTGTATACTTCTTTAACCATTCTTAAAGGCTTTACCTTTCTCATCTTTTACAACTCTTACTAAGTTAGATTCTCGAAAGTTCTTACCGATTGTATTCTTTTCTGTAGTTCTATAACCAAGTGGTGCTTCATCTTCAGGGTTTTCTAGATAGAAATAAGCATCAAACTGATTACCATATCTCAAGCCATCGCCAGAATTTATACAACTGCTGAAGTGTTTACCTATTGCTTCGAGCTGTTTGATTCGTTGTTGGCTTTCATTTCCTGAATATTCTTGTGTATTACTCTTTTTATGGTTGATTAGGCTCTGTATATCTTGGTAAGGAATACGTTCACTATGAACAACACCATCTTTTTTTTCATAAACTTTTGCTTGATACTCTGCACAGTTTATAAAGGCTCTTCTTAATTCATGTGGGGTAATTGTTTCTATCCCTGCATCTTTACAGATTAGTTCTAGTGGTCGCCTGACTTCTTGGATGTGTCCTGAGTTCGACATCTTGTTTTGTGCCTGAAATACATATGGGTTGTCCTCATCTCGCTTGTTTGCTCGGTTTTCAAGATGTTAAATAATGTTTTAGTACAGGGTAGAGTTAGTGGAACACCTGTTTTTGTTTCAGTTAAAGTAAAGAACATTGATCCTGCATTGCCTTTAATATTAGTCCATTTGAGCATCTTCAATTCAGCTGATCTACAGCCTATTAGTAGCTTGAAGAGTATATAATCTCTTGCTGTTTCATTGATCGTTTTCTTTTTAGCCTTTTGGAATTGATTCTCAATAACCAAACCATCATCATTTGGTGCCAACCACCATCTTCTTCACCTTTCCAAGTGTGAGTGCTACCTAATTTTATGAAGCTAGTTAAAAACTTTTCAAGCATCACTCCTTTTAGAACCGCACTCCTTCTTTTTGTTGGGTATGGATCTATTAATGCTCTAAATTTAGGAATAGGATTATCAACTTCTTTGATAATATCTAGAGCAACGGCTCGTTTAAACACCACAGTTAATACAGACATGGCTCTATTTGTTGCTGTTGGTTTGTCAGAACCATTATTGAACCATTGTTCCAATTCAAACTGATTGATTGTGCTGATCCTTTTATCTTTGAAAGCCTTCAGTCGAGTAGTCATTAGATTACGATAAGCTCTTGCAGTCGTAGGACTGTATCCTGATTTAGATTTGAGTAGGCTGTTAAGCAGCTCTTCTAGTGTTGCATTTCTATGCTCCATTTCTTTAGCATTTGTCTTAGGATCAATGCCACGATGGATTAAACTGATGTATTCTCTTGCAATTTCTCTAGCTTCAGTTGCATTGTATTGCTCAGTCGAGCCTATGATTACTAATTTTCCATGTTTACCTTTGTTTAGTTTTGCTCTGACACCATAAGATGTTGTTCCTTTGGCATAAACAAGTATGAAAAATCCTTCAAGTTTAGTATCTCTGCAGTAATATCTTTTCTTTCTAGGCTTTAAACTCTTGGCAGTTGTCTTAACAATGTTTTTATAGACAGTTGGGTTATGAGGAATAACAGCTTGAGGATGATTTATCTTATCGTTCATGTAAAAGAGGTTACACCAAAAATCTTCTAAAGTCAAAAAGTTACACTAAAGTTACACCAAAATAGAAATAGATGATATTTTATAATATATGAAAAATATAGTAAAAATAAGATATAGAAATAAGAGTAACTAATGATAAAAAGCTATAACTAATGTTTCGTAATCAGTAGGTCAGAGGTTCGATTCCTCTTTCCGGCACAGCTTGAAATTCATATTAGCTGTGTCATAGATATTAACTAAATCCTAACAAGACCTGTCAAGCTTGTAATTTTGTTTTGAGTTGTTGGAGGTGTATTATTGAGTGATGAGAAAAATACTTACAATTCTAATTGCAGTGCTATCCACTCAGTTTTCCTTCAATCTATCTGCTGAATGTATTGAAGGTAATTGTGTCAATGGACGAGGCACTTATACTTGGGCAGATGGAGACCAATACAGCGGTGAGTTCAAGGATAACATGGGGAATGGACGAGGCACTTACACTTGGGCAGATGGAAACCAATACATCGGTGATTACAAGGATGGTAATGCGAATGGACGAGGCACTTACACTTGGGCAGATGGAGACCAATACATCGGTGAGTACAAGGATGGTATGCCGAATGGACAAGGCACTTATACTGGGGCAGATGGAAGAAAATACATCGGTGAGTGGAAGGATGATAAGAAGAATGGGCAAGGCACTTATACTTATGCAGATGGAGACCAATACATCGGTGAGTGGAAGGATGATAAGAAGAATGGACAAGGCACTTACACTTGGGCAGATGGAAGAAAACACATCGGTGAGTACAAGGATGGTGTGAGAAATGGACAAGGCACTTATACCTTTGCCGATAAGACTACTAAGACAGGCATATGGAGCAATGATGAATTAATCAAAGAAGAGATTGGTGTTATAGAAACTGTTGAAGAATTTTTTGAAGAATTACAAGAAGGTAACCTAATACCAGTCTTCCTCATCTTTCTTTTTGTTTTTATTATGTTGTTAATCAGCAATAAAATTAATAATAAAAAAGAAGAAGAAAGAGTAAAACAAGAGAAAGCAAGAGTCAAAAAAGAAGAAGCAAGAGTCAAAAAAGAAGAAGCAAGAGCAAAAAAAGAGAAAGCATATGAACGAGTAGAAAAACTAAGACTCAAAAAAGAAAGAGCTAAAAAAATAAAAGAACAAGCAGAAAGACAAAGAGTCTTTGACGAAAAAGAAGAAGCGAAAAGACTAGAAATAGAACAAGTGTATGGTTCTAAAATAGCACGGGCTTTTAGTAAGTGGAGAGTTTGTATTGGAATGCCTTTGCATCTGGTTAGAGAAATAAAGGGAATTGGTTACGACAGAAAGAGACAAGTAACAAAGGATAGCGTCAAAGAAACTTGGAAATATGGCAGAAGACAAAATAGGCAAGGCAACTATTCATATGATCTTGAAGTTAAGTATGAGGATAATCTTGTCATTTCCTTTAGGGATTTATAAGACTAGCTATTTCACTAATAATTATTGATAGACCTGCAAGACTAGAATACCAAGCATATACAGTAACTAGCTCAACATTCTTACCCATTTGTTTTGTAATGAATAAGTGGATAAGTACAGAGACTAGATAAGCTAGCACTTATATTCCTAGTGACTGAATAATAATACTATTGGCAGTTAAGTTATCAGGTGACAAATATAATAGAACACCACAAATGAGTATAAATGTTCCACCAACTGCATTGATACGATTCAAAGGCATATTATTCAGAAGCTGATATGAGGATGAGTGTTCATAGTGTTTTGCATTTACCTATTAATGTATCCATACCTAAATCCTAACAAGATCTGTCAAGCTTGTCCTTTTTTGCTGTTGTCATTCTTTTCATTATTAAAATACCAAAATCATTGCAATAAAATTAAACCAAAAGAAGAACATAAAGCCTTGTGACCATATAGTAAATAATCGTAAAGGACTACTTGTAAATCTTTTCATATTACCAAAAAGAGCAATGACGCCTGACAAAACTGATATAGGAACTAGAACTGCAAATACAGATACAAAATGCCAACCTGATTGATAACTTTCAGAAGACCTTAAAGCAATTTGATTATATATTTCTGCTTCTACAATACCTGCAATAAATAGAGCTAGAAAAGCTCCTACCCACTTTAATATTCTTATTACTTTTGTTTTCATTTATAAAATAACTCTAATCTAGCTTTTTCTTTAGCTTTCTTTTCATTATCCATAAAGTTAAACTAGCTTTTTTTTTATACCCTTACAAATGCTTTCATTTAATAATTTAGAACTAATTCTAGGTGGGAAAATATTATTTAGTAATGTATCTCTTATCATTCACCGTGATCAAAGAGTAGGGTTAGTGGGAGCAAATGGAGCTGGGAAAACTAGCTTATTTAAAATTATTACTGGTGAAATTGAAGTTGATCAAACCTCATTAAGTTACCCTTCAAAGCTTAGAATATCTTATCTTGAGCAAGAAGTTCCTGGCACAGATGAAATTGCTATTGATTATGTACTTTCAGGGGATCAAAGACTTATTGATATCCAAAACAGAATAGAGGAAGCAGAGAAAACTGAGCAATTTGAAAGTCTCGGTGAGCTTTATGCACTATTCAACTCCCTTGATGGTTATTCAGCAGAATCAAAAGCTGAGAAACTGATGATGGGTCTTGGTTTTAAAAAAAGTGATTTTAAGAAGTCATTAAATGAATTTTCAGGTGGCTGGAGAACCAGATTAAACCTTGCTAAGACTTTGATGCAACCGTCAGATTTGATGTTATTAGACGAGCCTACCAATCATTTGGATTTAGACGCTATTCTTTGGCTCTCTAATTGGATTAAATCTTATTCGGGTGCTTTGCTTTTGATTTCTCATGACAGAGAGTTTCTAGATGATTGTGTTTCATCTATTGCATACCTGCATCGTAAATCAATTGAACTCTATCCTGGTAATTACTCTAAATTTGAAATTATAAAAGCTGAAAGATTGGCAGGAATCCAAAGAAACTACGAAAAACAACAAAAAGAAGTGGCACATATGCAAAACTTCATTAGACGATTTAAGGCTAAAGCCACAAAAGCAAGACAGGCACAAAGTCGAGTAAAGGCATTAGAAAGAATGGAATTAATAGCTCCAGCACATATAGACTCACCATTTAGTTTTGTAATTCCAGAAACTGAAAAAATATCTAATCCACTCGTAGCTTTAGATGAAGCAGATTTAGGTTACGATACCGTCATCTTGGAGAAGGTTAATCTTTCTATTTGCCCTACTGATAGAATTGGCCTCTTAGGTCCTAATGGAGCTGGCAAATCCACATTAATCAAAAGTCTTGTTGGAGACCTTGAGATCATTGATGGAGAGAGAAATGAAGGGTCTAATCTTAAAGTGGGTTATTTCTCTCAGCATCAAGTGGATGATATAGATTTATCTATGACTGCCTTTCATCATATTCAAAGATTAGATCAAACTAAAAGCGAGAAACAAATAAGAACATATTTAGGGGGCTTTGATTTTAGGGGGGATAAAGTCAATGATTCAATTGATCTATTTTCTGGAGGAGAGAAAGCCAGACTTGCTTTTGCAATTATTGCCTATCAGAAACCAAATGTTTTACTGATGGATGAGCCAACCAATCATTTGGATATGGAAATGCGTCATGCTTTAACTGTGGCACTACAAACATTCAAGGGGGCAATACTTCTTGTATCCCATGATAGGCATCTCCTGAGCAGTACAGTAGATACTTTTTATATGGTAGATAAAAGACAGGTGAATATATTTGATGGTGACTTGGATGATTATAAAAATTATATTCTTAACAGAACAGTGTCCAATTATAAAGCCAAGAGTAAAATAGCAACTAAAAGCATCAATCATGAAAATACAAAAGAAGTTAAGAATCTAAAGTCAGAAATTTCATCAATTGAAAAAAGATTAGCCAGATTAAATAGAAAACTATTAAAAGCCAATCAGGATTTATCGGATCCTGATCTCTATAGTTCCGATATCAAGCCTGATATCCAGAATTTAATAAAAACTCAATTGGATTTAACATCAGAGATTGAAATTGCAGAGAAAGAATGGCTTATTGCATCATCTCAAATGGATGAATTAAGCTCATAAATTAATAGATAAAAATATACTAAATAATGACTTAATACCTTGAAATAAAGAGGTTTATTAACTATTTAAGTTACTTTTTTTTCTCTCTTTTAAGTGCTCTCTTCTCTTTAAGGGTCTTACCTTTTTTCTTAGGAACTTTCTTCTGCTTATTCATGCCTTTTGCCATTTTGAATACTCCAGTTATTAAACATTTAATTTACATTAGAAATTAGATTAACAGTCATTGTAAGTTTCTCCTATCATCTAAAAATCTTTTGGGATTCACAATACATATTTTTTTAGAAGAGCATGCTTAGATTTGCTACTGAAAATCTCTTGGTATAGCTTCCTGCCATATCCTCTCTTTATAGAGTTCACCATTAATAGATACCCAGCGATGAAATGTTAAATAGAAGTTTTCTTCATCACTTTTAAATTCAACATTCTGTTCAAAATCAAGAGTTCTACCATCCAGCTCTTCAGTTATCTTATATCTTCCTGTAACTGAGGTGTATGCAGGATTATCATCGGAAGTTCGATGCTCAATCTCTTCTTCAAAACGTTCAATTCCCCAAGGGTATTGAGTAGAACCACTATTGGTTGCAACACCGTATGCTTCACCGGTATTTTTATCATACTTAATTTCATTGAGAGCAGCATACCCGGTAATATTACCTGAATCTAACACCCTGTAATTCGGGAGTACTGGGCTAGGTGAAGGCTTTTTAAAATTTGGCTTATATTTTTTTTCCGATTGAACAATTGGTAGATCAATTCTAGCACCAGCTTCACCACCTATTGTAAGCATAGATTCCATATTGAATGGTGTGGGCCAAAACATAGGCCATTGTGCATTGCTTATTGAGACTCTAATCTTATGTCCTTTAGGAAAAACCCATGATGTAAAATGAAGCTCTATATTTAAGTCAAATTCTTCTCCAGGAATAATATCCTCAGGTTCTCTTGCAGATTTTCGATGTGTACCATTGAAGCCAGCTCCTGCGACTTGAGTGACTTTCCCATCTGGCGCTATATCAGAAACACGAACAACCCAGTTTGCTCTTGGAGCATCAGCTGATACTCGGAGTCTTGCGATAGGCCTTCCTAAAATTTCAAGAGGAGTATCGAGTTTCTCACTATCATAAACTAAACTATGTTCATCCATAGGTTGTTGATCTGGAAGTACGCTTCCCCACCACATAGTAGGTCCACCGCCTTCCACACCCATTGAAGGTTTATATACCATGCTATGCATAGAACTTTCAGCTGGTGAATCAGATAAGCTATGATCTCCATGAGCATACCAGAGTTGATTCTTAATCCTATCAATTGGCCACTTATCCTCCCATCGCCAATAACCATCAACTTTATTCAATGTTGGATCAGGAGGGTGATAATTACGAACATAGACTGCAAAGTCTGGCTCATTCAGAATACCTGTATCTATTTCCTTCAGCCATTGATCAAACCAGCGGACAGCCTCTTCTCGCCATTCAATTTGAGGTTCAGGCCAAGCAATATGAGGAAAATAATGATCCCAAGGACCAATCATTGCTTTTACGGGTGCTTGAACGTTTTCTAGCATTCTTGGTAAGCTATTACGATAGGCATCATACCAACCGCCAATATGATACCCAGGTATGCGAATTTTCTCATACTGATCTTTTGCAGAGGCTCTATCCCAAAATGGACTGTCCCGTTGTTGACGCATATATTTATAGACACTCGGTTTAACATCAAAACGATTTTTTACCCACGCTTCATCCATCTTGAACTCCGGCGCACCCGGTAATGTATTATATAGATCATTACTCATCATCCATGAATCTGTATGCATGATGCCATCCATATAATGGACATCTTCTTGATATAGATACTCGGTTGCCATCAAGGAAACAAAAGCCTTTAGAGCTGGTGGGTTACGCATCGCCATTTGGATTGAATTGAATCCACCCCAAGAAATACCAAACATTCCTACATTGCCAGTTGACCATTGTTGTTTTGATAACCAATCTATTATTTCTTCTCCATCATCTAATTCTATATCTGAGTACTCATAAGGGATCGTTACACCTTCACTATTTCCTGTGCCCCTCATATCGACTCGAACAACAATATAATCATTTTCTAAGAAATAAGAATAAAGTGAATAATTACGAGCTCTACTCTCATCTTTTCGATAGGGAGTGTATTCCAATAAAATTGGTAATCTATTCTTTTTATCAACTCCAGCAGGCCAGTAAATATCAGCTGCTAAGTTAATACCATCAGACATTGTGATTTTGGCTTCAGTGATTTCATATTTATCTGCCCAACCATTAATGCTGAACAATAGTGTTGATAAGAGAATGAGTTTTTTCATAACTTACTCTAGCAAATTATGTTACATCTACAAAATATGAGCTATTTTAAAAACTAATGAATCTAATTGAATGATTCTAATTTCTATTCATTCGATTTGCATTTTTCTAGGATAACTTCTTCATTTTTAGAAAAGCATTTAGTAATCTCTGCATTACCTTCGTTGTCATAATAATCCCATAGACCTTCTTGTGAATTATTCTCATATTGACCTAGATACTTTAATTGTCCATTATCAAAAAAAACTTTTATGAATCCATCTCTAAGATTATTTTTTGCCATTCCTTGCCACCAGAGTGTGCCATTATCATAATAACCTTCAAAGATTTCCTCCAAGTTTCCATTCTTATAAGTTTCTTTCTCAAACAATTGACCATTTTCATGAAAGGTTTCTCTCATTCCTTCTTTTTTTCCATTTTTATAGACCAATATCTCTTTGATTGAGCCATTTGGGTAATGGATTAAATGCTCACCATTAAATAGTTTATCTGGATACAATTCATAGAGTATGCCTTCTTTCTCAATCAGTTCAGATTCACTATTGTTCTGCCCATTCACTGAGAATGACATTAAGTAAGTTAAAAAAATAGTAATTAAGATAATAATTTTCATGTCTAATTTAGTTTTAGAAATATATATAAAAGAAATGATGAAATAATAAGCCATAAAAATAAAGTAATGGGTTTTGGCACATCAAAAAAAAGCCCATCATTTTTTAGTTGCTCAGTTATTTTAGCTTTTATTGCTTCTTGTTTTTTAGTTTCTTCCAACATAGTTTACTTTTTTAAAGGGCCATTCTTTATTGATCCATTCTCTCACATTATAAAATAACTCCTCATCCTTTGGTTCACCAATATGACATTCTTTATACCAAAGAAAAATATCAGCACAGTATTTTTCATTTTTACTTGGGTAAATATAGAAACAACCAAGAATCTCATTTTCATCTAGAGATACAACCGTATAGGCAAAAGATGTTCTTTCTTGAAATTCTTTTTGATGCCAACCTAAGTCAATTAAATTTTGCTCAAAGGTTAAACCTTCGGGCCAAAGACTATCGTCATCAAACCGATCAATAAGCTGATCCTTGCTTGAAATAACAGCTAAATAATCTTTTAGAACATCATTCACTGTTAACATTCTCAACCTGTAGTTCTTTGTTTCAAGAGTTTCAGGTACTTCGAAGTTATCAGATACTAATTTATCACTTTTAATCATTGCATAAAGATTATAAAACCAATAAGTAACAGCTGGAAGATAAATAATCCTTTTTTAAAAAAAACATTTCTTCTTTTGCAATGACTTTAGGATGGCATAATTATAATTAACCCCTGACTCTCCCGTATGCAGAAGAGGGTTCTTTGTTTCAGGTGTTACATTCAACAGTTTTGCTAAATCATCATTAAAATTTTCTCCCTCAGGAAAATACCCACAAGCTAGTGCCATACTGGGGATATCAAAAACCTTGTAATCAAACCAGTTATCAAATCTATAGTCATACGTTCGAAAAAGATTGCTAAGAAAAGCAGAGTCAAACCAACTATTGAATGCTATGAAATAGGGTTTGCGTTTGAAATTAGAGAGAAAATCAATAAGTTTCTTAGTCGCTTCTTCACTGGTCAATGCATTTTCTTTCTTCCATAAAATAAGATCAAAACCATTTATTTTCCTCGCTTCGGGGTTGATTCTTTCAGGATGGAGAGGCAATATTTTTGAATTAAATCTACCAATCTCATTCATATCTTCATCAATTAATATAAGCCCTATATCTATGATTTCATTGTAATTAGGATTAAGCCCTGTTGTTTCCAAATCAACAATGGCAAAGAGAGTAGGCGTCTGAGATGTTTCTTTAGAATCTTCAGAAAGTAAATTAGTGCAGAGAAACAGAGCAGTTAAAAAAATAAAGTATTGCATCTGTAAAAGCCTAGCAAATCCAATAGAGACTAGAAAGCTTATAATAGCTATCTTTTTTGTTTCTATAAATTATTAGATGCACTAGAATTTAGGTCTTAATTTAATTAATTAAATACATCATGAATAAATCAATCTCTAATCAAGTTTTCTTATTTCTTTTTGTAACCTTATTTTTTTCAGTCAGTATTCATTCCAATGACACTCAGCATCAGCATGAGATGCCTATGGCAGAGATGGATCATCATGATATGGAAGAATCCAATATGGATCATGAGATGCCTATGGGAGAGATGGATCATCATGATATGGAAGAATCCAATATGAATCATGAGATGCATAATGTCGCTCATCTACCTCCCATTGGAATTATGGGCGGGCAAACTCATATGAAGGGACATTTTATGATGTCAATAAAGCAAATGAGAATGGACATGGAGGGTAATAGCAATGACGATTTGAGTTTATCTGACTCCGATATTATTAATTTACCTAACCCTTATACAATGATGAATATGCCTTCAAAACTGAGCGTCGTGCCTCAAAAAATGGAAATGAATATGACCATGATAGGAGGTATGTATGGCGTTAGTGATTGGCAGACATTAATGTTTATGGGTATGTACCTTGAAAAAGATATGGATTTATTGACCTATAGTCCAATGATGAGCCGTAATTTACTTGGGGAATTTAGTAGTAAAGCGCAAGGATTATCAAGTGTGTCTATATCATCAATTTTAAAGATTAAAGAAAATGATGGATTTAAGATGAATGCTCAAATTGGCATTGAAAAATCAGTTGGAGATAATAATGATTATGGAGAAGTTCTCACTCCAATGAATATGAAAAAAGAGATCATGCTTCCATACTCAATGCAAATAGGGGATCAATCAACTTCACTTCTACTAGCACTAACTTTGCTTAAAAATAATGAAGATTGGAGTTATGGCAATCAATTAAAGATAAAAAATAATATCAATAAAAAAGATTGGAGTTATGGTGATAGTCTTACGATTAATGGATGGGTTAGTAAAGCTCTTTCCGAATCATCATCAGTTTCTTTGCGATTATCTTACTTTGATCAGGATCCAATAAAGGGAAGAGATACTAGAATTATGGCACCCGTTCAAACAGCTAATCCTGAGAATTATGGTGGTACAATTTTTGAGGCTTCACTAGGCTTTAATAAGCTTATAAAGCAAGGCAACATACTGGGATTTGAAATAACAATCCCTTTTAAGCAAAAGCTTAATGGTCCTCAAATGGAGAGGGATGTCACTATGAGTTTGAGTTTTAAGAAATCTTTCTGAAACGAGATAAAATTCCAATTCTTTCTTATTTTCTTTTTTGACTAAGAATATGTTTTTTTAATCGTCTATTTAATATAGAAAGCTGAAGATTACCAGGTCCTCCAACGGATTTTCTTTGTCTGATTGATTGCATGGGGTCATTAATACAGTCCTCTGATTTTTTGATCTGATGATAAGCTTCTCTGAAGGGTGTTCCACTCTTAACTAATTCATAAACAGCATCTGTCATCATCATTTCATTGGTAATGGACTCTTTTGAAGTATTTTCATTTATTTTTACACTCTGAATCAAAGCCGGCATTATTTTTAAGCTTTTAATAGTGCATTCACATGCAAGAATCAAACTTCTTTTGGTTAATTGTAAATCTCTATGGTAACCACTGGGGAGAGACAATAAATTTTCAAGCTCATAATAGTGACCACTGACTATTGAATAATTGGCTCTCAAAATCTCTATTACATCTGGATTTCTTTTATTAGGCATAATCGATGAACCTGTCATATAGGCATCATCAATTGTTAAATAATTGAATTCTTGTGATAAAAATAAACTCATATCCCAGCAGAACTTTCTCAGGTCTAACATGGACTGTTTTAATGTTTCTATAATTTGCAATTCAAATTTACCTCTGCTGTTTTGAACATATAGTGTATTTAATTGTTTCCTTCTAAAGCCCAGTTCTCTAGTTGAAATGTCTCTTTTTATTGGTAAATTAACTCCATATCCAGCAGCACTACCTAATGGGTTAATATTAATCCATGAGTGAGTGTGATTTAGTAGGTCAGTGTTATCTAAAAATGACTCTGCGAATGATGAAAACCATAGTCCCCAATTAGAAGCCACAGCTTTTTGCATATGAGTGTAACCTGGCAATACAAGATTCTTATTTAAATCAGCTTGTTTGAGAAAACTCTCAATGATTTCAATATTGATGTTTTTTAACTCCATTAATGCTTCTCTAGCATAAAGTCTTAAAGCGACTAAAACTTGATCATTTCTACTTCTTCCAGTGTGTATTTTAGCCCCTAAATCACCTAACTCATTAATCAGGAAGTACTCAATTGCAGAGTGTGAATCTTCAAATTCAGAAGTCAGCTTAAAGCTATTATTCTTGTACTTTATTCTGAGGATTTTAAGTGATTTTTTAAGCTTACTAGCTTCACTCTTTGTGATTATGTCAATGGCTTTGAGTTCATTGATGTGTGCCATAGTGGCTTCAATATCAAATAAAAATAATTTTTGATCCAATAAGATATCTTCTCCAGACAGAAGGGATTCAATTTCACTCGTTATTTTATTTGTTTTTTTTGACCATAATTTGTTATTCATAATGTATTCCTAATGTCTCATTGAGTTGACAGGCATAGTTTAAATTTTGTATTACTTGTGTTGCTGCACCCTTGAGTAAATTATCAAGTGAACAACACAATCTTAATTGCATCTTAGAGTCGTCTAAAACAAACCCTCCAAGACAAGCAATATGCTTACCAACAGCATCTGTGATTAATGGCACAGATCTATCAATATGAATTAAAGGTTTGTTTTTATAAAACTCTTGATAATGAGTTAAAAGAGCATCTTCTGTCATTGGCTTAACAAGCTGTATATGGGCTGTAATAAGAATGCCTCTAAAAAAATCAGCAACATGTGGTGTAAAGCTAAGTTGCTGATAACAATGTTTTTTTACTTCTTTTTCATGAGTATGATTGACAAGACTGTAGGCTAAGATATTGTCTTTTAATCGTTCTCTATTGTTTTTATTGTTGGGAGTAGAGCCCGCTCCACTGAATCCAGAAAATCCCATGATTGAAACTTGATCATTAATGTCTTTTTTTATTGGGGCTAATATCAACTGCATGGCTGTTGCATAACAACCAGGATTACTAATTTTTTTTGGCACTACTTCATCAATAGAAGTTTCAGGAAGTCGATAAGTCCAATCATTATTAAAACGATGATCAGAACTGACATCAATAATAATACTGTCATTAAAATTATTATTTATATAATCAACTATTTTCTTTGATTCATCATTGGCTAAAGCCAAAATAAATATATCAATATCAGGATTTATATTTCGCCTTTCTACATCGAGTTCTGTAAATAATAAATGTTTGTTTTTTGTATAATTTGGGATTTTTTTTCCAGCATTTGATTTTGAAAAAACTTGAGTCAATTCAAAATAAGGATGACCGTCAATCAATGTAATGATTTCCTGACCGACAAAGCCTCTTCCACCCATTAGTGCAATGTTATATATTTTATTCATAATTCACCGTTGAAGGTTTCGACGTTGCATAATTTATGCAGAACGATAACTCTTTATAATCATCAATACCGATCCAGAAAATATTCCAATTTTTATATTTTTGAAAACCATCGCAAACATTAATATAAAATTTGTTGATAGGATTGGATGATTTAGATCTCCAGAAGAGCTGTGAATTAGATTCTCTCATCTTTTTCCAAACAGCCGATCCAAGACCTTCACCTTTAGCAGAATCCATCACTGCAAATTTATCCATATAAGGAATCTTTGAGTCATAGGACATAACAATTGCAGCTCTATCACAATCACTTAAATAAAACTTAGAGAGTTCTATTTCAGTTAGGAAATTGGAGGATAAATAACCATTAAATCCTGATTCAATAATTTCCTTAAGTATGATTTCTTGGCTATTAGAAAGGCTCTCGAATCCTTTAATAATATGGCCTTTTTTTACTAAGGTTCCTGAACCTGAATCCGTAAATAATTCTTTAGTTAAGTATTGAGGTTTTGTAATAGATACAGAAGCTTTGGAGTTTAGTGAATTGAGCAGTTCTTTTATCTGTTGCAACTTTAATTTCATGCCTGAATGCAACCATTCAGCTTTCATTAACTCATCAAAATCAGCATTGAGATTAATGGCGGATATAATATTCCGATGGGAATCGAGTATGCCACCTGTTTCTGTCAAAAAAATCATTTTTTCAGGTTGTATATGTTTCCCAAGAGCAACCGCAGCTATATCGGCATTGATGTTAACAAGCTGTCCATCCCTAGTAGTCCCTAAAGGAGCAATAATAGGAAGACTCCCATCATTTAATAGTTGGTTGATTGGCTCCATATTAATGCTTTGAACACTGCCAACCAAACCCAATTCTTCATTCATTACAGTGCAGTTAAATACAT
>CALMWC010000002.1 GCA_937801655.1 uncultured Gammaproteobacteria bacterium
TTGGTTGCAACATTGCAATCATTAAAAACTCATGGCGGAGTCCCATTATCCGATATTAAGATAGAGAATGTTGATGCAGTGAATAAAGGCACTGAAAATTTGAAGAAACACATAGAAAATATTCAAGAATTTAATGTACCGGTTGTTGTTGCAATCAATCGTTTCTCTCATGATACCGATGCAGAAGTTGCCATGGTCAAGGAAAAATGCAGTGACTTAGGAGTAGATATCGTTGAATGCAACCATTGGTTGCATGGAGGAAAAGGAGCCATAGAGCTTGCAAATTCTGTTGTTGAGCTTTGTAAAAAGGATAATGATTTTTCTTTTCTCTACCCTGATGAAATGCCTTTGTGGGATAAAATTAAGACCATCGCTACTAAGATGTATGGTGCTGAGAGCATAATGGCTGATAAAGCAGTCAGAAAAGAAATAGAGAAGCTACAGAATAATGGATTTGGTCATTTACCAATTTGCATGGCTAAAACACCAGCATCTTTATCAACTGATCCAAAACTTAAAGGCAGACCCATGGGATTTGATGTCCCTATAAGAGAAGTAAGGTTATCCGCAGGTGCCGGTTTTGTTGTAGTGCTAACAGGCGATGTTATCACAATGCCTGGATTACCTAAAAAACCTGCTGCTGAAGACATTGATATTGATGAAAATGGACTGATCGAAGGATTATTTTAAGTTATTTCTTGATAGGCTCTACAAAAAGAACCATGGAGTGATCAACAATTTTATAACCATGTTTTTTAGCTAATTTATGTTGTCTTTCTTCGATGATATCGTCTTCAAACTCTATTACTTTTCCAGTTTCCATACAAACCATATGATCGTGGTGATGGTCAGGCATGATTTCGAAAACAGCTTGCCCTGATTCAAAGTTATGTTTGATGCAAATACCCGCATCGACAAATTGATTAAGCACCCTATAGACTGTAGCTACACCAACTTCATCATTTTTCTTAATCAGAATCCTATTAATATCATCCGCACTTAAGTGCGTCTTTTTATTGGTTTCAAGAATCTTAAGAATTGTTTTTCTTGCATGGGTAACCTTGAGTCCAGCAGATTTGATTTCTTTATTGGTGTTCATAATATTTATCTTATAGTGAGCCCATTAAATTTCAAGTTGATAGTGTTCTCTCATTGATGTTATTTTTTTACTATAAATTTCTATAAAACATCAAAACTAATCATACAAATTTTTACCGTACTTCACATCAAGCTATATGAAGAATACAATGGCAAGCATCTTGTTTCAGTCAATGGTTATCGGCTGTATTTTATAACAACTATTGGAAACAGAATCGATTGCCTGGAGTGATTCTGATACTAGTAATTAATCATCAAGGCAATTAAATATTAGTCTTTTTCTAAGGCGATGATATTGTTTATTTAATTTGGTATCTCAATATCCTTGAGAATTCTAGAATTAAAATGCAAATTGGCGCAGATAATTGTTCCTTGAGTGTCAATGAACTGAGTCAAGAGGAAAAAGTTATCATTTAACCAATCCTTATTAAAGCTTATCGATATTACAATACATATAAAATAGAATGGATAGAAATATCCCTATACTCATCTGTAAACCACTCATTTAATTAGCAATTTAGAAATTTATAAGTCGATAATATTTTTTTAAAGTTATAGTTCACATCATTCTATGGGGTGATCAAATCAATTAAATATGTAGCCTTAATATTCTTGTAATATTGAGAGAATAATTTATGATTACTTTTTGGAGTTTTTCAACTTAAAAATGGTTTTAAAAAATAATTTATCAATATTAAAAGAGGGATAAAATGTATAAAAAAATACATTCTTTGGTACTCTCTGCTTTCCTAATATTCTCAACTACACTTTTTGCTGATGTCGATACAACATCATCAATCAAAGGAGCTGTTAATGTTCAAGGAGCAGTGGTATCTGCAACACATCAACCAACCGGTTCAACTAAATCAAAAACAGCCACAGATGATGGTGGATTTTACTTATCAAATCTACTAATTGGTGGACCTTATAAAGTTACTGTTTCTGCTCCAGGCTATGGCTCACAGAGCATTGAGGGTATCTTTTTAACATTGAATGAAACAACAAACTTAGAAGTTACTCTTGTTTCATCAAGTCTCGAAGAAATTACAGTTACAGCTCAAGCCGGACAAGGTTCCATTCGAATGGGTACAGGTACCTTTTTGGATAGAGATGCTTTGGATGGCATACCAACCGTGAATAGATCGATTGCAGATTTTGCAAAACTTGATCCAAGAGTTTCTATTAATTCAGGTTCCAGCCGTTATTCTGAAATTTCAGTAATGGGACAAAATAATCGTTTCAATGACTTTACTATTGATGGCGTTAGTTTTAATGATCCTTTTGGTTTGAATGCTAATGGTTTTGGTAGTATGAGAAATCCAGTTGGTATGGAGTTTGTCGATCAAATGTCAGTCGATGTCACACCCTTTGATGTTTCAAGAGGAAATACAACAGGCGGTTCTATTGCGACTGTAACTAAATCAGGAACGAATGATTTTCATGGTAGTGTTTTCTTTATTCAAAGAGATGAAGATAATATTGGTGAAGATCCAGATGGTAATGAATTTCCAGAGTTTAGCGAGGAAACACAAGGTTTCACTTTCAGCGGTCCGATTATTAAGGACAAACTCTTTTTCTTTGTAGGCTATGAAAAATTTGAAGCTGCTAGTCCAGCATTATATGGAACCTCTGATAGTAGTGCACCTCAAAAAGCAGATGTTTTAACAACTGCGATGGCGGACCAAATAAAGAGCATTGCTCAGAGTCGTTACAACTATGATGCAGGTGAAATCTCAAATTTTGCTACTCCCGAGTCAAGTGAAAAAACAATGATTAAATTGAATGCCAATATCAATGATATACATCGAGCAGTTTTCATGTATCAACAGGATGAAGATCTTTATCCAAGAAAATACAACAGAGGTTCAACAGTTTTTAGTAATAACTGGTATCAGAAACCACCAGAAATTGATCGAACATCACTGACTCTTTATAGTGATTGGAATGATCGTTTATCCACTAAATTTAGATATTCAGCCTATGAGTTAAAAGAAGACGATAGCTCCATTGGCGATCCTTTTATGCCTGAGTCAAATATTGAAGTTTGTGCTGGTGGAGAGTGTGATAATGTTTATTTAGGTGGAGATCGATACAGAGGTGCTAATTACATCAATGTTAAATCAGATTTCATGAGCTTTAAAGCCACTTATGACTTAGGCAATCACGTTATTACTGGTGGAATTGATTTCGAAGATACAGACGTTTATAACCTCTTTATCGCAAGATACAATGGTGAAGTTAGATTTGATAGTATCGCTGATTTTGAAGCGGGAACATACAGCTATCTAAGGTTCCATGTTCCTAATGCTGGTATATCTGCTATAGATACAGCTGCTGCTGATTTTATTATTGAAAAGAGAAGTGCTTACCTTCAAGATAAAATTTATTTGGGTGATCTGACTCTTAATGTGGGTCTTCGATACGATCAAGTTGAGACACCAACCAAACCAACAGAGAATCCAAAGTTTGTTGCTAGAAATGGCTTTTCAAATGCCCAAGGCTTTGATTACGATTCATTACAACCCAGACTTGGATTCAATTACGATGCATCAGAAACACTCTTTGGTGATATGAATTCCATCGTCAGTGCAGAAATCAGAGGTGGATACGGTTTATTCATGGGTCGTATTCCAAATGTATGGTATGGAAATGCTTATAGTAGATCAGGCGGGCTAACCGATTATGTCAAAGTCTATGGATACGACTCTGAAATAGCTTCATTCAGGTGTGGCGGCACAGTAGGGCCAATGCCTGCTGGTGATCCATCCTTTTTCTGGATGGGAGCTGGAAGTAACTATTGCATACCATCAAGTCCTTACTTTAATGATGCACAAGCGACAGACCCAAATTTTGAGGCGCCTCAAAGTTGGAGAATGAATCTTGCTCTAGACTTGGTTACAGACAGTGGCTATGAATTAACTTTTGAATACAATCATGATGAAACTGAAAAAGGAATTTTCTATAAGGAACTGGGTTTAACCAATACCGGTTACTTAGCTGATGGAAGAGGGGTCTATACACATGGTCCTGGTGACTACTTTTTGACCAATACTGATAAAGGCGGTGCAGAGGCCTATTCTTTCACAGTCAGAAAATCATATGATAACGGTTTAAGCTTCTTTGGTGCATGGTCCTCTGTTAAAGCAGAAGATGTCTATCCATTAACATCAGCACAAGCTGAGTCCGCTTATGGTTATACCCAAAGATGGGATGGTGAGAACATGGATGCAGCCCCTTCATCATTTATGTCGGATAAGAAAATTATCTTAGGTGGTGAATACAGAACGATGCTCTTTGGCGATAATGAAACAAGAATATCAGCTATTTATGTGAAGAAATCAGGTGAGCCATACAGTGTCACCTTTGATGAGCCAAGCTACAGCCCAGTGGGTGGTTCAGGTCGAAGTGCATTTTATGCAGATTACAGTCTTGCCTACATTCCATCAGGTGCCGATGATAATAATGTTGTCTTCAGCTCTGCATCGGCTGCATCTGCTGTGATGGCTCATATTAATTCCACTGCTTTGTCTAAGTATAAAGGGACTTATGCTCCTAGAAATGCTTTCACAAATCCAGACTTTGATAGATTGGATATTAGAATCACTCAAGAGATTCCATCTTTTGTAGAAGATCATAAGTTTATTTTCTACCTTGATCTATTGAATGTTCTTAATATGCTTGATGATGAGGAAGGCAGAGTGTTTGAGTATGCTTATAATACTAGTCGTCAAATCCTTGTGAGTGGAGTTACCGATGACGGTAAATTCAAAATTAGTGGAGTTGATCCTGATGACTCATACTATGTTCAAGACAATGATGGCCAATCAAGATGGCAAATTCAAATGGGATTAAAGTATAGATTCTAAATTTAAGCTTTAATTGAATTCAAAGCCGCCCTCAGGGGCGGCTTTTTATTTTCACATACTCATTTATTCTAGGTAGAATGATGCAATGTTAAAAACTGCTAAGAAACTTAATCTTGTTGCATTTATTTTATTGCCCATCACAGCCACTCTGAGTTCTCTAATGGCTATAGAAGTTGATTTAATAGCTGTGGTAACTGTATTTATAATTAATCTAATTCCTATTGCTATCAGCTCGCTCTGTGCATATTTTCTTCTAAAAAGAGCCAATTCTAATCTATCTATATTGGCTTCTGTTACAAGCCCTATATTGCTTTCTTTTTCTACTTCTCTTTGGTATCTAATGAGAGTGATAAATCCTGTTAATGGTTCACCTGGTATAGAACATTTAGCTCTACCTCAAATGATTCTAATTGGAGCGATTGCTTTTGGATTATTGAGTGTAATTCTTGTATTGATCTTAGAAAGGAAATAGTTAATAATAACAGAAATATTATTATTTCATGATCTCTAGTCATATCTTAGATAAATAATGTATAATTTCGTGCCTAAATTACTGCTTATGCGAGAGTGGCGGAATTGGTAGACGCGCTGGATTTAGGATCCAGTGGGGCAACCCGTGAGAGTTCGAGTCTCTCCTTTCGCACCATTTAATAATTAGAGAAAAAAATGAGTGAATTAACGATAAAGATAAAGAAAAAAGACGGATTGAAAACAGAACTAAAAATTACTGTACCTTCCTTGATTGTTCAAAATAAAAAGAATGATCGTTTTGTGCAAATAGCTAAAAAAGCTAAGTTACCAGGTTTCAGACCTGGTAAAGCACCCCAAAATGTCATACAACAGCAGTATGGTAATCAAGTCAATCAGGAAGTTTTAACAGAACTTCTAGAGACATCTTATGCTGAAGCAATACAGGATAAAGAACTAAGACCTGCCGGACCACCAGAAGTAAGCATTGATCAATTTGTTGATGGCAGTGACTTTACTTTTACAGCTTCCATTGAGTTGTATCCAGAATTTAAATTAAAAGGTTTGGATAAAATTAAGGTTGATAAGCTATCTACTTCGATTACTCAAACTGATATCAATGAAATGATTGAGAATCTCCAAAAGCAAAGAGGTGAATGGAAATCAGTGGAACGTAATTCAAAGTCTGGTGATCAGCTACTTATTGACTTCGAAGGTAGTGTTGATGGAGAAATATTTGAAGGAGGAGAAGCTAAAGATTTTATGATGCAGTTAGGAGCAGGTCAGATGCTTCCTGAATTTGATGTGGCACTTATGGATGTCAGCCCAGATGAGAAAAAAGAGTTTGAACTTACTTTTCCTGGTGAGTATCACAAAAAAGAGTTAGCCAATAAAAAAGCTATATTTTCAGTACATACGAAA
Organism: uncultured Gammaproteobacteria bacterium; assembly: GCA_937801655.1. Taxonomy (GTDB): domain Bacteria; phylum Pseudomonadota; class Gammaproteobacteria; order Steroidobacterales; family UBA11654; genus CACPJA01. The sequence continues at coordinate 6,354 of CALMWC010000002.1, forward strand.
GAAGTTAGGGAAATGGAGCTCGCTGAAATTAATGAAGATTTTGTAAAAGCTTTTGGTATTGAGAGTGGAGATCCTAAGGATCTAATGGAAGAAATTAAGTCCAGTATGGAAAAAGAGAAAGAAGCAAGAATAAATACTGATTTAAAATCTAATTTAATGAATTACCTAAGAGAAAAGAATAAGATCGATATTCCTCATGCTATGGTTCATAGTGAAGCTCATGCAATGCAAAAAGATTGGATGAAACAATCTGGTATTGAGGATGAGAAAGAAGCTCTAAGTCTTGATAATTTTGAGAAGTTAGCTAAGGAAAGGGTGCATTTAGGTTTATTGGTTAGTGAACTTGTTTTATCACAAGAGATTAAACTTGACGATGATAAAGTAAAAACTAAACTCAAAGAAGTAACGAATGCATATCCAAATTCAGAAGAAATAAGTAAGATGTATCATCAAACACCTGAACTTATGGATCAATTAAAATCAATGGTGATGGAAGATCAAGTGGTTGAGTGGTTGATTGAAAAAACTACTTTTAATGATAAAGATATAGAGTTTAAAGAGTTAATGAATAGAAATTTATAAATGAGTATGCAAGAAGAAAAATTGAGCTTAGTGCCTATGGTGGTGGAGCAAACACCCAGAGGGGAGAGAGCTTATGATATTTATTCAAGATTATTGAAAGACAATGTTATCTTTGCTGTAGGACCAATTGAAGACCATATGGCTAATTTAATTATTGCACAGATGCTCTTTCTTGAGAGTGAGAATCCTGAGAAGGATATCTCTCTTTATATAAATTCCCCAGGTGGAGCAATCACAGCTGGCTTGTCAATTTACGATACCATGCAATTTATCAAACCTGATGTCAGTACAATATGTATTGGACAGGCAGCTAGTATGGGAGCAGTTCTGCTAGCCGGCGGCGAAAAAGGTAAAAGGTATTCTTTGCCCAATTCACGTGTAATGATTCATCAACCAATATCAGGTTATCAAGGCCAAGCTTCAGATATTGATATCCATGCTAAAGAGGTTTTAAGTCTAAGAAGTAGGCTCAATGGCATATTAGCTAAACATACTCGAAAAACTGAGAAGCAAATTGCTAAAGATACCGATAGAGATAATTATATGGATCCTGAGCAATCTAAGGAATACGGCTTGATTGATGTGATTATTTCGGACAGAGACAACATTAGAAACATCAAAGATTGAGTAATCTAAAATGACTGACAAAACTAAGAAAAAAGATAATGATAATAAAATTTTGTACTGTTCATTTTGTGGAAAAGGTCAAAATGAAGTTCAAAAGCTCATAGCAGGCCCCTCTGTTTATATCTGTGAGGAATGTGTTGATTTATGCAATAACATTATCGATGAGGAGCTAGGCAGTGAAGATTCAGATCAGTCATTAACTCTTTATAAGCCCAAAGAAATCAAATCAATGTTAGATGACTATGTTATTGATCAAGATGTTGCAAAAAAAGTACTTTCTGTTGCAGTTTATAATCACTACAAGAGGTTGAATGATAAACCTAAGCCCCGTGATGATAATTTTGTAGAGATTGGCAAAAGCAATATTTTATTAATTGGTCCAACCGGTTGTGGCAAAACTTTGCTTGCTCAAACATTAGCTAAAATACTTAATGTGCCTTTTGCCATTGCAGATGCAACAACTCTTACAGAAGCAGGGTATGTTGGAGAAGACGTAGAGAATATTGTACAAAAGCTATTACAAAGTTGTGAATATGATATTGAGAAAGCACAACAAGGTATTATTTATATTGATGAAATAGATAAGATCTCCCGTAAAACAGATAATCCTTCTATCACTAGAGATGTATCGGGTGAGGGTGTTCAACAAGCATTGCTTAAGCTTATTGAAGGAACCACAGCATCGATCCCCCCACAGGGAGGAAGAAAACACCCACAACAAGAATTTATTCAAATAGATACTTCAAATATATTATTTATATGCGGCGGAGCTTTTGCTGGACTCGATAAAATTATAAAAGATAGAACCAATAAATCCGGCATAGGTTTTATAGCAGAAATGAAAGACAGTGATGAAGTCCAAGATATAGGAGAGATTTTTGAGCGAGTTGAACCAGAGGATTTAATTAAATATGGTCTGATACCTGAATTTGTTGGAAGAATGCCAGTCGTTTCTTCACTTAGTCAATTGAATAAAAATGCACTTATCAGGATACTTATGGAACCTAAGAATGCTCTTATTAAACAATACCAAAAATTATTTGCAATGGAACAAACGGATTTAGAATTTTTACCTGAAGCATTAGACAAAATAGCCGAGTTGGCTATGGAAAGAAAAACTGGAGCAAGAGGACTTAGAACTATACTTGAGAATACCCTTCTAGATACCATGTATGAAATTCCTTCACATGATGACAAGATGAAAAAAGTTGTTGTTAATCAACAGTTTGTAATGAATAAGTCAAAACCATTCCTAGTATATAATAAAGATTCTGATGCCACTAAAACTGCCCATAAAAATATAAATAAAAAAACAAAAGCAGTAAGTTCCAAGTAACTGATTGATATAAATTCAATTACTGGTTGAAATTTATTTTTTTAACCATATAAATAAACTAAGATAATTAACTTTTTAGGAAACCTATGTCAGAAGAAAAGAAAACCTTGTCTCTCGATATTCTTATAAATAAACCATTACTTCCTTTAAGAGATGTTGTTGTTTACCCGCATATGGTGATTCCGTTATTTGTTGGGAGGGAGAAGTCCAAAGTTGCACTAGAACAAGCAATGGCTGAGGATAAAAAAATACTACTCGCATCTCAAAAGAAGTCAGATGTTGATGATCCTAAGATTAATGACATAAATACTGTTGGTACATTGGCTAATATTCTTCAGCTTGTCACTCTTCCAGATGGAACCGTTAAATTATTGGTTGAAGGTGAATCTAGAGTGGATCTTCTTGAAATTAGATCAGAAGAATATTTTACAGCTGATTACTGCATTCTACATGACCAGACTGATGAAACTGAAAAGGACATTCAGGCATTGAGAAGAACATTAATTTCGCAAGTAGAAAACTATGTCAGAGTTACAAAGAAAGTCCCAGCAGAGGTAGTAAGCACATTAGCTAGTATTAAAGAGACTGGAAGATTGGTCGATACAATCATTGCACACATGTCGTTAAGACTTGATGAGAAGCAAAAAATATTGGAACAAATTAATGTCAAAGAAAGGTTGGAGTATGTTATCGGTCTAATCGATATTGAAATCGATATGATTGAGGTTGAGCAAAAGGTTAGGGGTAGGGTAAAGGATCAGATGGAGAAAAGTCAGAAAGAGTATTATCTCAATGAACAGATGAAAGCAATTCAAAAAGAATTGGGCGATATGGATGAAGCCTCTAATGAAATTGAAGATTTAGAAAAACAAATAGAAAAATCAGGAATGTCAAAAGAAGCATCAGAGAAAGCTACTTCTGAGTTAAAGAAACTTCAAATGATGTCACCCATGTCAGCAGAAGCGACTGTGGTTAGAAACTATTTGGATGTCTTAATCGGCGCACCTTGGAAGAAGAAGACCAATGCAAAGGTTAAGTTAGACCAAGCAGAAAAGATTTTAAATGAAGATCACTATGGATTGAAGTTAGTTAAAGAGAGAATAACTGAATATCTCGCTGTTCAACAAAGAACAAAAAAGATAAAAGGTCCAATATTATGTCTTGTTGGCCCACCAGGAGTCGGAAAAACCTCACTTGGATCCAGTATCGCAAGAGCTACCGGAAGGAAATTTATTCGAATGTCATTAGGTGGAGTGAGAGACGAAGCTGAAATTAGAGGTCATAGAAGAACTTACATTGGTGCTATGCCTGGAAAGGTAATGCAGAATTTAAGTAAAGTGGGTGTAAGAAACCCTCTTTTTTTGCTAGATGAAATTGATAAAATGTCGATGGATTTTAGAGGCGATCCTTCGTCTGCACTATTAGAGGTTTTAGACCCAGAACAGAACTCTTCTTTTAATGATCACTATCTAGAAGTAGATTTTGATCTATCAGATGTGATGTTTATTTGTACTGCTAATACATTAAATATACCGCCCCCTTTATTAGACAGAATGGAAGTTATAAGAATTGAAGGGTATACGGAAGACGAAAAATTAAACATTGCTGATCAATATTTAGTGGATAAGCAAATTGCAGCAAATGGTTTAAAGAAGGAAGAGATTAAAATTACAAAAAGCGCAATTCTTTCTATCATTAGGCATTATACAAGGGAAGCGGGTGTTAGAAGTTTAGAAAGAGAGATAGCAAAAATTGCCAGAAAAGTAGTGAAATCAATTGTTTTAAAGGCTCAGGAGAAAACTATACATATTAGACCTACAGGACTTGATAAGTTCTTGGGTATTAAAAAATTCAAGTATGGAATTGCAGAAAAAGAAAATCAAGTTGGTCAAGTCACTGGGCTGGCATGGACGAGTGTTGGAGGAGAGCTTTTAACCATAGAGTCTACAGTGATGTCAGGTAAGGGGAAATTAATCAATACTGGACAACTTGGAGATGTGATGAAGGAATCGATTATGGCTGCAACTACTGTCGTAAGAAGTCGTTCTAAATCATTGGGTATAGACGAGGATTTTCATCAGAAGTCTGATCTTCACATTCATGTCCCAGAGGGTGCTACGCCTAAGGATGGGCCAAGTGCGGGGGTTGGAATGACTACTGCTCTAGTGTCTTCATTGACGGGTATTCCTGTTAAAGCAAATGTAGCAATGACTGGCGAAATAACCTTGAGAGGAGAGGTGCTACCCATTGGTGGTTTAAAAGAGAAATTATTAGCTGCACGAAGAGGAGGTATTACTACGGTTGTTATACCCAGCGAGAATGCTAAGGATCTGGTAGAGATACCAAAAAATATAAAAGAGAATCTAGAGATTATTCCAGTAAAGTGGATTGATGAAGTTTTAGAAATAGCTTTAGAGAAGCCACCTACAGCTAAAGTAGTACCACCAAAATCTAGTTCTTCTTCGAAGCAAAAAAAACCAATCCAAACAAATCTTCCTCATTGATTAGTGAAAATAATTAAAACCCTTTATTGACAAGGGTTTCAAAGGACTGGTATAACTTATATGTTCAAGCTCAGTTAGATTGAACATAACGATTCAAAGCCTGGATCTTCAAGAAAGGTAGAGAATTAATTTTAAAACTCATAAAAAGGATGAATAACATGAATAAAGGTGATCTTATTGATGCAATAGCAGCAAGTACAGGACTTTCAAAAGCGGATGCAGGTAGAGCAATTGATGCAACTACTTCTGCAGTAGCAGGAGAACTTTCTGGAGGTGGCTCAGTAGCACTAGTAGGTTTTGGAACATTCTCAGTTAGCCATAGAGCTGCAAGAATGGGTCGTAACCCAGCTACAGGTGAAGCAATTCAAATTAAAGCAAGTAATGTACCAAAATTTAAAGCCGGTAAAGCTTTAAAAGACGCTTGTAATTAAGCCCAAGTAAAGAAGAAGGTTGTGTTCCTGATAAACTCAGGCACAATCTTCTTTCTTTTTTAAAACAAGACATATGGGTGCTTAGCTCAGCTGGTAGAGCGTCGCCTTTACACGGCGAATGTCAGCGGTTCGATCCCGTTAGCACCCACCACTTCATATAGTAATATTGAAAAGTAAAACTTATAGAGCAGTTCATCATCGGTCAGCCTTGATTTTGAGACTTTATTTTTATCCAATTTCTTCACATTTATTTATTACTTCTTAATACATTAATTTATATTCTCATTGAAATCTAAGTATAATTGTCTAAAATCCTTATAGTTTTTTAATTTTAGGACCGGTAGTTAAACGGTTATAATACCGCCCTGTCACGGCGGTGTTCGGGGTTCGATTCCCCGTCGGTCCGCCAATTTATGGAATCAATCTATGTTAGAAGCAATTAGAGAAAAATTTACAGGGTGGATAGCTATATTAATTATAGGGTTAATTTCGTTAACTCTGGTTATTAGTTTTGGGAATATGGATCAGACACCCTTAGAGAACGACATTGTTATCACAGTCAATAGTAAAGAGATTAGTTTGTTTGACTACAGGGAGGAGTTCTCCAACCAATTGCAAAGGTACCAAGAGGTCTTTGGTGATCAAATACCCAAGATTTTGGAAGAGTCTATCAAAGAATCAACCACTGACAACCTTGTGTTAAAAAATTTATTACTCGATTACATTGACCAGCAGGGATATCGAGTGAGTCCTCAATATGTCGCAGAGCTAATTAAAGAAAATTCTCAATTCAGGTTGGGAGACGTTTTTACTAAAGAAAATTATGCAGCAATTCTTGCTAGCCAAGGGACAACAGTACCTGAGTTCGAGAATAATCTAAGAATTCAATTGGAAATTAATCAACTTAGAAGAGCAGTCATTGACACTTCTTTTATGACGGCAGGAGAATTTAGAAGATTTGTGCAGCTTCAAATGCAAGAACGTACAGGTGAATATCTTGAAATATCCAATCAACAATTCATCAAAGATGTTGCAATACAATCTGAGAATATAGAATCTTATTATCAAGAAAATACTGATTTCTTTATGACGGAAGAGCAGATAGATGTTGAATATATTGCCATCGATGTTGACGATATTGCAGACTCAATTGTATTTAATGATGAAGATTTGAAAGAATATTATGAAGATAATATTGAACGCTTTGTAAGCAATGAGGAGAGACGATCAAGACATATTCTTATTGCAACTGACGAGCAAGATTCTGAAGCAAGCGCATTAGATTTAGTAACAAGTATAAAAAATAGACTTTCCGAAGGAGAAGCTTTTGAAATTCTAGCAAAAGAATTTTCTAGCGATCCAGGTTCAGCTGAAAATGGAGGGGACTTAGGTTGGGCTGAGCGAGGACTATTTGTCCCTGAATTTGATGAAACATTATTCAATCTAGAAATAAACCAAATATCAGAACCAGTGAAAACTCAATTTGGTTACCACATCATTCAGCTTAATGAATTAAAAATAGGTATTCAGCAAAATTTTGATGAAATTGAAAATGACCTTCGTTTCGAGTACTCAAGATTACTCGCAGAAGAAACGTTATTTGATTTAGCTAGCCAAATGGATGATTTATCCTTGCAAGCGTTTAATGAATTAGACAGCGTGGCATCAAAACTTGATTTAACGATCCAAACACAAGATTCTGTTACTAGAAATAGTTCTACATTATTAAATCAAGACCCTGAATTAATAGAATTACTTTTTAATCCAGTCTCGATAGAGCAAACAGAGAATACACCTGTTTTTGAAATTAATAACACAATATTAGTTGCCAGAGTAGCTGAACATAGACTGCCTATGACCAAAGAATATTCATTGGTTAAAGATCAAATTATTTCTTTTCTTGAAGCAGAACAGGCTAAAAAGTTAGCAGAAGATTACGCAAATAGAATTCTTCAAGATTTTTCAGAATTTTCTAGTTTTGAGCAATTAGCTGAAGACAACAGCTTAGAAGTCATGGAGTTTGATTCAGTTTTACGATCAAATACTGATATTCCTTCTGCATTGCTCGAACCTATATTTCAGTTTTCAGAACGGGATATTGAAAATAATAGAGTAATTGATGTTCAAGACTCTGAGAATATTTATCTAATTAAGTTAACTCAAATTAATCCTGGGCAATTAGAAAATTTCAGTGATGAAGAGAGAACGGCTGGAAAACAACAGATGTCAGAAGAAATTGGATCTTCTGAGTTGGATGCTTTTGCTGAAACATTAAGAGAGAATGCAACAGTTGTAATAGATGATAAGCTCTATAACGATCTATACGATCTTTAATTTAAAAATAGACTTAATTTGTTACGAAGGTCATTCCTAAATTTCTATAACCCGCATCGACATAGATTGTTTCCCCTGTAATACCAGCAGAAAGATCAGAAGATAAAAACGCAGCGGTATTACCCACATCCTGAATTGTTACATTTCTTCTCAATGGCGTGATGGATTCAACATGTTTGAGAAGTCCTCTAAAACCACTAACACCTGATGCAGCAAGTGTCTTTATAGGGCCTGCTGAAATTGCATTGACTCTGATTGTATCTGGACCTAGATCCGCTGCTAAGAACCTTACATTTGCCTCTAAACTAGCTTTTGAGGGGCCCATAACATTATAGTTAGGGATTGATTTTACGGCTCCTAGATATGACATGGTAATCAAAGAAGCGTTTTTATTGAGCATGGGTCTTGCTTCTCTTGCCATTGCAGCAAAGCTATAGCTACTAATTTCATGAGCTGTATTAAAGCCTTCGCGTGTGACGGAGTCAATATAGGTTCCTTGAAGCTCCTCAGATGGAGCAAAAGCAATTGAATGGATTAAGATATCAAAGTGTTTCCATTCGCTTTTCAAAGTCTTGAAAGCATTTTTAATCTCCTCATCACTTGAAACATCTAATGGAATGACAATATTGGAGTTGAAGGTTCCTGCAAATTTTTCCACTCTTGGTTTTAGTTTTTCATTTTGATAGGTGAATGCAAGCTGAGCTCCTTCCCGATGCAGGCATTCCGCTATACCATATGCAATAGATCGTTTGCTTGCTATTCCTGTCACTAATGCTTTTTTTCCATCTAGAAAACCCATACTGTCTCCCCAAAATATAGTGTATTATTTAATTAAATATTTTTATTTTATCTACTAAATACTATTATATTTTACATTAAAATATACTAAGCAATTGCCTAATCTTAATGAGAAAGAATGAAACAAGTTAATATCTATACCGATGGTGCATGTCGAGGGAACCCTGGTCCAGGTGGGTGGGGTGTTTTATTAATCAATAAAACAAATGAAAAAGAACTCTTTGGTGGAGACTTAGATACCACAAATAATAAAATGGAAATGATGGCCGCAATCAAAGCTTTAGAAACACTCAAAGAGTCGTGCGAAGTTAATCTTTATTCGGACTCTAAATATGTTGTGCATGGAATTACAGAATGGATTAACAAGTGGAAAGTCAATAATTTTATGAATGCTAAGAAGAAACCAGTTTCAAATGCTGAACTTTGGATTCAACTCGATATACTAAATTCAAAACATCAAGTCAAATGGATATGGGTCAAGGGACACTCAGGAGATCCTGGAAATGAACGCGCTGATAGTCTTGCTAATAAAGGTCTGGATTTAACCTTGAGTGAGATATGAGACAGATCTTCCTTGATACAGAAACCACAGGTCTTTCAGCAGCGAAAGGCCATCGGATAATAGAAATTGGAGCCGTTGAAATAATAGATCGAAAATTAACTGGCAATGATTATCAAACTTATCTAAATCCTGAAAGAAAAATCGATCCAGGGAGTATTAATGTCCATGGAATTACCAATGAATTTATTTCTGATAAACCTCTTTTTAAAGAAATATTGAAAGATCTTCTAAGCTATATTAGTGATTCTGAGATCATCATGCACAATGCACCATTTGATGCATCATTTCTAGACAATGAATTCTTACTGGCTGGCATGCAAAAAAAATTAGTTGATTTATGCAGTATTCAGGATTCATTGGTAATCGCTAGAGAAATGCATCCAGGTAAGAGAAATAGTTTAGATGCATTATGCACAAGATATGATGTCGATACTTCAAGTAGAGAAGTTCATGGTGCTCTTATTGATGCAAAATTATTAGCGAATGTTTATTTGTTAATGACTGGTGGACAGGTGGGTTTTTTTGGCGATCAACAATCATCAAATGACCCTCATGAAAGTGATGTAACTCATTTTGATTATTCAAAAAGAAATATAATAAAAGTCAAAGCCAGTAAAAATGATTTGGACAATCATAAAAAATATATTAAAAAATTATTAAAAAACACCAACTAAATAAGAGAATTGGTAGAATAAAATACTAGTTTTATATTAGAATAGTCTTTTTTCTATATTTGGAGTTACTTATGGATGCAACCCACACTTTGGTTATGAACGATGGAATGATGATTTCTGGTATCATTCTTGCATTGAGTTTTATTGGTATATTTACTGAAACCCTTCATGGTTTTCATAGGGTAAAAGTTGCCATGCTTGGCGCAGCAGTAATGCTTGTAGTTGGTCAATCATATGGTTTTTATTCACCAGAAGGTGCTTTTGAAGCGGTAGATTGGAATGTAGTCTTTCTTCTTGGTGCAATGATGGCAGTAGTTGCAATAATGATTAATTCTGGAGGATTTGAAGTACTTGCCGCCAATATTGGTAAAATCGCTAAGGGAAGGCAATATATGCTCCTAGCAATGCTTGGAACGGCTGTGACAGTGATATCACTATTACTTGATAATGTTACTACTGTAGTTATTTTTGGTCCATTGATTGTTCTAATTTGTCAAAAAATGAAGGTAACAGCAATACCATATCTAATGGCTGCAGCACTATTATCTGATACAGGTGGAGTCGCCACATTAGTAGGTGACCCGCCAAATTTAATGATTGGTTCTGCTTTTGATATCGCATTTATGCCATTCGCATACAAGATGTTCCCAATCGTTTTTGTTGCATGGGTAGCGACACTAATTTTTATGAAATATCTATTCAAAGATGAGTTGGCAATAGTACCAGAAGGAAAATTTGAAGATTCTATCCCTTATAAGGATAAGGGTCTTTGGTATAAAGCTCTAACAGTATTGGGTTTAATGGTAATATTTTTCGTGATTCATAATACTATTCATTGGGAACCATGGATGGTAGCTGGAACTGGTCTAATACTCCTGACAATTCTTGCTAAAGAAATTGAATTTGAGGATGTGATGACGAATATGACTCATGAAATACCTCTCTTAATGTTCTTTGTGGCACTATTTATGCTTGTCGGCGGTGTAGAAGGAAGCAAATTTCTAGAGTACCTAGGTCAATTCTTAGTCCCATTATTAATTGACCCTATTACTGGTGATGTAATTCAGGAGAATTTCATGATTACTTGCATTGCTTTGATGTGGGTAGCAGCTATTATGTCAGCAGCTATTGATAACATTCCATTTACTGCTGCCATGATTCCAATTATAGCTTCCTTAGAAGCTATCGGTGTTAATATAGCAGCACTATGTTGGTGTCTTGCATTAGGTGTTGGTATGGGTGGAAATGGAACACATATTGGATCAACAGCGAATGTATACATTGTTACGGTTTCTGAAAAGTTAGCTAAAACAACAGGCAACCCAGACATGGCAATTACGCCTCTAATGTGGGCTAAAAAAGGGCTACCTGTTATGCTATTAACATTAGTAATATGCACCATAATCATGTATGTATTCTTTGATTATTACGCACTACCATTGGGCAATTAAATTATGCAAGAGAAAAATAAAGGCTGGAGTACAGTCAAGGAAGATGAAAGATACGTCGTTACAGATAATAATTTATTAAAAAATCTTGTAGCTAGTGCTACTTATCTAAATCCAGATAAGAGCACCAGTGGTCATAAACACCCTGGCCAAGAAGAGGTCTATGTCTTTATGACAGGAACTGGAAAAATGGAAATTGACGATAGATCTCTTTGAGGTCAAACCAGGTGATGTTGTTCTAATTGAGGATGGTGAATTTCATCGTGTCCATAATGATGGTAATGAGATACTTGAATTTGTCTGTGTTTTTGATGGTAAAAGATCTCACTAAGAAATCATTAAAGATTTTTATAAAAGAAGTTTATCTTTAAGTGGATTGTTTTAAAGCATACGATATCAGAGGAAGAATTCCCTCAGAATTAAACGAATCTATTGCCTATCAGAATTGGTGTTGCTGTCGCTGATTATTTCAAGGCTTCCACCATAGTGATTGGCTATGATGTCAGGCCATCTTCCATAGATATCTTCAATGCTCTATCTCAAGGTCTGGCTTCGAGAAATTGTAAAATATTTAATATTGAATTATGCGGTACAGAGGAAATCTATTTTGCTACCAATTTTCTCAAAACAGATGCAGGTATTATGATTACAGCCAGCCATAATCCATCCGATTACAATGGGATGAAAATAGTAGGCTCCAAAGCCAAACCAATCAGTATGGATAGTGGTCTGGGTGAGATTATGTCATTAACAGAAAAAGCTATATATCTTGATACCAATGAGTTTAGTTGAGCTTACCAAAAAAGACATTCGTTCTGATTATATAAGCAAAGTTCTTTCCTTCGTGAATATCGATAAGATCAATCCATTGAAGGTAGTCTTCAATGCCGGTAATGGTTGTGCGGGTCCAGTGATCGATGATATGCAGAAACTACTTCCCATAGATTGTATCAAAGATAAACAATGAACCTGATGGAAGCTTTCCCAATGGAATACCCAATCCTTTGTTATTGGAGAATAGACAGATTACTTCAGATGCTGTAATTGCTAACAATGCGGATCTTGGTATTGCTTGGGATGGTGATTTTGATCGCTGTTTCTTTTTTGATGAGAATGGTGATTTTGTAGACAACTATTACCTTATAGGTCTTCTATCAGAACGACTCCTCGCTAATCATCCTAATAGCTCAATCGTCCATGATCCAAGACTGGTCTGGAATACTCAAGAAGAAGTGAAGAAAAACTCAGGAGTTCCTATGTTATCGAAAGCAGGCCACTCCTTTATTAAAGAGGTGATGAGAGAGAATAATGCCATCTATGGTGGAGAAATGAGTGGACATCATTATTTTAGAGATTTTTATTACAGTGATAGTGGAATGATTCCATGGTTATTATTGCTGCAAAGTATTTCGGAATCTGGAAAAACACTTTCAGAATTGGTAAGTGAAAGGGTGCGTAAATATCCAATTAGTGGGGAAATCAATACAACAGTCGAAAATCCAAAACAATTGTTGGAAACAATAAAGAGTCACTATCAGCAATATGATCCAGCTATCGATGACCTTGATGGCTATAGTTTTGATTTTAAAACTTGGCGTTTTAACTTAAGAATGTCAAACACAGAACCACTTGTTCGATTGAATGTTGAATCCAGAGAGAATCAAAAATTAATGGAAGATAAAACTAAAGAAATCCTAGGATTAATCGATCAGCATAAATAGTTCTTGCACTTAATTAGTTGACAGATTCTTGTCTTAATCTATATAGTTATATGCATATTCTAAATAGTTATATTATATAAAATACAAGTGTTTAAAAGATTAAATAACCTTTTTACTGAACATCCATCATTCTTTGAATGAAAGCTACTTTGAGCATTTCTTATGTGCATTTACATATGGCTTAAGAATAGTTTTCTCAGGTTTTGCATGCTTGATTCATTCAGTTTTTCCATTCTTGTTTAAAACTGCAGCTAGTGACTTAGCAAATGAGATAGTTAGTGATGTTACTTCTAGGAAGGAAACAACTGTAGATTCAACAGAAACCCAAAGTTGTTAATCACATTTGAAATCATTAGAAAGCTCTAGTAATATCCATTTAAAACTTACATAAATGGTGTTGCAAATTTATTCGACTCCATAAAACAACTAACCAGCATCCACTTAAAATTGATTCCTACTCGGGTTATATCTGGTTCAGTGAAAGTGTATCCATTGATTATATAGCCATCAGCTGTCCTTTCCTCTGCATAAAGGACAAGAACGTCTCTTGTAAAAACACCAATATGATTATTAAGCTCCCAATCAACTTTTACCAATCTAAATACCAAGTTTCTCTTCTCATAATCGGTAACGATTTCAAAGGTACCTCCTTGATCATGAATAAAAAATGGCTCATATCTTTTATAAGGTAAATCTCGGCCGCCACTGACTCCAGGCACATCCACATAGCATTCAAAGGCTCTAGCCTCATTTAATTTATATGGGATATTGGTTTTGATGCCAGAGCTTTCATCCATACGGACAAATAAATGTTTTTTGCTAAGAGTAGATACATTGGTCAACTCATCACAGTTACCTACATATTCTCTAGCATAAAATTCTTCAGCTCCACGTACCATCATGACAGTGCAATCAGGATTTTTATTCAAGCCATTAAGAGAGTAGCTCTCATCACTCTTATAGATATCTAATTGGACTGCTTTTTCTACATTATTTGCTTCCACCATGATAATGGCATGCGATGTTTCTTTATCATCATCTGTTATGGGTTTTTCAAAAATATTTGCATTAATGAAAGTATCAGAAACACTAAAGACATTGGTTTTAATCTCTTTGATCTCAATTTCCCTTCTTTCATGCCTTTCTTCATTAGCTACTTTGGAACGATTATTGAAATAAACTTGATTATAATTACTGTAAATCCCTGGGAAGAATTCACTGATAATTAGCTCATCCCTTTCAAAAGAAGTACTATCCTGTCCTTGAGCATGTATTGTTGGTGCTCCAATGAGCAATAGTGTCATAAGAAATATTTTCATTTTAATTTAATCTCCTTTAATTCTTTTAGATATAGTTTTCGCATAAATGGAATCATTAGTAATACTGGGACACCTAGTATAAAAGGAACAAGTGCCATTGAATAACGAACACCTTCCACACCAAATACATAGTCATTAAGAATACCTATGGCAGTTGGACCTAAGAGTAATCCTGTAATACTGATACACATTAGATAGAAAGCAACTGAGACGCCTTTGATATTTGATGGGACAATTCTTAGTAAGGCTATCAATGCACTGGAAGAAGTAAGTGCTATGCCGATCAAGTTTATACCTAATAGCACAAAGCAGACTGTCGGATTTGGCATTAATGGGGCTATGATTGCAGTAGGGACTAAAATAATAGCACCTAATATTACTACCCTTAATCCGCCATCTTCATACCCTTTTTTTCTTAAGTAGTCAGCCAGCCAACCAGCTGTATTGTTTGAGAGTGGACCTATGCATAATAAGAGTAATCCATTAATTAAGGCATATTGAGATGGGGCCATACCCCATGTCCTCTCGAACATAGGAGCAAGCCATGCTTGCGAATAAGCAATAACAGTCATCACACAAGCTGGTAATATGAAGCTACCCATTGCACCAGCTTTCGAATAGAAATACTTAAGAGCTTCTACTATTGTTGGTTTTTCTTCATTCCCTAAATTAGGATCTTCTTGTCTCGGTGGTTCTTTTAGAAAATAAACAATAATAGCTAATAACATTCCTGGCAATCCAACAATAATAAAAGCAAGTTGCCAAGGCGCTATATCACCTATCAAAGGGATTTGAATTGAATCAATAGACTGAGACCAAATGAGAACTGCTGCACCTGAAAGATATGCAATTGCAGGACCAAGTGACATCCCCATGGTATAAAATCCAATCGGTCTTCCTCTGTTTTTTTCAGGAAAGCTATCAGTAATCATTGATAAGGCGCAAGGACTAAGTGTTGCCTCTCCGATACCGACTGTCATTCTGGCTAAAAATAGATGACTAAATTTTTGAGCAAATCCAGATGCAACAGTAGCTAATGACCAAATAAAAATACCAATGGAGACAATGGATACTCGTTTTACTCGATCAGCTAGATAGCCTAATGGAAGACCCATAGTGGCATAAAAAATAGCGAAAGCAGGTCCTAATAGCAATCCCATTTGAGTATCACTCAGTCCAAGATCTGCTTTAATTGGATCGATGAGTAGACCTAAAATATAGCGATCAATAAAAGAAAACATATAAGCCATAGTCATTAAAAGCACCATGTACCATGCATAGGATTTTTTAGCATAAGGATTTTGACTATTTATGGATTCATTATTCATTTATTATCCTTTTCTATTTTATAGATTACGATCAAGTTACCGTCATCATCTAAGATACCAATTTCTCTTCCTTCTCTTCCATCATGTGTGACAAGTTTTTCTTCTCTGTAGATTTTAAAATTATTCTCCAATGCTTTTTTAAGAATATCATCCACATCTGCAACCTCAATGACAATTGCAGATCGTCTGGGATGAGTAGCTTTTACTAAATTATTTTTACCCAATTCAGTAAGCGCCATGACTCTGGGTTGATTTTCATAGCTGAGAAGGGCGAAATTTAATTTAATGCTTCGATCAATTTCAAAAACATCATAAGAATAAGAATCTTCTTCTGATTCTTTGATTAGATCTACTTTCATGCCTAATATATCTCGATAAAGCACTAACGCTCTGTCTAAATCTGAGACTAGAAAATTCGTTCTTTGGAATCTCATTATTTATCTCCTAGCATCCTAATTTATTCTTTGGTTAACTTCATAGAAATAGCCATCTGGATCAAACAAAGACATTCCAAGGAAGTTAATCATACTTCCCGTAGCGCCTCTAACAGACCATTCATGTGGATGACTGTGGATATTAGTATTAAGTTTCAAGGCTTGTGCATAGAGACTTTGAACATCTTTGGTGTCAACAACAAATGTAGGATTACCATAGCCTACAGTTTAGGTATCTCCGGAGCAGGCATGATAGGATCAACCCATTGCAGTAGGCCAATCATCCCAATTACTGGATCCTCACACTTGTATATTTTTAAATGTGTAACATCCCCTTTCTTGCCTGCCGCCATTCCATTACCACTCAAAATCACTTCGTCATCATAATAAAGAGTCATGCCTAGAACTTCTTCGTACCATTGTGATGAGGCATTCATATCTCTGACAATTAATGTGGTTCTTTTAATAAGTATCGCATTTGCCATATCATTCTTTTTAGTTAGATTATCTGATTCAATGATCATGACATCACAATTAGCAATGCCGTCTCTCATTTTCTTTACTTCTTGATATTCTTCAGAGTTCCAAAATTCTAGAGCAACTTTCTTTGTTGTCCCATTCTGAAATTACCACAGAATTATTTTCTGCATTAATGCCTTCAAGAGCTATTGCACCTGGGGCTTTTACTAGATATCGACCACCAAATTTTTCTACTAGTTTGCCTGCCTCCTTGCCATAACCATTTACAAACTGTTCCCTATCAAATATTTCAGCTCTTACAATCATGTATGCTTTCATACTTGCTCCTTTTTTTAAATAATGTTTGAATTCTTTTCTGAATTCTCTCTTAGATATTCATAAAATCTGTAACCTGAATCAGCTCAGAAGAAGATAAGTCTAAATCTTTGACAAAGACTTCTGTCACTTTTTTTTGATATGTATAGATCTCCTCCATTTTTTCTTGTCCTATTGTTGATAGTGCTATGAGAAAAGATTTTTTATGGTTTGGATTTACCTTCAAAGTAATTAGGTTTTTCTTTTTCATTTGATTAACCGTTGCTTGAACACTCTGCCTTTTTAGACCCAGATAATCAGCAATAGCTGAAACCGTCATAGGTTGTCTCCTAATAACAGCCAGTACTCGCCAAATAGGCACAGTAATTATTGAATCTTTGCAGCAAATATTTTCTGATATTTCTAAAAGTGCACCATTCATTCTAAAAATATTTCCAAGAAATAACTGAAAGTCTAGCTAGAAAATCAATGTTTTCATAAAGTTCTGATCTTTTATCTGACTATTCATTTATTACTCAGTACTTTTTTAAAGTATGTCCAACTGGTTTCATTTTTACGATCATCGTCAGTTGGGGGAGGTGCTGAATTATAGATAGGGTAATTTTCTTTAATCTCTTTTTTGATTGGTTCTGGTAAGATCGTCATAGCTTTCCAGTTTTTTTCCAAATGTATGAAAATAAACAATGCCATTTCTTCCGCTCATCTTCATCCAGGGAAGCCAATAAGATAATCCTTTCCCACCCAATGTTTGCTTTGGCAGTGTCTTTAGAATCATCCATTAAATTAGAAAGGCTTCCGGTTGTATTGAACATCTCAGTTGCATGATAAATTCCACCTACGTAGTCTTGAAAATCTCCTCCAAGTGGGTTGTTATAGAATAAAGGAATTGTCGTTGTATCCCACCAATCATCGCCATGGAGTGCTTAAATTCATTTTCATAAGGCTTTCCATTCTCTATCCATCTCAAAAAAACTACCCCAGTTGACTGGATCATTGGCCACATGGAGAACTGCAGACTGTTTCATCAGTCCAAGGATTGGTCCACTCATCTAGAATTTCACCTGTTTGAGGGTCTTGATAAAAAAGTAGTTCACGACTCACCATCTTAAAACCATTGTCCTCTTTCAGGAGTCTTTGACACTCGTACAAGCTCTAATGTTCATGCCTTCCACCTCTAAATAGAAGTTTGTCTCGCTCCCCTTGAACTCTGACTGTACATTCTCCCATACCACCAATATACAATGGGTTTGTCATCAATCATGGAACAGGTAATTTTTCTACTGGCATCGAGTGAATTCTTTTCCAGGTTTTAGTTCAAATGCATTAAGGTTATCCATTGAAACAAAGGCAAGTAGAATATTAATGAAGAATATTGATTTTATTTTTTGCATTATGATTTCCTTTTTCTAAAATAGTTTTCTCATTGAACCATAGTGTAAAAAAAAAAGTGAACTGTCAAATTGACAGTCCTCCTGTCTATTTCTGTAATATGAGCCATTACGAAATCAAATCAATAGGGAATTTTATATGATAAAACAAACTAATTTTTCAAGTTACTTTAAATCAACTATCGCTATGGTAATTGCAATTAGCATGTTACCG
>CALMWC010000003.1 GCA_937801655.1 uncultured Gammaproteobacteria bacterium
AGGAGGTTTTTGATGAGGGTGTAGCATCTATTAGTGCTACTAAAATAAGGAAGAAGCTCAGAGAGGATGGCAAACTATAAGCCATACCTGCTTTTAAAACGCTAACGCTCTTCTCTTGCCCACTATTGGGAATTAAAACGATAATCAATTGATCCACATCAACATATCTATAATATTTAAGACGAAGTATTAAATCCTGGTTGTTTGTCGCAACTTAAGCACCATAAATATGGCGACCTAAGTTTTGGCATAAAAAACAAACACTATGACACGAAATCAAATTATTATTGCTGGAGCTGGACCTGTGGGCACTTTTGTTGCTTTTTGTCTGGCTGAGCAGGGGATTGATGTATTGGTTCTAGAGTCAGCTGAACACTGTGAAACTGATATGCGAGCCTCAACATTTCATCCACCCACCTTGTCATATTTAGACCAACTAGGTTTAGCAAAACCCTTGATAGCTCAAGGCTTAAAAGCTCCTATTTTTCAATATCGTATTCGTTCCTCAGAGGAGGTTTTAGAGTTTAACCTTGGCGAGTTAAGCGATAGATTAGAGTTCCCTTTTAGACTCCAATGTGAACAATATAAGTTTGCAAGGATGTTGGCTGAGAAGCTAGAAGAACACCCTCATGCAGAAATCTTATTTAACCATAAGGTCTTAGAGGTTAGCCAAAACAATGTGGGTACCAGCGTTGAGGTTAATACACCTGATGGCATAAGAACCTATAAAGGAAGTTATCTAATAGGGGCTGATGGTGCCAACAGCATTGTAAGGCGGCAACTGGGAATTGATTTCTCAGGGTTCACTTACAAGGAGAAGTTTTTGACCCTTAGCACAAAGGAGAGTGTAGAAAACTATTTTAATGATTTAGCTTATGTTAATTATGTTTCAGACCCAAAAGATTGGTTTGTCCTGCTAAAAGCCCCCTCTGCTTGGAGAATTCTAGTTCCTATTGAGAACAATATGAAAGATGCTGATATTGTGTCTAACAAAAACATACACAGTGTCTTCCAAAGGGTTCTAGGAGAGTCAAAAAAAGTAGAAACAATACATAGAACTATATATAGGGTGCACCAAAGAGTTGTTGATAAAATGATGCATCAACGCATACTTCTTATAGGAGACTCAGCACACCTCAATAATCCACTGGGTGGATTGGGCATGAATAGCGGGTTGCATGATGCTTGGAATTTATCTCAAAAATTAGGTTTAATAATAAACCATAAACATAGCAAAGATTTGCTAGGACAGTTTGATAGACAGAGACGTGCAGTTATGAATGATTTTATACAAAGACAAACAATCAAAAATAAAAAAATGATAGAAGAGAGTGGAGAGACAAATTTTCAATCCCAATGGGATGAGATGAGAATTATTCAAGCCGATAAAACCAAAAGAAAAGAATATATGTTGGAGCAATCAATGACGAACAGCCTTCAAAGAGAAAAGGACATAGAGTGAGTGATATATTAGGTTGGAGAGGTTTGTTTGGTATTTTAGGACCATCGACAAACACGGTTGTTCAGCCAGAATTTGATGACATGAGGCCTGATGGGGTAACCAACCATTACAGCCGAATATTAACCCCCAATGCAGATGCTGTCAGTAATGAGTCATTTATGAACGCAACGCTTGTTATAGCAAATAATGTTTTAGAAGCAGTAGACAGCGTAATGACCTGTTCACCAAGTTATTTGGTGATGGGAATGTCTGCTATTACTTTTTATGGAGGGTCTAAGGGCGCTGATGATTTTCAGCGACAGGTTGAAAAGAGGTCTAATTTATCTGTAAGCATTGGCTCACATGCGACAGCATCAGCACTGAAAATGTTTAGCGGAGTTAAAAGAATAGGGTTTGTGTCCCCTTATTTCCCAGCTGCCAATGAACAGGTTCGCCATTATTTTGAAGAAATGGGGTTTGATGTTATAACAGATATTTGTTTGGAGTGCCCCAGCTGGACACAAATTGCCCAGGTCCCAAAAAATATAATTCATCAAAAAATGCATGAAATTAATGACAAAGGTGTTGATGCGTTGGTTCAAGTTGGAACAAACCTCCCTATGGCCCACTTGGTTGAGGAGTTTGAGGCTGAGTTTAAAAAACCAGTTATAGCGATTAATACAGCAACATATTGGCATGCACTTAGAAATAACAATATCAATGATCAGTTAGAAGGGTTTGGTAGCCTTATGTCTCAATATTAAATGACAGAAGTACGAAATAATGAATTCTTTATAGGCCTAAAACCTCTTATAGGCGCTATGATTGGAGCAGGTTGTGGTTTGTCTTCAATTAGTTTTTATACTCATGGTGCTTTTGTTATGAGTATCTCTAATGACACAGGGTGGAGTAGAGGTGATGTCCAATTGGGCGTCAGCATTATGATTTTAATGGCTATTATTACAGCTCCTATTGTCGGTGTTTTAGTGGATCGTTTTGGGGCTCGTCGAGTGGCACTCATTTCCATTCCATTATATGGATTATCGATGAGTAGTTTTTACTTCTTGTCCTCATCACTGTCCTCTTACTATCTTGCATGGGCCATTATGTCTGTTATGGCGGCAGGTACTTTGCCTGTCACCTGGACACGAGTGGTAAATGGTTGGTTTGACAAACATCGTGGAATAGCACTAGGGATAACATTAGCCGGCACAGGCTTTGCTGCAACACTTGCACCAACTTATGTTACTTGGTTGATTACAGAGTTTGGTTGGCAAAAAACTTATGTGATGTTAGCACTCACTATTACATTAATTGGTTTGCCAGGTGTCTATTTTCTATTCTTTGAGTCCAATAATAATGGTATGAAAGAGAATAAAAATAAAAAACAAAAAGAAACAAACACCCATCAGATAACTTCATATAGAGCAGCAATCATGAGCTATCATTTTTGGGCCATAGGAATTGCCTTGGTCTTGGCAGCAGCTGCAATATCGGGCCTTATCACCAATAGTGTTCCAATGCTTATTGATCAAGGTAAAACACTTCAGCAGGCAGCGAAATATGCGGGACTTATAGGGCTTAGTGTCATTTCTGGAAGGCTGGTCGTGGGCTTCTTAGTGGATTACTTTTGGGCTCCATTAATAGCAGCAATATTTTTGACAGCACCTATTTTTTCAATCTATGTTTTCAGCACTGCAATGCCTTCAATAACCATGGTTTCACTTGCTATGATTGTTATTGGTTTAGCTGCTGGAGCAGAGTTAGATTTATTAGCTTTCTTGGTGAGTCGCTATTTTGGGCTCCATGACTATGGAAAACTATATGGAGCGCTTTATATATTCTTCTCTATTGGTGCGGGCTTAGCTCCAGCAGCTTTTGGTATGGCTTTTGATTATTTTGGTAATTATACATTAGTGTTAAAAACCGTTGCCATAATGTCTGCTATCAGCGGCATTTTAATGTTGTCGCTTGGGAAGTACCCAACCCTTAAAACAAAGTAAAGAAAAAACGACTCCAATCAAGCGTCAAGATTTTTAGTTTTTTCTAATATTATCCATTGTCCACTATTAGGACATATTTTTTTTATCTTGTGAGCTATACCTATATTGGCTATCCTTGTTCAACAAACTAACAACGGGGAATTGTAATGTTTAAAATGAAGCTAAAAAATTCATTAATTGGATATTTAACAGTATTAGTAACTACTTTTTGTATAACTTTAACTACTTCTGAAACCACAATCGCACAAGACGGCGCGTCTTTGGTGGAGGAGATTGTAGTTACCGCAAGAAAAAGAGAAGAGAATATACTTGATGTCCCATTAGCAATCACAGCATTAAGCGCTAGTGACATCGAGGACAAAGGAATAAGCGAATTCAAAGATATTATTGCATTTACACCAGGCTTCCATTTTGCAGAACACTCTGTTGGAAGAGCGGATAGATCTAATAGAATACTTGTCATTAGAGGCATGCACATCAGCCAAGAAAATGATCATCAACAAGCAGCCACGGTTTTTGTCGACGGTGCACCAATGCATGGTAGTGTGATCGCAGGCCTTGAAGACGCCGAAAGAATCGAGGTTGTCAGAGGACCACAAAGCGCATACTTTGGTAGAGCGACACTTTCAGGAGCTGTTAACTACGTAACAAAAACTCCTGGCCAAGAGTCTAAAAGCAAAATAGTTGCTGAAGTAGGAAAATATGGAACCACAAACCTTGGGTTCTCTACAGAAGGCCCCATCAATGATACAACAGCATATCGTATAGCGATTAGCTCTCAAGATACTGATGGGCAATATACAGCAGCTAATTCACCAACATTAAAGCTGGGTGAAAGAAGTACGGTCAGTTTTGCGGGAACCCTATATTTTGAACCAAGCGATAATTTTAATGCGAAGCTTCGTTATCATACTTGGGAAGATGAAGATGGCCCAGGTGCAGCTTTTGGCTATGGTGTTAACAATGGAGAAGCACTTTTTAATTGTAATCTACCTAACTCATCATTGGCAGCTAGAAATGGAACCAATAACTGGTTTTGTGGTGTAGCGCCTTTTCCTCAAGATGCCAACATTCAGTATGATGCTCAAATGAGCCCCAATAAAGTAAGCCTATTAAATGGTGTTCCAACAGCAGGTTTAAGTATAGACACTATTACTGATAATCCATTTCTTAATGGGTTTGGTTTTGCTAGAGAAGCCAGTCAAGCCAGCTTGATTATGAATTGGTCACTTGATAGCGGCATCAGTGTTACCTCTATAACAGCTTCTAATGATAATCGATGGATGGCATTGGACGATCTTGATAGAAGGCACAATACAGATGTACCAGACTCACTCAGAGATGTGTCACTTCTTAATGGTAGAGATTTAAAAGATTTCAGCCAAGAAATTAGAATTAGTTCTCCTCAAGATCAAAGATTAAGATGGTTGTTGGGGGTAAGTAAGTTTAGTTTTGAAGGAAAGAGAACCAGTGGTTTTCATATCTTTAGCTCAGTCAGATCATTGAGCCTTGGTAACGTATTTGATATTGATACAACAGGGTTTTTTGCTGCAGTTGAATATGATATTACAGATGACCTAACAATCAACCTAGAAGGCAGAAGACAAAAAGATGACGTTCAAGAAGCAAGATCAAGCGGAGCAGAATTTGTATCAGGAACCTTTAATAGCACCACTCCAAGAATAGCTCTTGATTATCAAATGAATGATGATGTGACACTTTATGCAAGCTATGGAGAAGGAACAAGACCTGGCGGCTTCAATGTTAATTTATTTGGAGAGTCACAATCTGTTCTTGATCAACTCGCCTTGTCTGGTATTTATAAAGAGGTTGAAGAAGAAGAGTTAGAGATGTCCGAATTTGGAATTAAAGCCTCATTAATGGATGGTAGAGCTTGGATGCAGGCAGCTATTTATCAAGGGGATTGGAGCGCACAACAAGCAGCAGGTGCTTTTGTAGGCGATATCTTTTATGGCGGCACAGCTACCGGTGGAGAAATAGACCTATCTGGTTATGAAATAGAGGGCGCATGGGCAGTTTCAGATAACTTTAAACTAGAAGCAACAATAAGTAATAATGACTCTGATATAAAAATACTTACAGATTGTGCTGACTGTACTGTTCTCTTAGGAACATCAGATATAAGTGGTATGGGCAAAAGAAAACAAAGAAACCCAAAATCACAACGATCTCTTTCAGGAACTCTTGATGGACAAATGAGCAATGGAACAGAGTGGTATTTAAGAGCCGACCTTCTTCACACAGGCAGCAGTTATGCAACTGATGCAAACGTGACTGAAACAGGGTCAAGCAATCGAGTGAATATGAGGTATGGAATTGTGAAGGATAACCTTCGCTTAGAATTGGTTGGAGAAAACCTTACTAATGATAAAACCTTTACCAATTATCAGTTTTTAATTGATTTTGCTTACTTACCTCCAAGTGTGAATAGAGTTCTAACTGGGGGACTTCCTGATTTAAGATATTATGGAGTGAAAGCCACATACAGCTTCTAAAACCACTTAAATAATAACGATACGATCACCAATATTGTTAATTTGTTCACCACCATCTTTGGTAATTAGTGTGAGATCTTCAAGGTGAGCTGAACCACCAATGCCCGTGTGAAGCACGGGCATATCCACACTGATAATCATGTTTTCTTCTAACACCAAGTCATCCTTGACCCAGTATGAGCCCGGACCATCTCTTCCTGGTTCATCCGTATGAGAAAGGCCTACACTGTGAGGGGTCACAGCAACATTAAAGTTATAACCTGATTTTTTTATTGCATCACGACCAATCGCTCTAATCTCTGAATAACGAAGACCTGGCTTTAGTTTTTCTCTCACCGCATCCCAACCAATCGCTATAGCGTCAGTAGCATCTTTCATTGAACGACTGGGCTCTCCTAGAAAAATCGTTCTCCCATAATCTCCAGTGTAATGAAAGGCTTGTGAAACACCATCAATTGCAAAAGCATCTCCATCTTTGAGTTCAGTATTAAAAACCTCTGAATTAACACTGTCAATTTGCATCAAAAGAGGCATGTTTCCAAGTTTTGCACACTCACTAAAAAACAATGCTTTTAGTTCGAAATGATTCGCCCCTGCCCTAACAGCTCTGACCGCATTAAGAGCAGCGGTTGCATTGTTTTCTGCTGTGATACGCATTAACTCTATTTCACGAGGCGTTTTAATTAATTTTATTTTACGAATTGCATGATCACCATCTATTGTTTTTATATTAAGGCCGGAGGCAGTAATAACTTTTTTTATTACAGGGTGATCAATGCCAATTTTTGATTTTTCTAAACCATTGTTTCGAATTGCTTTAGTCAGAGCCCATCTCGCATCAGCGCTTTCTGGAATATTCTCAAGCGCTATATCAAGCTTATCTAATCGATTCTTTTCAATGTAGCCCTGGGGCACTTGTTTTTTATCTTGAAAAACAAAAGGTGGGCTTGCTTTGGGCTCCTTATTCAATATTTTATTATCAAGACTTGTGTCCATTATTTTTTTGTCCCACCCAGTAAAAAGGTAAACATCAGAAGGCCATTTAAAATTACTATCAGCAACACAAAAATAGTAGATAAACTGGTTCATAATAATGCTAATCGGCTGCTTTTCATCCCGTGTTATTAAAGCAAAAGAGCTCGGAGCATCATGCCGAACTGCCAAATGATCATGGTAGCCAGTGAAATAGTAAAAGTTTATTGGTCTTGTAACTATAAGCCCATCCAGGTTTTCTTCCGCCATAATTTTATAGGCACGCTCTAAGTTAATTAAAGGGCCACCACGAAGAATATTTGCTCCTTTTTGATGGTTTTTTAAAGAGGCAGCTTCAGGAGTTTTTGCAGCAGCGCTATCCATGCTTAGTGGAAGTAGAGCTCCACCCGCTAGTGTTGTTTTTAAGAGATCCCTTCTTTTCATAACTGATTAAACCCGTATTATTCTTTTTAATTCTATCTTAAATTATTTCTACAATGCTTTGTTTTTATTTTTTTGGTTGTAGCAATTTTGGGAAAGATTGATTTTTATTATTGTAATGATATGACCTGTCTGACATCCTTTTAAAATGAAGTATCCATACATACCTATTGTAAATAGAGGAAAACTCTCTTGGCCTGAAAACAAAAAGCTTGCCATTATTATTACAATTAATTTAGAAACATGGGACCTAACTAAAAAAACAGATAAACCTTATTATGCAGGTGGACCCTCAATACTACCGGATCTTCTTCCCGGCAATGTTCCGGATTTTCCTAACTATATGTGGCGAGAGTATGGACAGAGAGTGGGAGTCTGGAGATTGTTTGAATTGTTTGATCGTCTGGGCATAAAGCCGGGTTGCACTGTTAATGCTGAGACCTGTAATAGGCGTCGAGAAATGGTTGATGCTGCAATGGAAAGAGGGTATGAACTCATACCTCATAATTTTGAGCAAGGCGAGCTATTAACTAATTTTTATAACAACCCTAAAAAAGAAGAAGAACTGATAAAAAGAACGTTAAAAGTTTTTGAAGAAACAACAAAAACTAAACCACAAGGGTGGCTGTCTTCATCTCTTAGAGGCACCCTAAATACTGCAGATATCCTGGTGAGAAATGGACTTAAGTTTTATTGCGACACAATGAACGATGATCAACCCTATATGATTGAGACGCCATCGGGAGAAATAACAGCTGTGCCATATAATAATGAGATTAATGATTTTACTTTATTGACAAGAAGAGGGCACACCACAGATGAGTTTAGAGATATTTTATTGGAGGAAATGTCTGTGCTTTATGAGGAAAGCACAACAACAGCTAAGATCATGAATGTTGGGCTACACCCACATGTCAGTGGAAGAGCCTATCGAATTAGGGCTATTAAAGAGTTCATCCAAGAAGCACAAAAACTCGAAGGAGTTTGGTGGACAACTAGATCCGATTTAACTGATTGGTATGCAACATGCCAGCAGGAGCATATTCCTAGATCTCGTTAATAATCCTCTTTGTTTTTAAGAGATTGTTGCCTGTTAATATGAAGATTAATTCTTGAAGCAATTCCTTGAGAAATTTTCATTAAGCTAGGAACAAAGTTTTCTACCGCTTGGTCCAAAGCAACTGCTGATTTTGAGTAACGAACTGTTAATGCTCCACGAACGGTGTCTTCTTCTGTAATAATAGGTACAGATAAAGCTGTTTGATCGTCAAAACGCCTCGTTCTATTTTTTACCGCAAAACCTTGATTTACAATTTTTATAAATTTATTCTCTAAAACTGCATAATTGTTAACAGGTTGTTTAGAGTCCTTGTTTATTTTTGCAAGTGTTTTTAGTATGAGCTTCCTTCTTTTTACTGGCATATACGAAAGAATGCATAAGCCTGAGGCTGTCTCTAGGATTGGCATTCTATAGCCAATACTAAACTGTTCTGCAGCAAAAGGACTTTGTTGATCTGTATTTTCTCTAACAATAATATTAATGCCCGAAATTGTCGCTAATGTTGCAGGCCAATTATGCTCTTGAGTAAATTTCTCTAAAAATTTGCGACTAATATTTGCCATATGATCTTCATCCGTATATCCATCGCTTAGCGATCTAACTTTTTGGGTTAACCTAAACCTTCGATCAGAAGCATGTTGATAGATAAACCCTTTTTCAGTTAGGGTTTCAAGAATCCTATAAACGGTGGATCTAGGCATTTTTAACTTTTTTGAAATCTCAGATGCGCTAGCACTATCGCTTTTATTAAATATTGCGATGATGTCCAAGCCCCGACTTAATGAACGAATCAATTACTCACCTTATGCTATTTTTTGTTATTCCGATATACAATAAACAGTCTACAATTCAATTTCTTTGATGAACAGCCAAAGCGATAAAAATGAGTATCTTAAAATGACGGTTAAATTTAAAAACAAAGGCCTCTGTCTTCTTTGGCTAGTTTTTATTTTTGATGCTCATGCACAAGTGATTTCCGTGAATCCAAGTGTTAATGAAACCATAAACCAAATAGAGCGATTGCGTAAAGACGATATTTGGTGGACGGTTAATGGAAAAGACATGCTATGGAATTTTAAAAACCTCAATAAGGTTTTTCCAACAGTCACGGTTTATAGGAAGGGTGCAGTCAAACAACTAGAAAGCAATCTTAATAGCGATATTGATGCATTACAGATCAAAACCAAAACAGGAAGTATGGGGTTTAAAGCGTTTCTTGATAGCGAACAATCCACAGCTATGGGAGTAGTTATTTTGCATAAAGGGAAGGTTGTTTTTGAGCACTACCCCAGAATGAAACCACATGAAAAACCAGTTCACTGGTCCGTCACAAAAGTGATTGTATCCAGCTTGATAGCAATTCTTGAGGCAGAAAATAAGATTGATATTAGCTTACCTATTGACTTCTATCTACCGGAACTTAAGAATTCTGATTTTAAAAACATTACTATTAACAACATTCTTGATATGGCGACAGGCATTAACTGTCCAGATAATTATACAAATAAAAAATCTTGTTATTACCTTTATTCAATGGCTGTGGGAGATGGTTATTGGGATGAATCATCTCCTAGTAACCCTTATGAGTTTATAGCGAATATGAATTTTGGCTCTCTTTATGAGCAAGGAACGGTTTATAGCTACTCCGGAGTTAATACATTTGTTTTAGGTTGGCTGGTTGAAAAGATAACTGGCATGCAACTTCAAGATGCCTTGAGTGAGATGATATGGACAAAAATAGGGACCGAGAGTGATGCTGCCATTTTTGCTCCTAGAAATGGTATTCCTGTTATGCATGGCGGGCTGCTAACAACACTAAAAGATTTATCCAGATTTGGCCTATTATTTACACCCAGTTATTCAACTGTATCTAATCAACGTATCATTTCAGAAGAGCACATCGCATATCTATTAAATGAAGGAAGGCCTAGTTTGATTCGTGCAGAGGGCGGTAGGAAAATACCTAAAGAGCTAAAATATAATGTTTATCAGTGGGATATGGTTTATGAGAATGGTGACTTGTACAAAGGGGGTTGGGCTGGACAAGGCCTCATCACAAACCCAAAAAAAGACTATGTTGTTGTATGGAACAGTTATTTTAAAGATGATCAACGGAGCGAAACAGGCTTAGATTCCATTATTCAACAAGTGTTACCCAGTATTAGAGGCTTAAAGTAGTGACTGAAAAGTATCTTGTGTATGGCAACGAACCATCACCTTACTCTATAAAAGTTCGATCCTATTTTAGATATAAAAGGATACCGCATAACTGGATTGAAAGGAGTTATAAAACAAATAGCGAGTTTAAGAAGCATGCAAAAATAGCCATAGTTCCGTTAGTTATTACCTCTGAAAAAAAAATCATACAAGATTCAACTCCAATTATTCAATCAATGGAAAACCAACTTCAGGAGCGTTCAATAGTTCCAAAAGAGGAGCACACAGCATTTATAGCGAGGTTAGTGGAAGAGTATGCTGATGAGTGGCTAGTCAAACCGATGTTTCATTCTCGTTGGAAGTATGAAGAGGATCAATGGGATGCAGCCTTTAGAATTACTGAGCCGTTTATACCTATTTGGATTAAAAAAATACCCATTATTAATCGTTTAGTGCATAAGCAAATTGCCTCAAGCATTCGAAAGCGCCAAATATCCAGACTTTGGGTTACAAGCTCCAATAAAGATACAGAGAGTCAAATTGAAGAGTCTTTTTTGGATTTTTTAAAACACAGCGAGGCGCACCTACAATCGAGACCTTATTTTTTTGGTTTAAGGCCCTCTATTGCTGATTTTGGAATTTATGGCCAGCTTTACCAAGCATGGTCAGACCCAACCTTAAAAAAGATTATTGAGTCTAGCTACCCTAAAACATTAGAATGGATCTATTTGATGGAAAACCCAAAAATTAAAGGAGGTTTTGAGCTTTGGGAAAGCCTGGAGGAAACATTAATGCCAATCCTTATCAAAGATATAGGAGATATTTTTATGCCGTGGCTGCAAGCAAACAATCAAGCTGTTTTGAATGGAGATGATTTTTTATCTGTAATGATAAAAAACAAACCCTTTGAACACAGAGTTGGCTCACCAAACCGCTATCATAAAAAGTCTTTTTTGAGTTTACTGGAAGAGTATAAAACAATTAAAGACAAAACAAAGATTGATGCGATACTTCAAAAATCAAAACTAATAAATTATATTTCAGGCTGACAGATGCAGAAATTAAAAATATATCAATCGCTTTGGGGTATGGAGCAAAGGCATCCAAAGGATGAGGAGCCTTCTGATGAAGCTAAGTTCACAAAAATTAAAACAGGGGGGTTTGATGGTGTCTGCATTGATCTTACGGTTGATGAAGTAGAGGAGTTTAAATCAATACAACCTTTATTCAAAAAAAATGAACTTGAATGTATGGTTAATGCATTTCCTTACCACCTTGATGAGCTCAACCCTATCCTTGATTTAGCAAAAGAATTTAATGCTTGTTTTGTAAATATCATTGGAGGGGTCATGCCCATTGATTATAAAGATGGTATCCCGGTTGTAAGACGATGGATGGATGATGCTAATAAAGCTGAAGTAGAGATACTGTTTGAAACCCACAGAGACAGTATTCTGAATGATTTGTATTATACGCTTCAGTTGATTGATGCTGTACCTGAGATGAGGTTATGTGCAGATCTTTCTCATTTTGTAGTGGACAGAGAGATGTGGACCCCAATCAACGCAAGGGATCAAAACTATATCAATACTATTTTGGATCGATCAGAATGTTTTCAAGGACGAGTAGCAGCGAGGGGTCAAATTCAAATACAACTAGGATTCCCTCAACATCAAGTATGGGTTGAGGTATTCAAAAATTGGTGGAAAGAAGGTATTAAAAGATGGAAAGCTAGAAATAATAATGATGCTACATTAATCTTCCTATGTGAGTTGGGACCACCCGCATATGCAATAACTGATGAGAATCAGTTAGAGTTATCCGACAGATGGGAAGAGGCATTGCTTATAAAGTCTTGGATTGAGTCTATATGGAGCGAGGTTTAAAATATGGAGAATAATAGTTTTATCTTCCCTGTTTTGGAGAACCCAGCCCCCTCTCTAAGCTTAAAGGATGCAAAAAACATTGCTCATAAATGGTTTAATAATCCACAAGACATTAAAAGCCTAGTTAGCGAAAGAGATCAAAACTTTTATGTAAAAAACTCTAACAATGAAGGCTTTATTTTAAAAATCGCTAACAGCAAAGAGGTTCTAGGAACACTTGATTTCCAAAACAAAGCACTCAAACATCTTGCTAACACTACAACATTGCCACTACCGAAGGTTCAAAGTGATTTATCAGGCAATGAAATTATAACTGTTAACATCAAGAACCAAGAGTTTTTCGTTCGAATGGTCTCATTTATAGAGGGAACACCGTTGGGTGATATAGGCTCATTAAAAAATATTGAGGACCTATATACAAATATGGGTATTTTTTTAGGCGGTCTTGGTAAAGGGCTAAGGAATTTTAAACACCCTTCATCCAAACATAAATTGCTATGGGATATGAGTCATACCCACCTTTTGTATGAATTGCTTCCATACATTAAAAACAAACATAATAAAAAAATGGCTGAGAAGGCTTTGTTATATTTTACAGAACATGTTGAGCAACCATTATCACAACAAAGAACCCAAGTAATTCATAATGATATGAACCCTGATAATGTCATATTAATGTCATCAGAGTCATCCGAGTTGGCTGGGATGATAGATTTTGGAGACATGGTAGAGGCGCCTTTAATCAACGATATAGCAGTGGCTGCCTCCTATCAAACCGTTGCTATGAATGACATCTATAAGGGCACAGTGAGCTTGTTATCCGGCTACAATAGAGTATGCCCACTCAATACTGAAGAGTTAGATTTATTGCCAGCGTTAATTATGAATAGGATTGTTATGTCTGTAATAATTTGTGAGTGGAGAGCTATAGACCACCCAGAAAACCAAGAATATATTTTAGGCGGCATAACAAAAACATGGAAAACTCTAGAAACTTTAATAGAGGAAGATCTAGAGGGTATAGCGACACAATTAAAAAATAGCTTAACACCCGTTATTGAATAGGCTTTTAAAATGCAAGAAGATCTTAGTACAACGAGTTTATTCAAAAAACGAATGAGTTATTTGGGCAATGGAGATCAATATTTTTATAAAGAACCTCTGCATATTACGAAAGGCGAAGATGTTTGGTTGTTTGATAAAGAAGGAAAAAAATATTTGGATGTTTATAACAACGTAGCTCATGTTGGGCATTGTAACCCAGTAGTGGTAGATGCCATGGTTAATCAGGCAGCAAAACTCAATACCAACACTCGTTACCTTCATGAACACATTGTTGCCTTAGCAGAGGCAATAATAGAATCCATGCCAGAGGGTTTAAATGTTTGTTATTTTTGTTGTAGTGGCAGTGAAGCGAACGATTTAGCTTTTCAAATTGCAAGAAATAATACTGGCAATAAAGGGTGTTTGGTTACTGAGAATGCCTATCATGGCAATACAACAGCAGTGTTTCAAATGAGCCCAGAAGATTGCACCGCAAACCAAAGAGAAAGTTGGATTGGGACCATTCCTGGTCCTCAAGAATAT
Organism: uncultured Gammaproteobacteria bacterium; assembly: GCA_937801655.1. Classification (GTDB taxonomy): domain Bacteria; phylum Pseudomonadota; class Gammaproteobacteria; order Steroidobacterales; family UBA11654; genus CACPJA01. Next base: position 14,064 of record CALMWC010000003.1, read on the forward strand.
TTAGAAGATGAAGTGAGGTGTATCCAAAAGACAAAGGATCAGGTTACAAAATTAAAATCTCATAACCATTCTATAGCTGCTTTTATAGCGGATAATATTTTCAGCAGCGAGGGAATCTATCTTCCTAGAGAGGGTTATTTACAAACTCTATATGCATTAGTTAAGGATTTAGGCGGGCTCACCATTGCTGATGAGGTACAGTCTGGTTTTGGCAGAACGGGTGATTTTATGTGGGGTTTTGAACATTCAGGTGTGGTTCCAGATATTGTCACACTTGGTAAACCCATGGGAAATGGACACCCCATTTCTGCTGTAATCACTACACGAGAGATTGCGGATGGCTTTAACCGTGATTATGGTTATTTTAATACATTTGGAGGCAACCCAGTTTCCTGTGCAGCAGGCCTTGCTGTAATAAGATACATTAAAGATAATAATTTAGTTAAGCATGCAAAAACAGTGGGCAATTATTTTCAAAAGGAGTTGGTTAGGACAATTGGCACTAACGACTTAGTAAAAGACATACGAGGCAGTGGCCTGTTTATTGGTATTGAAATGAAAGACGATACAATAACCTCATCAACTGTGGAGCAACTGATGAATAATGGAGTATTGGTAGGACAAACTGGACCCAACAACAATGTAATGAAGTTGAGGCCCCCAATGACTTTTCAAAAAGAACATGCCGATTTTGTTGTGCAACAATTAGAAAAAATACAACTTAATTTTTAATGGTATGGCTGCTCTTAATAAGATAAAAATTCTCGATTTTACAACATTGCTTCCAGGGCCATATGCAACCATGACTCTGGCTGATATGGGTGCGGATGTTTTATGGGTTGAGGCTATCAGTGATGGAGATCTATCTTTTAAGCATCGAGGAGCAGCAATGCGTTCTTATTTGGGTAGATCGAAAAGATCAATTGCCATAAACCTTAAGGATCCTAAAGGGAAAGCAATCATCGAAACACTAATCAGTGATTACGATGTTCTGGTGGAACAGTTTAGACCAGGGGTTATGGAGCGACTGGGGTTGAGTTATGAATCACTGTCACAACTTAATTCCAAATTAATTTACTGCTCAATTACAGGGTATGGGCAGACGGGACCTTTAAAACAAAGAGCGGGACATGATATCAATTACCTGTCTTTAAGTGGAATTAGCAGTTTTAGCGGCTTAAAAAATGAAGGACCGACCCTTTCTGGTGTTCAAATAGCTGATTTAGCGGGCGGTTCTATGCATGCTGTTACTGGAATTCTAGCTGCCATTATTGAGAGACAAGACCAAGGCATAGGACAGTATATTGATATCAGCATGCTTGATGGAAGTTTTGCTTTGAACTCTATTCATGCAGCTGATTATCTTGTAAGTAACAATGAAGCAACCTTTCAGTCTAATAATCTAAATGGCGGGAGCTTTTATAATTACTATAAAACCAAAGACGATAAGTATGTTTCTGTTGGCAGCATAGAGCCAAAGTTTTTTAAACAAGTCTGTGAAGGAATAGGTCGCATGGATTTATACAATCTTGATTATTTAACACCCGAGGCTCAGGACAGAATCAAACAAGGATTTGTTGAAGCGTTTGAAAAAATGACCCAACAAGAATGCGTTGATCTTTTTAAAGATAGTGATGCTTGTGTGGAACCAGTCTTAAGTTTATCTAAGGCCATAGAGAGTGAACAGTTACAAAATAGGGGAATGGTGGTTGATGTTCCCAATAATACAAAAGGAACAGAGCGACAAGTAGGTAGCCCACTCAAATTTTCAAACTCAGATCCAGTCTATAAACACACCGCACCAACTAGAGGGAAGGACACAAAATCTGTGTTGAAAGAAATTGGTTATGAGCAGGATGAAATAGAAGCATTAATAAAACAAAAGACGGTTTTACAAGCCGAGCTCGATTAACACAGGCGTATGATCAGATGGCCTTTCTAATGCTCTAGGAGCTTCATCAATATAACTCCTAATGCAATTTTCTTTGAGTGCTTTAGAGATTAGTATTAAATCTATTCTCATACCCATCTTTCTTCTGTAGGCAGCTGCACGGTAATCCCACCAACTAAACAAACCCTCTTCTTGATCAAACAATCTAAAACTATCAATAAAACCTAGTTGCTCTATTTTTTTAAGCCATGCTCTTTCTTCATCGCTGCATAAAACCTTCCCTTTCCACACCTCAGGATCATGTACATCTTGTTCTTGGGGCGCTATGTTAAAATCACCAAGAATAATTATTTTTTCATTGGTTTGAGTTAATACCTCCAAATAATGGTGCAAACCTTTTAACCATTTCATTTTATATTCAAATTTCTCAGAGCCAACACTTTGACCATTTGGAATATAGACATCAATAACTGTAATGCCCTCATAAATCCCAGATATTACCCTGGTTTGTTCGTCTACAAAACCACCAATACCCCTTTCACACTCTTCAGGTGGTTTTTTAGACAATAAGGCAACACCATTGTATGATTTTTGGCCAAAAATACTGGCTTCATAACCCAATGATGTGAACGCATCAAGTGGAAACATATCATCCATAACTTTAGTTTCTTGAAGCGCCAATACATCTGGCTGATTGGACTTTATCCAAGCAGTAACATGCTCTATACGAGCCCTAATTCCATTAACATTCCAGCTAGCTATTTTCATTGATTCAATTTTTTATTTATATAATATCTAATGCTGTACAAAAATAATTTAAATAGATACATTAATTTTAAACACAATACATCCAATAAAAATAAAAAATGAAAAATAAAAACCATCTGCATGCTGAAATTTTTGGTAAACCTGATTGCATCCATTGTGAAAAGGCAAAGTTTTTATGTAAACAAAAAGGCATTAAGTATTCCTATAAAGAATTAGATAAGGATTTTGATTTTGACTTTATAAAGAAGTCTTTTCCTAATGCGAGAACCTTTCCCCAGATTGTTATTGATGGTAATTATGTTGGGGGTTATGATGAATTATCGAAGTATTTGGAGGACTAAACCAATGAAAGGAATAATAATTGCAGTATTTTTGATATTAACCAGCACCCCTATCTTTGCCGAGAGTGATTTGCTCAACAAACAACAATGCGATGAAACAAAGATTGGCATTGGAAATGCATTGGCAGTAGCTGATTATCTTTTTAAAGAAATCGAAAAAAACAACAAGGTTCAGCAAACAGAAGAAGAAAGGCAATCCAATGAAGATGAGCTTTATCTGGGGGCTATAGCTTTTTCTCAGATAGCAGCAAACTACTCGACTGTATATGATGTTTGGTGTAAAGATTAATTTTCAGTTTCTTTCTGCAATCTTAGAATAATCTCTTCTGTATCAGGGCGAACACCACGCCAAATATAGAACGACTCAGCAGCCTGTTCAACAAGCATACCCCAACCCTGTAAAGAAAAAGAGGGATTAAATCTTTTTGCCCAGTTGAGAAAAAAAGTATCACCATAGGTGTAACCCATGTCATAACATATAGACCCATTAAACACATCAGGGTTTATTTCTGGGGCCTCATTGTTGAGGTTTGCTGAAGTGGCATTAATCACTATGTCATAGTGATTTTTTAAACTCAGACCTTCCACTACATTAATCTCTCTAAGATGAATAAAATCTTCTCTTATTTTTATTGCTTTTTCCATTGTTCTATTACAAACCGTTAACCCAGCGATATCCTTTTCATGCAGTGAGGGAATAACACTCCTTGCGGCACCACCAGAACCAAGAAGTAAAACTTCTTTTCCTTCTAAATAAATATCATTATTCTCTAAATCTTTTATTAAACCTAAGCCGTCAGTGCTTTCACCATATATTCGACCATCCTCTGAAAAACTAAGAGTGTTTACAGCCTGACAGGTTTCTGCAGATTGCCCACAAGAGTCCGATAATTTGAAAGCAGCTTCTTTAAAGGGAAGGGTTATATTAAGCCCCTTACCTCCTTTGGTAAAAAACAGTTCTATTGTCTTTGTAAAATCTTCCAAAGTGGATTCTATCTTTGAGTAAGAAATTTGATGACCAAGCTGCTCAGCAAATAGATGATGAATTTTAGGCGATTTACTGTGATTGATTGGGTTTCCCACTACACCATATGCGTCCATTGTATGCCTTTTTAAAATACTATCTTTTATTTATAACTATTAACTAAGATCTTATGCTTTTCCCAGAGATAAGATCAATAATTGTTGAAGGCTGGTGATGTTCTCCACAAGGTCCCTCTATAATATAATCTACCATGTCGCCCATCTTTTCTCTTGCGATTTTATATTCATTAATTGTTGGATCGCCATGAAGATTAGCACTGGTAGAGACTAATGGGGCCTTCAATAAGTCGGTAAGGTCTTTGATAAAAGGATCTGTTGATTTTCTAAAAGCTATTGAAGAGTGATTTCCTGTTAGCCATTTTGGTGCTTTTTTACTTGCTTTGATAAGAAAAGTGGTAGGCCTTTTGGTTCTTTGATTAACCTGTTTTTCCTGGCCTTTATCAATAACAATCCATTCTTTTATATGCTCTAGATTGCCTCCTAGTAAAATAAGCCCCATACCTATAGGCCTTTCTTTGATTTTTAGTAACTGACTAACAGAGGTTTTGATTCTTGGGTCACAACCAAGGCCAAAAACCGATTCCGTGGGATAAATAATAATTCCACCATCAATTAATATTTGATGTATTTCCTGAATTGTTTTTATTTCTTCTTTTTCCTTTTTTTCTTTTTAGGTGCGGCCTCTAATAAAGCAAGGCATTCTTCAAGCTCAAGGCTTTCAGGCTCAGTACCTTTTGGAACAGAAACATTTTTTGAGCCATCTGTTATATATGGCCCCCAACGACCAGCTACAATTTTAACTTTACTGTCTTCAAAAGTTTTTAAGCTACCCGATCCCTTGCTACCAGCAATATTTTCCAGCGCTTCTTCTAGATCGATATTAAATGGATCAATACCCTTTCTGGCTCTGAAGTTTCTTGATCCTTTTTTAAAATAAGGACCATATGGGCCTATAGTAATTAATATAGGCTCCTTTGATTCTGGATCTTTACCAATCTCTCTAGGCAAAGAAAGATAGGCAAGAGCTCTTTCTAGAGTGATACTAGTAATATCATCAGTTGGAAGAACACCAACATATCTTGGTTTGTTTCCATTCTCAGTTGTTCCTAGTTGTATAGTAGGGCCATACCTAGCAACCCTTGCAATAATTGGTTCGTTGGTCTCAGGATGTAGTCCTAAAATATTATCTTCAGGTTTTTTAAATAAATCACACGCTTCCTCAATTGTTATTGCAAAGAGAGACTGTTCCTCTTTAAGGCTAGCCCATTGAAGCTTTTCTTCGACATCAATATCACCCAATTGAACCGCAGGTCCATTTTTTGTCATTCTTGCAAAAATAGGTTTACCAGAATCTGGATCTTTCCCTAATAAGCGTTGTGGATTTACATCTCGCCGAGTAACTGTTTCTCCTGTTTGTGAGACTCCTGTTTCCAGAGGCTCCCAAAACTGATCTAACACCTCTTTTTTACTTTTTTGACCATTGGATATAGCATCCAAGTCACTTTCCATCATTGAGGTAAATTCATCACTGATGTAATTGGTAAAATTTTCATTCAAAAAATTACTTACCAATCTGCCCATATCAGATGGCGCATATCTCTTTTGTTTTAAGGTAATATATTGTCTGTCAGTCAGCCTAGATAAAATATCAGCATAGGTGGAAGGCCTACCAATTCCTTTTTCTTCAAGTGTTTTAATCATACTTGCATCATTGTATCTAGGTGGAGGCTCTGTAAAATGTTGTTCTTTGATAAGCCCAACAAAATCCATCACTTCGCCCTCAGAAATCTTTGGCGCAGGATTATTTTTGACCGCTTCTTTTGTTGCCTTAAGGTAGCCATCAAATATAAGCTCTTGATCTGAGAAGGTAAAAATAGCTAAATCTTGATACGCTTTAGGCTTGAACTCAATGGATGTTCTTTCAAATAAAGCACTCTTCATCTGAGAAGCAATTGTTCGTTCCCAAATCAATGAATACAACTTTACCTCATCATCATTTAATTGGGGTTTAATCTCATCAGGCACAATATTAATATCAACTGGCACTATAGCGCCATGTGCCTCTTGTATATTTTTAGCTTCTTTTTTATTTTTGAAGTTTCTTTTTTCCAAATAGTTTTCACCATAAAGACTGGAAATCTTTTTATAAATACTAGGCAGCTTACCTTGATCTATTTCAATAGAGTCTGTTCTGATGTATGTGATAAGCCCACCACCATCTCTTGCATAGAGTGACTGTGCTATCTGCATGGTTCTTTTGGGCGTGAAACCAAATTTATTGGAGGCCTGTTGTTGTAAAACGGAAGTTCTAAATGGAGACTTAGGGTTTTGTGTTCGGGATGTTTTGGTTATGGAGGTTGCTTCCATTCCATCAATACACCCTGATTCGAGTTTATTGCTAACGCTTTCAACAATAGCATTGGTTGAGAATGTAAATTTTTTAACAGCTTCACCCTCAAATGATGCTAGTTTGACCTGAAAAGAAGACCCCTTATTTATTTCCGCATCAATACTCCAATACTCTTGGGGTTGAAATGCTTCAATTTCTTTTTCTCTTTCAACTATCAGTCTTAAAGCAGGGCTCTGCACCCTTCCTGCAGAATGATTGTTGCTTGGAAACAATCGCCATAAAAGGGGAGAGAGCGTAAAACCAAAGTGTCTATCTAGTGCTCGCCTTGTCTCTTGCGATAACACCATATCCATAGCAATTTCTCCAGGAGACTGCACTGCTTTTTCAACAGCTTCCTTACTAATTTCATAAAAAATAGCTCTTTTGATACTCTTCCCTTTTATTTTTTTTTGGTGTTTGGTTTCTAAAATATCTGCAACATGCCATGCAATAGCCTCGCCTTCTCTGTCTGGATCAGTTGCTAAAACAATCTCATCACATGTTTTAGCTGACGCTGTTATTTTTTTAATTGCATCTTCTTTTCCCGGACTAATGATATAGGTCATTTCATAATTATTGTTAGGGTCTATAGCATCTTTTTTTGGTAGTTCTCTGATGTGGCCAATAGTGGGCAATACCACATAATCGTCACCTAGGTATTTACCAATTGTTTTTGCCTTTGCTGGCGATTCCACTATAACGAGTGTTTTCATTTATTTGTTCCAAAAATTAAGCCGCGTCATGCGCGGCACTGATTATATGATTAAAATGCTCTTTAGTTCAATGTTATTGGTTTTTCCCAAAGGTCTTCGCCTTCGACACTATGCAGTTTTACATCAATAGAAGGCTCTTGAAACAACATCAAAATACTCAACGCTTTAACCACCTCTATGTCCATTGGCTCAAAACCAATTGATGTTAATTTATCTATTAGTAGCTCTCTTTTAAGGGGGGGCAACAAACCAAACTTTTCTAACCTTAGGATATAATTCTGACACTCTTCATCCAAGAGATTCTTTTCTTCATCATTTAAAACCCTGATTGATTTTGATCCTGGTTTTTCAATAGTATTATTTGAGGAAGAGTCTTTAAAAATTCCAACCCAATCTAAGGCATGCTCAATAGCGTCTTCTCTAAAACCTGCCACTTTCAGTTTGTTCCTTATCTCAAAGTCATCATCTTCTTCTAAATCGTTATCTTCTGAATAATATTCAAAAAGGTAAAGGAGCACATCTAGAAAGGCTTCTTTTAATTTATGATTCATATTAAGTGTATATTTGATTTAATAAATTGAGAATGAACCAAAAAAACTAAGAGGTCAATTCTTTTCGATTTATTTCATCTAAATAGAGACTTTTGGAAAAAAACAACAACATCATGATAATATAAATCTCCATATTTTAAAGATTATGTAAGGAGTTGAATTGAACACAAAATTAGAGATCTTAGAGTTTCCAGATAAGAGATTAAGGAAAACCTCTGTACCCGTTAAAACATTTAATAGTGAATTAAAGCAGTTAGCAGAAGATATGTTAATAACCATGTATCAATCTATGGGTATTGGTTTAGCAGCGCCACAAGTAAACCATCGTATTAGGCTAATTGTTATTGATATTTCAGAAGAAAGAAATGAGCCAATGGTCTTTGTTAATCCTGAAATAGAAAATTCCAGTGGAGAGGTTGAAAGTAGTGAGGGGTGCTTGTCTGTTCCTGATATAAAAACTGAAGTTAATCGGTTTGAGTCTATAGAGATAAGGGCAAAAAAGCTGGATGGAGAAGAGTTTCATATGAAAATAGATGGACTCCTTTCTATATGTGTTCAACATGAGATTGACCATCTAGATGGAAAACTATTCATTGATTATGTTTCCGAAATCAAGCTTGAAAGACTCAGAAAAAAAATAATTAAGGAAAAAAAAGCATTAAATACAGAGAAAAAAAAACCTGATTACCTTATATAAAAAAACTCACACAGAATGACCACACCATTAAAAATTATATTTGCTGGGTCATCTTCCTTCTCGGAAGAACCATTAAAAACACTTTATGACATGCAGTATGAAATAGTGGGCGTGCTTACCCAGCCTGATAAAAAACAAGGCAGAGGACTTAAGAGTGGGCCTAACAAAGTTAAAACTTTAGCTTTAGATTTAGGGTTGAAAGTTTTAGATATAGCTAATCTAAAAACTGATAAGGCTTTACTAGAAATACAATCATTGAAGCCTGATGTAATTTTAACAGCTTCTTATGGGAATGTTTTACCAGAAAAAATATTGAACTTAGCTACCACTGAAACACTCAATATTCACCCTTCACTTTTACCTAAATGGAGAGGTGCAACACCTATACAAGCTTCGATTTTGAATGGCGATAAAGAAACAGGAGTATCCATTATTAGAATGATAGATAAGCTTGATGCAGGTCCAATATTTATATCAGAAAAGATTTCAATTAGTGATGGAGAAAACTATCAATCGCTTTCCAATAAACTTTCATTATTGTCTGCTGAAATTATCAGGAAGCATCTAGAGCAAATTCTATTGGGTGACATGCATCCGAAAGAGCAACAAGGAGAGAAAGCTAGTTTTTGCAATAAAATTAGTAAGGGTGATGGGGAAATAAACTGGAACAAATCAGCAAAAGAAATCAATAGAACTATAAAGGCATATAATCCATGGCCTATTGCCTATAGCTATATTGATAATAAGTATTTGAGGCTTTGGGACTCAACAATATCAAATAGTGATTTGCAATCAGGAGTTCCAGGAGAAGTGCTTGCTTTACAAAGCGAAGGCGTTTTAATAAAAACAGGTTCAAGCAACTTATTGTTAAAAAGCTTACAACTTGAAGGCAAGAAAAAAATGCATGCTTTAGATTTTATTAAAGGGTTTCCAATGGTAGGGAAAGTATTGGGTTTGAAGCAATGAAACAAAAAAAACTAGTACTACTTTTTTTTATTTGCACTGTATTTTCTGGAGAGTTAAATTCTCAAGTTAAAAATAGCTATGGAGAGTCTTACCTTGAGAATGGTGTGTATTACACAAACATCAAACTACCAGTTAAATTTAGGGCAGATCAAGTTGAAGCATTAAACTCAGGGTTGTCTTTTGAGGCAGACTTAAGGTTTTCAATAGTCAATATTAAGTCTTGGAGGCTTGATAGAACCATTGGGGAAGTAGAGCAGAAATACCTGGTTCGTTACAATGCATTTACGAGAAGATATTCAGTTCTGAATAGCATTACAGGGAGAGAGAGATCGTCTTCCGATTTAAGTGACATAGAGTTACACATTAGTGATATTAAAAACTTACCCTTAATTGATGATTCTTTAATCAATATTGATGAGAGTTATCATGTTTATTTAATGACTTATATAAGAGCTCAAGACGTTCCAAGGTGGATGCAGAGCTTAACCTTTTGGAGAGAAAATTTAGATACAGAAATGGAGATGGTGGAATGGAAGCTATTCAAATAAGATCCAATTCAGCAAAAAAAATTATTTTTCTCTTAATTGTTTTAAGTATTAGCTCTCTAGTTGCCTTGATGTTTGCAGCAGACAACCCTAGCGAGTTTAACCGCATGCAATTGCCCTTACTTATAATCAATAGCCTATCCCTTTTGGTTTTATTTGGCGTAGTTTTTCTAAGTGTTAGAAAAATAATGATGGATTATAAGAAAAGTAAACTGGGTGCTCGATTGAGAGCTAGAATGGCATTGGCATTTAGTGGGCTTTCAGTTGTACCCGCTCTCCTTGTCTTTATCTTTGCTACTGATTTTATGAACAAAGGATTAGATATTTGGTTTGATGCTGATGTTGAAGATGGGCTTAGAAACGCTTTACTTCTTGGCCGTTCTGCTATGGATGACCAAGAGCAAAAAAGAGTATTTGATACTGCTAATATTGCACTTTCTTTGGATGGCATTGAGAATATTGAGCAACAACTTAATGAATCGAGAGAGACTATTTCTGCAAAACAACTATTGTTATTAGATCAAAACCTACAAATTATCGCTGTTAGCACTGAAACAATTGGGTTGTTTGCACCACAACTACCATCTTTGCTAGAAGTAGAAATAGCTCAGTCTCAACAATCATGGAGTAGTTTGGATTCATCTTCATCAGATGGTTATACAATACGGGTGTTAATACCTATTCTAAATTTTGCATCAAACCAAACGCCACTATTCCTTCAAGGCTTGTTTGTTGTTGATCCAAGATTAAGCATGTTGGCAGACTCTGTTGAGGAAACCTATGCAGCATATGGCAGACTAAGTTTTTTAAAAATACCCATTCAATATAGTTATATTTTGACTTTACTACTGGTTGTTATGCTTGCTTTATTATTGGCAATTTATGGTTCCATAGAGTTCGCAGATAGATTGGTTAGACCGATTGAGTCACTTGAGAAAAAAACAAGGTCAGCGTCAGAATCGAATTCAATGTTGCACTTACCCCAGTCAGACAGTGATGAAATCAGCTCATTAGTTGAATCATTTATTAAGGCTGAAAAAGAGGCAGCTTGGAGTGATGTAGCCAGAAGAATGGCCCATGAAATTAACAATCCATTAACACCTATACAACTTTCAGCCGAACGAATACAAAAAAGATATGCGTCGGTTTTTAAAAATGAAGAGCTTGATTTCTTAAATAAATCAACAGATACGATTGTGAGTCAGGTAGAGGTATTGAGAGACATGGTTTTAGAGTTTGGTAATTTTGCAAAACAACCACAATTAAACTTTGAAGTCTTTGATGTCTCAAAGCTTATTGATGAAACACTAGAGTTCTTAAAAAAAGATAAAGATTCATTTCAAGTTTTGGTTCAGCACAATGGAGATGCTTCTATAGAGGCTGATATAAAGCGCATAAGGCAAGTGCTCAATAATATATTTACAAACACCATTGATGCTTTAAAGTTCGAAAGTCATCCAGTTATAAAAATAACAACTAAATCTCTCGTTCATCAATCAAATGAGTATTTAGTTTTGGAGATTAAAGACAATGGCCATGGCTTTGATAATAAGCTTCTAGACTCTGCTTTTGAGCCATACACAACAACAAAAAATAAAGGTACTGGGTTGGGCTTGCCAATAGTTAAGAAGATTATAGATGAGCACAAAGGGTTAATTTCAATTAAAAACAATAAAGAAAAAGGAGCTACCTTGAAGATCTTTTTTCTTAAAGCATACGAAAGATAAAAGAAGGGTTATATGAGCATAGAAAAAAAACATATTTTAATAATAGATGATGAGCTAGAGATTAGAACGGTAATTCAGGAGATTCTTTCAGAAGAAGGCTATTCAACTGAGATAGCCGAATCAGCTATGGAGGCGGAAACTAAGATTAAAAATAAAACACCTGATCTGGTTTTTTTAGATATATGGATGCCTGATGTTGACGGTATCTCTTTATTAAAAAAGTGGTCAAAGGAACACTCAATAAATTTTCCAGTAATTATGATATCTGGACATGCAACTATAGAAACTGCAATAGAGGCCACAAAACTAGGAGCCATTGATTTTATAGAAAAACCAATCTCCATGGAAAAACTTTTTGATGCTTTAAACGGAGCTTTTGATTTAAAGGACTCTATATCTAATGAAGATATTTTGTCTTATATATTAAGAAAAAGTAAGACCATGTCTGATATTTTTAATGCAACATTGGGCGATAGCATATCAAGAAAAAAACTTTTTATTGTTGGTGAAAATGGAACAGAAAAATATGGTTGGGCCAGATACCTTCATCTAAGAACTAACAAAGATGAGTCTAATTTTAAAAATATACACTTAAATATGTTAAGTGCTGACCATAAAGAAGTTGATGCATTTAAGTCCAATATACTAGAAGAAATAAATGCAATTAAAACTGGAACTCTCTATATCAATGGTTTTTCTAGCTTAAATAATGAGAGACAAAGTATGGTTTTATCCATTATTGAAAGCATGAAGATTAATGATGATATTAATCGTTTTATAGCTATTGATTCAAATTTTGATAGCGAAGGCTTAGAGTTTTTAATAAATGAGTATTGTCTAGAGATACCACCACTAAGAAAATTTTTAGATGAGATACCAGAGCTATTAAAGCTTTGTGTGGAATATTTTAGTAAAAACGAGGGATTGAAAACCAGAAGGTTTAGTTTAGCCTCACAAAACATGCTCACTAAATATTCATGGCCTGGAAATATTAAGCAATTGATAGATATGGTTCATGCCACTTTAACTAGACAAGATAAAGAAATCATTAATATAGAAGAAATTGATGAAACGCTAACCCTGCAAGGCCCTCAAGGCAACCTTTTAGTGCAAAGCGATATAATGACCTTAAGTATGAAGGAGGCGAAAAAGCAGTTTGAGAGAGCTTTCCTAACCCGCCAATTGGAAATCGTTGATGGTAAAATAAGTGAATTATCCAGAAGAGTGGGCATGGAAAGAACTAACCTGTATAGAAAACTTCAATCTTTAGATATTAAATACAAAAAGTAAATAATATTATTGCCAATCCACTACATTTTTGAAGGCGCGGATACACCTATTATAGACAATCCATTTTTTAAGATTATTTGAACCGCTTTTATTAATAACACTCTCGCATTCCTTAGTTCTTTATCTGCAATTAAAAATGTTTCTGCACCATAATATGAATGAAATAATTGAGCTAACTCATGAAGGTAATTAGCCAATGTATGCACTGTTTTATTATTGGCTGATTGTTTAATTAATGCAGGATAGCCACTGAGTTTCGCAATTAATTCAACTTCATGTTTTGTTGTTAATTTATCAAGATTTTTTTCTGCTATTTCTTTCTCAAAAGAGATTTTTTGGCTAGTCATTTGACTTAATACTCGACAAATTCTAGCGTGAGCATACTGAATATAATAAACCGGATTTTCATTATTGGTTTGTTTTGCTAATTCAAGATCAAAATCTAAGTGCTGACTTTGAGACTTTGAAACATAAAAAAAACGAGCTGCATCCACGCCTACTTCATTATAAAGTTCAGACATTGGGGTGAATTCACCCGAACGAGTAGACATTTGTATTTTCTTTTTTCCTCGATAAAGGCTAATAAATTGAACCAAAACTACCTCGAGATCTTCCGGAGAAAAACCCAATGATGCAAGTCCAGCTTTTAGTCTTCCTATATACCCATGATGGTCTGAACCCAAGATATTTATTAGTTGGTCGTAACCACGCCTTTTTTTATCTGCATGGTAAGCAATATCGGAGGCAAAATAAGTTGACCTGCCATCATCTCTTAATACAACCCTATCTTTGTCATCATTGTAATTAGTTGTTTTTAGCCACAAGGCTCCTTCTTGTTTGTAAAGAAGGTTTTTTTTTGTTAAGTCATTAATACTATTGCTGATTAAACCGCTGTTTATCATAGATCGCTCTGAGTACCAATGATCAAAAGTAACTCCAAATCTTTTTAAATCTTCTTTGATTGTATTTATTGTGATATTGCAGATGTCACTTGATAAGGATTCAAACATCTCATCACCTATGGTATTTTTGACACTCAAGATTGCTAAATCTATTTCCTCATCTTCTGAAACATCTTGCTTTAAAAAATTTTTAGTTAACAAAGGGGTTAGTAAATCCCTGGACTGCTTAATCATTTCATCAGCTATAGGGTTTAAATATTCTCCTTGATAACACGCTCTTGGAAGATCACTTTTTGTTTCTATTTTATTTAAAGCTTTAATTAGAATGCTAACCAGCAAGATATCTATTTGCCTACCCGCATCATTAATATAGTACTCAGTTTCTACTTTATGACCCGCTTTGCGAAGTAGTTTTGCAAGCGAATCTCCAAATGCAGCATGCCTTCCATGGCCAACATGAAGAGGCCCTGTGGGATTGGAAGAAACAAACTCTAGGAGAATCGAGCCTTTTGAGCCTTGTACTTCTGTAGCAAAACCATCATCTTTACTGAGTATCTTTTTTAATATTTGTGTTTTTTCAGATTTCGTTAGAAAAATATTAATAAAGCCAGGGGGTGCTACTTCTATTTTTTCAATACCATCAGTGGTTTCAATAGCATTGATAATTTTTTTTGCAATATCTAAAGGAGGTAGTTTAAGTATCTTTGAAAGACGCATAGCTACATTACAAGAAAAATCACCATGGCTTAGATCTTTTGTTTGGGTAACCTCTATATTTAAATTCTCAGCCCAGCTTTGATCTTGAGTGTCTAGACTCAATATAGATGCAGTAATTATTTTTGTTATTTTCTTATTCAATACAGTTGCCTCAGGATCTATTTTAGCTAACTTAAGAGTATTTTAGGATAAATCAATTGGATCCACATCTATGGCCCACCTTACCTCTCTTTTTATTTTTTGTTTTTGAATATAAGTATCCATTGTTTTGATGGACTGATGCAGATCTTTTCTACTAATATTTAATAACAAAAGCTGGCCCCGATAACGGCCTGACTTCTTTTCAATGGGTGAAGCATTAGGGCCTAGCACCAATGTGGAACCAATATTCTTTCCCAAACAATCTTTGTTAATTTGATTTAAGAACTTAAAAACAGAGGCTTGCCTTGTAGATTCTGCATGAAGAAGAGCTATGTGTGAATAAGGAGGCCACTGAGGTATTTCTCTTTCTTTTATTGCTTCTTTATAAAAGGTTAAATAATCCTGTGTAAGAATTTTATTGAGTAGGGGGTTTTGAGAATTATAGGTCTGTATCATAACCAAACCCTTTTCCTCCCTACGCCCAGCTCTTCCAGAGACCTGTAATAATGTTTGGGCAAATTTTTCACTGCTTCTAAAGTCGCTGCCGAATAAACCTTGATCGGCATTAACAATTGCTACCAGAGTTAGATTAGGAAAGTCATGACCTTTGGCTAGCATTTGAGTGCCTAGTAAGATCTCCCCTTTGCCTGATTTGGCTTGTGAGAGCATCTCTTTTCTACTATTTTTAGATTTAACGGTGTCTTTGTCTATTCGTATAATGTTTGTTTTAGGGAATTGCTCCCTCAAGTATTCCTCTATTTGCTCCGTACCTTTTCCTAAAGGAGCAACACTTTCCCCGCAAACTGTACAGTTTTCTTCCCAATTTTTTGAGGTAGAGCAATGGTGACATATAAGCTTAGCTTTGCTTTTGTGGAGAACTAAGCTGGTATCACATCTTGGGCATTCTTCTACATGACCGCAACCAATGCAAACAGTTGCAGGCGAGTAACCTCTTCGATTTAAATAAATTAATGATTGTTTTTTGTTATCGAGCTGTTTTCTTATTGTGTTGATTAATATTTTTGTAAGACCCCTTTCTTGGGGATGCACCCTCAGGTCAATCATTTGAGTAGACGGTAAGGAGCTAGACAAAACCCTCTTTTTTAAAACAGTTTGCTGGTACTTCTTTTTTTCAACATTCATTAGTGTTTCAAAAGAAGGAGTAGCGGAACCCAGAATCACAGAAATATGATTATTTGCAGCTCTTACAAGGGACAAATCTCTAGCTGAATACCTTAAACCACTTTGTTGCTTATATGAAGCATCATGCTCTTCATCAACAATAATTAAACCAAGAGATTGAAAAGGTGTAAAAATTGAGGATCTTGTTCCAATAATAATTTTACTCAACCCTTTTTTTGCCTTAACCCAATTCACAGCATTTTCTTTTGGAGTATTCTCGGAATGAATAACAGCTATAGTATTGCCAAACCTAGACCTAAACTCTCCCAATAATTGAGGTGTTAAACCTATTTCTGGAACGAGCACCAATGCTTGTTCTTTTTTTTTCAATTTTCTTTCAATAACTTGCATGTATAACTCAGTTTTACCACTGCCTGTTATTCCATTTAATACAATTGGCTCTTTCTTGATCATCGCATCAGAGATATCTTTAAAAGACTGATGCTGTTCTTTTGTTAATTTTTTTCTTGTTTCTAAGGTTAGAGGTTCTGAAGCAGAATCTTGTTCAGCTAGTTTGGGGTATTTTGACTGTCTTAGGTATAGAGGAACAGCGGCAGCAAAGACCTCACCTATGGGGTGATAATAATACTTTGATGTCCAAGCTATAAGCTTTAATAATTCAGAATCAAGTATAGGTTTCTCATCAAGAATATTAATAATGGGTCTAATTTTATTAGAGGCAACCGTTGTTGCATCTGAGACTTTGCTTATAAAACCAACCTTTTCTTGTTTACCAAAAGGCACCCTAACTCTTTGTCCTGGTTTTGGAGTAATGGCTGAATTACTCTCTAATGAGTAGTCAAATAGATTTTTAATGGGAGCATTAAGAGCAATGCTTAGTATGGTTTTTTTCAATAGCCTAGGGATTTAATACTATCACTCACTAATGACAAGCCTTCTTCAAGATAATTAGCCTCTGAGCCAATACCAAATCTTAAGTAGTTATCCATACCATAATGATCGCCAGGGACAATTAAAACGCTTTGCTCCGTTCTGAGCTTATGAGCGTATTTTGTGCTATTAATATCCATTTGGTATCCAACAAAAGCCATCCCACCCGCCTTTGGAGGCACAAAACTAAATAAACCTTCATGTTTATCCAGCCATCTTTGGAACAACTTAAGATTAGATTCCAGCATAACGGATGATCTTGACAGTATCTTTTCTTTGTTTGTTTTAGACATGACTTTGATGGCAATCTCTTGCGATAAAACGGATGATGTAATAGAAGAATAATCCTTACGTGACCACATATCAGTTATCAATGAAGAATCCGCTACCACCCATCCTATTCTTAGACCCGGATGAGCAAACGACTTTGATAACCCACAACTGATGATTGCTTTTTCATAAAAATTAGCAAAGCTTTTTGTTTCTATATTGTTTAACTCAGATCCTCTGTAGACTTCATCTGAATGAACAAAAGCATCATTTTGACGGGCTATCTCAGCTAGTTCTTCCATTTCGCTATCAGACATAACAGCACCCGTAGGATTGCTTGGGTTGCATATAGATATCAGTTTAGTCTTTGGCGTGACTAAAGATCTCATTTCATCCATATCAATATGCCAGTCCAATTCTTCTTTAAGGTATATGTTTGTTATTTTAGCGCCAAGGTTTGCCACTATACCTGGAATTTGCATGTAATTAGGAAGCACTAAAACCACTTCATCTTCAGGTTGAATTAGAGTTGTCGCCATGACAAAGTTTGCCTCAGCCGAACCATTGGTGATAAGAACATTGTCTGATTTTTTTTCTGGATACCACATGGATACTGCCTCACATAGCCTAGGGTCACCTTTGCTATAACCATAACCTATCTCCATATCCAATAGTGCTTTAACCTCTTCTTCATCCAACAGTTGATTGATGGACATTGGGTGATTTCCACTGTCGCTTAGGTTGTAATTAACTTCATTCTCATAGAGAGACTGAAAGCGTTCCATTGCAAATTTCTTAAACATTATGCTGAGAATATCATAAGAACTATAAGAGGTGTATTGCTATCTAGAGTTCTTTAATTGTTTGAACCAAGTTTGCAGCTACCTCTTGACCATCACCATAGAGCATTCTTGTATTATCTAAAAAGAACAAACTGTTTTGTATGCCAGAGAAGCCAGCACCTTGCCCCCTTTTAACCACAATAATATTTGCTGAATAATCAGCATCAAGTATAGGCATGCCATAGATGGGACTGGACGGGTCTGTTCTTGCAACTGGATTGACGACATCGTTTGCACCTATAACTAAAGCCACATCACAGTTCTTAAATTCTTGATTAATTTCATCAGCATCATAAATTAAATCATAGGGCACACCAGCTTCTGCCAGCAAAACATTCATGTGACCCGGCATTCTTCCAGCTACTGGGTGGATGGCAAACTTTACATCAACACCTCTTTCTATTAATAATTGAGAGAATTCCCATACCTTCTGTTGAGCTTGTGCAACAGCCATTCCATAACCAGGAATAATAATTACTTTTTGAGCAAAAGCCATCATAATACTTGCATCACTCGACTCTATAGGCTTCATTTCTCCTTGACTTTCAGAGTCACCCTCTATTGAAATACTTTGGTCACCAAACCCACTAAAAAGAACGTTTCCTAAAGACCGATTCATTGCTTTTGCCATAAGTTGAGTAAGAAGCGTGCCGGCGGCACCAACGACAGTTCCAGCAATAATCATGGCATAATTTTGAAGCACATAACCTTCAAAACCAACGGCCAGACCTGTTAAAGCATTATAGAGTGAAATCACAACAGGCATATCGGCGCCACCAATAGGGAGAGTCATCGCTATGCCAAAAATCAGGGCAATAATAAATACTGCTACGACTGGGTTTCTCATTAACTCAAAATCCATCAATATTGTAATACTGAGAAGTATTAGTGAAAGCATAATAAGAAGGTTGACAAGATTCTGCCCTTTAAACCGGAAAGAACCTTTTATTATTCCTTGCAGTTTTCCAAATGCAATTATGCTTCCTGAGAAAGAAATTGCACCAATAATGCCTCCTATGATTGCTAAGATTTCTACACTGATTTCTAGTTCATGAACTTTAAACATTTCAACAGCTGCTATAGCGGCTGCTGCACCTCCACCCATGCCATTATAGAGAGCAATCATTTGTGGCATATCAGTCATTGCAACTTTTTTTGCAGTTATCCAAGCGAGTCCACCCCCAACTACAATTGCTATAATAATTAATTCTATATTTCCCATTCCAGGGGTAAAAAAAGTTGCCGCTGTTGCTAATAACATACCTCCACCTGCCCAAACAATACCTAGCCTTGCTGTTGTAGGCGAACTCATTCTTTTGAGTCCTAGAATAAAAACAATCGCGGCAATTAAATAACAAACTTGTATTATAATTTCACTATTCAGCATCTTTTTTACTCGATTTAAACATCTCTAACATTCTTTCTGTTGCGACATAACCACCCAAGGCATTGCCAGCAGCTAAAAATACTCCTATAAAACCAATGGTCTTTTCTAAGCCTGTTTCAGCAAAACCCAATGCAATCATTGCTCCCACAAGAACGATGCCATGGATGAAGTTTGAACCGGACATCATAGGAGTATGAAGGATAACTGGGACTTTAGAGATGACCTCATAGCCAGTGAAAGCGGCTAAGATAAAAATATAAATTGCTATAAATGTTTCCATTATCTCTTATTTGTATTAATTGTTATTAAAAGTAATATTACCTTCTTTCGTGAGGTTGGATTCTGAAAAAATTTCATCCTCCCAATCTATTACTAATCCATTTTCACCTAAAGCAGGAGTAATGAAGTTTGCTAGATTTCTAGCATATAATTCACTGGCATGCTTAGGCATGGTTGAAGCTAAGTTTGTTGGACCTAAAATTATCACATCATTGTGTTTAACTAGTTCATCTGGCTTTGTTAGTTCACAATTACCACCTGACATTGCTCCAAGATCAATAATAACTGAGCCTGGTTGCATCGCTTCAACTGATTTTTGATCAATTAATCTAGGTGCTGGCTTGCCAGGAACTGCTGCTGTAGTAATCACTACATCTGAGGCAGCAATAGTATTTGATAGTATTTCTTTTTGTTGATCTAGTTCTTCTTGGTTAAGCTCTCTTGCATACCCACCCTCTCCTTCAGCGGAAACACCAGTGTCTACAAATTGTGCACCTAAAGATTCAATCTGTTCTTTGGAGTTTGCTCTTACATCAAAAGCCAACACTCTTGATCCTAAGCGCTTAGCTGTTGCTATTGCCTGAAGTCCAGCAACTCCCGCTCCCATAATTAATGTTTGAGCCGGCCTGACAGTTCCAGCTGCTGTTGTTAACATGGGAAAAAACTTATTTATTTTATTTGCCGCAAGCAACACTGACTTATAACCAGCTATAGAGGCTTGTGATGACAAAGCATCCATTGATTGAGCTCTAGAGATTCTTGGAATGAGTTCCATTGAGAAAGCCTGTAACTTGTTCTCAGCCATTGCTTTAATTAATTCTTGATTGTTGAAAGGATCCATAAAACTAACCACGACAGTCTCTTGCTGTAACAACTGTATCTCTGCTAATGTCGGCGCATTAACTTTTAGCAATACATTGCAATTGGCTAAAACCTCTTCAGGTGTTTTGTATAGTGTTGTGAAGTCAGATTTAAATGAATCGTCTAGGTAGCCTGCTTTCTTCCCAGCATTGGATTGGATATGAAATATAGCTCCGCTTTTGGATAGTTTTTCACAGATTTCAGGTACTACAGCAACCCTAGCTTCTTCCGCTTTTGTCTCTTGAATAATGCCAATATTGATTGTCATGCGAGCCTATAAGTTTTTCGAAATAGTTAAAAGATTCAAAATCAGTATATTTGTGCAAAATCCTAACATGATTCGAGAAAAAACCAAGAAAAAAAAGAAGTATCTTTAATATTTTAAACATAAGACAATTGCTTAATACTATTTATCTAAAAAATAATAAAAATACATATGGCAAATTATCATCAATCATTAAGAATAGACACCAGTGGCTTGCCATTGGAGTGGATTGATTATAAAGATGCCACTAAGCTTTATGCAGTTGAGCAAGTGGTTTATACACTGGGTAATGAGCTCTATACAATCTATGGCGGTGTGAATGCTGTTTCTGGAGAGAGAAGCCAAATTACTGTGAATTCTATTATTGCAACTGAAGGCAGAACAAAACATTTTCAAGATAAGATGAGGGAATATATTCCTCCATTGAATAATCAGACTTTATTTAAAAGAGATGCACATTTATGTATGTATTGTGGGGTACGCTATAGCAGAAGAGAGCTAACACGAGATCACATTACACCCGTGAGCCAAGGTGGAGAAGATCATTGGAAAAACGTGGTGAGCGCTTGCAAACGTTGCAATCATCATAAAGGAGGGAGAACACCGGAGCAGGCAGGCATAGAATTATTAGCTATTCCATTTGTACCTAATTATGCCGAGTATATCTATTTGCAAGGAAGAAATATTCTTGCTGATCAAATGAAGTTTTTGCTAGGCTATATTCCAAAAAACAGCCCATTACATAGAAGAATTAAGTTAGAGCGAACAACTTAAAAATAATTTTCAATAGAGATATTTTTAATGAATGATAAAACTATAGAGTCTATCCTTAAAGAAAACAGAAGTTTTACACCCACACAGAATTTTGTAAAAGAGGCCAAGCTAAAGGAATCTGACTTACAAGGTTTGAGAAAAAAAGCTGAAGAAGATTATGAAGAATATTGGGCAGATCTGGCAAGACATAACATTCACTGGTTCAAGGATTTTACGCAAACCTTAGACTCATCTAACGCCCCTAATTATGAATGGTTTTCTGACGGAGAACTTAATGTTTCATATAACTGTCTGGACGTGCATGCCAGTATGATGCCTAACAAGAAGGCAATTATCTTTGAGAGCGAAGACGGCGAAGTTCAAACTTTTACTTATAAAGATTTACTGGAAGAGGTTTCTGCTTTCTCCAATGGTTTACTCAAGCTTGGAATTCAGCCCATGGATCGAGTAATTATTTATATGCCGATGGTTCCAGAGGCTATCATTGCAATGCAAGCTTGTGCAAGAATTGGGGCAGTGCACTCAGTAGTATTTGGAGGGTTTTCTGCTAATGCTTTAAGAGATCGTATTAGTGATGCAGGGGCTAAAATAGTAATAACAGCTGATGGCGCTTACAGGGGCGGCAAAATTATTCCATTGAAAGAATCAACTGATACTGCTCTAGAGCGTGATTGTGAATGCATAGAACATGTTGTTGTGTTGAAAAGGACTAATGCAAGCATTGCGATGAATGCAGAACGAGACATTTGGTGGGACAGCTTAATTCAGGAAGAAAACAGACATTGCGATGCTATTTCACTGCCATCTGAGCATCCATTATTTATATTATATACCTCAGGATCCACTGGAAAACCTAAGGGCATACAACATTCTTCTGGCGGGTATATTTTGCATGCAAAATTAACAAATCAATGGGTGTTTGATCTTAAAGATGATGATGTTTTTTGGTGCACAGCAGACGTTGGTTGGATTACAGGACATAGCTATGTTGCCTATGGACCACTAGCCGCAGGTGCCACTATTATGATATATGAAGGAGCACCTACATACCCCCATGGTGGTCGCTTTTGGGAGATATGCCAAAAACACAAAGTAACAATATTTTATACTGCCCCTACAGCCATCAGAGCATTAATGAAGCTGGGAGATGAGTTACCAAACACCTATGATTTATCTTCGATAAGGTTGCTGGGAACAGTTGGTGAGCCAATTAATCCAGAGGCATGGATTTGGTACCATAAAACAATTGGCAAGGAGCAATGTCCCATCGTTGATACTTGGTGGCAAACAGAAACTGGAGGGATCATGATTAGCCCCATTCCCTCTGAAATAGCGACTAAACCAGGTTCTTGTACAATACCATTGCCGGGAATTTTTGCGGATATTGTTGATGAATCAGGCAATCTAGTAACCGAGCCTTACCAAGGAGGCTATTTAGTGATTAAAAAACCTTGGCCTTCAATGCTGAGAACAATCTGGGGAGACAATGATAGGTATGTCGAAACCTATTGGCAGAAATTCAATAACGAGTTTTATGTTGCTGGGGATAGCGCTCATAGAGATAAAGAAGGATATTTTTGGATATTAGGAAGAATTGATGATGTATTAAATGTATCAGGTCACCGATTGGGAACCATGGAAGTAGAGTCAGCATTGGTTGCTCATCCTGATATAGCGGAAGCAGCAGTAGTTGGGAAACCTCATGAAATTAAAGGCGAAGGTATTTTTGCATACGTAGTTCCAAAGGGCAAACGGCCATTAGGTGATGATGCCAAAAAAATGACAGTCACACTTAGAGATTGGGTTGCAGAGCAAGTAGGGTCCATCGCAAAACCAGATGAAATAAGATATTCAGATAATTTACCAAAGACTCGATCTGGAAAAATTATGAGGCGACTACTTAGATCTATAGCAAGAAATGAGGAGATTACACAGGATATATCTACCTTAGAAGATGAGAGTATTATAGAGCAACTCCAAGGAAAAGATTAATCAGTACTTTCAGCGGTACTCTGTAATTGTCTAAAAATTATTTTATACCAAATAACCCCAGCAATAGCAGCTAAAACATTGGAGATAACTTGGCCCATAAAAACCCCTTTAATACCATATATTGAGGCTAAAAAATAGGCCATTGGGACATATATGAGTAGCGTTCTTGATATGGAAATAGTCATCGCAGGTATTGGCTTACCAAGTGCATTAAAGGACCCATTGCATAGTGCAACCAGTCCTAAAAAGCCATAACCCCAAGGCGTATAAGTCAATTGTATTTTTGCAATTCGAATGACTTCAGGTTCTTGTGTGAAGAAGCCCAATAATGGACCAGAGAACGCATAAAAAATAATAATACAGAAAATAGCATAAAACAGCGATAGTCTTGCACAGAATTTAAAACCATCAGTAAGACGATCAAATCTTTTTGCTCCAAAATTCTGTCCAACATAGGGTGCTACTGCACCTCCTAGTGAAATAAAAATAACGATCATTAAGGCCTCAATTCGTCCAGCCAAGCCAAAAGCAGCAACCGCTGCTTGACCATAACTACTAACCAAAGCGGTTACTAAAGCAGATGATAAAGGGGCTATTAAGTTGCTTGCAATAGCGGGTAGTCCCACATGAAGTATTTTCTTCCAAGAATAGAGTATTGATTTAATTGTTTGGTTTCTAAATTGAATTAAGTCATCTCTAAAAATAAGAACGGAAAGTGATGCAATTAGAAAGATGATATTAGCAGCTACACTGGCTAAAGCTGCACCTTGAACTCCTAATGCAGGAGCTCCAAACCAACCAAAAATCAGTATCGGATCTAAAATAGCATTTATAATTGCAGAAGATGCCATCAGCAAGGAAGGAGTTTTTGCGTCTCCTGATGCTCTCAAGACTGCATTCCCAATCATTGGAACAGCTAAAAATAAAGCACCCCAAAAATACACTTCCATATATTCTCTTACATAAGGCATTGTTTCTTCATTGGCCCCAAGTAACCCAAATATAAGATCTATTGATGATAATCCAGCAATAGTTAGAAGAGAACCTGAAACCACAGCAAGAATCATAGAGTGAGTTGCTATCTCTCTCACCATTTTTTTATCATCAGAACCAATAGCTCTTGCAGCTAATGACGAGGTTCCAACTCCAAGCCCCATAACAACTCCACTGACTATAAACCAAACTGGGAATGCATAACTAACGGCAGCTAATTGAATATACCCCAGTTTCCCAATAAAATAGGCATCAACCAAGCCATTACCTATCATTACTATCAAACCTATAACCATTGGTGCCATCATTGATATAATCGCCGCTGATGGCTTACCTTGAGTTAATTT
Source organism: uncultured Gammaproteobacteria bacterium (assembly GCA_937801655.1). GTDB lineage: Bacteria > Pseudomonadota > Gammaproteobacteria > Steroidobacterales > UBA11654 > CACPJA01. Next base: position 38,829 of record CALMWC010000003.1, read on the forward strand.
TGCTTTATCAGATTTCATGATTTAATTGATCAATTTTGCTGAATCATACAGCGATAAGGCTTGAATGCAATTGGTATTATTCGTCAATCCCTGCGATTGAGATGTATTTAATTTCTAGGTAGTCATCCATGCCATATTTTGAACCCTCTCTTCCCATACCGGACTCTTTTATTCCACCAAATGGAGCCATTTCTGAGGATACTATTCCAGTATTCAAGCCTACCATGCCATATTCTAGTTGCTCTGACACTCTCCAGCTTTTAGCTAAATCACGGGTATAGAAATAAGAAGCAAGACCATAAGGAGAGTCATTTGCTCTTTGAATTACTTCTCCTTCAGTCTCAAAAGAAAAAATAGGAGCAATTGGCCCAAAAGTCTCTTCATTCGCTACTAGCATTTTATCGCTCGCATTTTTAATGATTGTTGGCTCAAAAAAGAGTCCACCCAATGCATGCGTTGATCCACCCAAAGCAATAACACCTCCAAGCTCTATTGCATTGCTTATATGTTTCTTTATTTTTATTAAAGCATTTTCATCAATTAAAGGGCCTTGATCTGTATCGTCATCTAATCCATCACCAGTTTTAATTGATTTTACTTTTTCTATAAAGCCTTCACAGAACTCTTCATAAACTTGTGATTGCACATAAATTCTATTGGCACAAACACAAGTTTGGCCTGAGTTTCTGTATTTGGCTGCGATCGCTCCATCAATCGCTGATTCAAGATCAGCATCATCAAATACTATAAATGGAGCATGGCCACCTAATTCAAGAGAGACTCTTTTAACAGTATCAGCCGAGGCTTTGAGTAATTTTTTTCCAGTAGCTGTGGATCCTGTAAAGGTAAGCTTCCTGACTGCCGAACTCTTTAGTATTGCATCACCAAAAATTTCAGCATCACTTATTATCACATTAAACAAGCCTTTTGGTAGACCAGCCTCTTTTGATAGATGAGCTAATGCTAAGGCAGAGTATGGTGTTTGAGGAGCAGGCTTACAAACCATAGCACAACCAGAGGCCAGTGCTGGGCCCATTTTCCTAGCAAGCATTGCTGAAGGGAAGTTCCATGGGGTAATGCAACCAACAACACCTATGGGTTGTTTCAAGACAACCGTTCTTCTGTCTGACATATGTCCAGGTATGATATCTCCATAAACTCTTTTAGCCTCTTCGGCAAACCATTGTATATATGCAGCTCCATAAAGAATTTCACCTCTGGATTCTAGCAAGGGTTTGCCTTGCTCATAGGTAATAATTTTTGCTAAATCATCTTGGTTTTCAAGCATCAGTGAATACAATTTATGGAGGACTTCTGATTTTTCTTTTGAAGGAACTTTAGCCCATTTTTTTTGGGCGATAAAGGCGGCTTCAATTGCTTTGTTTATTTCCTCCAGTCCACATCTTGATACAGTACCAATTTTTTCTTGATTGGCAGGATTGAATATTGTTGTAGTTGCTCCATCCAATGTCTCCAGCCATTCTCCATCAATATAGGACTGGTGCTTAATAAGATGTTTATTTATTATTTCCATTTTTTTAGAGCACGCTTACATAAAATTAAGATGCGATGAAGACTTATACTTAGCCACCACTTCTAAAGCGTTCCATGACCTCGGGATCCATACCAACTGATTTAGCAAGTTCAGTAAAAATTTCAGAAGTTACAACCGCTTCTTTTTTTTCAATAGCATGTTCTTCAGTACTTTGAATAACCATCTTTCTAAGTGGTGGTGGAACATTCATAAGCATTTTCATAGCTTCTTTATCCCACTCCATATTGGTAACCGCATCTGCCCCTTGCATTGCATTCTTAGGCTGCCCCAACCTATGCTTCGTTAGTTCACCAACGGTTGTATGAAAGTAATCTTGTCTTGCTTCATCACCCATACCAATAGGGAGGTTCATTGTTCTTATACGCTCTTCTCTGCCCATTGTTTCCAGTTCTTCATCTACTACAATTGCTTGAATTGTAGCGATAACAATACCAGTGCTTTTCTCTAACTTTACAATTTCATCGACAGTGCATTCAGCAATTTGTGGACACTCTTTTAAGCTCGGAGGCTTTACCTTTAAAGATGGAATTTGAGTAAACTTTGTGAACTCTAACTCATTGACCCCTTCTGGATAGAATTTAGCTGTTTCCATCATGTCATCCAAGTGGGAAGCACTAGGACAATTAATCACAAATTCACCTGTATCACAAATGTTCACAAAAGAATGAGAGTCTTGGCGAAAACCAACAATCATTCTTGGGTTTTTCGTCATAACATCATATTGCATGATATGAGAATAAGGACCAGCATTAACATTCCCCTCTTTGTCTAGAGTAGTGATAATAGTAATCAGTTTTGGAAACAACCAAATATCTGAATACCAAAAAGGCTTAATCTTGATTTCTTTTTTCATATTTTTAACTCCTGGTGAATTCCCCCGCTTTTAGTTTTTGTATGTACTCTTTATAAGATGACATAGCTTGATAACCGAACAACCATATAATAGGAAGGTTGGCTATAATACAAAAACCGGTTCCAAGATTAGCAAACATATTTAGTTCAGCATCAGTCTGAATAAACCCTGTGGTTGATAGAACAACAAGGATGCAAAACATAATTTTATAGAGAAAGACTCCTTTTTCTCCCATTAAATAAACAACTCCTTTTTCTCCATAATAGCTCCATGAAATCATGGTTGAGATAGCAAACAACCAAGAAGCCAGTGTAACAAGCCATTTACCTAGGCCAGGTAATACTTTATCAAAAGCTGCAGCCGTTAGTGTTGCACCGACATAGTCTAGGTAGATCCCATTATCATTATTGACAGGTCTACTGCTACTTTCTATAGGATTCCATGAAATAGAATTTACACCTTTAGTTTGCAAAACCGTTCCATAAACTTTCTGTAGTTTGTTCCCAGTTTCAGGATTAAGGTTTCCTTCATAGACAAAAAATACTCTCTGGCCATTTTGCAATGAGTCCATGGCAGATCCATTGCTCTCGAGTGACCATACATTTTCTGAGGTTTGGGTAAATGTGGCTTGATCCAGGATGATTTCAGCTGGCCTATTCCATATACCTGTAACCAGAATGACTAAAGCACTCATAGTGCAGACCACAATAGTATCGATAAATGGCTCTAGACCGGCAACCACACCTTCTCTGATTGGTTCATCGGTTTTAGCAGCGGAGTGGGCAATAGCCGAAGAGCCCTGGCCTGCTTCATTTGAGAACAAAGCTCTTTGCATGCCATACATAAATGCATAACCAGCAGTACCCCCAATAAAAGCATTGCTAGCCTCTAGTGGTTCAAATGCTGAAGTGACTATTAAGGCCAACATACTTGGTATTTGACCCAGATTGACTGAGAGTACAAAGATGCATGCTAAAACATATAATACAAGCATAAATGGAACCAATTTTGATGCCACAGCACCAATCCTTTTAATACCGCCAATTATCACAGCACCGACTAAGATAGCTAAGATAAACCCTGTAACAATTGTAGGAACACCAAAATATGATTGAGTTAAGTTGGCCACATTCCAGGCTTGAAACATATTGCCAGCAGTTATTGTGTTCAGTATTAATGCAGTACAAAAAATTCCAGCAATTAATTTACCAAAAAAGACAATGATAGATGACTTACCAATCAGGTTTCTTTCTACTACCCACATTGGCCCTCCATTGGGATTATCCTTATTCGAAGTATCTCTATGAATCATAGCTAATGACACTTCTGTCAATTTGATAGCCATACCAAGGAAGCCAACAACCCACATCCAAAAAACTGCTCCAGGACCACCTAAAGAAATTGCAAGGGCTACGCCACCAATATTACCCAATCCCACCGTTGCTGATAATGCGGTTGAGAGTGCCTGAAAGTGGGAAATTGCTCCTGGATCATCTGCTTTATCATAATCTCCTCTGATTACTTTCACTCCATGTGTAAGTGCATAGTATTGTGAAAATCCACTCCATAAAGTAAAAACCACTCCAGTTAATAGAAGAGCATAAAGAGTATAATCATTCCATAGGATAGAATTGATGGTTGTTATAATTAAGTTGAATTCATTCATTTGATTCCTTGTTAGAACACCCTAAAAAATATTTTCTCTCCATATAATACATAGCTTAGAGAAAAAATATTCAAAAAATGATATGATGGTTTTTGTTGTTCTTGATATGCAATTTATTTTCTGAATTGTTGATTCTCGATTTTTTCAAAAGAACTCTTAAAAAGCTAAATTATCTATGTATTTGAAGCCAAAAAATAAGGTTGGACTTTATGACTCTCAGTTTGAGAAAGATAACTGTGGCTTAGGTTTTGTTGCCAATATAGAGGGTCATCAAAGCAGAGGCATTGTCACAGATGCTCTGACTGTTCTAGAGAATATGGATCATAGAGGGGCAAGAGGAGCTGAAAAAAATACTGGAGATGGTGCAGGAATATTAACTGGTATGCCTTTGTCTTTCTTACAAAATATACTCAAGAATGATTTTAATATTGAGACAACAGAGCCTCATTTATATGCGACTGGTATTATTTTTCTTCCCCAGGATCAAGATGAAAGAGATTATTGTAAGAAAAAAATAGAACAGAAATGTAACGAATATAATCTAAAAATTATAGGCTGGAGAAATGTCCCTTTGAATACTAAAGGTGCTGATTTAGGAGATTCAGCAATTGCAGCAATGCCTAATATAGAGCAACTACTACTAAATAATAGTCAAGGTATTAACCAACAGGATTTTGAACGCAAGCTCTATTTGGTTAGAAAAAATACCAGCAATCAATTGAGGATGAATCCAGATCTAAAAGAGTCAGACCTTTTTTATATTTGTAGTCTTTCATCTAAAACAATTGTTTATAAAGGCATGCTGACTTGTGATCAACTCTCGAAATTTTATTTGGATTTACAAGATGATGATTATCAATCTCATTTTGGTATGGTTCATTCGCGTTTTTCCACCAATACTTTTCCTAGTTGGGACAGAGCTATGCCCAATAGGTTGATTTCCCATAATGGTGAGATCAACACGATTAAAGGTAATAATAATTGGATGAAAGCAAGGGAAGGCAATATTACATCTAAAATTTTCGGCAAACGTACTACTGATCTTTTCCCTATAATAGAACCCAACTGTTCAGACTCTGGTAATTTTGATAATGCTCTTGAATTTCTATATATGAATGGGAGAAGCATTGAAGAATCAATCCTGATGATGATTCCTGAAGCCTGGCAAAAAAAGAAAACATTAACCGATGAAAGAAAGGCTTATTATGAGTATCAATCTACCTTGATGGAGCCTTGGGATGGACCTGCCTGTATAACTTTTACCAATGGAGATGTTATTGGATCTATCCTTGATAGAAATGGCCTTAGGCCTAGTAGATATTATATTACTAAGGATCAAAAAGTCATTATGGCTAGTGAGGTAGGTGTTTTACCAATACCTGAGGATGAAGTCCTAGTTAAGGGTAGATTAGAGCCGGGCAAAATCTTTTTAATTGACTTTAAAAAAGGCGTGGTTCTTTCAGATGAAGAGGTAAAAAACCCACTTATTACAAAACATCCTTATAGGGATTGGCTTGTTCAAAATCGACTTATTTTTAGAAATATTAAAACTAGTAGAATACCCGGAAGATATTCTCAAGAAGAACTACTGCAAAGAATGCGAGCATTTGGGTATACCTCTGAAACTCTTGAGTTTATTCTCTTACCTATGGTGCATGATCTAAGAGATCCATTGGGTTCGATGGGGAATGATTCTGCTCTTGCTGTTTTAAGCGATAAACCAAGGCTACTTTTTGATTACTTCAAACAATTGTTTGCTCAGGTATCCAATCCCGCTATTGATTCGATTAGAGAAAAAATCATAATGTCTTTAGAGTGTTATATTGGCCCTGAAAGAAATTTAGTGGAGCCGACCCAAGAGCATGCAGCCAGATTACTGGTAGAAAACCCGATACTAACTGATACTGCCCTTGCTGCAATTAAACATCTTAATTACGCTGGCCAAAGATCAAAAACACTTGATATTACTTTCGATGCTTCTGAAGGTTCTAAAGAGTCGCTACAAATAAGGATTAAACAATTATGTAGTGAGGCTGAAAAAGCAGTTGATGAGGGTTTCAGTTTTATAGTTTTATCAGATCGAATGGCTAAGAATGATAGGGCTCCAATGTCTATACTAATGGCTTGTGGAGCAGTGCATCATCATTTGGTTAAGATTGCTAAGAGAACTCAAGTAGGTATTGTTGTTGAATCAGCTGAAGCTAGAGAAGTTCATCATTTCTGCCTGTTATTTGGTTATGGTGCAGATGCAATTAATCCTTATCTAGCATTTGGAGCAATATTACAAGCAAGAGATGATGGATTGATAGCGCACTCACACCATCATCGAGGGCCTGAAAACAGAATACCTCTGACAGATGATATTGAGCTTATTGATGCGTATAGACAGGCTGCTGTTAAGGGAATACTAAAGGTTATGGGAAAAATGGGAATTTCAACCCTACAGTCTTATAAAGGTGCACAGATCTTTGAAGCTGTCGGGTTAGCCAATAATGTGATCGAACTCTGCTTTAATGGAACTGCTTCGAGGGTTTCAGGTTCTGGGTTCAATATTTTAAAAGATGAGGCCATTAGAAGGCATAAGTTAGGGTTTTCAAATAATAAGAATTTAATTAGTAAAAGCTTACCTAATCCAGGAGAGTATCATTGGAGAAGTAAGGGAGAGAAAAAAGCTTGGAACCCAGAAGCTGTATGGTCCCTTCAATATGCAGCTAGGATGAATGATCAGTCTGCCTATAAAAAATTTGCAAGCATAGCTAATACACAAGCTGAAGAATCTTTGAGTCTTAGGGGTTTGTTGAGTTTTCAAGTAATTGCAAAAGATCAACAAATTGACATCTCAGAAGTTGAGCCAGCGAGTTCAATTGTTAAACGTTTTAATACAGGCGCTATGAGCTTTGGCTCCATATCTTCAGAGGCACATGAAACCTTAGCCATTGCAATGAATCGAATTGGTGGAAAAAGCAATAGTGGTGAAGGAGGAGAAGATCCCAGTCGATTTCAACCACTAAGCAATGGGGATTCCAAATCGTCTGCGATCAAACAAATTGCTTCTGGACGATTTGGTGTGACGGCCTCTTATATTGCTAACGCTAAGCAGTTACAAATAAAGATCGCACAAGGTGCTAAACCAGGGGAAGGGGGCGAATTACCAGGAAGGAAAGTGGATGAAAAGATTGCCTCAATAAGATACTCCACTCCTGGCGTGGGCTTAATCAGCCCTCCTCCACATCATGATATTTATTCAATTGAAGATTTATCGCAATTAATATTTGATTTGAAAAATGCTAACCGAAAAGCTGAGGTGAGTGTCAAATTAGTATCCGAGGTCGGTATCGGCACTATTGCAGCAGGTGTTGTAAAAGCGCATGCAGATCATATAGTTGTTTCAGGTGACGTTGGTGGCACAGGGGCCTCTCCACTTACAAGCATAAAGAATGCAGGATTACCTTGGGAATTAGGTGTAGCAGAAGTTCACCAAACTCTTGTGTTAAATAATCTTAGAAGTCGTGTCAAAATTCAAACTGATGGCGGTCTTAAAACAGGTAGAGATATAATTATTGCTGCATTATTAGGAGCGGAAGAAATGGGATTTTCTACTGCACCCTTAATTACCATGGGTTGTATCATGATGAGAAAATGCCACCTTAACACTTGCCCTGTGGGCATTGCTACACAGGATAAAATTCTTAGAGAAAAATTTACAGGACAGCCCGAGCATATAATTAATTATTTATTTATGGTTGCTGAAGAAGCCCGAGAGATTATGGCAACACTAGGAATTAAAACTTTTGATGAATTAGTCGGAAGAGTTGATTTATTGGAGTCTAATACTGCGATTGGTCACTGGAAGGGAAGTCACCTTGATCTTAGTCTCCTGCTTCAGAAAGCCACAGATTTAAGGCCCAATGCAGGTGTCATTAAAACAATAGAGCAGGATCATAATATTAAAAATGTGTTGGATCGTCATTTAATTAGATCCTCTAAAGCTTCCATTAAGTCTAAGGAAAAAATAGAAATATCACTTCCTATTACAAACCAAAATAGAGCAACAGGTGCAATGTTAAGCAATGAGGTTGTTAAGGCATGGGGCGAAGAAGCATTACCAAACGATACTATTAATGTTCATTTTCAAGGCTCAGCAGGACAAAGCTTTGGTGCTTTCTTGTCACGAGGGATCAGTTTTAATTTAAAAGGGGACTCAAATGATTATGTTGGTAAAGGGTTATCAGGAGGAAAAATAATTGTTACTCCACCCATAGAAAGTGTATTTAAGGCAGAGAATAATATCATCATTGGCAATGTTGCATTGTATGGAGCAACTTCTGGGATTGGTTTTTTTAGAGGCAGGGCGGCAGAAAGGTTTTGTGTTAGAAACAGTGGAGCTAGAGCTGTAGTTGAAGGGGTAGGCGACCATGCTTGCGAATATATGACGGGAGGACGCGTGGTTATTCTTGGACCAACAGGAGTTAATTTTGGTGCTGGAATGTCAGGTGGTATTGCCTATGTTTATGATCCGGATAATAATTTTGAATCAAATTGTAATAGTGGCATGGTTGGATTAGAAGCAGTTGAAGACAAAGAAAGTATTGCAGAGCTTTTAAGGCTGATCGAACTACATTATCGTTATACCTCTTCAGAAATTGCAGAAAATATACTCAATGAATGGCCAAGTGTTTTATCTCACTTTGTAAAAGTTATGCCAACGGATTATAAGAGAGTGTTACAAGAAAGAACTGAGCACAATGAAGAGATAGAATCCACTTTTGACATTGAAGATCGAAAGTCGAAAAGGCGGGGAAGTTAAAATGGGTAAACCTACAGGATTTATGGAGTTCCCAAGGCTGAAAAGACCTTGGCGAGATGCATCTGAGAGAAGTCTTGATTATTATGAAATTTATACCCCACCGAATAAAGATAAATTAAAACTACAAGGCGCTCGATGTATGAATTGTGGTATTCCTTTTTGTGAATCGGATCATGGATGCCCTATCGATAATTTAATTCCTGAGTGGAATGATATGGTATATAAGGGACGCTGGCGAGAAGCGTTGGAACGATTATCAAAAACCAATAACTTTCCAGAATTCACGGGTCGGGTTTGCCCGGCTCCATGCGAAGGTGCCTGTGTTCTTGGTATTAATGAGCCAGCAGTAACCATCAAAGATATTGAAAATTCGATTGTCGATATTGGTTTTGAAGAAGGTTGGATCAAACCTAATATACCTGATAAGAGAACGGATAAATCTATTGCTATTATAGGTTCTGGTCCTGCGGGGCTAACTGCAGCAGATCAGCTCAATGGAGTTGGTCATTCAGTTACTGTATTTGAAAGAGAAGATCGCATTGGTGGTTTGCTTATGTATGGTATTCCAAATATGAAGCTATCCAAGAGCGTGGTGAACAGGAGGGTAAGTCTCTTGAGAGATTCAGGCATTATTTTTAAGACCAATTCCAATATTGGTATTGATATAGAATCTGAGACAGTGCTGCAATCGTTTGATGCTGTATTAATTGCTACGGGATCTACCATACCGAGAGATTTAGTAATACCTGGAAGAGATAGTAAGAACATTCATTTTGCTATGGATTTTCTAACACAAAACACCAAAAGTCTTTTAAATAGCTCTTTATCTGATGGTAACTATATTGATGCAAAAGATAAAAATGTAATTGTAATTGGAGGTGGCGATACGGGCACTGATTGCATTGCCACAGCTATTAGACATGGTTGCAAGAGTTTGATTAATTTAGAATTACTAGATGAATCTCCTATTGAAAGAGACTCTCTCAACCCATGGCCACTATGGCCTGTAATTCATAGGACTGATTATGGTCATGAAGAGGCTGTAAAACGGTTTGGTAATGATCCACGAGAATATGCAACCCTCAGCCAAGAATTTATTTTTGATACTAAGCATAATGTCACTGGTTTAAAAACGAATGAAGTAAAATGGCAAAAGAATAACGGAGGGTTTGAAATGAATGTTATTGAGGGTAAAGAAAAATTTTGGGAGGCAGACTTGGTGTTTCTAGCTCTTGGTTTTATTGGACCAGAGCAAACATTAATTAATCAAATGGGTATTAATATGGATGAGAAAGATAATATTTCAGCAACTCATGGCTCGTTTGAGACGAGTAAAAAAGGAGTTTTCTCGGCAGGAGACTGTAGACGAGGACAATCGCTCGTGGTTTGGGCTATGAATGAAGGCAGAGGCGCGGCTCTATCGATAGATCGCTATCTGCAAGGCTCCAGCAGCTTATCTGCTCCAATGATAAAGCTTGGCTCTGAAGAGAGTTAGAACGTTAAAGGAGCTGAAAGGTAAATTTTTGTATCTTATGTCCTAACTTTAATCCTCTTTTCTCAAACTTTGTTTCCAGATTAAGTCTTAGGTTATTGGTTTTCTTGAAAAGATTACTCTTATTAAACACATCAATAATTTGTTCTGCATAATCATCCCAATCAGTAGCGATATTGATACATCCATTTTTCTTTAATTTTTTTCCAATTAGAAGGATAAACTCTTGATTGATTAACCTCCTCTTATGATGCTTTTTTTTTGGCCAAGGATCTGGAAAGAAAATATTAATTTGATCAATGGCTTGATCCTTAAAACTATGATTTAAAATATGTTTTGCATCTTCATTAATTAGCCTTACATTGCTCAATTTTTTTTCTGATAGTTGAATTAAACACTGTCCAATTCCTGACTCATACACTTCAATACCTATAAAATTATCATCTGGGTTTCTTAGGGCACTGTCGATTAAGATTTCTCCATTACCAAAACCAATTTCAATTATTAGTTTTCTATTGGAGTTATTAAAAATATTGGTTGTCTCAATAATTTCTTTTGTATTTTGAATTCCATATAGTTCCCAATAGTATTGCCATGCATTTTTTTGCCCAGAAGTTATCCTCCCAGCTCTGCGGACGAAACTTGTGACTTCTCTTTTTTGTTTAAGCTTGTGTGAGGGTTTCACGAAGCTTCATTATGGCATTTTCTTCTAACTGTCTTACTCTTTCCAAGGAAATGCTGTATTTTTGAGCCAACACTTTTAACGTTAGTTTTTCGTCATTCAACCATCGAGCAGTGATAATTTCTCTGCTTCTTTTATCCAACCCTTTCATAGCTTGTGTTAGTAGAGTTGTATTTTCTTCAAGCCAGTTATGACTTTCAATCGCTTCAGCAGGATCAGAATTAGGTGCAGGAAGAAAGCCTGACGGAGCAGTGAAGTCGTCTTCAGTATCTTTGCCATCAAAAGCCATGTCTTTAGAGGCAAATCGTTGTTCCATAGTCGTGACTTCTTTTGGTTTTACCCCAAGATCTCTCGCAATAGACTCAGTTTCTTGCTTGGTTAACCAACCCAGATTCTTTTTGGATTTCCTTAAGTTAAAAAATAACTTTCTTTGTGCCTTGGTAGTCGCAACCTTGACCACTTTCCAATTACTAAAAATAAACTCATGCATCTCTGCTCTTATCCAATGTACCGCATAAGTAACTAACCTAACTCCACGATCGGCATCAAATTTTTTCACCGCTTTCATAAGACCAATATTCCCTTCCTGTATAAGATCAGCAAGCGATAAACCATAACCATTATAGCTTCTGGCAATATGCACTACAAAACGAAGTTGCGACATAATAAGTTTTCTTGCAGCGTCCAGATCATTATGATTTTGGTATTGGTAAGCGAGCTCTCTTTCTTCATCTCTCGAGAGAAGTGGCGCTTGATTGACAATACTAATATAAGCTTCCAGGCTCCCCATTGGGCCTGCTAGCATCAGTTCATTTTTTAATGTTAGTTCTGTTGTCATAATTTCTTAAAAAAGAGCATAATTTTAGCACTCTATGCACTCGAGTGCTAAAATTAATGAAAGAAAATGATAAAAACCATTATAAATCAATAGAATAGATGGTATATAAATACCAAAAATATTAGGGTATTTAGTATAAAAATGCGCTATATAATAGAATGATATGAATACAAATAAAACAATTAGAATCATAGGGGGTTCGCTTAGAAATAGTAAGATTAAGGTAGTGGAAGAAGGCATTAAACCAACAACAGATAGGATTCGAGTAACCCTTTTTAATTGGTTGCAGACAATTATTCCAAATACTAGAGTGTTAGATCTTTTTGCTGGGTCAGGTATTTTAGGTCTTGAAACCTTATCCAGGGGCTCTAAAAGTGTTACATTCATTGAGAAGTCAAAAAAAGCTAGTATTGCATTAGCTCAACAATTAGAGAGATTTAAATTCAATAATTATGAGAATATCCACATTGATGCAATTCAGTTTCTTGAGCAGGAAAATAAAGAAACCAGTTTTGATCTTATTTTTTTAGACCCACCTTATGGTGACTATTCAATTGATCAAATCCTAAATTTAATTCTTATGAATAATTGGATTTCAAAAAAAGGCTTTGTTTATTATGAGTCTAATATAGCTTTAGAGATAGGACTGGATAGATCTTTATGGAACATATATAGAGAATCAAAAGCAGGAAAGGTATATTATTATCTTCTTTGTTGTAATTAGTTATTAAAAGGGAGAGAGAGATGATTGCTGTATATCCTGGCACTTTTGATCCAATCACCAATGGTCACTTTGAAATTATCAGAAGGGCCTCTACACTGTTTGAAACTTTATTGGTTGCAGTTGCTTCGAGCCCTGAGAAAAGCCCATTATTTGATATTGATGAACGATTGCATATGGTCAACGAGGTTCTGAATGCTTTTAGTAATATTGAAGTTAAGAAATACAGTGGTCTGACAATTGATTTTGCTAAACAGTCAGACGCACATGTTATTGTTCGTGGCTTGAGATCACCAGCAGATGGGCAATATGAATTTGAGCTTGCAAGCATGAATAAAAGATTAGCGGATGATATTGAAACCATATTTTTAAGCAGTGGCGACCAAAATGCTTTTATATCCTCTTCATTGATTAGGCAGATCGCCCAAGAAGGTGGAGATATCACTGGCTTCGTTCACCCAGTTGTTCAGAGCGCATTGAATAAAAAATATAGTAAATAGTTAGATGCTTAAGATAATCAATAATTTAAAGTATTTTATTATTGTCTCTTATGTTATTTCTTTTAGTTCTTTTGCTGTTAATGTTAGCCCTACTTCTCCAGCAATTGCATCCGCACACCCTCTAGCAACGCAAGCTGGCTATGATATTTTAAATCAAGGTGGCAATGCATTCGATGCAGCTGTAGCTGTCAGTTCTGTTTTATCAGTGGTAGAGCCATACAGCTCTGGTATAGGTGGAGGAGCTTTTTTTCTCTTACATCGTGAATCTGATCAATTTAAGATTTTTGTTGATGCTAGAGAGAAAGCGCCAGGCAAGGCTGATTCAGATATGTATCTTGATGAATTCAAAAATGTAATACCTCGAGTGTCTCTTGATGGCGACATTAGCGGCTGGAATACCTGGTTTAGCTGCAGGCTTGGCTCATGTTTCAGAAAACTATGGAGTGTTACGACTTGATCAAGTTTTAGCTCCAGCTATTGCTCTAGCAGAGAATGGGTTCCCTGTTTATGAGAGATTCATTACAGCTCTTAAGGTTGCTATAGCAATAGATGTAATGTCACCAAAATTTATAGAGATTTTTACTAGTGAGGGTGAGATTCCAGAAGTTGGTACATTGATTAAGCAACCTGAGTTAGCCAATACCTTAAGGGTTATTGCTAGCCAAGGGCATGATGGTTTTTACAACAGCGAGCTTACTAAAACTATGGTTGAAGAATCCAATGAAAGTGGCTCTATATGGACTATCAATGATTTTGAAAATTATGAGATAGTAGAAAGAAAACCTCTTCAGGTTAAGTTTTCAAATTATCAGTTAACACTTGCCCCTCCTCCTTCATCGGGTGGAACCACGATTGCAACAATCTTAAATATTATTTCTCAATATAATTATAGAGACATGAATACGGATGAGTTTGTCCACTTAATTACTGAGGCGATGAGAAGGGCTTATAAAGATCGATCGGAGTATCTAGGTGACCCCGATTTTGTAGCAGTGCCTATTTTAAAACTTATTGGTAGAAACCATGCAATCAAACATTCTTCTAGTATTAATTTAGATCAAGCCACACCCAGCAAACAGATCGGTAAATCTTATGAAGTAGATCCGAAAGAAAAAGGTACAGAGACCACTCATTTTTCTATTTTAGACCAAGATGGAAATCGTGTTTCTACCACCCAGACTATTAATACCTGGTTTGGATCGGGTTATATGCTTCCATCTGCAGGATTTATTTTAAACAATGAAATGGATGATTTTTCTGCTAAAGCTTTTGCTCCAAATAGATATGGCTTGGTCCATGGTGAAGCTAATTCCATAGCTCCGAATAAAAGAATGCTGTCTAGTATGAGCCCTACTTTTATTGAATCGACAGATGATCTTGCTATTTTGGGAACACCTGGCGGTGCAAAGATTATTACAATGGTATTGTTGTCTTTAATTTCATGGACTGAAGGAGCTGATGCTAATGAGATGACATCAGGAAGAAGATTTCATCATCAATATTTACCAGATGAAATTCATCATGAGAAAGATGCTTTCAGTCAGGAGGTTATTACTAGCCTGATATCTAAAGGCCATTCTTTAAAAGAAATTGGAGATTATGGAAATATGCAGGTTGTTACTTATAAAAAATCTGATGGTTCGGTAAAGGCATCTTCTGATCCAAGAGCATTAATTGTAAATTCAGAAATAGATTTTTATTAGTTCTTTAATGCTGACATTTAACACAATAGAAAGTGCTTCGTCCTAATTGAACTATTCTCTTAATTACTCCATCACACTGTTTGCATTTTTTATTTTCTCGATCGTATGTGAATAAGTTCTGCTTAAAGTATCCAATTTTTTCTTCTTGATAAGTGAAAGAAAAATCTCTTAGTGTGGTACCGCCCTGTTTAATGGATTGTTTTAGTATTTTCTGTATTGATTCAGATAAAGTTTTGTATCTGGTTTTAGCAATATTTTTAGCCATTCTTTTGGGATGAATACCACTGATAAAAAGAGATTCATTGGCATAGATGTTACCCACACCAACAACAATAGAAGCATTCATAATCAAAGCTTTTATGGAAGTATTTCTATTACGACTGACTTGATATAGATAATCCCCAGTAAACTCTTGTTCTAAAGGTTCTAAGCCTAAATGAGATATTAATTTATGATTTTCAGGATTTTTACCTGCCCATTCAAAGCAGCCAAATCTTCTGGGATCATTAAATCGAACTATCTTTTGATTTTCCAATTGAAGATCAAAATGATCATGTTTTTTTGGGATAGTGTTTTGATCTAAGACGCCCAGGCTGCCTGACATACCTAAATGAATCATAGCCGTGCCTGCCTCACTATTAATAAAAATATATTTTCCTCTTCTAGATAAAGAAATAACTTTCTTATTTTCTAATTTTTTTAATAAATGATAATTAATAGGCCATCGTAGACGATCATCTCTAATAATGATTTTTTCGATAGTATTGCCTACTATATGTGGAGCTAACGCTCTTTTGGTTACTTCAACTTCTGGTAATTCTGGCATAAAGGTAATTATGCACAGTTAGTTCCAAGATAGAATTATTTAATTTTAGACTCTTTATAAAGAACATGCTTTCTAATAGTGGGATCAAATTTCTTAGTTTCCATTTTATCAGGATGTTCTTTCTTATTTTTAGTCGTTGTATAGTAATGACCTGTTTTTGCTGATGAGACAAGTTTTATTTTTTCGCGCATTATCCATTTTCCCCATATTCTTTTAGGTTTGATAACACATGATCAATACCTAGTTTATCGATGGTCCTGAGTCCTTTTTTTGTTATTCGTAATTTTACGAATTTATTTTGACTCTCAACCCAAATACGATGCGTATGAAGGTTGGGAAAAAACTTTCTACGAGTTCTATTATTCGCATGCGATACATTGTTCCCGCTTGTGGTTTTCTTGCCTGTGACTTGACATATTTTAGACATTTCTATTTCTTCCATCAATAAATTTGATTCTAGGTGAGGTTTTATACCAAGAGAAGGTTAACATAGCAACCCCTGTTGAAAAAAAGATTTTGCATATGTTTCTAGAGAGATGGAGATAAAAATATTAAAATAATGACTATGAAAAAAAGTATCGACTTAAAAGTTCTTGATTCTAGGATCAGTAAAGAATTCAGCCTACCTGATTATCAAACGGATGGATCTGCTGGAATTGATTTACAGGCATGCATTGATAAGAGCATCGAGTTAGAGCCAGGTATGACAGAATTAATACCTAGCGGTATAGCAATTCATATCAATGACCCAAGTCTTGCAGCCGTTTTATTACCTCGTTCTGGATTAGGGCATAAAAAAGGATTAGTTCTAGGCAATCTTGTTGGATTGATTGACTCAGATTATCAAGGACAGGTTTATATTTCATGTTGGAATCGTGGAAAAGACAAAATACTCATCGAACCGGGTTTACGATTGGCACAGATGGTGTTTATTCCTATTGAGCAAGTTCAATTTAGAGTGGTTGATGAGTTTGATGAATCTGAGAGAGGCGATGGAGGTTTTGGACACACTGGTCAATCCTAAGCAGTGATGCCATATTTCTCTCGATAATTTTTGATTTGATCAATAAACTGAGAGAGCTCTCCACCATCTTCAAGAATATATTCAATAATATCATTCAGCGTTACAATTGAAATAACCGGCACATTAAGTTTTTGAGATACCTCTTCCACGGCGGACAGTGCACCTTGACCCTTCTCTTGCCTATCTAGAGAAATAAGTATTCCCATCACCTCTCCATTGAGTTCTGAAATCAAATTGCTTGCTTCATGTATAGCAGTTCCAGCTGTAATTACATCATCAACAATAAGTACCTTTCCTTTAATTGGGGCCCCAACAAGCTGACCTTTTTCTCCATGATCTTTTACTTCTTTTCTATTGAATGTGAAGGGCTTATCTATATGATGATTTTTCGATAATGAGCTTGCTAGAGATGTAACAATTGGAATGCCTTTGTAGGCAGGACCAAATAATAAATCAAAGTTTTTCTCTTCATTCACTAATGCTTGAGCATAAAAATCCCCAAGTTTTGCAATAGTACTTCCTGTATTAAAGAGCCCCATATTAAAAAAATAAGGACTAATTCTTCCTGACTTAAGTTCAAATTCACCAAACTTAAGGACACCTTGGCTTAGTGAAAAATTAATAAATTCCTGTTTGTAGTTTTCCATTCGATATAAACTTAAGTAGTTTATAAATAGTTTACCACTACATAGATATTTTTAGTTATGAAGATTATCACTTTGAATGTTAATGGCATAAGAGCATCTGCTAAAAAAGGCCTATTTGATTGGTTAAAGAAAGAAGACCCTGATCTGATTTGTTTACAAGAAGTGAGGGCACAGATAGAGGATATAAAGGACACTATTTATTGGCCTGAGAATTACCATTGCTTTCATCATACAGCAGAGAAAAAAGGTTATAGTGGTGTTGCAATTTTTTCTAAAAAACAACCCAATAAAGTTACAGAAGGACTTGGTGTAAAAGAGTTTGACAATGAAGGGAGGTATATTGAATGTAGTTTTGATAACTTCAGTATTGCTTCAGTTTATTTTCCTTCTGGCACTACTGGGACGATAAGACAAGATCTAAAGTATCGATTTTTAGATCAATTCAGCGACTTATTAAAGGAGACCATTAAAAATAAGAAGCCCTATATATTCTGTGGTGATGTAAACATTGTTCATAAAGAAGTAGATATAAAAAACTGGAAAGCTAATCAAAAGAATTCTGGTTGCTTACCTGAAGAGCGAGCTTGGCTCGATTTTATTTTTGATGATTTATCTTGTATTGATAGCTTTCGAGAAGTCAATCAAAATGAGCATGAATATACATGGTGGTCCAATAGAGGGAAAGCCTACCAGAACAATGTTGGTTGGCGAATTGATTATCAGGTTATAACAAGCCATTTTGAAGGATCTGTTTTGGATTCTTATGTTTATAAAGAGCAAAAATTCTCGGATCATGCTCCATTAGTTAATCAGTATGATTATGAATTTAAGTAAGAAAGAAGTTACAGAGCTAGGTCTAAAAATCTATTTAAAGCCGGAAGTAATTCGGATGACTTTTTTGGGATTTTCTGCTGGCTTACCTCACCCATTATTATTTGTCAGCCTTTCAGCTTGGCTGGCTTCAGTCAAGATTAGTATGACTGACCTTACAATGTTTGCGTGGGTGGGCATGATCTATGCCATTAAATTTTTATGGGCCCCCATTCTAGATAATGTTTCTATTACATATTTGTCTAGAGTATTGGGTCAAAGAAGATCATGGATACTTATTACTCAAATTTTGATTTTTTTTGGGTTGCTTTTCATTGCCAATATAGACCCTCAAACTGAACTTGGTCTCTTGGCAATGATAAGCATAGCGATAGCTATTGCATCAGCCAGTCAAGATATCGCTATTGATGCTTATCGGGTTGAAATTATTAGTAATAAATATCAGGGAGCTATGGGTGCTAGTTACCAATTGGGTTATAGAATTTCATATTTATTTTCTGCTGCAGGGGCCTTATATTTAGCCGATTACTATTCTTGGAAAATTGCCTATCAAGTTTTAGCCCCTTTAATGCTGATTGGAGTGATAACTGTTTTATTGATTCCAGAGCCCTTTAACAAGAAATCATTGAGCAAAGAAGGGTATTCATTTAGGAAATCTATTTTAGAGCCTTTCATGGAATTTTTTCGAAGAAACGGTAGTTGGTCTTTGATGTTGATTGTATTTATCGGTGTATATCGTATGAGCGATCTATTGGTTAATGTTGTTGCTAATCCTTTCTATATTGATATAGGTTTTAATTTGAGTGAAATCGCAACCATTACAAAGGTTTTTGGTTTTGCAGTAACCGTATTAGGCACATTTATCGGAGGGCTTTCAGTTGTCCGATATGGGATACCTAAACCCTTAATTATAAGCAGTGTTTTGTTAGCATTTACAAACTTATTTTTTCTATTGCTTGAAAATATGGGTCCAAATATAGAGATTTTAATTCTTACTATCAGTGCTGATAATTTTGCTCTAGGATTCTCTGGGTCTATTTTTATCGCCTTCCTTTCCAGCCTAACCAATAGAGATTACGCTGCTTCGCAATATGCTTTATTTACATCCATCATGTTTTTTTTGGGAATAACACTAAGTGGTTTTTCAGGGCAGCTTGTTGATAATTATGGTTGGTCCAATTTCTTTTTATTGGCAGCCTTTATGGGCATCCCTTCAATACTATTTTCTTTTATTATCGTAAAGAAGGGATGGCAAGAACAAGACTAAAATACTCAGATTGCTTTAAGAAGTATAGAGATTTTTATGTTCTTCAATAAAGTCCTCTAAAGATCTAGGGGGAGTTCCAATAAGCTCTTCAAATGTATCTGTTTTATATTCAATCCCACCTTCCGCAATCCCACCAAAAAGATCGATGACTGAATCCAAATGCCATTGATTGGTTAGAAATTGAGATAGGATATTTTTATAAGCATCCATGGGCATATCAACATATAAAACTTCCTTTTTTAAAACAGAACTAAATTTTTCAGCAACATCATAAAATGATAAAATTTCTGGGCCAGTTATTTGATAACTTTGACCTTCATGACCCCCTTCTGAAAGAACTTTAGCAATAACTTTCCCTACATCACGAGTATCAATCATCCCTGTTTTTCCTTCACTCATAGGCAGAAAGAATTTATTTTGTTCAACAATTGTTTTAGCTGAACCAACAAAGTTCTGCATATAAAAATTAGGTTTAATCATAGTCCATTGCATACCAGAATTTTTTATATAAACCTCTGTGTCCCAATGAAGTTTTGGTATTGGGCTAGTACACTCTTCATCAGCTTCAACTGAAGACATATATACAATCTGTTGAACGCCTTCAGCTTTTGCTGAATCCACTAATTGCATTTCCATTTCTAGTTGATTTTCGCAATTAGGTAGAATAATAAGTAGTTTTTCAATTCCAATCATAGCCTGATCAATAATTTCTTTGTCTTCTGCTGACCCAATGATAACTTCTCCACCTAAGGCTTCTATTTCACTACGCTTTTCTTCGCTTCTTATAAGCGCCCTAAAGGGAACTTTTAGATTGGATAATTCTATTGCTGTTGCTGACCCTGTTTTACCAGTGGCACCTGTTAGTAAAATCATTTTATACTCCTTTACTCATTTTTTTTGTTAACAAATCATGAAAAAAAGCTACGCTAGATTCATATTTCATACTCAAAGGACCAGTTTTATATATTCCCGCTTGTAAATTTTGTTGAATATCTGGAATTAAATTCTGATCTTCTAGACTTACCTCTAATTGATATTTTCCTTCTTTGGACTCAAAATCATCAGCTGATACGTCTAATGGTCTAAATAAATTATAAACCACTCTACACCATTTTGGTTTAATTGGCTCAATTCTTTGAAAGACAATTCCTCGACCATATACATTGAAAATAAAATTTGGAAATGTCCAGCCAAAACTACCAGGTTGATTACTGTTGGCCCTTTCTGGGACTGAATGAACGCTACAGTTATTACTATTATTAATTGTATATTCTTCCCATACTACATCACGATTTAATTGAGGATGGACAGATGGAATGTGATAGCCTTCTTGATAGTTATCAACGTATGTTTTCCAATTTGCATGAACATCAAAAGATAGTTCATTATGAAATATAAAATTATCATTATAGTGTTGATCGATAGTGTTTGAGAATATGCCGAACCATTCATTTAGTCCATTGGATTTGGGATCTAGGTTAGCAAAGATCAAACCATACTTTTCTTCAATACTAATGGGGTATAGGGAATGATCTTTATGGTCGAAATCAGTTGATCCAAAAAAGTTAGAAGGATTTGAGAGATTTCCATCTAAGTTATAGTTCCAGCCATGATATGGGCATACAATTTTTTTACAATTTCCTTCAGATTGAAGAATTACTTTCGACGCACGATGTCTGCAAACATTATGAAAGCCTAATGTTTTATTAGATTTATTTTTGATAAGAATAATAGGGTAATGAACTATCTGAGCTGTAATAAAATCACCAGGCTTGTTCAACATCTCAGACCTTCCAATCCATTGCCATTCTTGATTGAAAATAGTTTCCACTTCTTTATTAAAGAAGCTTTCATCATGATAACAAGAAGCTGAAATTGTTTTAGTTCTGATATTATTTTTCATAAATTAAAATTCCAGTTTTCATATGCTATATTCATGGTAGTTAATAATCATAATTATTAATACTAGAATACGAACAATAATTCACAACATAAAATAAGTAATAATATGTCAGCATTAGAAAACAGAATTGCAATAATAACAGGATCATCGACAGGCATTGGAGCTGGTGTAGCAGAAGCATTTGCAGTTGAAGGAGCAACAGTAATAGTCAATTATCCAGATGTATCGGAGCTTCAGAACGCTCAAGATGTTCTTAACAAAATAATCAAACTTTCACCCAAGTCTCAAATAATTCAAGCAAATGTTTCAAATGAGGAAGAAGTTATATCAATGATTGATGAGGTAAATAGTAATCATGGAACTATTGACATACTTGTTAATAATGCAGGAATAGCAACTAGTGCCCTAGTTCATGAAATGACAGCAAATATGTGGGATGAACTTATTTCTATACATTTAAAGGGTACGTTCTTATGCACAAGAGAAGTTCTAAAAATTATGTATGAGAAGAACTATGGGAAGATAATAAATACGGCATCCCAACTGGCCTATAAAGGGAGCGCTGGTTTCTCACATTATACAGCTGCCAAGGGAGCAATACTCTCATTTACGAGATCACTTTCACTAGAAATTGGTAGTAAGAATATACGTGCAAACTGTGTAGCGCCAGGAGCTACAGAAACTAGGATGTTAGCTGATGTGCCAATAGAAATATTGAATGATATTAAATCAGGGATACCCAAAGGGGAGATGGCAAAAGTTAGTGAAATAGTCCCCTCTTATATATTTCTTGCTTCAGATGCTGCAAATCATTTTGTTGGGCAATGTATAAGTCCTAATGGGGGTGATGTTTTTTTATAGAACATATTTTATCAGAAATAATCTTTAAATAAATAATATATATATAAAACAATATTATAGAGTATAAATAAATAAAAATATGTAATATAGTGTATGCTATATAAATGAATATCATATCAGATGTACTAGACAATGATTTTTTAGATGCAGTAGTTTTTAAAGATACTCCTTATTTTATAACATTTACTAAGTATCCTGGCCTTAGGCTAAAAGTAAACCCAAAAGGGAGAGTTTCATATATTACATATGGAAGAATCCGATTTGGTGGAAACCCAAGAACAATAACACATGGCACTATCTCTAAACTCTCTATTTCAGAAGCAATTGATATGCATTATCAAACTACTAAATTGCTTTCAAAAGGCTTAGATCCTAATCTTATAAAAAAAACAAAAGCTGTACAGTTCACTCAATCGTTAATTTTTGAAGATATCGCAATGCAGTTTTTAAATGAAAAAAAGAATAATAAAGAGTACTCAGAACTATACTTTAAACATTGCAAAGACTACCTTTTTAGAAATAAGTTAAGGGTGTTTCATAAACTGAATATCATGACTATTAGCCATGATATGATTCATGATTGGTACGACTCTGTATCTAATACGCCATCATCTGCAAATAGTGCAATGAGCCTATTAACCAATATATTTTCATATGCTGTTACTAAAAATTATTTAGATTTTCAGCTTAATCCTATTAATTCAGTCAATCGTATTCAGCTTAAGTACAGCAATAATAAAAAAAATATTCAAATGGATTTAAAGCAAGAGTTGCCTAGATTCATCTATCAACTATGGGATCCTTTGAATATTCATGATGTTAATTTAATTACTAGGTATGCAATTTATATGATGCTAATTACTGGTATGAAGAAAAATGATGTCTTAAAAATGAAATGGAGCCAAGTGAGTAATAAGAAATTTATTAAGATAGAAAAAAAGAATTTTATACAGTTCTTCCCAATTAATAATCATATTGATGATGTTTTACAAGAGATGTCATTACTAAGACAAAAAAGTTTAATTCAAAATGAAGATCAATATATTTTTTACAATGCTAATGTGCCATCAAAACCACTCTCAAATATTAGAAAATCACTTATTAAGTATTCAGTAGATCTAGAGTGGGTTGTTTTTCCTGAGGCAATTAGGAAAACATTTACAAAATTAATTAATGAATCTGCAATACCAACTCATCACTATTACTACTTATTAGGTTTAAATAATAAAACTTCATCTTTTAATAGTCTTAGTAATTATAGTATTAGCACTATTGAGCTTTCAAAATCCTTGGATGTAGTGCATAAAAAGTTAGAAAGTCTGTCACCTATGACTTTGCCTGGTATTAATGAACCACTAAGATATTTCTTAACAAATAAAACGTAATCTATGTATGCTATTCAATAAAAAATTATAATAGTAAAAAATCTATATATAACAGTTAGATAATATAGAACACATTATATTAGTATAAAACCACTGAACGTATAGATTTACCTTCATGCATTAAATGAAATGCATCATTTATTTCATCAAGTGGCATAGTGTGGGTAATTAGATCATCAATATTAATCTTACCTTGCATGTACCAATCTACTATTGTTGGTACATCACTTCTACCTCTTGCACCTCCGAAAGCTGATCCTCTCCAGACTCTTCCTGTTACTAACTGAAATGGTCTTGTTGATATTTCTTGTCCGGCCCCAGCAACACCAATTATTATTGATTCACCCCAGCCTTTATGGCATGACTCAAGAGCTTGTCTCATTGTATTGACATTTCCTATGCATTCGAATGAATAATCAGCTCCACCATTTGTTAGATCGAGTATTGCTTCTACTACATCATCAACATTATTTGGGTTAATAAAGTCAGTCATTCCAAATTGTGTTGCAAGTTTAGTTTTATCTTCATTAATATCAATACCAATGATCTTATTAGCACCCACCATTTGTGCACCTTGTATTACATTTAGGCCTATTCCTCCTAGTCCAAAAACCACAACATTTGATCCTGCCTCTACTTTTGCGTCAAATACTACCGCACCTATTCCAGTAGTCACACCACAACCGATGTAACAAACTTTATCAAATGGGGCATCTTCACGAATCTTAGCCACTGCTATCTCAGGTAATACTGTGAAATTTGAAAATGTTGAACAGCCCATATAGTGATAAATACTTTCACCTTGCAATGTAAATCTAGAAGTACCATCTGGCATCAGTCCTTGTCCTTGTGTTTCTCTAATTGACTGGCATAGATTTGTTTTTGGATTGATACAAAAATTACATTCTCTACACTCAGGTGTATAAAGAGGGATAACATGATCACCTACTTTTACGCTACTAACACCTTTACCTATTTCTCTAACTATCCCTGCACCTTCATGGCCTAATATAGCTGGAAATATACCTTCAGGATCATCCCCTGATAATGTAAATGCATCGGTGTGGCAAATTCCTGTAGCCATAATCTCAACTAGAACCTCTCCTTCACGAGGACCATCTAAGTCAACTTCTTCTATAACTAAATCTTCACCAGCTTTTAGGGCTAATGCTGCTTTTGTTTTCATAATAATTCCTTTATCTTATTCTTCTATACAAATAGATTATCAATAGATAAACAATTTTCATAGATACATTTCTAATAAACTAAAACATAAGCTATTAGCTAATTTAATAAGCGTATTGTAAGCTAGGAAAATCATAAAATGAGACAAAAATGACAAACAGAAATTTTAGAGAAGTGCTTGATCTTCTGGATCAAAAGGGAGACTTAGTTCGAATATCTAAGCAGGTAGATCCTAAATTTGAAATGCCAGCTTTAATGAAACAATTGGAAGAAGAAGGTAAAGCTTTTATTTTTGAAAACGTAAAAGGCTCGAAACATCCATCAGTTGGTGGCATTTTCACTTCCATGGATCGATATGGTTTAATTTTCAACCCTGATGCCTCTGAAAGCTATTCCTTCGACGATGCAGGAGGAAGGGTTTTAGCTGGTGTTGCTAACCCTATAGAGAATATTGTTCTTGATGAGGGGCCAATATCAGAAGAAATATTAATCGATGATGCTATCAACCTAAATGATTTTCCAGTAGCTACTTTCTTTGAGTTAGACTCCGGACCTTTCATTACTTCTGCAGTAGGTATTTTCAAAAAGCCAAATGGGGTAATTAATGTGGGCTTCTATCGCTGTATGATTGTTGATCAAAAGCATCTTCTGATTAATGCTAGTGGTCTGAGTGATCTTAGGAAAAGCTATGACTGGCATCGAGAAAATAATAAAGAAATGTCAGTAGCTATGGTTATCGGCGCTCCTCCGCCACTTCTTATGGCAGCAGCATCCAAATGCCCAGACGATGTTTCTGAGTTAGAGGTTGCTGGTGGAATGATTGGAAGAGGCATTGAAACTATATTAAGTCCAAATAGCGGTTTACCTATACCTATAGAATCTGAAATAGTAATTGAGGCAAAAGTTGATTTGAATAATATGGTGGAAAATACTCTTGGTGAATTTGGAAACCAGTATGGTACTGAAGATGCTCCAATGTGTAGAGTTACTTCTATCATGAAGAGAAAAGATGCAATGTTCTATAACGTAATGGCAGGTAGAGCAAAGGAACATAATAATTTGGGATATTTGACTATTTATGGCCTATCTAAAGGTGTTTGTGCAAAAATAAAAGAAAGCTTCTCCTTTGTAAATGATGTTGCTATCCATTTTGATACAAAAATAGGACCCTTAATGCACGTTGTTATAGCGATTAAAAAGTCATCAGATGATCAACCCGCAGAGATTATTAATGAGGCATTTAATTTAAGTCTAGGTTTTTTTAATCTTTCTTGGATGGCAAAACGAGTGATCATTGTCGATGATGATATTGATATTAATAATATGGATGATGTTGAGTGGGCCACCTGGACTCGAATGGGAAGGGCAGAAAAAATGCATCTTTTCTCAGATTTTATTACATGGGAAATAGATAGAGCAGCTCTGCCAGACAAGACCTCTCTTAGAGTAGGTATAGATGCTACAAAAGATATGGATTATTTTGATGACCTAGTAAAACCAATAGTGCCAGGTATTGATCAAATTAATTTAAAAGATTATCTTTAATTAATTAAAGTGAGGTAAAAATGATTGATCCATATTTAGCTGTAGGCCTGCAAACAAAAGTAAAGCATGTAACAACTCGTGATGAAGTTAATGTAAATCTCAAGCATATAGGCAACATGATAGATATGGTCACACATATGTGCTCACTTGAATTACCTGTTCGTTTAATTGCTCTAGGTGAGGGCGCTATACAAGGATTCGTTGATGAGATTATGGATATGGATCAATCAGTATATGCGAACACTATGGCTGCTGAAATACCTGGTTTTGAGACCGACTTCTTAGGCGAATATGCTAAATCAAAAAAGACATTTATTATAGGGCAACTTAAAGAAAGGCTACCTGAATATAAAGATAGATTTTTTAATACTGTTTTTATTATAGATGACAATGGAGATGTAATTTATAAGCATCATAAGAATATTGTAGTTTTTGTTGAGCATTCAACAACACCTCATGATGTATATGATCAATGGATAGAGCAGCATGGAGATTCCTTAGAGGCCTTCTTTCCTGTTGCAAAAACAAAGATAGGTAATATTGCTGGTACAGTAGGCGTTGAGGGTTCATTTCCTGAAGTATTTCGTGCTTTTGCCTTAAATGGAGCAGAAATATTATATAGGGCATCATTACCCGAACCTTGGGTATCAAGGGAGATATTTGAAGTACAAAACAGATCAAGAGCAATTGATAATACCGCATATATGATTGCACCCAATACTGGCTCTTTAATCATGCCGGGTGAGAATAATGATTCACCTACGATAATTGATGGTGCTTTAGGTGGGAGGTCTTCAATTATTGATTATAAGGGTACTATCTTGGCTAGCAATAATATAGTCGGAGACACATATGTTGCATCAGAGATAAATATAGATGCTCTGCGATATTATAGGGAAAATGCCAAGTTCCAAAACTGGATCCCATACTTAAAAACTGAGATTTTTAGCAAGATGTATGAAAAAGAGATTTGGCCAAAGAATTTACCACCCATGAAGCATGCTGATGCAGGAGAAGTTTTTAAAGAAACCATTAAAACTCTCATTAATAGAGGGACTTACTCTAAAAGGGAAGATTAAACTAGATCTTGTTACCAAAAGAATTTAAGCCTAAAGCATCTTATGATCTTATTCGTTTAGGAAAAAATAATGATGGTGGTTATCTTGTTGAATCTAAATCTATAGAAAAAACTAAAGCTCTTATTTCCATGGGTATTGGAAAGAATTGGAGGTTTGAAGAAGATTTTATTGCACATCAAGACATAGTGGTACATGCTTATGATCACTCAGTGAGAGGATTTTTTTGGCCTAAGTTTTTTATTAAAAGGTGTTTAAGTGTTTTAATTGGTCGACTGAATGCCCCATATCATGCAGTTAAAATATACACAAAATTTATGGATTTTTTTAGAAATAAAGCAGTACTTTTTTATGAAAAAATTGGTGCTGAAGAAGAAGGTTATACCAATTTAAAAAAAACATTAGAGCGTATTAAAGAAAAACCCGTTTTTTTAAAAATTGATATAGAAGGTTATGAGTATCAAATCCTTGATGAAATAATATTAAATTCAGAACTCCTATCTGGAATGGTTATAGAGTTTCACAAAATTTCTGATCATACAGATGAAATAACGAATTTCATAAATAATTTTGAGCTTGAATTAGTTCATCTACATCCAAACAATAATAGAGTTGATGATCATGGCGATCCTAGGGCAATAGAGATGTCATTTGCTAGAGACCCAAAGAAGTTAAGCGAGAGATCTGTCTTGCCTCATCCTTTGGATCAATTGAATGTCCCAAGGAAGAAAACCGTTGAATTAAATTTTATGGATAGTTAGTGTAAGCGGCTATTAGAACTGGAGTTTATAGTATTAACTGCTCATTAACCGCTCGGTCAGCAGCATCTATTGCGCCAGTAAGATAAGCAGAAGCTGAAGCATCTGAGTTGGCTATTGAAATACGTCCCATTTGTGCTCTGCCAGCAATATGCGGCCCATTGTTTTCGTTGAACTCCACAGGATCTGAATAATCAAGATATTCATACGCATAACCATGCGGCCATCGATTCACAGTAATTGCTGATATATCTCGCTCTGCATCAAATCCACCATCGCCAAGAGCACCAGTCATTTGGCTAACAATTTTATTTTCAAAATAATCAAAACTCATTTCATATAACTTAGTTCTTCCAGCTATACATTGCTCTCGTGCATTCAATCCTTTATCTGGATCTAGAGGCACATGGGTACCATGAATAACGGTCGGCTGATCTGGATTTTGGGTGAAATTATAGCCTCCCATACTGACTGGAAAATCAAGGCCAAATGAATGCATCAAACTGGGTTGCGGAATATAGAAGCTTCGGTATCCAAGATTTGAAAACGCATTCCAATTCCTAACAGCAATACTAATATATACTAGTGGCATTTTTGTGGCATAAGAGATGGCTTCTTTCTGAATTTGAGGCATTTCAGGACAAATATCTGGGATGATATTGTTATAACATGCCATGATCACATTAGCACTTCTCACCCGATATGATCTCCCATCATTGATATAAGTAACATCAACTGCTTTTTCACTTGGTGTATGTTGCACCTTGATAGCCGATGAGTTCAATCTGATTCTAACCATTGATGAGTCCAAATCAAGCCTACTATAATCAACTCTTGCTTTCACAAGATCTTCCATGGTCCTGCCTGGAATCGCACTGGGTATTAACTTACGGACAATTGAGCGAGCAAAACCTGCATTGCCATCGGGAAAATGAAAAATATAAGGCTCATCCCTATCATAGTTTTGTTCAGCTATTTTAAGGTCAAGACCCAGTGTTCCGGGCATTTGTGATTTATAAGCATCTAAAGCAGACAATGCATCCCATCCTATCCCCCATAAACCTCGAGACATATCTCTGTAGAGTAGAACAACCTCTTCAGGAACATTGACATATTGTCTTAAATAATCACTATAACTTGTTTGTCTCAGCAGATTAATTATATCCTCTTGAGACCCCATCCCTTCGAGATAATTCTCTGTTTCACTCAATAATTTAAATAGAGCAGTTTTTGAGTCTTTTGCAATAGGATAGGCATTAATAATATTGATGATTTCTTGATCATTATGTTTTATTTCTTTTCCTAAAATATTATCAGATACGAAATCTTTGCCATATTGATCACGACTGAAATACAGGCCACGTCCCAGTTTTCGATCTTTGAAGTAATTACCATCAAAGTGATCATAAAAACGCTCAGTATGAATCCCTACATCTTTCAGTAGTTTCTTTCCTACAGAAGACCAGCTATTTGGGTCAGCGATAGACTGACTGCCTCCATAACCAATGAGTTGCTTGCCATTAACAGTGAATTCATTACGTTTTGCATGGCCTCCAAAATCATCATGATTATCTATAATCAATATCCTTGAATTTTCCCCATGACGTTGCTTGTAGAAATATGCAGCTGATAAGCCTGAAATACCACCTCCAACAACAACCAGATCATAATCAGGATCAGTCTGATTAGTGGGTTCTGCCCAACGAGCGCCATTCCTAGAGAGAGCATGAGCAATTTCAAATGAGCCAGGATGGTTGCCCCGCATACCCAAGAGTTCAGGCGGATACAAAGATTTAGTGCTTGATTGATGATTCATGGCAAGCAGCTCGAAAGGAGATAATGCAGTGGATGCCGTCAAGCTCATAGCAACACCATTCATAAAGTCACGCCGGTTGATATTTAACTTTTTAGCCACAGATCATACACTCCAATTAAATTCCAAATGAGACAATCCAATCCAAGCCACTAACTTATATCTTTTGCTTTATCGATACGGCTTTGAACTTTTTCACTGACTTCCAATGGCTCCCAATCAGGGGGAGGAGTATATATACCCATATCAACCATTTTATTAACTTGGTTTTTTACTAACTCCAATTGGTCTTCTTCAGTAAAAGGGGGTTCATCAATGCATAGATTTTTAGGGTAAATTCCACCCTTTGCCATCATGGCATCATAAATAATTTTATATTCTTCTACTCTCATATCTTTGGCTAAGTTTTGCCATTGCCCCCTGACTCTAAAATCACGAAGACCATCAATATTAAGAATTCCACTCACCAATGCTTCACCCCCACTAAGATACTCGGAAATAATCTGACCACGATAATCAATAATTTGACTTCGGCCGTTACTCATTTTGAAGTCTTCTCCTCCAGGCATATAAATTCCTCCAATATTAGGAGCGAGGACATAGCAGGTATTGAAGATGGCATGAGACTGATTTTGAATTTGATTCATCTGATTTCCCATCCATGGTTCTGG
The DNA here is from genome assembly GCA_937801655.1 of uncultured Gammaproteobacteria bacterium. Lineage (GTDB taxonomy): Bacteria > Pseudomonadota > Gammaproteobacteria > Steroidobacterales > UBA11654 > CACPJA01. The sequence continues at coordinate 69,438 of CALMWC010000003.1, forward strand.
ATATTGAGACCGATAAATTATTTCAGCTCCATTTAATGCAAGACCTCTTGCCGCCTCAGGATAGCTGCCCTCAGCACAGATTAATGTACCGATATTACCAATTTCAGTTTTCGCAACTGGGTATAATGCCTCCAATAGCTTTTCTGGATCATCACCATATTTCTCTATATAAACATTCCATATATCACTTGGAGCAGTATTTGTTTCTCTTTGATAGAAGGAAGTTTTTATATGTTGATGAATGACCTCACCTTTAGGATCAATAATAAAAGCAATATTGAAGATCCTATCCTTCATGATGTCTGGAGCTTTTGCTATCATTTGAGCAATAAGATAAATGCCATGTTCTTTACAAATCTTTCCTAAAAACTCTGTTTCTTTCCCTGGGATTTCTGGAACCACTTCACGAGCAATCCGAATATGCTCATCCCCACCTCCCAAACACCAACCACCGATTCCACCTTCAGAAATAGTGACCAATTTTACTGGAAGATCTAGGCTGCAATTCCATACAGCATAACCAATGCTTGTTTCTAAACGCTCTAAGTCTTTCCAGTAATCACTAATATCTAGCGCCATATGGGACTCATTTTGTATTCCAACTGCTGAGTATTGAAGCATCATAATTCCTTATTTTGATTTAAATGATAAAAATAAAGTTCTAACTTGTTAATATTATTAAAACATATATTAGTGAGTTAACAAGACATACATATTTGAGGAGCTTATGAATCAAGAAAATAGTGATAGTAGTCAGGAAAGTAACCTAATGGAATCTTTCAAACAAATACCAGCATCGTCTTATAAAGTATTTTTTATCTGCTTGATTGGAGTAACTTTTGCCAATTTAGATCATTCTATTTTTATTTTAGTAAGTGAGAAATTCCAAGAGGATTTTGGTTGGGCTCTCACTGATGTGGGTTGGTATGTTGCAATCACATTTTTTATATCAGGAATACTTTGTACTCAAGTAGGAGTGCTAACAGATCGGATTGGCAGAAAAAAATCATTACTAATTTCAACATTTTTAACCCCTATTTTTGTTGCTTATTTGGCTATTGCTCCCAATACACTAGCTGTATTAGCTGCGAGGACACTTGGGTTTACAGCAGCCGGAGCTCAATCCCCGATTACTCTCACAACAGTAACAGAGTCTTCACCACCAAGATTCAGGGGTTTATTCACAGGTATTTTGCAAATTGGCTTTCCATTAGGATGGTTTTTTGCATCATTTTTAGTGGTATTTATGATTGACACTTTGTCTATTAATTGGAGGTATACATTTCTTTTAGCGTTTTTATTTGTTCCTTATGGTTGGATTATTCACAAGTACTTACCAGAATCTAAAGCATGGCTTGCGGCTCAAGATAAGAAAACTGATGACCAACCTAAGCCTAGCACCATGATATTATTTAACCAGCAATACAGAAGAAAGACTTTGCTCTTATTCTCTGGACAATTTCTATATGCATTTGCTTATGGCAGCACCTTAATGTTGGTTCTATATTTTACGCAATCAAGAGGCTGGGAGATTGTAGATGCAATTAAGATAGTAGGACTTTCTTATGGAATAGGCTCATTTGGCTATATTGCAGCTGCAATTGTGGGTGAATTTTTCTTAATAAGACGTAATACCATAATTCTATGGGCACTCCTTGGTGGTTTAGCTTTTGTTTATTTAATTTGGTTTGCTGATTCTTGGAATAAGGTTCTGATCAGCTATGGACTAATGACCTTATTCTTTTATGGTGCGTATGCAGTTATGGCAACCTTTATTGCTGAAAACTTTCCAGCTGAGGTTAGAGCGACAGGAGCTAGTTTTTGTGGAACGTTGGGTATTAATTTAGGTTTTGGGTTAGGTCCTCTAGCTATAACATATGCCGCTACAGCTTATGGTTGGAATATGGCATATACGATAGTTGGTATAATACCTATTATTCTTGCAGCTCTAATTTTTCTATTTTTGAAACCAGTACCAAGAGGGGAAGTGTTTTAAATCAAGTTTTTCTACTTAGGAATTTATACTAATTCACTAATATAAATGAATTGTTGATCAGCTATCAACATATCTCTCAAAATCACAAGTGTAGTCATGAAAAGTATGATTAGGCTCATAACCAAATGGTTTCCAGCCTAGATGACCATAACCTCCAGCAATTGATGTAGGCTTAATAAGCCCACCTGTTTGAACAACTGCTCCAAAATTTTGTCTATTTCTAAACATCATTGGATCCCAGCCATGATACATATAAAGCATATTTGGCCCCATTGCTGATGTGACGTGAGCTTGAGCAATAAATGAACCAGCCTTATTATGAACTTTAATCAGTTCACCATCGCTGACACCTTTGCTTTTTGCATCATCAGGATTTATATAAATATCAGGCTCACCTCTTTGTAAGCTGAGCAAGAAACTATCGTCTCTCCACATACTATGAATACCATGTCTTGCATGACCCATAAGCATCTTCATTGGGTAACCTTTGTTGACAAGCGCATCCTTATGTCTGGGTAAAACTTCATCAAATTCAAAAAACCATTCATGATCAATATAAAATTGTTGTCGATGAGTGAGAGTTTTATATCCAATTTTTTCATTGACGCTATCATAAATATCAGAATAGTAGGGCGATTCCTTACTATGCATTGTTGTTTCCGAACCTTTGTTTCTAATAAATCCTTTCTCAGCAAGCTCATCATAGGAAACATTTTGTATGCCGCTTGTATTGTCTAGAAGAAATTGAATTACTTCTTTAACTGATGTGATGGTTCCATTATCAGTGTAGTCATCATGATATTTTTTAAAGTCTCGTTTTATAGGGACTCCTATCACATTGTCATCAATTGGTTGGAGGTCTCTCTCTTTAGCTCTTTGAGCTATAGCTTTCGTAAGCTTCTCATAAGCAGCCCAATCATCTATACATTCCCCTAAAGGTTCAACTGCCTTATCAATCACCTGCATAAAGGGTGTTCTGGGTTCTAAGTGAAAATCATGTTTTTCATAATGATGTGCTATCGGTAGAACATAGTCTGAATACATTGATGTTGTGCCCATATCTGTTGCAAAAGTCACTATAGTATCAAGTTTACCGAAGGCAGTTTCCCTCCAGCGCTTTCCAGATGATCGCCATGCTGCTGCGTTTGTTCCCGAGAATATACCCATTTTCCATGGAACTTTGGAGTAGTCTGGGAACCAACCATTTTCAACAGATTGATTAAAATAGTCATCCATCTCATCTGCTAATTCTTTTCCATAGATATCTTCATTAAATTCTTTCATGTTGGCATGAACATAATCCCATCTAGATAAAGTTGCTACTCTAAAAGCAGCAGCTGGATTTTTCATTGCAAATGGAAATACTGCATCATCTTTTGCTAAATTGGTGATGGTGAGGCCACCCCCTTCTTTACCTGTATTGCCCGTAATACAGAGCAATAAAAAGAAAGCCCTCTGCAATAGATCCCCATGTATGTATTTTGAAGCACGATAACCAGCATAAATCATTCCAGGTTTTGCTAAGGCAAATTTTCTAGCTACTTCTCTGATTACTTGGGCATTAACACCTGTAACTTCCTCTGCCATTTCCGGTGTGTGTTCGGCAGCCCTTCTTTTGGTTAATTCAAAGATGGTTGTTACTTCTACAAGCCCATTATCAGTTTCTATAGTCCACTCTCCCTCTAAAGCTGGATCTATGCCTTCCAAGGAAATTGAAGGCATTTGAATGAGATGCTCAGGCGTTCCTGGGGCCACTGGCGGTGTTCCTGTTCCTGGTGCAGCAACTAACGATTCACTGGCAAGATCCCAAACATAAAATAGATTATCTTTTGCATCACTTGTATTTATGAAATCTGTTTCTCTTAGATATTTAAGATTGTCTTTTCTTACCAAGAAGGGCAGATCTGATTGTTCTTTCATGTAATCAGTATCATAAGTTTTATCTTCTAATATCGTATGAACCATAGCCATGGCTAAGGCAATATCACTGCCAGGTTTTGGGTTTAACCACTTACTTGCATGCATAGCGGTAGGATTGAAGTCAGGTGAGATTGAAATAACTTCAGTGCCATTATATTTAGCTTCCCAGAAAAAATGAGCATCTGGAATACGAGTTACAGCCGGATTGCAAAACCAAATTAAACAACATTTTGATTTGTATATTTCAGCCATGGTATTGCCCAAGGTGACATGACCAAATGTAATATGTGCACCTGAGAATAAGTCACCAACACCTGCAAATGCCTCAGGCATTTGAACACCACTGATATTCGCAAATCTTAGCAAGCTGGCATAAGATGCTCTTTTCATAACCATTTGTGTGCCAAGCCCACAGGTGATTGATTCCGGTCCATGCTCAATACTGTAATCTAGGAATTTATCTGCCACTTCTAACATAGCTTGATCCCATGTGATCCTTTCCCATTTTCCTTCACCCCTCTCTCCCACTCGTTTTAGCGGGTAGAGAATTCTTTGTTTGCCATACATATATTTGGAATGGCTCAAACCCTTTTGACACCCTCTGGGTCCATAGTCTGGGGCATCGCTGGATGATCCATATTCACCTTGTTGTTCTTCTCTCCATACAACACCATTCTTCACAAAAACATTGAACGCGCATTGGCCTGTGCAATTGGTTCCATGCGTTGAATGAGTGACACTATCCCAAGTCCATTTTTTTCTAGCAACATCTTCCCAAGATCTATAAGTAATATTATTGTCTTGAGCAATGACAGCATTTGAATAGTGGAGAGATATACCAGCACCTGCTCCAAGTAAAAAATTTCTTCTAGAGGTTTTTATCTGTTTATCCATAAATTCAATTTAACACAAAGTTTCTTTTAAGAGTTATGTTGTCCAGGAATAACTAGTATTTTTCCGCTTGCTTGTCCAATAGCAAACTCAACTAAATTCATCCGATCATTACCAAAAAACATTTTATCTTCAACAAACATAGTTGGTGAGCCAAAACCGCCTTTATCTATTAACTCTTGAGCATTACTTGTTAATTGTTTATCAAAATGATTGGTTTCAATTATCGATAGAAATTCTTTTTTATCCAAGCCTATCTTTTCAGCTATATCTAGTAATATCTCTGTATTGGATATATCTAAACACTCTCCAAAGTGAGACTGAAATATCAAACCACTATATTCATAGGCCTTTTCTTCTTTTATTGCATAAAAAGCACCTTGGAGTGCTTTTTTTGCAATGGCATGATCCATGTCTTTTTGTATTTTTATTTTAACACTGCAGTAAGTGGCCCAATCTTGCAGATCTTTGTCTCGATAGTTAGACACTGCTGGAGAAATCTCTAGCTGTTTACTCTTCATTAATGAACGGACTAATGAAATCTCAATTGGTTTCCAGTTTATAAGAGATGCGGTTCTTAAAATTGTTTGATTTAATCTTTTATAACTTAAGTATGTCCATGGACAGGAGTAATCAAAGTAATAATCAACTGTAATTTGTTTCTCAGCCATCAGTTTATTTTTCTCAATTCTGTTTTCAATACCTTTCCATTGGCATTTCTAGGTATCGATTCAATTGCAGAGATGATTTTAGGAATTTTAATATTTGATATCTTGCCCTCACAGAATTTTTCTAGATCTTCTAGTTCGAGTGCTTTTTTATTTTTCGTCACCACAAAAGCTTTGAGTGATTCTCCCCATTTTTCATCAGCTACACCAACAACAGCAACATCAATAATATCAGGATGTCCATACATCACTTCCTCAATTTCTCTAGGATAGATATTGACCCCACCTGAAATAACCATATCTTTCTTCCGATCAACAATATACAGATAGCCGTCTGCATCTTTTTTAGCTAGATCACCTACTGTTAACCACCCTGACTGCAGTGCTTCTTCAGTTTCTTCTGGTCTATTCCAATAACCATTGAATAAATAAGGACTTGTTGAAAACAACTCTCCAACTTCTTCCGATTTACATTCTTCACCTTCTTCATTGAGAATCTTTATTGATGTTAGGGGGAAAGCTTGACCCACGCATTGTTGTTTTCTTAATTGATCCTTAGGTCTTAGATTGGATATGATTCCACCCTCAGTTGAACCATAGGTTTCATGTAGCATTCCTTCTCCAAATGTTTCAACGATACCTTCTTTAATCTTTTGTGGAAGAGCCGCTGCATTTGAAATAATGGTTGCCAAAGACTCACTATGATGATTTGTAAGTAAACTTTTTTCCAAACCAAGAATTCCATGAAAATGTGTAGGAACGCCAAAAAAACCAGTTATATTTTCTTCTTTAAAAGTTTTTACTATGATTTCAGGGTTAAACCCATCCATGATTTGAGCATAACCTCCAAAGAAAATTGGTGCCAATGAAAATATCATTCCAGCACCATGGCACATTGGAGCAATGGCTAAAAATCTATCATCAGGAGAGTAGCATCCATACTCAACTGCCATAGCAAATAAAGTAAGAATTCTGGACCGATGTGGAACCAAAACACCCTTCGGTTTTCCTGTGGTACCTGATGTATAGGGCATTGTAAAAACATCCCATTCTTGAACAATAGGTACTTCTTTAATTGGTTTAGATTGTTTCATCCAGTCTTCAAGCTCTCTCTCAATAACTATAATATTTTTAATTGTCTTGAATTCACAATCTAAAAGTGAGGCAGAGCTAGCTTGATCTACAAACAATACTTTTGCCTCAGCATCATCACAGATTGCCTGTATTTCTAGTGGGGACAGCTTAGGATTAATTGTAGCTATTGGAACTCCTGCTTGTGAAGCACCTAAAACAATTTCCATATATTCAATGGAATTACCAGCAACAATAGCGATATGATCTTTGCTGCTTAAATTGAAATCATGTATCAAGCCATTAGTAATAATATCCATTCTATTGACTAGAGTGCGATAGGTTCTTTCATGATCCCAATGCTTCATAGCAATTTTATTTGGGTTTCTTGACATGGCTGCTCTGATTCCATCTGGAATGGATAGATGCCTGAATGTGTTTGGTATTTGGGTAGAGTCAGCCATTACCAATTAATCAAGATTAAATACTTTGATAGCGTTGTCCCTTAACATCAGTTTTTTTGATTCTTCTTTTAAATTTAAATCATCAACTTCTTTTATCGCTCGGATAGGATCAATTACAGGCCAGTCTGTTCCAAACATGACTTTATGACTGCCATACGAATTTGCATAATGAACAAAAGATTTAGGCCAATATTTAGGAGCATAAGCATCACCTGCAGTGTAAATATTTTCATGCTTCCAACACATTGAAATCATTTCTTCTGTCCAAGGAATGCCTATATGAATTCCAATTAATTTTAGTTCAGGGAAATCAATAGCAACTTGATCGAGCAATATGGGCCTAGCTACACTTGGCAATCTTCTGTTTCTAGAATAAATCAAGTTGTGACCAACTTGCATCATGATTGGGATATTAAGCTCACAGCACTTTGCATAGTAAGGGTAATACTTTCTATGATCCGGTGGTAATTCACACCAATGTGGATAGAGGTGAGCCCCTACAAAACCATATTCATTGACTGCTTGTTCTAGGTCTTTGAGGCCAGACATTCCTCTAAAAGGGTCTATTCCTGCTAGACCTGAAAATCGTTCAGGATGTTTACTGCAAACCTCTTGCACTCTTTCATAAGGAACTTCAAACGACTCTGGCATTCTGATATCACCAGCTCGAACAGCAATTAAAAGAGATCTTTCTATGCCTGCGGTATCCATCTTTTCTAGATACTGATCAACTGAAACACCTCCCCTCATCTCTTTTGGCATTCTAACTTGTTCTTTAAAATCTTCATCCAAACCAGTTTGCCCCAGCTTAACTTCTTGTGGAGTATATAGATTAACAACAATATCAATTGTTCCGCTCATGATAAAAATCCCGAGTATTTTAAGGATAGAATTATAATACTTATCATCCGATAAATATTATAATTCTTAATGGTTTTTCACTACTGTCCGTCTAAATCCCATGGACCAGTTGATTTGGATCGCACCGGCAATCCTGCCATAACAGGGCCTTGTGTTTTAGGATCATAATTAACAGCATCACCTTTCACGATGACTTGTGAATTAAGAGTCACCCAATTAATAAGAGCACCATCTAGTCTAAAGATCCAACTTGCTCCCATTTCTTCGCCAGTAATAAAATGGCCATGTTTAACTTTAGCGGGCCGGAAGAAATAGGTTCCTGGTGTAAATCGACCAAAATTGTAATCAAGGTGACCTGTTAAAGTGTAAGCTTCTTCAAAAATTGGATGATGAATCAGTCTATCATCTGTCCAACCAGGAGGAGCCCAACCAAGCATAGTAATAAAACCTTTTTCATTCTCTCCCTCAGGTGAAGGATCATGATAGAGAATTTTTAGCTGTAGGAATCGTTGAGTATCTCCTTCATAAATATTATCCATCCAATCCATTTTTGTAGAGTCACAAATAGTTAGGCTTCCTGGTTGATCTGAGCCAGTGTTGCCTCCCTCTGGGATAAATTCACTTTTATTAGCTTCTGAAACTGAAAAACCCCAGCCACCATATTCTCTAAAAAGAAGTATTTCTGTTCCTTCATCAACTGATATTTCAGGCACTCTAAGTCCAGCAGGGGCTCTCCAGTACATTCCAGGACCAAATATTTGATCACCCATTTTAACTTTGCCCTCGAGAACAAACCATTCAGTGTCAGCTTCATGGTAACCACCTGGTCGATCCCACACAGTCTCGAATAGAATTTTTGTTGAGCATGATCCATCTTCTTCATCATAAGATAGGTTTCGCTGCATTGCTCTTCCTGTTCCACCATGCATTTCTGCAGGATGCCAACATAGGTCACTTTGTTGTATAAGTTCTACATGAGGTCTCATAATGTTTCCTTTTTGAAATTAAGTAAGGTTAGAATATATTAAACTTTTTATTTGATAAAGAGTTGTCAAAATATTTTCATTAAATGATAATCATAGTTATAGAAAAAATTGGAGTAGAAAAATGTCAGAACAAAGTCTTTCATGGTCAGGTGTTGATGTAACAGTGACAGAGGATTATTTAGAGCTAACACGTGTCTCAGTTAGTATGGAACAAAGCAGAGCTTTTAGAGCTTGGCGTATTCCAAGAGCTATAGAGTTAGCGCAAAGAAATTTGGAAGCACTTGAGGCTGATAGCTCGTCTGAAGAGGCGCAAGCTATGTTAACCATGTACATTGGAGAACTTTTTATTTGGCAAGAAGATGGCGAGTTGGTGGAGCCTGAGGTTACGACAAACTAAAAATTGGGGGATTGAAGAATGGCTGAATATGAGATTTGGAAGTTTTTGCATATCTGTATGTTTGTTTTCTGGTTGGGTACTGATGTTGGAGTAATGCTTTGTAGCAAGAAATCAACAGATCCTACTTTGGGAGTTGAAGCTAGATTTAAAATGTTGGAGATGGCTCTGATTATCGAACTTTTACCCAGAGTTATGTGGGTGATGGCATTACCTTTAGGTGTGCACTTGTCAAAATCTCTTGGCTACCTCAACCCAAGTATCTTAACATTAGTGATGATGTGGGCATTTATAATTGTCTGGTTAGTCATTAATGTGGGTGGAGCAGCAAACCTTGAAAAGCCGTTGGGCCAAAAGTTGTCAAAAATCAATAGAATTATAGTTGGATCATTAGGTATAGGTTTAATTATCGTTTCAGTTTCACATTTCCTAGGTACCGGTCCATTTGAGGTTCGACCAGATGTGGATTCTATTGCACTGAAAGTAGGATTATATGGTCTTGTTAATATTACAATCCTAGGCATTGAGATTGCCTTCTTTCCTCTTGGCTTGGCTTTTGAAAGGCTTGCAACAGAAGGCTCTAGTCCAGAAATTGAAGAGTCAATTAGTTCAGGAATGAAGACAACATTAGTTTGGGTTCATACGACTTATTTTCTAATCTTTATAGTTGCATTTATTGGCGTTACTAAAATAGTAGGCTAAGTTATTTTTTTTGGAACAAGATTATCAAAAGATAATATCTGAACCATTACTCAAATGGTGGCAGATCCATGGTAGGAAAACTCTACCTTGGCAAAAAAATTCATCCATATACAAGACTTGGATTTCTGAAATTATGCTTCAGCAAACCCAAGTGATAACAGTGATAGATTATTTTAAAAGATTTATCATAAGATTCCCAAATTTGAAAACTTTAGCAGAAGCAAATATTGATGATGTTTTATCTCTATGGTCTGGCTTAGGTTATTATTCAAGAGCTAGGAATCTTCATGCTACAGCTAACATCATTAAAGATGATTTCAAAGGTCGATTTCCAAGGAATTTAGAAGCGCTTATTTCATTGCCAGGGATAGGACCTTCAACAGCAGGCGCAATTTTATCCCTTTCCAATATTGAGTCTAGACCTATATTAGATGGTAATGTTAAAAGGGTTCTAGCTCGTTTCTTTGGTATTCATGGACATTATAGTGAGTCTGATGTGAATAAAAGGCTTTGGGAGCTATCAACGTTGACTACCCCCAAAGAAGATTTTGCAAATTACACACAAGCAATAATGGACTTAGGAGCAACCGTATGTCTCCCAAGAAATCCAGACTGTAAAAATTGTCCATGCAGTATTGATTGCATTGCATATCAAGAAGGTTTAAGTCATATCCTCCCTACTAAGAAAAAAAGTCAAAAGAAAAAGACAATATCAGAGTACTTTTTAATCATACGATTTGAAGACGGCAGTTTCATATTAGAAAAAAGAAATAATGAGGGAGTATGGGGTGGTTTATGGTCATTACCTCAAGTGAATATTAAAGAAGATCCATTAAAATGGTGTAAAAGTATTGTTAGTAATAGCCTTATTGATAGCAAGAAGCTTGAAGTAATAAGGCATAGCTTTTCTCATTATCATTTAGAGATGCATCCGATTGAGATCTACTTGAGAGGTAAATTTATAAGCTCAAATAATCAGATGAAGTGTTTTAATAAGAATAATGTTCATAAGCTTGGCTTAGCAGCACCAATAAAAATAATAATAAATAGTTTATAATTCAATGATGAATAAAAAAATACTTTGCACATATTTCAAAGACGAAAGAGAAGTGATGGATCGTGCTCCTTATCCTGGGGAGTTGGGTGAAAAAATTTTTAATGAAATATCTAAGGAAGCTTGGCAGTTGTGGTTAGAGCATCAGACAATGTTAATTAATGAGAATCGACTTTCATTAGTTGACCCGATTCAAGGAGTTACCTACAAAATGAAATGAAGAAATTTTTATTTGAAGGGACTTCTGCTAGACCCAAAGAGTATGTTCCAGTGAATGAGTAAAATTTTTATCAATTATATTTTTTTTTCTATAAAATAATGCAACCAATGGCCAGATAGCTCAGTCGGTAGAGCAGCGGACTGAAAATCCGCGTGTCGGTGGTTCGATTCCACCTCTGGCCACCACTTCTTTTATACCTGTTTAAACACTCTTTATTTTAGAATGAATCTAAAAAGCGCGATATTTTATGTAAATCTATATGATTTCAATATTTTTTTAAAATAAATAAATATCTATATATATATCATATAGATAGCATCAAAAATAAAAAAAAGAGCAAATTCAATATTTTTTACATTCAAACGATAGCATAGACTCACAAAGCGATAGAGCATATCTTTAAAATGTTGTATAAAAACAAATATTATACCTATTTTTGACACATCTTAGTGCATTTGCTTATATCGAATTTCCTTCTTTTTTTATTATTGTTTAATCGAAGAAGGGGGAAATAATATTAACCTAATTAGGGGAGGATTTTATCATGGGTAAAATCAAAGGTTGGATAGCAGAACTAACAGAAATAACTGTAGCTTTAGTAGCACTAGGTGTTGCCGCAGGCGTTGTATTTGGAGCTGACGTTCCATTTGTAGGCGCTGTGCTTGGTAACGTGGTTGATTTAATCAATCAACTAGGTGATGCAGGAGTTGTAGGTATTATTGTTCTTGCAATACTCTCAGGTATGTACGGCTCACGCGGTATGTAAATGGGAAAAAAGCTTTTAATGTTTTATACATTTTAAAAAGCATTTGAAAGGGCTCTTGCAAAAGGGCCCTTTTTTTTCTAGATTAGGTTTAATAGGTTTACTTCAATAGGGGTCAAACGGTGGTCAAAAATTTTTTAACACAACTCACTAAAGTTACTGACTTCTTTATTATTATTGCTACAGTTTTTGTCTTCCTTGCTTTTTTAACACCTGCAGAAAAATCTATACAGCCATTAATTGATAAAAATGAGAATGAATTAAGCTCCATACTCAATAATCGATCTCAATTGATAACAATCTTGGAATCTATTAGACAACAAGAAGCATCTTTAAAAATTGAGCTAAATACCCTATTAGAAGAAGCTATAGTGAGCATTGAAGCAGAAGCAGAAGCAGAAGCAGAAGCAGAAGCAGAAGCAGAAGCAGAAGCAGAAGCAGAGCAGAAGCAGAAGCAGAGAAGCTATAGTGAGCATCGAAGTAGAAAATATAGAAATTGCTCCCATAGACACATCTCTTATAGAGGCAGAAATTAATCGGGTAGTATCGCAAATTAATTCCTCTATTATTGATCTACAATCATTAGATAATAAGATATCTGCATCAGAACAAACGCTTAAAGATCTTAAATTAGAATTGATGTCCTCTAAGTCAATTGGCTGGTTGCAACCCATTAGAAAAAATACAATGATCTTGATTAATGCGGGCGGTATCGACGGCTTGATTGCTGGGTTTGCATCTCTCATCTTCTGTTTGGTTTTTAAAAGAAGAAGAGTTTGGTTTAGTAATGTATTTGGTATTCGTCTAAAATAATTCTTAATTTCTTAAATTCAGTAAAGTACATTCTATGAAAACTCAGAGGTTTGGAGACATATCTGTTCAAAAAGTCTTGGACGGTGTTGAGAATTTTAAAGCTAATATAGCATTCCCGGAAATTGATTTAGAGATTTTCAATCAGCATAAGAGTTGGGTTGAGCCTTTTTATGACTTTGCCACACAAACAATTAAAATAAGCATGCATTCTTATGTCATCAGCACACCAGAAATAAATATTCTTGTTGATACATGTATAGGCAATGATAAAAATAGGGTTGGTAATGGTCCTATATATAAGGCTAATGCAGATGTATTGTCGCATTGGAATTTAAGAGAAAGCCCCTATCTTAATAACTTAAATAATATTGGGCTCACAACAGAAGATATAGATTACGTTATGTGTACTCACCTTCATGCAGATCATGTTGGATGGAATACCAGACTAGAAAATAATAGATGGGTACCTACATTTCCCAATGCTAAATATCTTTTTTCTCCTGAAGAGTTGGCAAGTATTTCGAAAGAATCTAAGAATCCATATGATCAATACACAAAACTTGTTTATGAAGATAGCATACTGCCAGTGATAGAAGCAGGACAATCCATATTAATTAATAATGGGTTAGATCTTGGTAAAGGAATTCATTTATTACCCACACCGGGTCATAGTCCAGGGCATTACTGCATAGAGATAGAGTCAGCAAAGCATAAAGGCATCCTTACAGGAGATATCTTACACAATCCGATACAAGTGAATTATCCAGACCTATCAACTATGTTTTGTGCTGATAAAACTAAATCCAATGAGCAACGCATAAAATTGGTTGATCAGTTAACAGATACCGAAACAATTATTCTTGCAGCACATTTTTGTGGATCCACTGCAGGCAGAATTATAAGTAATAATGAGTCAAGAGAGTTCTTACTGACATGAGTGATCCAGATTTTTCAGCTAATAATTGTTTTGTTTGTGGACCTGATAATCCAATTGGCTTAAAAATTAGTTTCCATATGGATGACAATGTTTGCCGTGGTTCTTTCACGCCATTAGAGAATCATATGGGTTATAAGGATATTACACATGGAGGTATTATTTTTAGTTTATTGGATGATGTGATGGCTAATTGGCTATTTCTACAAAATAAAGTTGCACAAACTGCACAATGTGATTTGAGGTATAGAAAACCATTACCTATTCATACTAAAGTCAATTTAGAAGGCAGATGTATTAAGCAAAAAGGAAAAGTTACCTTTATGCATGGAAAAGTTATTTCGGATGCAACTGGAGATTTAATTGCAGAGAGCCATGCTAAATTTATGCTAATCTCGAATCTTTAAACAATGTAACTTTTTGTAACCAATATAGATATCTCATAATCTTTTCTTTAGCATTCATAGACGTTTTTAAGAAATCCAAGTAAACCCTAAAGACGAATGACATATATATATGATAAATAGAATAAAAATTCTTTTTCTTGAGCTAAAAAGATCCACCAAGTCAACGCTGATTTTACTTGGATTCACTTCTATGGTGATCTTTTATTTATCTGCTACAAAACCAGAACCAGAGTTGCTTGTAATAGAAGAAAAGATATGGCCGGTTTCAGCTCAGATTATTAATTATGCGGACGTGCAACCTCAATTAAAATTATTCGGTGAGATTTTATCATCAAGAAGAAGTGAGTTAAGAGCCTTTGTTGGCGGTCAAGTGATTCAAGTGAGTGATAATTTTAAAGAAGGAGCTGTGGTTAAAGAAGGTGAATTACTTCTGACTATTGATGATTTTGAATATAGAAATGACGTCGTTGAGGAAGAGGCTAAATTTGAGATACTAAAAAGGGACTTTGAGAGAGCGGATGAACTCTTTAATCAAGGGAATATATCTGAACAGTTTAGGGATAATGCTTTATTAGAAAAAACACAACAAGAAATCGTCCTAGCTGAGGCTGAGAAAGATCTTAGAGACACTAGACTATATGCTCCTTATGATGGAGTAATTAATGATGTTTCGGCCAGCCTTGGAAAACAGGTCAGTACGTTTAATGATAAGATTGCTGAAATTATTGATATTAAAAATCTTGAAGTTAGATTCTCATTATCCAAAGCTCAATATGGGAGATTGGTGGAGGATGATCTATCTGTCATAGGCAGGCCTGTATCCATTCAATGGACTGCTGGTAAAAAAACCTTACCTTTCAGAGCTATTATTAGTCGTATAGGTGCAGAAATTACTTCCAATACTGGCGGAGTAGATGTTTTTGCAAATCTGTTATTAGGTGATAATGAAATATCTTTAATTAGACCCGGAGCATTTGTCAGACTTTCTGTTCCTGATAAAACATATAAGGCAGTTATAGTTGTTCCTGATACTTCTGTGTATGAGGATTCTTATGTATTTGTCATCAAAGAATCGCGTTTAGAGAAACGTTACATTGAAATATTGGGCTATGATGGAAGCAAGGTTTTAATTGTCGCTAAAGAATCATCGGAGTTGAAAGATGGAGATCAAGTGATCATTAATCAACTAAGAGAGGCGGGCGAAGGAGTCAAAGTTAACGCTTTATAAAATATGTATAAGAACTATAGTCAGAAAAATAAAGTTTCATCGAATAAAGATAAGCATATTCCCAGTATAGGAATGATTGCTTTCTTTAGTCAGCATAAAGTTGCTAGCAATCTTTTAATGATTTTATTGATACTTTTTGGAATATTTGGCCTCTCTCAACTTAAGAGACAATTGATGCCAGATTTTGGAATAGAGATTGTTAATATCAATATTCAATGGCCCGGAGCAAGCGCAGAAGACGTTGAAGAAAATATTATCAATGCAATAGAGCCAGAAGTTAGGTTTATTAATGGCGTTAATGATGTTGATGCTTTTGCTTATGAGGGCAGAGGAAAGATTAGTGTAGGATTCGATGATAGTGTATCGATGTCTAAAGCTCTCACTGATGTTCAATCAGCTGTTGCAAGGATAGCTACTTTTCCACAAGATATTGAAAAACCTGTTATTTCACAAGTTGTTCAAAGAGATGAGGTCTGTCGTATTGATATTTCAGGGCCTTTTTCCAACAAAACACTTAAATATTTTGCAAGACAAATGCGTGATGATCTCATCAACATGGGCCTTGCCAATGTTGAGTTTGAGGGCGCTAGAGATCAAGAAATCTGGATAGAAGTTCCTTCTGATAATCTCAGAGAACTGGATCTTTCATTGGAAGATATTTCAAATAGACTTGCTGCTTCTAGTATAGATTTACCCTCAGGAAGCATCAATTCTGGTGGTACTTCTAGGCAAATAAGAAGTGAACAACTTGCCAGAAGTCCCAATGAGCTTAGAAAGATAGAAGTCCTATCTAAGTCATCGGGTGAAAAACTCTATTTAAGGGATATTGCTAATGTTTATGAAACATTTGAAGAAAACTCTCCTTATCGAATCAATAATAAAGGTCCTTCCATAGGACTGGTTGTTTATAGAACTCAAGGTTCTGATTCATTAATCTCTCAACAACTTGTTGAAGAGTATATGGATGATATTGCCGGTAAGTATCCACAATCATTAGAGATTATTCTCTATGATATTTTTGCTGATTCAGTCAAGCAAAGAATTAATATGCTGATTGATAATGGAGCCACAGGCTTAATATTAGTTCTCATTGTTTTATTCTTTTTTCTCAATGGAAGAATTGCATTCTGGGTAGCTCTGGGGATACCGGTAGCTTTTTTAGCAGCGCTTGGTGGAATGCATGCCATGGGATTATCACTCGATATGATCAGTATGTTTGCTCTCATTATGGGAATAGGTATTGTTGTGGATGATGCAATCGTCGTCTCAGAGCACACCACAACTCTACATCGAAGAGGAATGAATTATAAAGATGCTTCTAGAATTGGAGCACAAAGAATGTTTCCCCCTGTTTTAGCCGCTTGTCTTGACTACAGTGGCTGCTTTTCTTCCTGTTCTTATGATAGGTAGTGATGTCGGTACTATAATATCGCCAATACCCATTACTCTTTCTTTGATTATTATTGCAAGTTTAATTGAATGTTTTTTAATCCTTCCAATGCACCTTCGGCATTCCATGAAGAAAATCTCCCAAACAGAACAAACAAAAATAAGAACATTTGATATTTATTTTAATAAGTTCAGAGATGAATATGTCGTCCCCTTGGTTGAAAGAACCTATGCATCAAAACGATTTACTGTAATAGCAACAATTTGCTTATTTTTAATGTCATTGAGTTTGCTATTCTCAGGTCGAGTTAACTTTGAATTTTTTGATACACCTGAAAGTGACACCATTCATGCCAATTTTTCATTCTCACCAGGCACTCCTGCAGCAACTACCGAGTTAATGGTTAAAGAGCTTGGAAGATCAGCCCTTGAGGCTGAAACAATGACTTCAAATTTTCTTGGAGAAGAAGTAGTTAAGTATGGTGTTGGAAATATTGGTGCTTCAGATTCAGGAAGAGGTAACCTTCTTAGCAATACGACTGGCTCACATATTGGATCTTATACGGTTGAGTTAGTAGCTGGAGATAAAAGAAATGTTAGGAATATGCCTTTCATAAAGGCTTGGGAAAATGCAACAAAACTAATGCCTGGTATTGAAAGCTTTGTGGTGTTTGAGAGTCAAACAGGAGGGCCTCCAGGTAGAGACCTTGATATCAGAATTTCGAGTGATGATTTACAAACAATGAAGTATGCTGCATTAGCACTGAGGAATGAACTAAGAGTATTACCAGGCTTGCTAGCTGTGGAAGATGATTTTCCTTATGGCAAGCAAGAAATTCTCTTGGAAATCACACCCGAGGGTGAGGCAATGGGCTTTACAGCAGAAAATGTTGCTCGGCAAGTCCGTAATGCTTTTTCAGGCTCTATTGCCAAACGTTTTTCTCAAGACACAGAAGAAGTATTGGTTCGGGTAAAGCTTCCCACTGAGGAAACAAAAAATCAAACCATTCGAGATATTTATTTACTCACTCCAGACAATAATAATGTATTACTTTCTGAGGTTGTTTTATTAAAGCAAAGACTTGGTTTCACAAAAATTAGAAAAGAAGGGGGGATTAGAAAGGCTTCCATAACGGCTGATGTAGATCCATCCATAACAACGACAAATCAAGTGTTACAGTTGGTTCGGAAGGATATTGCCCCAAAGATAGAAAAAGAGTTCAATGTTAAAGTGGAGTATAAGGGTAAAGCTGAAGAGCAATCTAAAGCTTTTGTTGATTTGAGTTTAGCCTTGGTTATCACACTCGCCTCTATTTATATTATTCTTGCATGGCTATTTTCAAGCTATACCACACCCTTCTTGATTATGACTGTTGTGCCTTTTGGTTTAATTGGGGCAATACTAGGACATTACATCTTAGGCTTTAACCTTAGTATGTTTAGTTTGATGGCATTTTTTGGGCTTACTGGCGTCTTGGTCAATGATTCCATTATCTTAGTAAAGACCATCAAAGAATCTATATCCGATGGCTATCCACTTAGCCAATCAGTTGTTGAAGGAGTTAGAGAGCGATTGAGACCAGTAATTCTAACCACCATCACCACCATTGTGGGCTTAATGCCAATTCTATTTGAACAAAGCTTGCAAGCTAGATTGGTACAACCACTTGCTGTCACCTTTATTTTTGGAATGTTATTTGTTCCTTATTTAGTCCTAATTTTTATCCCTTCTATGATGGGCATTGCTGAGGGATTGAAAACAAGAATTAAGAATGCAGCTAATTATCTTGGCTTCTATAAAGGTCAATACGAGTAGCCAAAGTAGATACTGATCAGTAAAATAGAACTATATATTATGAGTTCTATCAAAAAACCATTAGTTGGAATTGTTTGTTGTAAACGCAAACAAGACGGCCATTATTTTCATATGGTTGGAGAGAAATACATTAATGCTATTAATAACTATTCAGATTGCACTGGTGTTTTAGTACCAATTGACCAGGAACAAGATATTAATCTCTCAGTCATTGAAAATATGGATGGCTTTCTACTAACAGGCAGTTTGTCAAATGTTCATCCCAAGATATATCAAGAGGACCTTATTAACCCAGAAATGATGCTGGATGAACCTAGAGATCAATTTGTTTTTTCAATGATTACAAAAATTATAGAAAAAGGTATACCGCTCTTAGCAATATGCAGAGGTTTCCAGGAAATGAATGTGGCTTTTGGAGGAAAACTTTATCAGGACCTTGAGCGTGACTCCAACCATAAAGGGCATGACTTTGATCGGAATCAATCTCATAATGTTCAATATGGTCTCAGCCATGAAGTAGAACTGATAAAAAATGGGCTTCTTTATAGTTTAACCGGTCTTGATAAGGTGGAAGTAAACTCGCTTCATACACAAGGTGTTAAAGAATTGGGACAAGGACTCACTATTGAAGCAGTTAGCCATGAAGGTTTGGTGGAAGCTTTTACTATCGATAAAACTGAGAGTTTTAATTTGTCTATACAATGGCATCCTGAATGGAAACCTGGCAATAATTTACTTTCTCAAGCAATCTTTGATGCTTTTGGTATAGCCTGTAAAGATTTTCAGAATCAACCATGAAAGATGGAGAATTGTCCAGTTGGTTTAATGAGTACTCTATCCAGGAAGTAGAGGTGATAGTGCCCGATATGGCTGGGATTGCTAGAGGCAAAATGCTACCTGCTGAAAAATTTATTGCTCAATCTGAAATGCGTCTACCTGAATCTGTTTTTATCCAAACTGTAACGGGTGAGTTTTTAGAGGAGCCAGTCATTAATCCTGCAGACAGAGATATAATTGTTAGACCTGATTTGAATACATTAAGAAGATTGCCTTGGGCTAAAGAACCGGCAGCATCTGTGGTTAATGACTGTTTTTATGAAGATGGATCGGCAGTGGATATTTCACCAAGACAGGTTTTAAAAAATGTATTGCAAGCTTATAAAGATTTGAATATGACTCCAGTCGTTGCTCCTGAGTTGGAATTTTATCTAGTACAAAGAAATACTGAACCCAATATGGAGGTTGAACCTCCTGTAGGTCGTTCGGGTAGGCAAGAAACGGTTCGTCAACCTTTTAGCATAGATGCATTAGACGAATTTGAGCCAGTCATTAATGAGATTCATAGATATTCCGAGGCAATGAATATTAAGATTGATACTTTAGAGCATGAAATGGGCACAGCTCAATTAGAGATTAATTTTGAACATGGAGACCCATTGTATATTTGCGATCAAGTCTTGATGTTCAAAAGAATTGTCAAAGAGGCTGCAATGCGACATAACATTTATGCCACTTTTATGTCAAAGCCCATGCAGTTTGAGCCTGGGAGTGCGATGCATTGGCATATTTCTGTTTTAAATGATGAGAGCAGTAAGAACGTATTTAATAATGAATTAGATCAGGAAACTGATTTTTTCAAACACTTTATTGGTGGATTACAAAAATACATTCCTGAATCCATAGTTTTTAATGCCCCATATGTAAACTCATACCGTAGATTTACACGGTGGCAAAATGCACCTATTAATCTTTATTGGGGCTATGATAATAGAACCACTGGTCTCAGAGTACCTTCTTCCAGTCCTGAGAATCGACGTATTGAAAACAGAATCGGTGGTGCAGATGTGAACCCATATTTGTCTATTGCAGCTTCTTTGTCTTGTGGTTATTTAGGAATGAAGGAAAAAATAGAGCCAAGCCAACCTGAGGATTCTAATGCTTACAACTTACCTTTTAAATTGCCACAGAATTTATCATCAGCTACTGATATGCTAGAACACAGCGAGGCTATGCAAATGCTTATGGGAGATAGATTTTTACAAGTCTATATTGCTATAAAAAGATATGAATACAATAAGTATTTTGAAGTGATTAGCCCTTGGGAACGTGAATATTTACTACTGAGTGTATAGATATGAAGAAAGAACTTAATAATTGGCAAAAAATGGACAGCAATCATTTCTTGCATCCATTTACCGATCATAATGAATTATCTAAAAAAGGCACAAGAGTTATTACAAAAGGAGATGGAATCTATATATGGGATTCTGAAGGGAATAAAATTTTAGATGGTATGTCTGGCTTATGGTGTGTCAGTTTGGGTTATGGCAATGATGAACTAATTCAGGCTGCTTATGATCAAATGAAGGAGCTACCTTATTACAATAGTTTTTTTCAATGCGCTCACCCACCTGCAATTGAATTAAGTCAGAAAATTAGCGATATTGCTCCAGAGTCTTTGAACCATATTTTTTTTACTGGCTCAGGATCAGAAGCCAATGATACGATGCTTAGAATGGCAAGGCGATACTGGCAACTTCAAGGCAAGCCTGATAAACAAATTATTATTGCAAGAAAAAATGCTTATCATGGCAGTACTGTTGCGGGAGCCAGTTTAGGCGGAATGTCTGGTATGCATGAACAGGGCGGATTACCAATACCTAATATCCAGCATATAGCTCAGCCTTATTGGTTTGAAGAAGGAGGTGACTTGGATCAAGACTCATTTGGTTTGAATACAGCACAAGAGCTAGAAAAAGCCATTGAACATTATGGCATTGAAAATATTGCAGCGTTTATTGCAGAACCCATTCAAGGAGCTGGTGGCGTTATTGTGCCTCCTGAAACTTACTGGCCTGAAATACAAAGAATATGCGATCAACATGAAATACTTTTAGTAGCCGATGAAGTGATTACTGGCTTTGGCAGAATGGGAGATTGGTTTGCTTCAGAAACATATAATTTAGAACCTGACTTTATTCCGTTTGCAAAAGGAGTGACATCTGGTTATTTGCCACTTGGGGGGTTGCTAGTGAGTGACAGGGTAGCTGACGTCATCATTAGTAAAGGAGGAGAATTTACTCATGGTTTTACTTATTCGGGACACCCCGCAGCATGTGCAGTCGCTATTGCGACCATTAATTATATTGAAAAGGAAAAACTACTTGCTACGGTTAAGGATCAAACAGCCCCTTATCTAAAAAAACAATGGGAATCTTTAATTAATCATGAATTGGTTGGCGAAACGAGAATTAAAGGGATGCTTGCAGCAATTGAATTATCAAAATCTGGTAGAGAAAGGTATGCATCAACAATAGGAGTAGGTTCAATTTGTAGAGATTTAGCCATTGATCATGGATTGGTTATGAGAGCGGTAGGAGATACCATGATTATAGCACCACCGTTAATTATCAATGAGCAACAAGTTGATGAGTTAATGGATAAAACAAAAAAAACACTTGATGCAACATTGAAGACTATAGAGTCTCTATAAACTTAATCTTCCAGACGATGAATGATAAGTCAGAATATCCAGATTCATACTATTTGCATTCAGCAAATACCATTACATCACGTGGTCAATTGACAGAAACAGTTGATGCAGATGTTTGCGTGATAGGAGGAGGTTTTACAGGATTATTGACTGCACTGAATTTAGCAGAGAAAAACTATAAAGTAGTTCTACTCGAAGCTCATAAGATAGGATGGGGAGCTTCTGGAAGGAATGGAGGCCAAGTCGGCAGTGGCCATAACAAAAAAATTCAAGATTTAGAGAGTGATTATGGAAAAGATCTTGCAAGGCGTCTTTGGAGTCTCGCAGAAGATGCAAAAGGTATAGTTCGCGATAGAATTACACAACATGCAATAGATTGTGATCTTTCTTTCGGGAACATGCATGTATCAGACGACATAAGAGATCTAAAAAAACATCAAGAATATGTTGAAAAACTGAATAACGATTACAATTATGATTTAATTTCCTATCTTGATGAAGAGGAGGTTTATGAAATGTTTCATAGCCCATTGTTCAAAGGAGGAGGCTCTTTGGATATGGGAGGTATGCATCTTCATCCCCTTAACTATTTACTGGGAATTGCTGATGCTGCAGAGAGAGCGGGTGTTTTGATTTATGAGGAATCAGAAGTTATTAATTATAAAGGACAAGATAAAAAGATTGTTAACACAAAGAAAGGGCGAGTGAATACCAGTACCATAGTTTTAGCCTGTAATGCTTATCTTGAAAAATTGGAGAAAAGAATTGCTGGCAAGATTATGCCCATTAATAATTTTATTCTAGCTACAGAGCCCTTAGATGATGGTGAGGCTCGATATATAAATAGAGATAATGTTTGTGCTCATGATAACAAGTTTCATGTGCACTACTTTAGAATGTCTCAAGACAATCGACTATTGTTTGGTGGTGGTGAAAATTACACCACAAAATTTCCTAGTAATCTTAAATCCTATGTAAGAAAAACAATGTTGGATGTTTTTCCAAAATTAGAGAATAAGAAAATTGATTTTGCTTGGGGTGGAACGATTGCTGTAACTGTCAATAGGATGCCACATATAGGAAAACTTGATTCTGGCATTTATTTTTCTCATGGGTTTTCTGGCCATGGAATTGCGATGGCCTCTTTGGCAGGAACGATTATGGCTGAGGCAATAGATGGATTCTCAAAACGATTTGATGTTTTTAATGAAGTCAAAATACATACTTATCCTGGAGGAACTTTACTGAGATGGCCAGGCTTCTATCTAGGCATGCTTTATTATTCATTGAAGGACAGATTGTGAGTAAAGCAAAAATATTAGCTGTATTAGTCATGGTTATGACCGTTAATGTTACTGCAATCTTTGCTGAAGAAGTGAGAGTATATAATTGGTCGGATTATATAGCTGACTCAGTGATTAAGGATTTTGAGCAGGAAACAGGCATTAATGTTATTTATGATGTTTATGACAGCAATGAAGTCTTAGAAGGTAAGCTACTTGCAGGAAGAACTGGTTATGATGTTGTCGGTCCTAGTATTGAGTATTTAGGTCGTCAAATAATGGCTGGAGTTTATCAAAAACTAGATCTCAATCAGCTCACAAACCATAAGAGTCTTGATAAAGCAATGATGACTAAGTTATCAACAATGGATCCAGATAACCAATATGCCATTCCCTATCTTTGGGGAACTACTGGAATTGGGTACAATCAAGATAATGCCATTGAGATTATGGGCGAAGGATTTCAAATGGATACATTTGATGTCCTATTTGATCCGGCAATTATTAGCAAATTTAAAAAATGTGGGATTGCATTTCTGGATGCACCCAGCGAAACTTTTAAAGCAGCTCTGCATTATATTGGCAAGGATCCAAATACAAAAAATCCAAATGATTATAAAAATGATGCATTTAAAATACTCAAAGGTGTCAGACCATATATCAAATATTTTCATTCATCAAAGTATATTAATGACTTAGCTAATGGAGATATTTGCCTTGTTTTTGGCTGGAATGGAGATATTCTTCAAGCTGCAGATCGTGCTCAAGAATCAGGGAATGGAGTGAAAATTATTTATAAGATCCCATCTGAAGGAGCACAGTTTTGGTTTGATATGATGGCTATTCCTAAAGATGCACCCAATACTGAAAATGCTCATACATTTATCAATTATATTTTAAGACCTGAGGTGATGGCCAGAATCAGTAATAAAGTCAAATTTGCCAATGCAAATATTGATTCTAAATCTATGATAAATATAGAAATAACCCAAAATCCTAGTATTTATCCTCCAGACGATATCATGAAAAAATTATTCCTTGCAGAGATTGCTGGACCAAAAATAGATCGAATTATGACTAGGCAATGGATTAATATTAAGAATAAGAATTAAAATAATATTTAGGTAGAGCAACATGAAGCGGACTATTTTTTACTTCTCATTAACATGTCTTTTTCTTTTATCAAATGCTTTTAGCAATGATGTTGCTGATGAAGTTTTCTTAGATGGATCTATTCATACTTTTAATGAGTCACTGAGTATAGAAAACTCTATTGCGATAAAAGACGGCTATATCCTAGCAGTAGGAAATAAATCTTCAATTCAAAAGCTGATTGGAGAGAAAACTAAAATTAATAGATTGGATGGAAAAATGATGCTTCCATCATTTCATGATGCACACTCTCATCCAATTTGGGATGGTGTAAATCGCCTGAAATGTATACTTACTGATTTATATGATATTCAAGGTATCAAGGACGTACTTAGAGAATGCTTAAATAGTGATCTAACCAAGTCAACAGGCTGGATTGTAGGTTCAGGATTAAATATAGGGCTCTTTCCTGCAGGTAATCCAAATAAGTCTCTATTAGATGATATCAGCAAAGACATTCCTATTATTCTTTGGGCAAATGATGGACATAGCGGACTCGCTAATAGTAAGGCTCTTGAATTAGCAAATATTACAGCTGAGACACAAGATCCAAGTTATGGAGTCATAGAAAGAGACCCTATCACACAAGAGCCTAGTGGAACATTAAGGGAGTCAGCAGCGATTAATTTAGTATTAGACCTCACTCCAAAAGATACAGATTCTGATTATGATAAAGGTTTGAGTATTGCTCAGGAGATGGCTCATAGCTTTGGCATTACTTCAGTGCTAGAAGCAGCAGTTGGTGAACGCCATATGGCAACCTATAAGAGAGCTGCTGATCGTGAAGAATTAGATTTGAGAGTTTTTACTTGTCTTGAATATGGAAAAACTAATTTTGTTCATGATGCAAGTATGTTTGAAGATGTTTATCTCAAACTAGAGCAATTTAATCATCCTCGTATTAATGTCAATTGTGTAAAAATATTTATTGACGGGGTTTTAGAAGGACAAACTGGTGCATTGCTGGAGCCATACTTGGATTCAGGGGAAGTAGGAGAGCTTATTTTAGAAAAAGAATTACTTAATATGGCAATTGCTCGTTTTGATTCTGAAAATCGCCAAGTTCATACACACGCTATTGGTGATCGTGCTGTTCGAGCTGCTTTAGATGCATATGAGTATGCTCTTAAAGAGAATGGCTATCTTGATAATCGTCACCATATTTCTCACTTACAAATGATTAGCGAAGAGGATATCCCAAGATTCTCAGAATTAAATATCGCAGCTACATTTCAAGCTACATGGGCTATGCCTGATGAATATATTATGGGAATAAATATTCCTGAAATTGGCATCGAGAGAGTCAATAGGATGTATCCGATTCAAAGTGTTTTTCAGGCAGGAGGTTTAATTGTTGGGGGCAGTGATTGGGCTGTGACGACTATGAATCCTCTAGTTGCAATAGAGACAGCAATTAGAAGAGAAGACCCGGATGATAGATTGAAGGGCACACTTAATGAAGATGAAAGAATGGGGCTAACTGAGATGCTAAAGGCATACACTATTAATGCAGCCTACATAATGCATCAAGATAATATTACAGGTTCAATCGAGGCAGGTAAATTTGCTGATCTAATCATATTAGATAAGAATCTTTATGATATTCCAACGAATGAAATCAGTGAGGTTAGAGTTATGGAAACAATTATAGAAGGCAAGACTGTTTTCAAGATAGAATAATAATGCAATGAAAATAAAGACAGGAATTACAAGAAGGGATTTTGTTAATGGCATCAGTTTAAGCCTAGCAGCTTCAGTTTCGCCAATCGATTATTTGAGATCCCAAGGCATCGATTTAGATTATTATCCTCCTGCATTATCAGGCATGAGAGGTAATCATCCAGGCTCTTTTGATCACGCACATAAGCTTGCATTTACGGGCAATGGCTTTATTAATGAAACTAAAGATTTAGGTGAGAGCTATGATTTGATAGTGGTTGGCGGTGGTATTTCAGGATTGTCAGCTGCTCATTTTTTTAAAGAACGTACAGGAAAAGTTCCAAAAATCCTTATTCTAGACAATCATGATGATTTTGGAGGCCATGCAAAGCGTAATGAATTTGTTGTGAATGACCGGACGATGCTTGCCTATGGCGGTAGTCAATCTATCGAGTCACCAAGTTATTATGAGGAGATATCAAAAAAACTATTAACCAATCTTGGTATAGACTTTAATAAATTTTATAAGGCATATGATTTTGATTACTTTAAGAGTAGAAAGCTTGATGCAGGCTTTTACTTTAATAAGGCAACCTATGGTGTGAGCAGGATTGTAAAAAATGTACCCTCTTTTAGGTATGAACTCACTTATAAGGATTCTATAAAGCCTGACAATATCAAGAAAGTTGCATCCCAGTTACCAATTTCAGATCAGTCTAAAAAAGAATTTATTAAGCTCTTTCTAGACCAAACTGATTTTTTTCCTGAATTGAGTCTTGAAGAAAAATATTACTTATTGGATAACATCAGTTATGAAGACTATCTAAGGAAATACCATAAAGTGGGAGAGGAAGTCATTGGCTTATTTCATAATTTACTATGGGGTCTGTGGGGAGTAGGCAATGATTCCATTCCTGCTATTGGTTGCTGGGCTGATGGATTACCAGGTTTTGCTGGACTCGGCTTTACAGACAATGAAGAACTCAATGATGAAATTACTGATCAAACTCAATCCATGTATAACGTTGATGCCGTTGATGACAGTATTCGTGAATACATGAGTAATAACGAGCTATCTGATGAGCCCTATATTTTTCATTTTCCTGATGGCAATGCAACGATTGCAAGATTATTGGTTCGGAAGCTTATTCCCAATTCAATACCTGGGAATACCATGGAAGATATTGTGACTGCAAAAGCAAACTATTCCATGTTGGATATACCAGGACAAGACACTAATATCCGTTTAAATAGTACCGTGGTATCGACAACCAATACAAACAATGGAGTTGAAATCGTTTATGCAAAAGAGGGAGTACTGTATCAAGTTCACGCCAAACAATGCATACTTGCTTGCAACAATGGCATTATTCCAGAACTTTGTCCTCAATTGCCAGAGACACAAAAAAAGGCCCTTAAATACAATGTAAAAGTGCCCTTAGTTTGGGTACAGGTAGCAATGAAGAATTGGAATATGTTACTAAAAAATAAAGTTTATTCGCTGCAATGTCCCAATAATTTTTACAATAGCTTCTATGTTGATTTTCCAGTGAGCCTAGGAGACTATCAGTATCCTCAGAATTCTGAAGATCCAGTAGTGTTTATGATGCAACATGTGCCTACTCGACCTAATGAAGGTTATACCAACAGAGAGCAACATAGATTGGGACGTCATGAAATGCTCAAAATGTCTTATCAAGATTATGAAGATAAATTATTCGATCAACTGAGGGGAATGTTTGGTTCAGATTTTAATGAAGAGGATGTTGCCGCTATCACAGTCAATCGATGGGCTCATGGGTATTCCTATGAATACAATAATTTATTTGATGCCGAATACTTTGGTGGAGAGATGCCAGATAGTCGAAATGATGAACGTTATCCACATGTGATTGGCAGAAAACCATTTGGCAATATAGCCATTGCGAACTGCGATTCATTAGGGAGTGCTTACGTTGATGCTGCAATCAGCCAGGCCGATAGAGCTGTGAATGAGCTATTGAGTTAGAACAATATTTAATTTTTTGCTAGATTCTCATTAAAGAACGTTTTCATTCTGGAATAGAGTTCTATCTTATTTTCTTCCAAAACAAAACCATGGCCTTCTTCCCTCTTTATTAGAACTTCATAAGGGATATCTTTTTTGTCTAGAGCATCCATAAGCGTTTCAGCTTGTTCAATTCTTACATTGAAATCTCTTCTACCATGCACAATAAAGAGTGGCGCCTTAATTTTATCAATATGAAACTTAGGAGAAGTTTTCTTCAATTGGTCAATATCCTCTTGAGGGTCAATCACATGATTCTTAAACCATCGATCCATTCGTTCAACCCATCTACCATTTTGCTCATAGAGCATTTTAAGATCCCAAATACCGACATAATTAACTGCACATCGATAGAGTTCGGGTGTCAAGGTAATGCCAGCCATAGTTGCGTAACCACCATAACTAGCTCCATAAATACAAACATGTTCAGAATCAGCTATGCCTTCATCAATGGCCCACTGAACTCCATCGCTGATGTCATCTTGCATCTCAAGTCCCCATCGCTTGTAACCTATTTTTTCAAATCTCTTCCCATAGCCACCTGAGCCTCTGTAATTAATTTGCATGACAGCATAACCTTGATTAGCAAAAAATTGAGTTTCTGCATTGAATCTCCAAGCATCTTGTACACCAAAAGGTCCTCCATGTGGATTGATGATCAGAGGAAGGTCTTTACCATCACTGTCTATCGGTATTGTTAAGAAGGCATAGATGGTTTCACCATCTCTCGCTTCATAAGTAATGGGTTTCATTTTAGACATGGTTTTTGGATCAATCCATGGTCTTGTTGATCCGAGGTAAACTATAGTATTTTTATTACTATCATAGAGGTAATATTCCCCAGGATTGATATCACTGACGATGTTGAGAATCATTTTTTCCCCATACTCACTCATTGAGGATATACCAACATAATCCACACCAAATGCCGTCTTGAAACCCTCAATAAGGCTTTCCCACTTGCTATCAATATAATGTCTTTGAGGCTTGGTATCGATGTCATTGTAAATAATCGTGACGGGCTCACCTGTTGGAGTAAAACCTAGATAATTAACATCAGTGCCTTCATTATCAAATACATCTTCCATTTCTCCCGTTTGAGGATCAAACAAACTAATAGAATAAGTATCTTGTCCCAAATTAGAGGTGACATACATCTTTTCATTATTCTCTGTAAATCCCAACAGACCCCAACCATTTTGAATACCTTCAAAACGATCTATTTCAGTCCATTCAGAGTCTTCATCCTCTCTATACATAACTTGTGTTTCATAGCTCAGTGAATTCTCATCCTGCATTGCGGCTAATCGAATAACCCCATCATTGTCAGCACCCCATCCCATCACTGGTCCGGGTGGTGTTAACATACGTCTAAATTTTCCTGTATAGACATTCATTTTATAAACATCCAAATAATATCTTTTGCGATCATTGCGTGCGACTAGTATATTTTCAGGGTCAAATGGCAATAGATTGAGAACCTCTGTTCTGATAACTTTTTGATTGGTTAATGCGTCTTCTGGCTTTACTAATTGCATTGGTTCTTTGCCATCTTTATTTACAGCATAGATTCCAATTGAATCAATGCCTCCTGTTATCCCATTTAGTTGATCTCCACCCGTTGTGAAAATAATCCTATCGTTATTCCCCCAGAAGAAACTTGCTACATTTTGGCCTCTAAGTTGAGTGACTCTGATTCTTGAGCACTTGGCTATTATTCCATTTTGACAATCTTTATCTGAATCTGAAAGTTTGAAAACAACGATGTTTCTTCTGCTTAGATTGCATATATCAACCACACCTGATTTTGGTTTTCTTCTGCTTTTTTTCTTACAACGTGAAAGTGTTTCTTTATTAATGTTTAGTGGTGTTAGAGCAGCCAGATATTGTCCATCAGGTGATAATTGTGGTGACAACATTGCAGGATCTTTAAAGAAGTGCTCAACAGAAAACTCTTCAACTGCTAGGGATGACAAACTAAATGATATTGCCAATATTGTTATTAAATATTTCATATTATTTCCTTCATGGCTATGAACCTTAACCAAAAAGATAACAAAGATCTAGTTGGTGTATAAAAATTAGTTAGTAATTTTAATGTATTTTCAGATAATACTAACTATCGTTACCTCTATTCCAACGAACTAAATTTTCCATCTTGATTCGTCTTAAAAATACTTTGTACTTATAATCTTCTTCTTGCCATTCCTTTAGCCATTTTTCACCATTCCTTTCTGCATCTATAAAGACTGCATTGGTAATCATCATCGGAATTAAAATTGATCCATGTATAACGATACTTGTTACGATGCTGTAGTTTATAAAACCCATATAATATATGGCAATCAATCCGAAGAATACACACCAGATGGAAAAGAGTACTAGCATGAAGTATGTTTGGAGACTTGGACTGGTTATATGTTTTAATGGATTGTATTTGACATTCATAACACTTCTCCAAGTGTTAAGTATCAACATTATTGTTCTTCTAAATAAGTTTGGTTTATTCATTTAAGTTTATATTCTCCTTAATAAAAAAAATGATAAAGATCTAGTTGATGCAAGAAAAATTGGTTACTATTTTGACAATGAAATATAACAAACTCTACACATCAATATTTTTTCTACTTTTAATTGAGAATGTATTCGCTCAAAGCATCTCATCGGATTGCTTAGCATTGATAAAAGACAATCAATGCCAGGAAGCTGTTTTGGCCTGTTCTCTCCTAGCAGAAGAGGGGGATCCTAAGTCACAGACACTCCTGAGTCTACTTCTATCTGGAACCAGTGATGGTGACTTTAGAAGAAATTACAAACAGTCCTTCAACTGGATTTCTCAAGCGGCTGATCAAGGCTATACCAAGGCAGAATTAGCATTGGCAGAAATGTATATGAATGGCGAAGTCATTCCTATGAATGCTAAAAAAGCTAAAGTCTGGTATGAGAAAGCGGCAGCAAAAGAAAATATGGATGGAATTAATGGTCTTGCTAGATTGTATCGTTATGGAACTGGCGTTAGAAAAGATTATGAGAAAGCTTTTTCACTTTATGAAAAAGCAGCTCTTAAGAATCATGTCAGATCTCAAGCTGGCATGGGATTGTCTTATAGGGATGCAAAAGGAGTTAAGAAAAATTTAGTCAAATCCTATGCTTGGCTTTCCGTAGCTGCAAACAGTATCTCTGATAAGGAATTAAAACAATTAAGGGATACATATGAAGAGGAAAGAGAGGCTAGGGATAGAACTATTTCTCAATGCTCTTATATTTTAGAATTTGAAAACTTTCAAGACATCATGGCTGTCTCTTATTCAAAAAAAATGTTGCTGGATTTGAAACAGAGGATGAGTAGGAAACAAATAAATAAGGCAAACAAATTAGTTCTTGAATTGAATCAGCAATTGTCTAACCAGTAAAAAAAAAGAGCGGGTGATTCACCCGCTCTTAATTGATCTAGATCTTCTCTTGTTTAGAGAGATTGATCGTATCGGAAGTAAACCGTTCTTCCTCTTGTGTCATATAGACTGAAAGAAAATGGCTCCCAACCATACCACTCGCTATTTTGCTCTGGCTCTTCATTGGTAAGATTGATAGCACCAACAGTCAATGAAGCATTCCATGGAAGTTGATACTTAGCTTGTAAGTTCCATTCCATATGACTGCCAACACTATAGGTATCACCACCGTACTCTTCTGATTGACCTGAGAGATAGTAACCAGTCAGCGCCATGGATATGTCGCCTTTACCCCAGTATAGATGTGGATTCATTCTAATATCCGGTAATCCCATTTCACCTTGAAACTCATTTTTAGGACTTTCTGGGTATGTTTGTACTATATATTTTAGATATTTAGCTGCACTTACACCTACATCAAAACGACCCATGTTATCGGTATCTATAATGTATGTAATATCAATATCAAGACCTTCAGCTTCAACACCAGCAAAGTTATTGTATTGAAGAGAAACATAGTTTACTCCTCCTTGTGGACCTTCTTCACCAGGACCGTAACGAACAACATAGTTTGTTAGTCCTGCAGCTTCTGCTGAGAACTCACGATTTAAACTGGATGTTGTAATAAGGTTCTCATATTCAGTATGCCAAAATCCAAGTTGTACTGTTAATTCAGGCATAGGTGCTAGAACCACACCGTATGTCCAACTATCAGACAATTCAGGTTTTAGCTCAGGGTTACCACCGTAAAGTGCTCTGTACTGAGTACTTGTACAAACGGATGCACCACTTGCACAACCTACGATATCAATACCTGATGGAAAGCTTTCTGACCTGTTACCATATAGCTCATCCATGCCTGCTGCTCTAAATCCTTCACCGTATGTTCCTCTGAGAAGAATCCAGTCATTTGGTCTATAAGACATTGTGATTTGTGGAGAGAAGTTACTTCCAATACCAGCGCTACTATAACTGTCATATCGACCAGCAATGCTCGTATTCAATTTTTCTGTCCATGGCAATCCCATTTCAAAGAACATAGACTTTCTTGATCTCGCAGCTTGGATGTTATCACCACCTGCTGAACCGGCAATGATAAATGCATTGGATTCTGGATCATTCAATTGTTTGAAGTAGAGTTGATTGTATTCTGCTCCAATAACCATTCCAATTGCTCCACCTGCCAACTCACCAATATCAAAATCCATGATGAAGTCCATGGTTTGTGATTTTAAATCAGCTGAGTATATAGATGTATGATTGAATGCCAACATTTGTGCTGCCACTTCATCAAGCGTACTGTTGATTCCCCATGGGTCAACTTCGAAATTATCTAGACCTGCTTGAAGCAGACTCTTATTCACTAAATTTTGAGTGGTATTATCAGTATCATTGTTGACTACTTGGAAGTTTAATTCCCAGTTGGCTCCACCCATTACATCAAAAATACCTTCAAATCCTATTCTAAGATCTTGAATGTTTTCAACCACATTGTTATCACGAGTTCCATTTGGAACAGATCTCATTAACATGATTGCAGTACCACAGTTCACATCAGTCGCAGCACAATCAAAACCATATGCATACAATGGATGATTTGGGTTGTCTGAATAGATTGTTGGGTATGGAGATGTAATAGGTGTTCCTGCAAATCTCTGATCGGAATCATTTTGAGAAATCATTAACACTGTATTCATCGTCACATCTGGACTTAGATCAAGAGATGATTTCATTAAGAAAGCATTTCTTTTTGCTCTAGGAATAGAAATAATATCTTGAGCAAAATCATAACCACATCTTCCAGCTGAATTTCCACCTGCTGCACCAGCCCATCGATATGAGTTAGGGAAGGTTGCACTTGAATTGCTTCCTGTATCAGCATTACTGCCTACTGGTACTTCAGGACATCTTGGATCAACTTGATATCCACTACCACCAACATTGTTACCATAGATATATGCGGTACTTGGGTAACCAAATGAACTGTAGTAGTCATAGTCATATGCATGACTTGCATAATCTATATCCCTATAGTATTGAGGTCTTCTATCATAATGCTGAAGTGTAAAGAAAATATTTCCTTTTGCATTAGACACACCACCAGTAATATTTGCTTGGGTATAATCCGCACCATCTTGAGGTGTACCAGAGGTTACTGAGAAATTTAATCCATCAAAATCTTTTCTAGTAATAATATTGACTACACCAGCTATAGCATCAGAACCATAAATAGCTGAAGCACCATCACGTAGTATTTCAACTCTTTCGACAATTGATGCAGGAATTTGGTTCAAGTTCTGAGCTGCACCACCGGATCCACCGGTTGAAGCAATCCTTCTTCCATCAACTAAAACTAGTGTTCTTGCTGAACCCAAGCCTCTTAATGAAACTTCATTTACAGACGCTTGACCATTTGCATAACCAGAAGTTTCTTTAAATGAACCAAAAGAGTTGTAAGGAGTTGTTTGCAGAACTTCTGCTACAGTAGCAAAGCCTGATAACTCAATTTGCTCTCTTGAAATCACAGTGACTGGTTGAGCTGTTTCTATGTCAGTTTGATTCAAACGAGAACCAGTAACCTGGATTTTACCCAGCTCAGCTGCATCTTCATCTTCATCTTGTGACATTACAGGAGTGACAAAAATAACTGCTGTAATGCTTAAAGCAACAAAAAATCCTGTTACTTTTTCTAAAAGGTTAACCTTCATTTGATATATCCTCATATTTTATTAAACTTAAAAAGTAATAAGTATTACTCATCAATTTTATTGATGAGTTAATTTTCTTATTACTACTTAATCATTATTCTCATTGATAACACCATTATAAGCAAGCCTAAATTGATTATTAATTAATGCTAAAACAACGAATAAGGCTATAGAATAGGCTATCGATAGCAATACTGTTGCTGATTAACAACATTATTATCAATGAAAAGACTGTAATTATAGTCAGTAAGCAATTATTTTTTTAAGCTATTGATCTCAGTATTACTGAATGTATGATGGATTATCAATCAAGAGTATTATTTACATGAAATATTTAATTAAAAGTTTAGTTGTTTTATTTTTTACTTTCACATTTATGACATCAACTCAAAGTCAGACATTGAGTGAAAAAATCGATGAGTGTAAGGAGATTAAGGTTTCGCTCATACGCTTACAATGCTATGACCGTATTTCTGATCAAAGAGGAACTCAGGCTGTAAAGAAATCTAAGAGAAGATTATTTGACTTAGGGAGAGATAAAAACAAGGCAGATATATCTGACAATGCTAATCAGGCTAAAAAGGTTGATGAGCAGGCTGAAGAAATAAAAGCAACAGTTGCTTCAAATTCAGAGAGTAGTTTTGGAAAGACTGAGAATCTTTCAGAGCCCGAAGAAATTAACTCAAGAATTCTAGGGGTTTTCAATGGTTGGTCTGGAGAGACAACATTTGAACTTGAGAATGGACAAATCTGGAAAAAATCTGGAAATGGTTTTCTATCTGCAAACGTCAATAACCCTAAGATAAACATTAAGAAGGGAGCACTAGGTTCTTTCACCTTAAGCGTTGAAGGATTTAACTCAAGCATTAAAGTGAAGCGTATTAAGTAATTTAAAATCAATGTTCTATCTTTTTCTTATAGTAATTATTTTAATTATCATTGTTGCACCATCATTATGGGTTACTAGGACTATAAAAAAATTTAGCGAACCTAATGATCGCTATGATTTTACTGGCTCTACTTTTGCAAGAAAGCTACTCGATGCTCTCAATCTTCAAGATATAGATGTTGAGTCTACAGAGCTTGGGGATCATTATGATCCAACATCCAGAACAGTAAGACTGACTGCTGATAAAATGGAATCCAGGTCACTAACTGCGATTACTATTGCCGCTCATGAAGTGGGGCATGCACATCAGCATGCGACTAGCTATAAACCATTTAAGCTAAGGACACTTTTGGTTAAAGCTATGGCACCTGCAGAGCGTTTTGGTGCCTTGATACTAATAGCTGCACCTATTGTGACTGTATTAACACGCATACCACAATCAGGTTTGATCATGTTTCTGGGAGGCTTCTTAACCTTAGGCGTCTCTAGCGTGATCCATCTAGTAACTCTGCCTACGGAATGGAATGCTAGTTTTGATAGGGCTTTACCGATGCTAGAGAAAGGAAATATTTTAAAGGATGGTGATGAACCACATGCAAGGGAATTATTGACAGCAGCTGCAATGACCTATGTGGCTGCTTCTCTAATGAGCTTAATTAATATTGCTCGTTGGTGGGCCATTCTTAGAAAAGGCCCTTTATGAAAAAAGGGCGCTAATGAATTAGCACCCTTTCTTATTATTTGATTTCGAAAAATCTATATCTTAAAAATCAAATTGCATACCAAGCCTTATTTTTCTTGGAGCTTGGAAATTAATAGGCAATTGATAGTTAGGATTTGTTACGCCGCCTGATTCACCGTACTCATTCATATCGGTTACAGCTTGCGAATCCAAGACATTAAACATATCTAATCTGAAAATTAA
Source organism: uncultured Gammaproteobacteria bacterium (assembly GCA_937801655.1). GTDB lineage: Bacteria > Pseudomonadota > Gammaproteobacteria > Steroidobacterales > UBA11654 > CACPJA01. Next base: position 105,623 of record CALMWC010000003.1, read on the forward strand.
TCGTTCAGAAAATCGATACGATAATAATGCATCAAGGGTCGTAATTGTGTCACTTTCAAACGCACTCGCTCTTGGTGTGAGTGTTCCTTCACAATACCAAGATGAATCACCGTATGCAGATGCAAATACATCCGTAGGATGGGTTCCTATACAACCAAATTTTCTTGGTGATTCGGCTCTAAATGCCATACCTAAAGTCAGCTTGTCATTAATCGCTTTTGTACCAAAAACTTTTAACAAGTGTCTTCTGTGATTTGGAAGATAACCGTATGAACCATCGGTAAGACCTGGTTGGTCAAAATCTTGAGTAATACCGGCATCGTCTTGACCATTATCTGACTTAACAGTCCCTTCATAGTTACCCTTAGTACTTGACCAAGTATACGATGCTTTTAAGCCCCAATCACCATCAAATGGTCGATCTAGGGCAATTGCCACTGCTTTATATTCCCTACTAACCTCAGGATAGTTAAGGTCTGCTGCTGAAAGTTCCACAGTAGTACCTAATTCAGGAAGATAGACATTCATGTCAGATCCCGGATTAGTTAAAACGTACTGATGGAATCCTGTCCACTCTTCTGCACAAGTATTGCCAGTATTAGTTACTGTAATTCCATTAGCATCACAGTAAGCAAGAACAGCTGCATCAATAGCAACGTCTTCGATGGTTGAAGCGAGTGATCTTGAAGTGAATGTGACACCAAGATCAAATCCTTCTAGCATTCCACTTTCAAGAGTTTGAGCGTACCCAAGGATAAACTCTTCTTGATACATAGGCTCTAGAGAATTATCTGTGGTTGATCTAGTATCTGGAACTGAACCGTCACCATAGACAACACCACCAACTTTAGCTCCTAGAGCTGGATTATCAGAACCATGTTGATCAGCAGTGGTTTCGTAGAAGTCATGAATATAAGTTTCACCACCAGCCATTCTGATATTGGTATTAGCAGCAATTGGAAGATAGTATTCGCCGTAAGATCCGAAGATTTTACGATTACCATCACCATCGATATCATAAGTAACACCTAATCTAATGGCATCTTGATCTTCAGTTTTAACAAACGTTTCACCATTAGCATTTTTATTATCATAACTTGAACGTCTGATACCTGCGTTTACCATCAATTGATCATTAACCTGCCAACTGTCTTGTAGGTATAGAACTTCTTGATTGGTCTCAAAAGAACCACCATTGATGTATGTTCTTTTTCTGACATAAGGTTGACCAGCCACACTGTTTCCAGTGTAACTTCCATATGAAGGAGAGTTAAAGTACATATAGTAAACACCACCAGAGTTAATTGTGTTATCAACTGCAGTCAATTCCTCTTCTTCAAAACCAAGTCGAAGATGATGTTTGCCTACATAGTAGTCGATATCATAACGCATGATTTCTCTTTCATCATCACCCACACTGATACTAAAGTTTGTCCAAGAACCACATGGTAGCCACCCAGATCCTGGATTTTTTGCACTAGAAGGATGGAGGTAACATGCTGGTGCAGCATCATTAGCTCCAGAGGTAGTTCTGTTGTATTCATTACTACCGTAGGTAATAGCTGCGGTTAAATTATCCGTAATTAGAAAAGATGCTTTTCCAATATGATTCTCACCACCGATGTTATAAAAACTTGGCCCAACTAAAGAAGTTGCACCTGTATCAGCATCATAAGAATATGTGTCTTCAACGTTTTCAGCATCATCATTGAAGTAAGTGTATTCAAGGTGAACTTTATCGCCACCGTAGAAGTCTAATTTACCACCAAAGAAGGTTTCATCTTTTTTATAGATATACTGTTGGGAAGTACCTGTATCTAAGTACTCGTCATCTTCTGGATTTACTAAAAGGTAAAAGAACAACATATCTTTGATGATTGGTCCGCTGACCCATACGTTAGTTTCCATAAAATCTCTTTCATCAAGATTGTTTCTAGAACTATAGGTATCAGGTTTGTCTTCAATAAGACTGTCAGGTGTGTATGAGACATTGAAACCAAACTCCCAATCATTGCTTCCACTTTTTGTTACAGCATTTACTACACCACCAGTGGCTTTACCAAACTCAGCTTGGTAACCTCCAGTTTTAACTTCAACTTGTTCATAGAATTCAAACGGTACTGAAGATGAACCTGTAAAGTTTCTAAAGTTAGTGGTGTTTAAGCCGTTAACTATATAAACATTCTCAGCTGGTGAAGAACCACCAATTGAGGCCAGATTACCAAATGCAGAATCACCACTTTGAGTTCCTGGAGCTAGCAATTGAATAGCAGTAATATTTCTTGCAATAGGGGTAGTGTTGATTAACTCATCCACATCCACACTGATTCCAGTGGTTGTAGAGTCAAAATCTTTAACTTGACGTGCACCTGCAGTAACCACCATTTCTTCCATATCACCTGAACTCAAAACGAAGTTATAAGATGTGTTACCAAGTCTTATGCGTACACTATCATCTAGTGTTGTATAACCACCCGCTGAAATCGATACATTATATGTACCAATTGCCAATAGCGGCATACTAATTGATCCGTCTGATCCTGTTACACCACTTCTTGATACACCTGTTGATGTAGAAGAAACTGAAACGGCAGCCCCAGAAATTGAAGCGCCAGATGAGCTTAGAACCTTACCATTCAATGTACCACTAGTTCCATCTTCAGCGAAAGCTGAGGATCCTATAGTGAGTATAAAGAATGATAAAACAAAGCCGAATAGTCTTGATTTATTCATTTAACTAATTCCTTAATTTAAAAAGTTTAAACGTAAGATTATCCACTTCAATGGAGTACATGACAATTTATGAGTAATAACTAAATGTTGTATAAAAACAAATAAATTAGTTAAACTATTGATATATATATATATTTTTATAGTATATAGGCTTATATTAATTATCGATACTATTCGTATCGAAATTAACAATGTTTCCGATACTTAATCCATTGATTTCTGATAATCCACCATTAATCTCAAGGACCCATTCTGCTTTTTTATTGGAATAAATACTTTTTGTGGATAGTGGCTTAGCATTATTATGAATTTTTATAATTCTTTTATTTTTATCAATAAAGATGATATCCAGTTTAATTAAAGTATTTTTCATCCACATAGACACGTATCTAGGAGGTGTAAAATGAAATAGCATGCCTTTGTCTTGAGGAAGATTTGCTATATGCATTAAACCTCTTTTTCTTTGGCTGTGACTACTAGTAATGTAGGCATTGAATTCGACATTATCACCTTGGCTATTTTCAATGCTTACAGGGACTGTTATCAATTCATCCAAATATGCATCATTGGATTCTGCTATGGAAATAGAAAGAAGGACAATAAAAGGAAAAGCATAAAGATAATGTTTTATTAATTTGAGGCTTTCTTTTTTTATTTGCATCATTGTATAATTATAGTCTTTCATTAACCTCCATTCCTACCATAATCAACGTATGAAAACATATAGCGTTATTACTTTTGATTTGGATAATACTCTCTGGCCAGTTGAGCCATCGATTATTCATGCTGAAAATGAGCTATATAACTGGCTTGAAATTCATTATTCAAAACTTACTAATCAATTTTCAAAAGAAGATATACAGGTCTTTAGAGAGCCCATTTTGGAGCAATATAAAGACATGCTTCATGATCTGACTTTTGTAAGAACTGCATTATTAATAAAGCTAGCTGAGTCAGTAGGATACCCTGAGAGTATGGCTTCTGAGGCTATGATTGTTTATAGGAAAGCCAGAAATGTAGTTAGTTTTTACCCTGATACGATGCCTGCTATAGAAGAACTTGAAAAACATTTCACACTGGCGGCTATTACCAATGGCAATGCTGAAATCGAAAAAATGGACATTGGTCAATTTTTTAAAAAATCTTTTTACTCAGCTGATATTGGTGTTGCAAAGCCACATCCAGCGATATTTAAATCAGCTATAGATTACCTAGGAGTAGAATCCAGAGAAATTATCCATATTGGAGATGACCCAATAAATGATGTGATAGGAGCTCATAAAGCAGGAATGGATACCATTTGGTTGAATCGAAATGATGAGGTTTGGCCGAAGGGTTTATCTGAGCCTACTTATACTGTGAATAATTTATCCGAAGTAACTGATTTATTGGTATATTGATTTTAATTATTAGCTTATTGATTAATGATGGTAGAAATAAATAAAAATTCACTTCACAGTGGTTCGAAGTATAAAAACAATCGTGGCATTGTTGCCATTAAAGACGGTGTTAAAAAAAATAATTCTATCACTCAAGACATCACCTTAAAAAAACCTGATTGGTTTAAGGTTAAATTGCCTCAGGGAGAAAATTTCAATGCACTAAAGAACCAAGTGCATAGATTAAATCTCAGTACAGTTTGCGAAGAATCCAAATGCCCCAATATAGGTGAATGTTGGAATCATAAAACAGCAACGCTTATGTTGATGGGTAAGATTTGTACCAGAGCCTGCCGTTTTTGCTCAGTCGATACTGGAAACCCCAAAGGCTGGTTGGATCCCTATGAGCCTATTAATACTGCTAGAACTGTACAATTTATGAATTTAGATTATGTGGTTTTAACTTCAGTTGATCGTGATGATCTAGACGATGGTGGTTCTTCACATATCGCAAAAACAGTGATTGAGATAAGGAGTATGAATCCAGAGATTACGATTGAAGTGCTGTCTCCAGACTTTAAAGGCGATCTTTTTTATTTGGATGCAATAATAGAGAGTGGACTCGATGTTTATTCTCATAATATAGAGACAGTTGAAAGACTCACACCTACTGTTCGTGACCCAAGAGCCGGATATGATCAAACATTGACACTACTGAACCATGCACGAAAAAATAATGTGATAGTTAAGTCAGGAATGATGTTGGGCTTGGGAGAGAGTCGTGATGAAGTGATTACTACTATGAAGGATTTGAAGACTGCAGGTGTCAGTATATTAACCATGGGGCAGTATTTGAGTCCTACTCAAAATCATATTCCTGTAGATCGCTATGTGGCTCCGAAAGAGTTTAAGGACTATGAAAGAATTGGAAGATCCATTGGAATTGATGAAGTTGTAGCAGGACCTTTGGTTCGTTCTAGTTATCGTGCTGAAAGAGCTTTTTATAATTATCAAAAAAGTCAAACAAATGTTCTCTAAGAAAATAAGCTTTACGAAGTATATATGCATGATTGCATTGATCCTTATAGCAGCTGTTGCAGAGTCTGCTTTGTTAATAAGCGAACTTGAAATAGAGATAGAGTCCGAACAGCAATGGGAACAAATGACCAGTCAATTACCCATTTCAAGAAGTTTATCCAAAAGAACTTTGATTCGATGCGTTGCTAAAAATATTATTAAAACTCTGGAAGAGCCTTACAAGTCTAATGAATGGGAAATTGAATTGTTTGAGAATCCAGGGGTAAATGCTTTTGCGATGCCGGGAGGTAAATTAGGAGTTTACACTGGAATTTTTGATGTCGCTGAAAACTCAGATGAAATCGCAACTGTTATTGGACATGAAATAGCACATGTGACGAATAAACATTCTTATGAAAGAGCTAAGCGAGATATGAGAACTAAAATTGGAACCACTATTGGTGCTGCTGTGGTTGCTGGAAATATAGCGAACAAACCTATTTACTCACAATCGGATCTTTATGAAGTGAATAATCAGATGAATGCAATTAATACCATGTCCCAAATGATTTCGACCTATGGTCTTAATTTACCATTCAGTAGAAAACAAGAAAATGATGCGGATACTTCAGGAATTATTTATATGGCCAGAGCTGGCTTTAACCCACTATCGAGTTTAAGTTTATGGAAGAAAATGCAAGATCAAGGTAAAAGACCTAATTTAGAATTTGTTTCTTCGCATCCCTCTTCATCGACTAGAATCAAAGAGTTGTCCAATCAATTACCAAAAGCATTAGCAGCCTATAATGAGGTAGAGAGAAAGCCCAATTGTAGGTATCCAAAATGATTCCTTTATCTGATGATAATCCAACCCATTCAAAGCCCTATGTAACGATTGCTTTAATTGCGCTTTGTTGTTTATTGTTTATTTGGCAACTCACTCTAGGCTCAAATGGTGGAAAAGCTATTTTTGCCCTTGGTGTTATTCCAACCAGTCTTCTTCAGGACACTCCCTTGCCAACCAACTTAAGATGGGTCAGTCCAGAATTGACTTTATTAACCTCTATGTTTTTGCATGGAGGCTTTATGCATTTAGCAGGAAATATGCTCTATCTATGGATTTTTGGAGACAACATTGAAGACATATTAGGTAAGCCTGTTTTCCTAGTTTTTTATTTCATCTGTGGCATTGTTGCTGCATTGTCACAAGCTCTTCCTGAGCCCAGTTCGCAAATTCCTATGATTGGAGCCAGTGGAGCAATCTCTGGTGTATTAGGTGCTTATGTTGTTTTCTTTCCAAAGAAAAAAATTAAGGTGGCTATCCCCTTTGGATTTTTTCTTCAGATTTTAAGATTACCGGCTTATGTTGTTCTAATCTTCTGGTTTATTTTGCAATTGATTAATGGTGCTAATGCAGGATCAGGTGGAGGCATCGCATTTGGTGCTCATATTGGTGGTTTTGTAGCTGGATTAGTTTTAGCACCGATACTGGCAGTCGTGACTCGAAAAAAAACTAAATCTCAATAATATCGATAGGAGTAGAATATGTTGAACCATATCCCTAAGTTACTTTTCTTTTTTATTCTCTTGTTTCAGTTTGTTCTTCCCATCACGGTGGCACAGTCTCTGGATGAGATCATTAAAGGGGAGCATCGCTCCGATCAGAATAAAATAAGAAATGAAGCCAGACATCCAAAGGAAACACTTGAATTTTTTGGCATTGAAAACACAATGACGGTTGTGGAAGTATGGCCCTCTGCTGGATGGTATACCGAAATCATAGCACCATATCTTAATGATTCTGGACAGTATATTTCAGCTTCATTTGATGTGAATACAGACAATGAATATTTTGGCAAGATGGCAAAAAGATTTCAAAGTAAGTTGGATGAATATCCAGGTCTTTATGACAATGTTAAACATGGAGTTCTTGAAGCACCAGATCGCATAGAGATTGCTGATTCTAATTCAGTGGATATGCTACTGACGTTTAGAAATATCCATAATTGGATGGCTCGTGACCAAACTGAAATTATGTTTAATGGGTTTTATAAAGTCCTCAAGCCTGGAGGCATATTGGGGGTGGTAGAGCATCGAGGAAATTCCTCAATAACTCAAGATCCAAGAGCAAAATCAGGTTATGTGAATCAAGAATATGCAATTGCATTAGCAGAGAAAGCAGGTTTTATTTTTGAAGCATCTTCTGAAATTAATGCCAATCCAAATGATGAAAAAAACCATCGTGAAGGAGTTTGGACATTGCCTCCAACTTATCGAAGTCTAAGCGATGAAGAGAAGGTTAATTATAAAAATATTGGTGAAAGCGACCGTTTTACACTTCGTTTTCGCAAACCTGAATAATCAAGAATGCCATTCTTAAAGTCTGCATTACTTTGTCTTTTAGTTGTCTCTGCAGGCGTGTTTGCAGAGAAAGAATCAACAGTGATTGTTATCTCAATGGATGGTGTTAGGCATGATATATCAGAAAATAATGATCTGGATGCATTTAAGAGAATGGAGAAAAATGGAGTGAGAGCAGAGTATTTAATACCGGTATATCAATCAACCACTTATCCAGCTCATGTCTCCTTGGCAACAGGAGTTTATCCAGACAAGCATGGGATATTGCATAATTCTTTCTTTGACAAAGTGAAGGGACGTTTTAGTTATGACGCGGATGCAAATTGGCTGGATGTGCCTCCGATATGGGTATTGGCAGAGCAACAAAATATCAGATCGGCAGTCTTCTTTTGGGTGGGTTCAGAAACAAATTGGAATAATATTGGTGCCAGTTATAGAAAAGCACCATTTGATGCCAGCATCAAAGAAGAAGTTAAGATTGAACAAATACTGAATTGGTTGGATATGAATGATGAACAAAGGCCAAGGCTGATAATGAGTTACTGGGATGGAACTGATGAGTTAGCTCATCAACAAGGACCCATCAGTGATGATATAAGCCAGCAAATGGCACGACAAAATAAGTTATTGACTTCACTTTTAAGTGAAATTGATAAAAGAGAAGCATGGGATTATGTCACCATTTTTGTGGTCAGTGATCATGGTATGACTGCAGTCAATAACTACATTAACTTAAAGGGTTTATTGTATGAATCCAGAATTGCAGCTAGGCTTTCAGAAGGGCCTGCTGTTTCCCATCTTTTTTTGAAAGAAGAGGATGTTGATAATGCATTTCAATTTTTCAAAAGTCAGCCACATATCATTGCCTTTAAAAAAGAAGATCTTCCAGAGACATGGCGTATGAATCACCCAACCAGAACGGGCGATATTATATTAGCTACAGAAGCGCCCAATATGTTTTCTAGTTATGGAAGGCCCAATGGTATGCATGGGTATTCTCCAGATATGAATGATATGCATGCTATTTTCTATGGAATGGGTGCAGGCATTAAACCTCAGCAATTAGGACCCGTCCATCAGGTCGATCTGATGCCTACTATATCTAAAATTTTAGGTATCAAAATTCCTCATGCAATTGATGGAAAGGCCTTGGATCTGAATTGAGTAATTAGCTTTAACTCATTACCCATCCATAGATATTATTGCTAGGAGAGCCTCCTTCAGCAAGATAGACTTCCTTCATTTTAGTCATTCGATCACTCAAAATCTGATGTCTTCTTTCTTCTACATTGATTTCATAAAGGTTGGCTGCATTCAATCCAAGGATTTTAGCTTTATCTTCATCACTAATAGCTGCGTAACCATACTTTTCTTGCATCTCTATAGGAATTTGGAATCTTCTGAATGCTTCAATTTGCCATTGTGGCGAACCCCACCAGATAGAATCTGTACCAAATAAAACATGATCAACACCAAAGGCTTGAATAATCTGACCTAGTAGATGAGCACAAATTTTTGGATGTGTTATTACCGTATGCCCAAATGAAGTACCAAGCTCCATATAGACATTGGTCATCTTTGGGTTTTCAATTCTGTCTTTGCACAAATCTGAGGTGTATGGAAGATAAGCTTTATCATCAAGATATTCATCTTCTGGTGATAGATATTGATTCTCATCTTTGAATGCAGAATGGTAGATAACAAAGTTAATTCCTGGATGATCCAAAGAGGCTTTTTTAATGTCTCTAGGGTGTGTGTGATCGGATTGCCCTGGTTTCAACCTTCTCATAAATGGCAGCCCTTTGTGCACACATACTATGTTCTTTCCCCAGTCTTGGATTTTTTCATAAAATGGATAGATTGCATCTTCATCATCTAGCCACCAATTATATTCACCAGCAGTATTGAATACCCCTGGGTAGAATTTCCAAGCATCGATATTTAAATCCAAAGCTTGTCTTTCAGCTTCTTGAAGAAAGTTCGGAGTATAGGGTGCAATGGGCCCATGACATACCATCCTTTCAGAGCCAGACATTTCATTGATAGCATTTCTGGCCTCTACCATCTCATCAACATTGATAACATCTAAGACTCTCGATGCAACACCACTCAAGCAAGCAACTGAAACATCGCTATCAAGAAAGACTTCTTTTACATAATTATTAAAATTTAGGTCTCCTTTTTCTGGCTTTTTGCCCTTTAATTCTTCATTGAAGGGCCAAGCCATGACTCTAAAACCCAATGGTTCTTTTTTACCAGTCGCAACATGATGAGTTTGGACATCAAAAACAAATTCTTTTTTTGGCCACAACTCTTTAATTGCATCAGGATCGATCATTTCTTCTGCTTGGACATTGAAGTATTTTCCAAAAACTTCATTCATTGCTATAAAAGCAACGGCCATTCCATTTGTAGTTTTTAAGAAGTCTCTTCTTGTTAAACCTATTTTTTTACTGCATTTCTCAGCAAGGCTTTGTATCAAGCTTTCAACTTTTTTTTGTTGTAAAGTTTGAGGTCGAGGAACGAACTCTTCATTCGATACCACTTGTGTTGGTATAGGAGATCTGGTGTCTTCTTCATCATCTTTATGAAATTTTCTGATCCACATTTACTTTTTCCTTTTATTGTTTCGGTCGTGTTTCGCCTTGAATGGCCACTCTATGCATTAGACGATAGGATTGTCCAAAATCAAAGATTCCTTTATGAGCAGTGCACCTATTATCCCAAAAAGCTATAGAATTATTTTCCCATTTAAATCGACAGCCAAGTTCTGGTTTCTTTATATGATTGTTTAAGAACTCCTTCAGATTATCATTTTCTTCATTGGTTAATTCTTTAAAATGAGAAATCATTAATTCACTATAGAACAAGCATTTTTTTTCTGTTTCAGGATGCCTACATACCAAAGGATGTTCATTCGGTGGTGTTGCTTTTCTTGCCATTTCATAACCTTGTGCACCATAAGTATTTAGAACATTGATTAGATTTTTATGAAAATTATCATGTACTGCTGTCAAGCTAGAACATAATTTTTGCATTGGTTTAGAAAGTAGTTCATAAGCTTCATAGAGATTTACCCAAGTTGTATCTCCTCCAACTTTAGGGACATCTAAAGAGTATAGTACTGCTCCTTTTAATGGTTTAGTTAAAAAAGAAGCATCTATGTGCCAATCCACATCTGAAACTAAGCCTTCATAAAGAGTAGGGTATTCTTGGACATAAATATTCGGGTATCCATCTAAAGTTGGCATATAGCCTGGTCCTTGTAGCTCGCCAAAATTTTTTGTGAAATTAATATGTTGCTCTGGAGTTAAGGGCTGGTCTCTGAAGAATAATACCTGATAATCTAACCAAGCGCGGTTGAGTTCTCTTAATGCTAGCTTCGAGAGCTTGCTGCTTATATCTAGTCCCACAATTTCTGCACCAAGCGATGCAGTCATTTCATTGATTGTGAATGTTTTATATTTTTTTGACATCTGTATGAAGATTAACTCTAAAGAATAGTTATGACAAATCTTGGATTGATTTTGATTTAATCTTTATGGGTTTGATGAAGAATACATTGATAATCCCTAGCAAAGTAACCATAGCAACTAATCCAAAAGCTTGAAGATAGCTGCCAGAAGCATCATCAGCCATGGCAGCCAATAATTGTGTTGCCCCGGCTGCTGCAAGACCATCTACCATACTTATGATACCTAATACTCGACCTAAATATTGTTTGCCAAAAGTCTCTACTGCAACAAGTTGAATCATACTAAAGCTTCCACCGAAACCAAGTCCAAAGAAAATAGTAAAAAGACTCAGTTGCATTGTATTTTTGGTCAAGATGAGTTCATTTCCAGAAACCTCAAATAGCAATAGCGATCCTATAAATAGCACACAAGAACTGATGAACAGTACCGTCCTCTTGGGTAGTCTATCGCTTAGAGCACCAAAGGAAAATTTCCCAATGAAGCTAAACCAGTAGATTATTGAAAATAAGAGGACAGATTGCTGCGCTGTGAATCCAACATCCAGTTCAAAGAATATCCTAATTTGACTGTTCAACCCCTGGATTGCGAACCAGAGACATGCTGAGCCAATACCCAAGCAAAATAGAGCTCTTGAAAAAAGGGCATCTTTAAACCTAGTCCTGTCTTTCTCTTCTATTGGTTGTCCTGTCAGAATTTCTGATCCATCAACTTGGGTTTCTTGATTTCCATCTGGGTGGAGCCCCATTGACTCTGGTGAAGGTCGAATCACTTTATAAACTGGTATAACGGCAAAAATCCAAAAGCATATCGATAGAAGACCAAAGCCCCACCTCCATCCCCATTCAGGATTATTGACTATTGGTGAAATTAGCAATGGTAAGGTTGCACCTCCAAGACTTGAACTGGCTATGACCATACCAACAACTTTTCCGCGATGTTTTTTAAACCAATTTGAGACAAGGATAACATTTGGTCCTAGGCCTGACATCACAAGTCCAGCAGCCATAAGAATATGGAGTCGGTAGAGTGTCTCTATAGAACTGGCAAAAGGATAGAAGCTGTAAGTAAGTGCCATTATGATAATTCCGATTCTCATCACAACTGTCACTCCAACCTTATCTATTAAAATACCTGATATGGGGGAAAGAAATGCTGCAAATAAGAGTGTATTGCGAACTGTCAGACTCACCTCTTCACGAGTAAGAGAGAACTCCTCAATAAAAGTTGGAAATAGGTTTTGTGGAACGAATAAAGTCATTGAGTTAACAAAGAAATAGACTAGGCTGCAGGATATTGCAACATACCATCCGTAGAAAAAAGTATTTTTTTGATGCATATTTTTTTACTTAAAATCGGTGATCACTAAAACCAATGAATGTGAACACTGTTATAATAGTTACTATGAAAAATCATTCTATCGCAATAATCAATGCAAATATTGTTAATGAAGGCTCTATTCGTCAACAGGACATCCTTATTTCTAATGGAAGAATTACACAAATTACATCTGATTTAAAACTCAATGAAGGGATGGAGGTAATTGATGCAAGTGGCAAATATCTATTGCCTGGGTTGATAGATGATCAGGTTCATTTCAGAGAGCCAGGATTGACTCATAAAGGTGGTATTTTATCAGAATCAGCAGCAGCTATAGCAGGGGGAGTTACTTCTTTTATGGACATGCCAAATGTTAATCCACCGACTTTGAATAGAGAATTATTATCGGATAAGTATTCAATAGCAAAAGATAAAGCTTATGCAAATTATGCTTTTTATCTAGGCGCTAGTAACAATAACTTGGATGAAATAAAGCGACTTAAAAAAAATGATGCTTGTGGCGTCAAAGTTTTTATGGGCGCTTCAACTGGTAATCTTTTAGTGGATGATGATGATGCACTGGAATCTATTTTTGCAGAGTGTCCTATACTTATTGCTACGCATTGTGAAGACAGTCCGACTATCAATAGAAATTTAGCTGAAATGAGAAAAAAATACCCCGATGGTAATATTCCGGTCTTTGAACATCCCAATATTAGATCGGTTGAGTCCTGCTATAAATCCTCTTCAAAAGCTGTAGGTTTAGCTAGAAAACACAATAGTAAATTACATGTTTTGCATCTAACGACAGAAAAAGAACTGAGTCTCTTTGAGCCACAGTCAGAAGAAGAAAAAAGAATTACAGCAGAAGTATGTGTACATCATCTTTATTATGATGATTCATATTATGAAACAATGGGCTCAAAAATTGTTTGTAATCCAGCAGTTAAGACATCAAGAGATCGCTCATCACTAATGCAAGCACTTAATAGTAATGTTATTGATGTTATCGCAACGGATCATGCCCCACATACAATTGATGAGAAAGAAAAACCCTATCCTGATTGCCCGTCTGGATTGCCACTAATTCAGCATTCACTTAATATTCTTTTGGATTTTTATCTCGAAGGACAATTGACATTGGAAACCATTGTCGATAAAACCAGTCATTCATTAGCTCGTATTTATGGCATCAAGGATCGCGGATTTATACGAGAGGATTATTGGGCTGATCTCGTTTTGATTGATTTGGATAAAACCACAACAGTTAACAAAGAGAATCTACTGTATGAATGCGCTTGGTCACCCTTTGAAGGAAAGACATTTAACTCTATGATAAATAAGACATTTATTAATGGAGAAGTAGTTTACAGCAATGGTGAGGTCCTCTCTCAGCCTTCTGGGAAGAGAATAGAATTTCTCTAATCATTTGAATTTTTTTTTGTTGTAAAAATATCGTTTTTTTTCTTCACAGGATATGTTAATTTTCTTCTTACATACCTAAAAGGTTGTGGGGATAAAGAAACTGAGAACTTTTATAGTTAAATTTTCGAACATATATAACGTTTTATAAATTAAGCGTCAGCAAAAAATACACCAATGCAACCAACAGATACTAAAGATCCACAATATTATCATAAGGTAGTTGACTGCCAATGGGGGTGTCCTGCGCACACCGATGTGCCTGCATATATAAGACATATTGCTCAGGGCGAATTTACTCAAGCTTATATGGTCAATAGAGAGTCTAATGTTTTCCCTGGTATCTTAGGCAGGGTATGCGATCGTCCTTGTGAACCTGCCTGTAGAAGGGTTAGAGTCGAAGAAGAACCAGTAGCAATATGCAGATTGAAAAGAGTTGCTGGTGATTTAAAGGGGGACATTAAAGAATTGCTTCCTAGTATTCCTGACAAAAAAAATGGAAAAAAGATTGCTATCGTTGGTGGAGGGTGTGCATCCCTAACAGTGGCTAATGATCTACTGCCAATAGGCTATGAAGTGGATATTTTTGAGTCTTTACCTGTTATGGGAGGTTTGATAAGAAGCAATATACCAAAATTTAGACTGCCTCCTGAGGTCATTGATGAAGAGTTCAATATTATTGTAGAACAAGGTGCTAACTTGTATCTCAATCACCCAATAGAGAGTATGAAAGAATTATTGAAAGAATCTTATGATGCTTTCTTCATTGGAACAGGGGCGCCAAAAGGAAGAGAATTAGATTTACCAGGAAGAAATGATACCGATGAAGTGCATATTGGTATTTCATGGTTGGAATCAGTTGCATTTGAGCACATTGAAAAGGTTGGAAAGAAGGTACTTATTATTGGTGGAGGCAATACTGCTATGGATTGTTGTAGAACCTCTCTCAGATTGGGTGCTGATAATGTCAAGGTCATGTATCGTGGTACGCGCGATCGAATGAAATCATCAGACTGGGAATTGGAACCTGCTTTAGAAGAAAATGTTGAGTTAGTGCTGAACCATTCTCCAGATGAATATGTGATTGAGGATGGCAAGTTAGTCGGCATGAGATTCTCAGTTCTAGACTGGTTTAAAGACGAGAAAGGTAAACTGACCTCCAAGAAAATTGATGATGTGGTGATTCCTTGTGACACAGTGATACTGGCTATCGGACAAGAAAATTCTTTTCCATGGGTGGAAAGAGATATTGGTTTAGAATTTGATCAATGGGAAGTTCCTATTGTTGATCCAGTTACTTATCAGTCCACCATTAAAGGCTTATTTTTTGGCGGAGATGCTGCCTTTGGTCCGAAAAATATCATTGAGGCTGTTGAGCATGGTCACCAAGCTGCTATTTCTATCCATAAATATTGCGAGAACCAAGCATTAACTGATCGTTTGGAATATGGAATGAATCTTGTCACAGAAAAAATGGGACTCCATGAGTGGTCTTATAGTAATGATTATGGTTATGAGAATCGACTTGAAGTTCCAACAGTTCCAATGAATGAACGTTTCAAAGACATAAATATAGAAGTTGAAATGGGCTTTGAGCCTGGACAATTTCAACAAGAGGTTGAACGTTGCTTAAATTGTGATATCCAAACTGACTTTGCTGCAAACCTTTGTATTGAATGCGATGCATGTATTGATATTTGTCCGGTGAATTGTTTGATGATTACTGAAAACGATGATGAGGAAAGCCTAAGAAAAAAAATTAAAACTCCAGCAGACAATCTAGAACAAGATCTATTTGTCTCAGAGGATTTGCCACACACTGGAAGAGTGATGTTAAAAGATGAGGATGTTTGCATCCATTGTGGTCTATGTGCTGAGAGATGCCCAACTGCAGCTTGGGATATGAAGAAATTTACTTTGAAAGTACCCTATGCTTTAGACGAAGCCAACTCCACAAATACAAATGCGACAAAGAAAGCAGTGTAATGTCTAAACCCAGTCATAATAATTTTACTGTTAAGTTTGCCAATGTTAATGGCACTGGTTCATCCAGTGCAAATGGCATGTTTATGAAGAGTATATTCAGAATGGGTATACCTGTTGTCGGTAAAAATTATTTCCCTTCTAATATACAAGGTCTTCCTACTTGGTATGAGATTAGAGCAAGTGAGAAAGGGTATTTATCACCATCAGGCACTGTAGATATTATGGTCGCTATGAATGCACAGACCTATGCAGAAGATTTGGCTTCAGTAGAACCAGGTGGTTATCTTATTTATGACTCATCTTGGCCAAGGAAAGAACTGATGACTCGGGAGGATGTTACTGTTCTTGGGGTACCGCTTGCAAGAATATGTAATGAGAAGTTTGATACTGCACGTTCGAGGACACTGATGAAAAATACCGCCTATGTAGGTGTATTGGCAGCACTCCTAGATATGGATGTAGCTGTGATAGAACAATTATTATTGGATACTTTTGGTGCTAAAAAACATCTTATTGATGCTAATAAAATAGCATTGGATATGGGCTTTGATTATGCAAAAGAAAATTTTAAATGCCCTCTTTCTTTTAGTGCACAAACAACTAATAAGACCGATGGTCATATTATTATTGATGGCAATGCAACCGCTGCATTGGGATGCGTCTTTGCTGGTGCCACAGTTGGTTCTTGGTATCCCATTACTCCTTCAACTTCTTTGATGGATGCTTTTAGTGGGTATTGCCAATCTCTTAGAAAAGACAAAGAAACAGAAAAAAATAATTATTCCATTATTCAAGCTGAAGATGAGTTAGCAGCTATTGGTATGGCACTGGGTGCAGGCTGGAATGGAGCAAGATCTTTTACGCCAACAAGTGGCCCAGGTATCTCACTAATGGGAGAGTTTCTTGGTTTTGGTTACTACGCAGAAATACCCACTGTTGTTTTTGATGTCCAAAGAACTGGACCATCGACGGGTATGCCTACAAGAACTCAACAGTGCGATATTATGGCATGCGCTTATGCCTCTCATGGCGACACTAAGCATGTTTGCCTCTACCCTGCAAATCCAGAAGAAGCATTTTATCTTTCCACCGAAGCTTTTAATCTAGCCGAACAATTGCAGACTCCTGTATTCGTACTATCGGATCTTGATATTGGAATGAATGATTGGATGGTTAAGGATTTAGAGTGGGAAGATGGATACGAACCTAAAAGAGGAAAAGTTCTTGGAAAAGAAGAATTGGATGAGATGGAGACTTTTTACCGTTATCTTGATGTGGATGGCGATGGTATTACCTATAGAACTATTCCAGGTAGACATCCTAAGGGAGCCTATTTTACTAGAGGGTCAGGCCATAATAGATTAGGTGGTTATACTGAAAATGCGTCAGACTACCAAGATGTAGTGGATCGGTTATTAGTCAAATGGGAGACTGCAAAAACTCTTGTACCTCAGCCTGAGATAAGCTATTCCAAAAAGAATAAAATTGGAATTATTAGTATTGGTAGTTGCAATGATGCAATTCGTGAGACGAGAGATGTTTTGAAAAAACAAGGCCAAGCATTAAATTATTTACGAGTGAAGGCCTTTCCTTTCAATGATAAAGTTGAAACATTCATTACTCAACACGAACAAGTCTTTGTTATTGAACAAAATAGAGATGGCCAGTTGCATCACATGTTAATTACGGAAACCAATGCAGATCCTAAAAAGCTTAAATCGCTTAGGTTTTATAATGGCATACCCATTTTTGCTAAAGATATCATCCAACAGATTGAAGAAGAAATAAATTCAGGTAAAGCAGCATGAGCTATATTAAGAAACCAAAAATCATCAGGGAAAATGCTCTAAGAAATAAGTTAGGAATGACTCTAACTGATTATGAAGGTGTGATGTCTACTCTGTGTGCAGGTTGTGGTCATGATTCTATCACTGGAGCAATCATACAGACTGTATTTGATTTAAATATTGAGCCTCATCGACTTATAAAGTTAAGCGGTATAGGGTGCTCATCTAAAACACCTGCATATTTTGCAAGCCAATCTCATGGATTTAATTCTGTTCATGGAAGAATGCCATCCGTAGCGACGGGCGCCCATTCTGCAAATAGTGAATTATTTTGTATTGGAGTTTCAGGCGATGGAGATACGCTTTCAATTGGTATGGGACAATTTACACATGCCATTAGAAGAAACTTAAACATGCTTTATGTGATTGAGAATAATGGTGTTTATGGGCTTACAAAAGGACAATTCTCAGCCTCAGCTGATGTGGGATCTACAGCAAAGAAAGGTGCTCCTAATGTCCAAATACCAATAGATCCATGTCAAGTCGCTATATCAATTGGTGCAACATTTGTGGCTCGAAGTTTTTCTGGCGATAAAGATCAATTAGTACCGTTATTAAAAGCTGGTTTAATGCATCGAGGGTTCGCTATGTTGGATGTGATATCTCCTTGTGTCACCTTCAATGATCATGAAGGATCAACAAAAAGCTATTTGAGCACTAGAGAGTCTAAAAGAGAAGCCCTATATACGGATTACATTGAGCCATTCAGTGAGATTGAGGTTGATTATGATCAAGGTAGTTCTATTGAAGTGGATTTACATGAGGGTGGAAAAGTAATACTAAGGAAGGCTGAAAAAGAGTTTAGTCCTCTAAATAAGAGCGATTCTATCCGTATTATTCGAGAAGCAGCAGATGAGGGAGAAATGCTCACAGGCTTGTTGTATATTGATGAAAATACGCCCGACTTTACAGAGATGGAGAATACAGTCAAGAAGCCCTTAAATGAGATCCCTTTTGGTGATCTTTGTCCAGGATCTAAGACCTTAACTTCTTTGCAAAAAAATTATAAGTAGAGATGATAGATAATAGATAGATGCAGATAATCAGCATCAAAGAAAAATCTCTCGCTTCAATTGTATTATTACTCACCTTTCTATTTTCATATTCATCAGACTATTTAGAAGCAAAAGGTTTACCAGAGCCATTGTCATTAATGCTAGAGCAAGAAGGTATTCCATTGAATACTTTAAGTCTTATTATTCAGCCCGTTGATTCCACTGCTTCTTTAATCAACATTAATTCTAAGAAATACAGAAACACTGGTTCATTAGAAAAACTATTTACTGCATTTGTTGCCTTGGATAAACTTGGTCCAGAATCCCAATGGGAAACAATAATCTATGCTTCTGATCCTATTGATGATGGTATCGTCGATCAGTTGCTCATAGTGGGTGGAGGGGACCCATTTTTAACGAATGAACAGTTATTAAAACTCATACAAGATCTCAGAAAACTTGGGCTTCATACAATTCGCAATGGACTTCTTGATAGACCAGAGCTTGTTTCCTAAACCAGATAAAACACCAGGTGATTTCGATGATGATCCTTTGCGGCCCTATAATCTCATGCATGCTTCATTGTTGGCAAATTTCAATACTATTGATTTTACAGTGAAGAAAAATACCAAAAATGATGGCATTGATATTGAATATGAATTTCTGCCTGATGGTATATATTTTAATAATAGGCTAAAAATTGGTAATGGAATCTGTTCTGACTTTAGAGAGCAGGTCTTTTTTAATCAACTGATTCAGGAATCTTATCCACCAGCAATTTTCATAGAGCTGACTGGCGAGTATCCCAAAAAATGCAACCATTACAATCATGATATTGCTGTTACAGAAACGAATCATTATTTTTTTGGAGTCTTTTCATATTTGTGGCAAAAGTCTGGTGGGATTATTAATGGATACATCAATGAAACTGATATTAAGAAAAATGCAGCAGCATTATTGAAATTTAAATCTATAAAACTTTCAGAATTAACACCTCATCTTTTAAAAAATAGTAATAATTTTATTGCCAGGCAACTGTTTTTGACGATTGGTAAATCTAAAACCAATTACAGTTTAAAGGCAGCAAGAAAATCAATGAAAAAGGTTCTAAAGAGAAATGGAGTGAATTCGCGAAAAAATTTTTACGATAATGGCTCTGGTCTATCAAGATCAACAAGCATCAGACCGGACACTTTATCTGATTTATTGCAGACAATCTATCAGCATCCAAACTCATCCATTCTTATGTCGTCACTCCCAATATCAGGGATTGATGGGACGTTATCAAATCGCTTTAAGTCACCCATGCTTCGGATGAGGATGAGACTTAAAACAGGCACTCTAGATGGCGTTAGAGCACTGGCAGGCTATGTGCATGGTTTGTCTGGTCAAGAATACATTGTCGTCTATATTCATAATGACTCATCTGAGTATAGCTACCAGACTAAAAAATTTGAGAATGCTTTATTCGAATGGCTAATTGATGATAAAGATCGCATTCTATGATTTGTTTTTGGACGTTTTAAATTTCCACCCTGTGAGTAGAATCATAAGAATTGCAAGCAATACAGGTTCCAGTTCAATTACTTTCGTTTGCCAGTAATAATGCCATACTCCTAAAACTGCAGCTGTATAGATAATACCGCTTATTGTTGACCTATTTTTATTAAACCAGGGTTGAAGTTTTTTAAAGGAAATCAAGCCCACTGACAATAGGCATAAAAAGCCAGCCCAGCCAACAATGAGATAAGGTGTTTCTATGATATCGACAATTATGATTTTGATATCTCCACCTTGATCAATCAGTGCATAGCTCAAAAAATGACTCAAAATATAAAAGAGAGATACTAGCCCGAGAGGTTTGGGTAATTTTTTACATAATTCATGCTGCGTGTAATATCCAATTGGTGCGATGAGTAAAGTTATCATCAAGATTCTAATTCCCCACTTTCCAGTTGCATGAATGATTGTCTCGATAGGGTTGGCACCTAAGTCAGAGAAAAAACCAAAGATAGGTAAAATACCAAAGCCTTTAAGACTAAGAATAATAAATGGGGTCAGGCTGATCAGTGTGAATAATTTAACCATATACTGCATTGAGTCTTTTCTGAATCCATTTAAAAATATTTTCTTAAGTTCATCCCTTGATAAAGTTGGGCTACCTCATCTTGATAACCATTAAACATAAGTGTGGGTTGCTTAGCTCCAAAGAAACCATTGCCAATTCTTCTTTCACGAGATTGACTCCATCGGGGGTGATCTACTTCTGGATTTACATTGGCATAAAATCCATATTCATTTGAGGCAGCTATATTCCAACTGGTTTTTGGCTGTGATTCTTGGAAATGAATCTTATTGATAGATTTGATGCTTTTAAAACCATATTTCCATGGAACCACTAAACGCATTGGTGCACCACTTTGATTTAATAAATCCTGTCCATATAATCCAACTGCAATTAAAGTTAATGGATTCATAGCTTCAGCCATAGTCAGCGCCTCAATATAGGGCCAATTCAATATACGCTTTCTTTGGCCTGGCATTTCACTGGGTCTATAAACTGTCTCAAAGGCAACATATTTAGCCTTAGAATTAGGCTCTAGTTTTTTGATAATATTGCCTAAAGGTATACCAATCCAGGGAATAACCATTGACCATGCCTCAACGCATCTAAGGCGATAGATTCTTTCTTCAAGGGCATTGCTATCAATTAAATCATCTATATTATAAATACCAGTTTTATTGGCTTCACCAGAGATTTTGACATTCCAAGGAGCAGGCTCAAAGTTTGCACTATTTTGATAAGGATCCGACTTACCCATACCAAATTCATAAAAATTATTATAAGTAGTAATGTCTTCAAAACTGTTTTTTGGCTCCGAAGTGGAATAGATTGAATTTCTTTTATAGGTAGGAATATAGCTGTCATCTTTTGTTGATTGACTCAATGTCATTCCCCAAGGAAGCATAGCTGAGGCTACACTCATTGATTTTATAAGTTTCCTACGTTCCAAATAAATACTCTCCGATGTAATTTCATAGGATTTAATAGTATTGCTTTTTTTTATGCTCATGGACTTGTACCTTGCCAGTAAATTAGAATATTTATTTGTATATTAGCGGATTCCAACATAGACGCAAACCCAGACTGATGAGACAATATCGGAAAGTAAATAAAGGTGATGATTATGAAAAATAAAGTTCTGATTTTATTCCCCCTTTTATTCCTTATTTCTTGCGGTTCTGAGGAGCAGTCCAATACATTTAAAATGACAGTTGGCGGGACAGGCGTTCCAAATACTATAGGAACAGAACATTTTTCTGAGTTTCAACAATCGGTGGAAGAAGGGCTGCCCAATGCAAAGGTTAAGATGCTGGTTTTTGGTCAATTGGGCTCTGAAGAAAATATTGTATCAGGCCTAAGGAGAGACAGAGTTCAGTTTGCTAATTTATCGGCTATCATTACTTCTACTTTGATTCCAGAAACAGCACTTTTATATGCTCCTTTTTTATTTAATGATGAAAAAGAAGCGGACTTTATTTTTGACAACTATCTGACTGATTTTTACAAAGAACTATTGGCAGAAAAGGGTCTAGAGTTTATAGCTTGGAGTGAGATTGGTTTTCATAATATATATGGAAAAGATCCAATTATTCTCCCTATGGATGCAGTAGGAAAGCGCTATCGTGTTTCTGCTAGTTTGAGCTCACGTTATTTTGCTGAAGCCATTGGTGCTGACCTCATTCCAATGGGCTATGGAGAAATTGTTCAGTCCTTGCAAACAGGATTAATTGAAGCGGGAGATAATTCCATAGCGCTTTATGTCAAGACTGGAAAGGAACAAGAAGCACCTCATTACACATTGACTCGTCATTCACTTGGAATGTCTCTGATGGTTGCACGAAAGGCTTGGTGGGATGAATTATCAATGGTGGAGCAGAAAGTCATAGCGGAAGCTTGGCCAAAAGTGAGCATCGCTAGAGAACAGTTGCGTGCAGAAGCGAAAGAAGATTTAGCTAATGCAGAAAAAATGGGCATTATTGTGCATGCATTAACATCAGAACAAAGAGCATTATGGAGGCAGGCCAGCCAAGGTCAAACTGAGAGAATGGCAGAAACAATTGGGGGTCGATCTCAAGATTTACTTAACCTAATTAAGCAAGGTAAAACTGAATATCAAACTCAGTTTAGTGAGTAGTTCTTATAATAAGTACTAATAAAAGAATTGCTTTAATACTGCTTACGGAGGCTATAGCAGGCATTACTTTTGGTATTTCTATGCCACTAGGCGCACTGACACTAGAGTCTTGGGGTGAATCATCCACAATGATTGGCCTCAGTTCTGCAATGCCTGGACTTGCTGCTGTTATAGTGACTCCTTTTTTACCCAGGTTGATTAATTATTATGATCAAATCTCCATACTCAAATTTTCTTTTATTGTAGTTCCCTTGTCTCTCATATTATTAAGTTTCACCAATGACCTTTTTACGTGGTTTTTTTTACGATTTACCTTAGGAGCAGCAGCAACGGTAATATGGGTTATCACTGAAATATGGATTAATTCTTATGCTAAAGATGAAAATCGAGGAATAATTATTGCTATCTATACCTCAGTATTATCATTGGGTTTTATATCAGGTGTCTTATTGTTATCTGTGATTGAAGTTGAAAACTACAATACAGCTTTCTATACAGCAGCAGCAATTGCAGTTTTTGCTGCCATGCCTATATGGCCAGTAAAAGATTGGCCTGAATATGATGTTGTTGAGAATATTTCATTTTTGAACTATCTAAAGAAAACACCCACTTTGATGGGATCAAGTTGGGTTATGGGGTTTCTTTATGCAGGAACAGCTTCTTTATTGCCCATTTTTGCTCTTCAATATGAATTAAATTATTCAGAATCTTCTAGAACTGTTGCTTGGTTAGGCAGTGGTGAACTACTATTGCCTATTTTAGTTGGATTGTTGGCAGATAGGGTCAACAAAAGAAAATTAATGATCGTTATTATAATAATTACTTCTCTGGCACTCTTTATCATGCCTTACATATTTTCATATGCTATCCCAAGAATAATGCTTTTATTTATATTGGGTGGAGCAATTATGAGTCTTTATTCACTGGGATTAACCATGTTAGGGCATCAATTTAAAGGGCAAGCATTAACCTCTGCCAATGCAAGTTTTATCTTTTTTCTCTGTTTGGGTGAAATCTTTGGACCGCCTATTATTGGAACCTCTATGGATATATTTGGTACCTATTCTTTTGGATGGGTATCAGCAGGTGTTTGTTTGATCTATCTATTGATTTTTATTTCAAGCGGTAGCATGAAAGCAACCAGGTGATATTAGGCAATTGGATTATCTAATGGTTTATCTTCTATTTTTGGCTTAGTCTTTTCTATATCTTCCAAGGGATAGCTGTATGTATGTCTGATGATCATGTCAATGGATTCTTGTGGAACTCCATCAATATACACAGGCCTATAAACAGTATTCCTGATGGCTGAAATGGCTACTTTATCAATTAATTTTTGAGGTTCTGATTCTATAATTTCAATATTATCAGTATTTCCATTTAAGTTGATTGTGTATTGAATGGCTATAAAGCCAGATGCGACCGTCTGAGTATCATTGTCCTTTTGTTTAATAGGGTATTTGGGAGGAATGAGAACATTTCTTACTCTGATGGGTTTTGAGAAGCGTTCCTTAATGATCGGACCCATTGATTCATCTTCATCAATCAACCCCCAACAATCTTGATAAGCTTTTTTTGCTGATTCTGATCTTCCAAAACTATTATAGGTGTCTCCCAAATCTAATAAAACTTCCAACTTCAAAAAAAGATTTTTTTCTTCACTTTCATCGATAGCTTTTAATGCTTTCTTCAATGGACTTAGACTTTGATAAATATCCATTCCTTCTCTTCGATGCGAGTAGGAAATATTTTTAAAGGTTTCTACCAGTTCTCCCAAATTTTGATCGTTTCGTTTTATTTGCCTTTCCAATACTTCTTCATGAATTTCTCTCTCAAAATAGACTTGTCCAGATCTCTTATACCATTTAGCTAGCTTGACTAAAGATTCATCCACCATAGGATTTTCTATGCCAAAATGGTTTTTATTGACATAGACTTGAAAAGATTGATGATGATTGGCTTTTTCAAAATCTCTCAAACCAATAAAGCTTTCGGTCAATGAATCATGTATTTTTAATTGTTCTAGATTATAGAAACCAGCATTTACATGATTAATTCTTAATGCTCTTTCAAAGATATTAACGGCTTCATCGTATTCTTCAAAACGATTGAGAGTCAGTCCAAAACCATAGAGTGGTGAGATGAGTTCAGGGGAAATAATATTTTGATTTGCCTCAATCAACTTGATGCATCTTTGAAAGATTAATTTGGATTGATCAAAATCATCTATCATGTAAAAAGCACTCGCTAGATTATTTAAAGGAGTGATTAGTTTGTAGTTCTCTGACCCATAGGTCTTTTCAGTTAAATCGACAATACTAGTAGCAATCGCGATGCTTTCTTCATATCGTTCTTGATCAAAGAGATTGAGAAACTGTTCTTGCAATTCATTTCTTTTCAGAAGATTACTTTCTTCATTGGTTTCTTGACTATTAATTTGGCTGTAGCCTAAGGACAGGCTTAATAGCATCATTATTAATATAATTTTCTTTATAAAGTGATTCAAATTATCCTGTTCAGTCTTTGCATTAGCATGTTATTAATTTATCATAAAATATGAATTCGAGCATAATAGACAAAGAGATTTTAGTATGACAGATATAGGTACAAAACATTTTGTCAATGGTAATAGTGTCCATAAGCCTTTTCCTGAGGAATGCCATCAACTAATAGTAGCAATGGGTTGTTTTTGGGGAGTAGAAAAACTATTTTGGCAAGAAGAAGGCGTCTACTCGACAAGCGCAGTCTACATAGGTGGAACTGCTGTTGATCCGACTTATCAAGAGGTATGTAGTGGAATGACAGGGCATACCGAAGGCGTTCTGATTGTCTATGACCCTTTAAAGATTTCTACAAAAGAAATATTAAAGTTTTTTTGGGAAGGACATGATCCAACACAATATATGAGACAGGGCAATGATATAGGCTCACAGTATCGTTCAGCTGTATTTTTTTCCGATGACGAGACACTACAATTAATTCATGAAACTAAAGCTGAATATCAAAAGAAATTAAAACAGTCCGGCTATGGAGAAATTGTTACTGAAGTCATTCCAGTGGAGCATTTTTATTATGCTGAAGATTATCATCAACAGTATCTAGCTAAAAATCCTAACGGCTATTGTGGACTTGGTGGAACGGGTGTTTGTTTAAATTAGTAACTCTAATTTAGAACCTTATAGCCTCTACCCTTTAGACATCGTTTTAGAACTTGCTCCTTTTTTCTAGTTGCCCTTAAACCTGATTGAGTGCCTCCTGAAACAGCTCCTATCTCAATAGCATCTTTCCGTTTATCTGAAATAGCTTCAATGACTGCTCCCACTGCAGCTCCAGTCACCGAACCTTTAGCTATACTTTTGATAGTAGAAATATCATTGGAATAGGCTTTACACTCTTCTAAGTCAGTTTCATAGAGAGTCATATCAACTCCTTTGGTATCAATGATTGGCTTATTCATACTTGAGATAGAAGAAGAATTATTACTTACACAGCTTATGGTTAGAAGTAACATTATTATTAACACATTGTATTTCATAGTATTTTTTTATTGATTATCTATAGATCAATATAATCAATAATTATGAAGAAAGGATGTAGATATCGATCTATTTCTTAATCTTGAATGGATTCAAATAGACCTGCAGCTCCCATGCCGCCCCCTACACACATTGTGACCACACCATATTTAGCATCACGACGACGAAGTTCACGCACTAAATGTCCAACTTGTCTAGCTCCAGTCATTCCAAAAGGATGTCCGATGGCTATAGAGCCACCATTGAGATTTAATTTTTCAGAAGACAGATTGAGTTGATCTCTTATATAAACTACTTGTGAAGCAAATGCTTCATTAAGCTCCCAAATATCAATGTCATTAATTTCCAATCCAGCTGATTTAAGTAGTTTCGGTATAGCAAATACAGGACCAATTCCCATTTCATCTGGTTTACAACCAACAACAGTAAATCCTCTAAAATAGGCCATTGGTTTGATGCTTAATTCATTAGCCTTATCTTCACTCATAACCATAGCAACAGACGCACCATCTGATAATTGTGAAGCATTGCCTGCTGTTACTGAACCATTGTCAGGATCAAACACTGGCTTAAGACCAGCCAGTCCATCCAATGTAGTCTGTGGTCGATTACAGTTATCATGATCCACTACTGTATCGACTTCAGATATTTCCTCAGTTGCTTTGTCTTTTACCAGCATTTTAGTATTCATCGGAATAATTTCATCATCAAAGAGCCCTTGTTCTTGTGCATTCGCACATCGAATTTGACTTGATAATGCGTATTCATCCTGAGACTCTCTGGAAATACCATATCGCTTTGCAACTGTTTCAGCAGTCGTCCCCATGGCGTGATAAACACCAGGCACTTCTTTTGCTACTTTTTCATTTTCAAACATGTATTCATTGATGTGACCTTGAGTAGTACTGATTGATTCAACACCGCCTGCAATAATACAATCTGCAAAACCGCTTTGAATTTGAGTTGCAGCCATGGCTATAGTTTGTAAACCAGACGAACAATATCTATTTACTGTGGTACCACCTGTATTAATTGTGAGTTTAGATGCAACAGCTGCTACTCTTGCAATATTATTGCCTTGAGGTCCCTCTGGGTATCCACAGCCCAGAATCACATCTTCAACTAAAGCTGGATCTACTTCAGGATTTCTATCCATTAAAGCATCTATGATATGAGCGGTCATATCATCTGCTCGGGTTTGATTAAAACCACCTCTGAATGATTTTGCCAGCCCTGTTCTTACACTATCCACTATTACTGCTTGTGCCATTATCTTCCTCATAAATTTTTTTTAACTAAGTCGGGTGATATTAGGTTAGTGCATTAAAATTCGCAAGCAAAAATAACTCAGTAAACTAATTAAAAAATAGGATGCCTTTGAATGTGAAGAAACTATGATGATTCTGTAACGAAGTGTATCTTCAATAGAAAATAATCCATAAATCTATACAATTGTCCTAAATTAATAGTTGAATCTTGATTTTTATGACAAAAAATAAAAAAATTATAGCTGGCATTATTGTGGTGTTGATTATCATTGTCTCTTTCTCGGGAGGCGGAGAAGACCCAATTAAGGTTAATGCTATTAAACCAGAAATGAGAACTGTAGAAAAAACTGTTTCCAACACAAGGGCTGGGACTATCGATGCTTGCAGAAGAGCAAAAATGTCACCTGCTATGGGAGGGCAAATTGCCTCATTAACAGTTAAAGAAGGCGATATGGTAAAAAAAGACCAAGTTTTATTGGAGTTATGGAATAAAGAAACCAAAGCAAGAGTAGTGGCTGCAGAAAGAGGTGCTGAGCAAGTCTGTATTTTATCTGATAAGGCGAATCGTGATGCCAATAGAATTACTGAACTTTTCACTAAAGGATTAGCCTCTGAAGAATCAAAAGAAACCGCGGTAAGTAATGCTCAATCTAGTGTGGCTTCTTGCAATGCAGCAAAAGCACAAATTGATGTGACTAAAGCATCTCTAGAAAGAACTATGTTGATTGCTCCTTTCGATGGGATTATTGCTGAAATTGAAGGAGAGCTTGGGGAATATGTCACTCCTTCTCCTGTTGGTGTTGCAACTAAACCTACTGTTGATCTTATTGATAACACTTGTATCTATATCAAAGCACCGATAGATGAGATTGATGCGCCTGAGGTTATTTCAGGCTTGAAAGCGAGAATTACAATGGATGCTTTTGGCCAAGAAGAATTTCCATCAACGGTTACAAGGGTTGCACCTTATGTTTTGGATTTAGAAAAACAAGCAAGAACAGTTGAAATTGAAGCAGTTTTTGATAACCCTCAAAATTTTTTATTACCCGGTTATAGCGCTGACATAACCATTATTATTGATACAGTAGAAGATGCACTAAGCGTTCCAACTCAAGCAGTTATAAGAGACGAGTTTGTATATCTAATCAATGAAGACAACACTCTAGTGAAACAAAATATTGAAGTGGGGCTTTCCAATTGGCAATACTCAGAAGTGCTTAGTGGGATTACTATTGATGACAGAATTGTTTTATCCATCGATAGAAAAGGGGTGGAGGCTGGAGTAAAAGTAATTGTAGAAGAAGAAGAAACAGAGGAAGTTGAAACTTTCGGTGATCTACAAGTTGAAACCTCTTAATATTCAAAAATTGGGAAATACTTAATATTCATAAATCAAGATGATTCGTATAGAAAACTTAAGTCGAAAGTTTGAAGTTGGTAATCAGATTGTGCGTGCTTTGGATCATATCGATTTGGAGATTACAAAAGGGGAATATATATCTATCATGGGCGTTTCAGGCTCTGGTAAATCCACATTATTGAATATCTTGGGTTTACTTGATACTCCAACTAAAGGCGATTATATTTTATCTGGCATTAATACTTCTGAAATGAATGATGATGAAATGGCTCATATTAGATCGACAAAAATTGGCTTTGTTTTTCAATCGTTTCACTTAATTCCAAGATTAACAGCGGCAGAAAACATAGAGATGCCAATGGTTCTGGCTGGCATTAAGCCCAAGGATCGTCAAGAAAAAGTTGAAATTGCACTGTCACATGTCAGCCTTAATGATCGTTCTGATCATAAGCCAGAACAACTTTCAGGAGGTCAGCGACAACGTGTTGCTATTGCTCGATCTATAGTAATGGAGCCCGATGTGCTTCTAGCCGATGAGCCAACAGGTAATCTTGATTCTACTTCAGGGATTGAAATTGTTAGACTGATCGAAGATCTTAATAAAGCAGGCCTGACACTCATTGTGGTTACTCATGATAGAAAACTAGGCAATCGGTCGGATCGATTAATTAGACTTTTGGATGGAAAAATTATCAATGATAATGTTAAGTAAACTATGCGTTTTTACGATTTAATTTTTTTAGCACTAAGCACTCTTATTCGCTATCCCCTAAGAACAATTATGTTACTAGTTGCCACATCGATTGGCGTCATGGCAGTGATACTTCTTACAGCCGTTGGAGAAGGCGCTAGAGATTATATTACTGGTGAATTCAGAGATATGGGTACCAATCTGATTATTGTTATACCTGGAAAAAATGAAACTTCAGGGGGTGGATCACCCGTAGACTTAGCTGGTGTAACACCCAGGGATTTAACCATTGAAGATGCAATTAGTCTTAGAAAAATCGATGGAGTAAAAAACATAGCACCGATTGTGATTGGAGAGACCTCAGCACAATTCAATGGACTAGAAAGAAATGTTCCGATCATAGGCTCAACTCAGTCTTTTTTAAGTGTAAGAAAATGGGAAATGGAAACGGGTATGTTTTTGCCAGGCAGTACTTTAGAGCGCTCCCCACCGGTTTGTGTAATTGGTAAAGAAGTTGAAAAAGAACTCTTTGGGGGATCCAATGCAATTGGACAGTGGTTGAGACTGGGCGATAGAAGATGTCGTGTTACTGGAATCATTGGCACTGAAGGAAGAGCAGTGGGTATCGATGTTCAGAAGTTAGTTGTGGTACCAGTGAGTCTTGCGACAGCTTTGTTTAATCGTCCTTCATTATTCCGAATAGCAGTTGAGGCCGAAAATAGACTGGTCGGCGACCAGATTATTAAAGATATGAAAAAAATTCTTAAAAAGCGCCATCGAGGTAAAGAAGATTTTACGGTAATTAGGCAGGATGCAGTGATGGCATCATTCGATAACATTTTTAATGTGCTGACTATGGCACTTGGCTCCATTGCATCAATCAGTTTATTTGTGGCTGGAATTTTAATTATGAATGTTATGTTGGTTGCAGTTTCCCAAAGACAATCTGAGATTGGTTTGTTAAAAGCCATTGGTGCAAAGAACAAGCAGATCAATCAACTGTTTATAACAGAGGCTATTTTACTATCAGGTTCGGGGGCTATTTTAGGCTTAATCTTAGGGCATAGTATTACACAAGTATTAAAAATATCTTTTCCCACATTTAATTTTCTACCCCCATTATGGGCTTCATATGTTTCATTGATAGTAGCATTGATGTCTGGAGTAATTTTTGGTTTGCTTCCAGCTAGAAGAGCTTCTAAGCTGGATCCAGTCATAGCATTATCTGGTAATAAGTAATATGAAAATAAAAGACATTTTTATTTTTTCTTCCTATTCTGTAATTTCTCAAAAAATGAGAAGTTTTCTAACCTCTTTAGGAATTGCTGTGGGAGTTGTATGTGTTATTTTCTTAACCAGCTTAGGTCAGGGCCTGCAAGTTTTTATTATTTCTCAATTCACTCAATTTGGCAGCAATATTATAGGTATCTCACCAGGTAAAACGGAAACCATGGGCATGCCATTGGGTACTTTTGGTTCAACAAAACCTCTTTCTTTCGAAGACGCAGCAGCCCTTGAGAAACTGACTTCTCTCGAAGTTGTTGTACCTGTTTCAGGCGGTAGCGCTGAGATTGAGAGCGCTGATCGTATGAGACGATCGATGGTCATAGGTACAGGTGCGGATTACGATATTATTGTTGGAGCAGACAATATGGTGGGTAAATATTTACCACATGATAACCCCAAAACACCAAGAGCTTTTGCTGTCCTTGGGCCAGATATGAGGGATGAATTATTTGGTTCAAAAGACCCATTGGGCATGTCTATTCGAGTTAACTCAGAGCGATTCAGAGTGATTGGAGTCTTGCCAGAAAAAGGTGATTTTTTAGGTATGAATTTAGATGATGCCGTTTATATTCCTATTGCAAAGTTCAACAATATGTTCAATCGAGTTGGTTTCCAGGAAATTGATGTCATTCATACAGACAATGTAACAAGTGATGAAGCGGTTGCATCCATCAAAAGGCTTCTCATCAGTCGACATGGTGGTGACGATACCACCATTAATACACAAGCTGATATGTTGGAGTCTTTGGGTGAGATTATGAAATGGTTGAAGTTCACTGTTGCTGCTTTTGGAGGGATATCGCTTCTTGTGGGAGGTGTGGGTATTTTTACCATCATGACTGTTGCAGTGAATGAAAGGACTTCTGAGATAGGGGTGTTGAGAGCTATTGGGGCTTCTCGAAGAAGAATAAGAGATGTTTTTTTATTGGAATCTATTTATTTAGCAATTTTAGGTGCTGCTATGGGGCTAGCAATTGGTTTCTTAGCTATTGAATTGTCATTAGCTATTTATCCAGAAATGCCCATTGCAGTTGCTTGGGAATACATTTTATACGCGGTTATTATCTCACTCTTTATTGGCCTAACAGCAGGGTATCTGCCAGCTAAATCAGCTGCACAAATGGATCCAATTGAAGCTTTGCGAGCCGACTAACTAAGACGCTATTCTTTGCATCATATTGGAGTAAGTCTCTATATGGGATTCAACAGGAAGGTATGTTTTTTGGTAACTGTCTCTTTCTTGCATTAAGTCCCACCAATGATGAATTCGAACACATTCTTTTGGCCATTCGGCATTGAAGAGATGCTTATAAGCACCAAATCGTTCAAAGAAAGGAGCGTAATGTAAATCAACTAAAGTAAGATTTTCTCCCATCCAGAAATCTCCACTGACATTTTTTTCAAAACATTCTCTTTCAATATAAATTAATAATTCTCTTAGTTTTTTATGATTCTTATCTTGTTGTGCATCATCCTTGTTGTCCCTAAGGAGTCTAACGCAGGCTGGTAAGTAATAGTTGGAGCCATAATCTATCCATATCCTGGCTCGTGCTCTTTCAAAATAGTCTTTAGGCATTAAAGGTACTTCAGGGTACTTTTCTTCCAGGTATTCATTGATGATTGCAGATTCATAAATAGTTTTTCCTCCATCCACAAGAACAGGGACCTTCCCGTAAGGAGAGATTTCTAAAAACCAATCGGGTTTGTTGTAAACATCAATCTCAATCAGTTCAAAAGCCAATTGCTTTTCAATAAGAGCCATTCTGCTTCTTTGAGCATAAGGACATTTATCAAAGCTGTATATTTTAATATCAGACATGACTACAACTGTTTCATACTTTCATACCAAAAATCAAGGGATGAATGAAAAGCACTAATTTCAATTCTTTCATTGAGGCCATGAGCTCTGAATCCACTCGGATCAGTCATGATGCTACTTGCTCCATAAACAGGAATACCAATATTTCTTAGTGCTTGCGCATCCGTTGCTCCTGTTGACATATAAGGGACAATGGCCGCTGTTGGAAATACATTTTTGAGTGAGTTTCCAATTAGATCCATAATTTCCGAAGTTACTGGTGAAGGTGGACTGCCTTCCGGTACCCATACCATATCAATTTCTATATCACTTCCGACAATTTGCTGAATGATGTCTACTATTTTTTGTGGTTCCTCTTGAGGGAGTACTCTGCAATTAATCGTTGCACTGGCTGAGACTGGTAAAGCATTATTTGCATGCCCGCCTGACAGACGGGTAGCCACACAAGTTGTTCTTAATTGTGCATTAAGATCTGGATTTTCATTGATTAAATCTAGGTACTTAAAGTTTTCACTACTATCAAGTAATTTTCTTAGTTTTTTTGAATCGTCTTTTGGAAGTTTTGTGATGGCAAACTCTAGATATTGTTGGGTGGTGTCGTTAAAGCTTATTGGAAATTGAAAGTCTTCTAATTTCTTAAGTGCACGAGCTAGATCATAGATCGCATTGTCTTTTCTTGGTATTGAGCTATGGCCTCCTTTATTTTGAGTATGGAGAGATACGGTCATATAAACTTTTTCAGCAGATTGAAGGAGAAAAGCTTCTGGATTGTCCATTGTTCCAGTTACATAGCCACCATCAGAATTCATTGCAAAGGCAGCATTTCTAACTGAGTCAAAATTATCTCTAAAGTATTCAATGCCATCCATTTGAGTTTCTTCATCACCAGTAAGCAACATAATGATGTCATTTTTTGGAACAAAATTTTCTTCTTTTAGTCTGATAAAGCTAGTGATTAAAGCTGCTGCACCACCTTTGTTATCACTCGTTCCTCTTCCGTAAAAGAAACCGTCTTTTTCAGTCATAACGTAAGGATCAGTATCCCAAGAATTTTCAACCGATGGGACTACATCAAGATGAGCCATTGTTATGGTTGGACTGGTAGATGATTCACCTCGTAAAATAGCTATGAGCCCTTTATTGTCTTCTCCCGGTCCTACCACTTGAAGATTAGACTGACTGAAGCCATATTCTAGTAATTTATTTTCTGAGTACTCACTTGCTTGTGTAGCGAGACCCATGTCTTCTGTCGACTGAATAGCAATTAGGTCAGCAAGTATATTTTCACCCATTTTCTGGTAATCATTAGCCGCCATTAAAGGGGTGTTGAGTAGAAATATAAAATGTAGAGCGATTAATTGTATTTTTCTCATGTGTTTATTCCTGATTATTTTTTGTTAAATATATTAATGCATCTTTGGCGGTTTCGCTTCCAATTTCTTGTGCCAGTTGATGACCAGCATTTTCATAAATAATAGTTTTAACAGAAGGTGAGTTAATCAAAAGATCTTTCATCTCTATCGCAAGATCAACTGAAACAACTTTATTTTTCTTACCCCACATAATCAATACAGGGGATTCAATCGACTGGATAACTTTGTCTATATCTCCCGATATATATTGCTTCATTCTTGCCATCTGCGCATCTCTTTGACCTTCTTTCAATAACAGTTCGTGCCATCGTGTCACTAATTCTTCAGAAATTCTTGAAGGATCTCCGAAACCACCGGTTAATAAACCTTCAACAAGTGCTCTCGGTGTAATTTGAGTTAAGAGGTTAAAAATTTTAGGAAGATGAGCTGGTTCATTGCTGCCTCTTACCCTTGGGTTTAATGCTCCTGGGCTCACCAATATGAGTTTATTAATTTCATTGGGATAATTTGATGCATAGTGAAGACCAATCGTACCTCCAAGGGAGGCACCCGCTATTGAGAAACGATTAATTTCTAGATGTTTCATGAGTTCCTTGAATAGGAATAATGTTCTTGGCATTGAGTAGTCGCCACTTGGATCAGAGTAAGATAAACCATGTCCAGGTATATCAAATCTTATGATTCGATGACTTGCACTCAGTTCTTTGATCCAAGGATTCCAATCAATTAGATTCGCATAATTAGCATGCAGCAGAATCAGAACTGGGACCATTGCCTTCATCAGTAAAATGTATTTTCACGCCATCGATGGTAATGAAAGACGAACTCCTAAGTAAGTACTTGGATTCAATCTCTTCAGCAGTCCGATCTTGTGGATAGCGAACTCCCAACATTAAACTGATTGCAAATGCAATCAAAACAAACAGTCCCGCAGAGAAGAAATATCGTATTGTTGTTTTCATCATAAAGTTCTCATAAATAAGTCTTGATCACTACAAGCATAAACTTTATCTTAGTTTTAACTATTTAATAAATATAAATTATGAACAAAAAAAATGTAAGCACGATGCAGCCTTTTGAGTCAGGCGATATTTTTTTGGGATGTACCGACTTAAATAATGCAGTGGATGACCATAAAGGCGATGGCAGGATTCTCCAATACGATGAGAACCTCCAACCTAAAGGAATTTTATATACAGAGGGAACTGATCATCTGGTGATTGGCCTTACTTTTGATCCTCAAGGAGTATTGTGGGGTTTTGACATGCATAATCATGCAATTGTTAGGGTTTCCCCCGATGGCAAGCAACTACCAAATCATAATTTTGGTGATCGAGCTTTTTCCAATGCCACTTTTGATTCTCAAGGCAATATTTATCTGGGCGAAGCCTTAGTTGGTAATACTCCATATCCGGGAAGTTTTATGAGGCGTTTACCAGGATTGGACCTTTTAGGTTATGGCAATATCCATAAATTCAATTCTGACTTGGAATTAGTTAAGGTGTTTGATGTTGCTTATTCTCCAGAATTTCATCAGTTTAAAGGCATTACCCATACTGCTATGCATCCGAGTGAAAAATTTATTACTTACACCACCGAAATTGGTAAAAAAGTAATGCAGTACGATATTATCAATGACCAACAAATGGAAGATCTTGTGGTGCTTCCATCTTCGGATCTGACCGATCAAGTTGTTGCTATTGCTGTTAATTATCTCCAAGATGGTCGATTGCTGCATTCCAGAGGTGAATATATTGAAATTCTTGATGAATCCGGTGAGGTCACACAAACGATTGATTTATCAGAGCATGGTTGGGGGATCGCACAATTGACCGCATCCAATGATGGAGAGCATTTTCTTACTGCAAACATTTTTACAGGCATGGCAATGAAAGTTAGGCTGGATGATGGTTCTGTTGTGGGCTTCATTGATACTGGGTTGAAGAAGCCAAAAAGAAGTTTAGCAGGGATTGCGGAATACTCTCATTCGTGAACTAAAACACATTGCTTTTGCTCTAGTCTTCTTTTTCATCTCAAATGGGATCTATAGTCATAATGTTTTAGCAGAAAAAAATTCTGATCTCAAAAGGGTCAATTTACTGGTTTCAGATCTAGAGCAGGCATTAAGAATATATAAAGATACTTTGGGGATGACGGTGTTTGAGATTTCTAAGTCGCCTCTTGATTCCTATTCCTATCCTGTTTTTAATTTACCAAAACAGGCACAAATTCGGTTTGCTACTTTAAATATCGGCGAGGATAAAAGGGCATTTGCATTAACTGAAATTAAGAATGTAGATCTGCCATCTAATGAAGGTATTCGAATGAGTACAGTGGTTATTTCAGTTTCTGGATTGAATGATAAATACAATAAAATTGGATCAATGGGTTTATCTAGAACAGAGATTGATAGGGATATCACACCGGAAGGAAAGAGTTTTAGTGAGTTTTCATTTATTGATTACGATGGCCATTTGATTGTTCTTTATGAGATAGAAGACTAGGCCTTTCTTTGTTTTTTATAAGCATAAATACTAAGAGCATAGAGTAAGGGCGTCATTATGAACCATGGCATCTGACTTTGTAATCTGATCATTCGGTCGTCGAACTCAAATAATATGGGATTGACCCATGGTCCCATTGGAGCCAAGGGAGCCCAGGACAATTGTTTTGTTTCGGAAAGTTGATCGTAATAAAGGAACATCTCAACAAAAATATTTTGACCTAAGCACCAGAACAATAAGATAAAAAAGGCTCTCCATTCCCAATTCTCAAAGATGGATAAGCTTCGACCTGTTAACCTCCAAGTCAGCCAAAGACCACCAATGCATATTGTTCCAGCATCCCCTAATGAATTCAGTAGCCAGTTGATATGTTTAGGTATAGCAAGATTAAGGGCATCGGATCTTCTTTCATCAACGGGGTCTCCTTCAAACCATCCGTAGGTAAACCATAGCTCCCATCCCAATGAGCATATTAGGAAGCATACAATGTAGATTTTGATCATCGAATTAGATAACACATCTTTTCTTTTCAGATAGATCAAGATAATAGGTAAAAGAGCACTAGTATAAACGATAAAGATAATTCTTATTTCTTCAAAACTCATCGTTAAAACCTTCAGTCATCTTCAATTTCTAAACTGTAATGATAGAATTCAGAATCTTGCTCATAACCAAGTGATTCATAAAGCGATTGACCAATCAAGTTGTCTTTGGCGGTTGATAGTTCCAATCGTTTAAAACCATTATCCTTAGCGTAGACCTTAGCCCGATCCATCAGCTTTCTTCCTATACTTAACCCTCTTTGATCTTTATCCACATATAGATCATAGAGAATCAATATAGGAATTCCACTGACTGAACAGAAAGAAGGATACAGCTGAACAAAGCCATTGAAGTTATTGGTACTTTTGCAGGAAAGAAAAACAATGGACTCTTGATTTATTATTCTTTGTTTTATAAATTCATAAGCAGACTCATAATTATCTTCTTGCTCATAAAATATTCTATAAAGGTTAAATAATCGAGCCAATTCATCCAGATGGGTTTCATTTGCTATAGTAATATCTCGCATGCTTAAGTTTAACCACCACCCGATAAATATTGGATTTCTTTGACAACACTTTCACTGACTAATAAAGGAGCTTCTTCTTGTACATAATGACCAACTTTTTCAATGAGTATTAGTTTACTGTCTCTTATATTTTGATTGAGAGCGATGGCTTCTTCAAGACTCTTGGTTCGATCTTCTTGACCAAAAACAATCAATGTAGGCACATCAATTTCAGGCAATAATTCTTTTTCATTAGCCACATAGAATTTACTCATCATGCTGGTAGTTCCCTCCATGTATCCCTCTGTTTTAGCACCCAACATAATATTATCAATAACTTCATCTGTAACAATTGTAGGGTCAATAAAGGAGTTTTTTAAAAACTGAACCCTAAAGTCTCTATCTGAGAATTGTTTAGCTGAAACCCGGGCAAATGGAAAGATTAGATTAAGGTAGCGTGTAAATTCTGGAACACCCGTTGTAATAATTCCTGGGTTGAATAACACCATCCCCGTTGTTTTTTTATTATTCAGCGCCACATGAACAGCAATGGCTCCTCCTAAGGAATGCCCACCTATTATGAATTCGTCAAGATCTAGGGCTGCAGCAAATAAACTGATCGTTCTTGCTTGATTTTTGTTGCTGTAATCGTAATGTTTTGGTTTTTCTGATAGCCCAAATCCAATCAGATCAAGAACTATCACTCGATAATGTCGCTCTAACTCTGGGATTACTTTTCTCCAAGTATTGATGGAGTTACCAAAGCCATGAATCAAGATTATGTTTGGATTTTCATTCCCTCCAGAAATTCGATAACGTATTTTTCTCTCTTCTATTGATATGAATTTATCATTATCTGATGCCAGCTTCTTTATGGGGATCTCTTCATAGGGCAAATAGGCATAAACTATCAATGAGATATAGGCAATACCAAATAGTATTAGAAAACTGAACCATATATTTTTGACAATTTTAATCAAAGGTTTCTCATTTATTCATTTTAGTATCATTAAAAAATCTATTTTTCTTCTTATCACGAATGGTTAGGTGAAGTAGGTAGTTTAAGAGTTGTTCTCCCCTAAGGCAATTATAAAGAAACTACCTACTTCTCAGAAGCCAGTTAAAAATTCACTAAAAAATTATAGAGTAAATGTGCTTGAGGGCCTTATTTCAGGGGCTGTCAGAATTAATTCTTGAGAAGAAACAACCACACCACCAGGCTGTTCAAGTGTGATAGCAAAGCCTTTTGCATTGAGTATAGGTAATTTAGGATTGATGGGTATGATGATGTCTTGATCAGTAACATTAACATTGAACACTCCACCGTCTACTGGTTGTTTATACTTGAGTGGATCTATAATCCAAATTTGATATTGATTTTTTGATGGATCATTAACAGGCATACCAGATATTTTAATAAAACCTTTTTGACTTTTATTACTCCAGACAATATCGCCTTTAGTCATAGCAAAATCTGATTTTTTTGAGTACCACGGGTATTCAACTAGGTCGTTGGATGTTGATTGTAGAAGAACCCTTTCAAGAGGCAAGTATCTGAAATCACTATTATAATTTTTGAATTCAATCATTGAGAAGGATATTCCCATGACAAGCAATGCTGTTATCGCCCAAGCATAGGTGGGTTGATCAAACAAGGATCTCATAAATGCATTAATCTTTAATCTATAAAGGGAAAGTGAATCAATTCGTTTATGGGAATTTAAAATTTTACTTTTGAGTTCACTAGGCATTAAAACATGACTCCTATTATCATCCAGGTGATAGCTCATATGAGCAAGAGATGCTATTTCATCAAATTCATAGTTTTTGTATTCTGGATATTCCTTGATGAGTCTTTGAAGTTCACTATTTTCTTTATCAGAGATAGCCTCAGTAGACTGCATAACCAGTAGATCCAATAATAATTCTTTATCCGAACTACACATTATTAATGCTCACAATTGAATGTTGATCTTGATTAAATATCTCTCTCAACTTAATCAAATTTCTTCTAAGTTTAGTTTTCACGGTACCAAGTGGAATATTCATGAGTTTAGAAATCTCAGAATGACTGTAACCTTGATATATAGACAACGAGAGCAGTTCTTTATCTTCTTCTGCAAATTGATTGATTGCTTCAGATATAATTTTAACGTCTGTAGATTGATCAAGTATAGATTTTGTTTGAAGGGCATCATCATCAAAGCAATTATCTATTGGTTCCAATTTTTTATGACGATATATTTTTCTTACATGGTCTATTAGACGCCTTCTTGCGATCATAGAAACAAATGTAATTTCAGAGGCCTTATTGGGATCAAATCTTCCTGCTGATTTCCAAATAGCGATGAAAACTTCTTGTACAGCGTCTTCAGCTTCAGTTTGATTAGAGAGGTATCGTCTGGCAATTGACCAAATGAGGTTGCCATATTGATCCACTAATTTTTCAAAAGCACCCACTTCTTCTTTAGCCAAAGAAAAAAGAATGGAATCCTCTATCTTCTGTGTCTTTATACTTCCAGTCATTGATTTACTTAAGTAGTTTGATTGATTTATAGCTAGTGATGCCAATTAATGAATACCTGAATTTACTGTTACTACTAAACTTTCGCTTAGAATGTATAAGTAGATTCAAATATTGCCTTAATTCAAGGCGCTATCCAGTCACCCGCAAACATGCAGCCAAACTCCACATCTTCTTGTGCTGATTCACCTTCATAATAGACTTCTTCCCATCCTCCTCTTTCGCAAGATCCAATGGATGTTTCTCTCGAGCAATCTCCTGCTGCATAAACTGGTTCTAGTATGGTAACCATACCATCTCCTTCTTCAGCATAGTGATAGCAAGCTTCTTCTGACATATTTGTTCTACAGGCTTTATAAGGATCTCCAGCAAAAGGATTTTCCGCTGTATAAGTACAAGAACCGGTGCCACTGGGTTTATTGCTTTCACCATCATGATGATTGCTCGCCATAATGCTTGAACCACCAAATATAAGAACAACTAGTAATATAGTTTTAATTTTTAAAAAATCTTTCATTAGATTAATTCTCCATTATCTAAAAATTCATTGTATGTTGTAATTTAGATATGAACAAGAATCTATTATTTATATTCCTCAAATTTATTTAGAATGTATTTATATATAAAGGAGAAAATGATGAAGGATGAATATGTTTTGAAAGTATTGAAAATCTCATTGGTCTTTTGCTTAATTTCTTTTGGAAATTATCCAGTGCTAGCAAATGGGCATCAAACTAAAAGCTTGGAATTGGATAAACCAACTGTTTTAGTTACTGGATCCAATCGAGGGATTGGCTTTGCTTTAGTGAAAAACTATGCTGCCAATGGTTGGAATGTTATTGCAACTTGCAGAAGTCCAGGTAAAGCAGAAGATCTCAATCAGTTAAGTAAGCAATACAGTAGTATTTTTATCGAAGAAATGGATGTCACTGATATTTCTGAAATTCAGTATTTAGCTAAAAAATATAAGAATCAGCCGATTGATATTCTTATAAATAATGCTGGCATATTGGGCAATATCGAAAATCAATCTTTCGGAAACTTGGATCCAGATCTGTTTGAAAAAGTGATGGCTGTTAATGCATTGGGACCACTGAAAGTAGCTGAAGCATTTGCAGATAGTGTCGCCTTAAGTAAACAGAAAAAAATTGTCTCCATGACCAGTGGTTTGGGATCTATGCAGATTACCTTAAACTCAGAGGCCTTCTATTATTACAGGATGAGCAAAGCAGCTTTAAATATGGGAGTACTGGCAATGAATGTCAGCTTAAAACCAAAAGGAGTCATTTCGGCTTTAATTGCCCCAGGTATGGTGGAGACACAATTATTAAGAGATTCAGGCTATCCTAGAGAAGGTATTACAACTGACGAGAGCGCTGCCGGTTTGGTTAAAGTTATCAATGAAATTAGTAACGAAACTATTAAAAAAAATAGAGGTAAATCAACTAATTACAATGGTATGGTCATACCTTGGTAAGAGATTAGTTTAGATGTTTATTTATCCAGAAATCAACCCAATTGCAATTCAGATCGGGCCTTTATCCATCGCATGGTATGGGTTGATGTATTTAATGGGTTTTATTGCTGCCTTTGCATTAGCAAAAATGAGAGTCAAACAAGAATGGTCACCCATCCAAGACAATCAAATTGACGATCTGATATTT
The DNA here is from genome assembly GCA_937801655.1 of uncultured Gammaproteobacteria bacterium. Taxonomy (GTDB): domain Bacteria; phylum Pseudomonadota; class Gammaproteobacteria; order Steroidobacterales; family UBA11654; genus CACPJA01. The sequence continues at coordinate 147,432 of CALMWC010000003.1, forward strand.
TTTTCGGTTCTAGGAGTTATTATAGGTGGAAGATCTGGTTATATGATCTTCTATGCTACCAATGCATTCATAGGAGACCCTTTAGATTGGTTTATTCAATTCCCACAATTATGGAGTGGTGGCATGTCATTTCATGGAGGCTTGATAGGTGTTTTAATTGCGGTTTTTTTATTTTCAAAAAAAATAAAACAACCGTTTGTAGAGGTCATTGATTTTGTTGCTCCTCTGGTACCTATTGGTCTTGGGTTGGGAAGAATTGGTAATTTTATCAATGGCGAATTATGGGGAAAAACAACAGATTCCCAATGGGGATTCTTGGTTAATGGTGTTGTTAGACATCCCACTCAACTCTATGAAGCATTTTTAGAGGGCTTGGTCTTGTTTATAATTCTCTGGGTTTTTACTGTTCGTAAAAGAGATTCTGGTTTTCCAGCAGCATTGTTTTTAATTTGTTACGGTCTTTTTAGATTTTTGATTGAATATTTTAGATTGCCAGATGATCACATAGGTTATCTTGCCTGGGAATGGTTGACGGTGGGACAGATTTTATCTATCCCGATGTTGTTGATTGGTTTTTACATCATGTTTAGTTCAAAAATTAGGAAAAATACTTAACTAAATTTGTATAATTAAGTATCTAAAATAAATTTCGCTTAAAGGGGAATTAACATTGCATCAATACCTAGATTTACTCCAAAGTATTCTCGATAAAGGAGAGGTGAAAGAAGATAGAACGGGTACAGGCACTCGAAGTTTCTTTGGACATCAAATGCGATTTAATCTTAGCGAAGGCTTTCCCATTCTTACAACAAAGAAAATATTTTTTAAAGGCGTGGTTTACGAACTTCTATGGTTCTTAGATGGCGCGACTAATAATACTGTTTTAAAAGATGCGGGAGTGCATATTTGGGATGAATGGGAGACTGAGTCGGGTGATTTAGGACCGATTTATGGCCATCAATGGAGGTCTTGGCCCAGCTCTAGTAATGGTGGAGTGATAGATCAAATTGAAAAGGTCATTAGTCAAATCAATAACAACCCCTCTTCAAGAAGAATTATTGTCAGTGCTTGGAATGTTGCAGATCTACCGGATGAAAGCATATCCCCTCAAGAGAATGTTAAGAAACAAAAAATGGCTTTAGCGCCTTGTCATGCATTGTTTCAGTTTTTTGTTTCACAAGGTAAGTTGTCTTGCCAATTGTATCAGAGGAGTTGCGATACTTTTTTAGGCCTTGGATTTAACATTGCTTCCTATAGTTTATTGACTCATATGATTGCCCAACAATGTGATTTAGAAGTTGGTGATTTTGTTTGGACCGGTGGGGATGTTCACTTATATCTCAATCATCTAGATCAAGCCAATGAGCAACTTACAAGAGAGCCTTATGCACTGCCAAAATTGAGTATAAAGAGAAAACCTAACTCAATATTCGATTATACTTATGAAGACTTTGAGCTCCTTGATTATCAATCACATCCTCATATTTCTGCTCCTATTTCAATCTAGTTTCTAAGCTTTTATCGCAATTTCTGGATGCATAATATTTATAGCTATTAAGTCTCCTCCCCAGACACAGCCTCCATCCAAACACACTATATTCTGATCATGATAGTAATTCAGTGCAGACCAATGTCCAAAAACAATTAAACTTTCAATGGTTTTTCTGTTTGGATGAGAAAACCAGGGCAATAAATTAGAAGTACTGTCTATAGGTGATCCTTTTTCATTAAAGTCTAGCTCAATGTCCTTGCTCATAAATCTCATTCTTGTAAAAGCATTAATAATAAAATTACTTCTATCTATACGATTGACTTGGTTGATCCATTTATTGGGAGTGTTCGTATACATATTCTTAAAGAAATTAGGGCCCTCTTGACCTTTTATGATTGAACTCATTTCATTGCTATATTGAAGCGATTCTTTTATAGACCAATTGGGATGTATTCCAGCATGAACTAGCACAGTGTTTAGTTTTTGATCAAAATGTATTAGAGGTTTGCTTCTGAGCCACTCAATTAAATTAATTTTATCTTTTGATTCCAATATTGGTTTAAGTGATTCATCTGTACTCTTAATTTTGTTATCAGAAAGAGCAAGAGCAATCAAATGAAGGTCATGGTTACCAAGAACAGTGATAATCGACTGATCAATAGAGTATAAATAATTCAGTACTTCCAATGATTTGGGCCCTCTATTAACTAAATCTCCCGTTAACCATAATTGATCTTTGCTTTCATCAAACTCAATTTTTTCGAGCAGCCTTCTTAATTCTTCATAGCAGCCTTGTATATCGCCTATTGCATAGATAGACAATTAAAAGCACCTTTTCTTGGATAGCTTAATGTAGTCTTTGACAGTTAAGTTTTCTGGTCGGCTTTCACAATCAATACCCATTCCTTTAATTTCTTCTTTTGAGAAATAATCTTTTAAGCCGTTGCTAATTTTCTTTCTTCTTTTAGAAAATACTGTTTTAAGAATATCATCCAATGAATCTAATGTGTCTTCATCTAAATTATTTTTTGGTGTAATTTTAATGAGAGAAGAAATAACCTTGGGTTTAGGAAAAAATGCATTCGGAGAGATATTAAAAAGTTTCTTAACATTACATCGAGCCTGGATTGCAATAGACAATCGACCATATGTTTTTTTATTGTCATCACTGGTCATTCGATCAGCAACTTCTTTTTGAACCATGATATGAAGATCTTCAAATAGTGAATTAGAGTTCAGCATATGGAAAATGAGTGGAGTGGAGATATTGTATGGTAGGTTTCCTATCAAACGAATTTTTTTATTACCTTTAACAACACTTTTGAAATCAAATGAAAGCGCATCCATACAATAAATATTAATATCTTTAGAATGAATGCTTTTATCAAGTTGAGACGATAAATCTTTATCAATCTCGATAACGTCTATTTTTTTTAAATGCTCCAAGAGTGGGTATGTTAAAGCACCTTGACCGGGGCCTATTTCTAAGAAATGATCATTAATTTTTGGATTAATTGACCTAATAATTTTTTGTATTATATTCCTATCATGTAAAAAATTCTGGCCAAAGCGTTTTCTAATAATAGACTTAGTTTTTTTCTGCATAGCTTTGAGACATTTTTTTTGCAGTCATTAATGCATAGTGAAGGCTTTCATTATTCACGTTATTGCTAGCGGTTAAATCCAATGCTATACCATGATCGACTGAAGTTCTTATAATTGGTAGACCCAAAGTTACATTTGCTGCCTGATGTGGATTTACAAATTTGAATAGCGGCAACCCTTGGTCATGGTACAGAGCTAGAATAATATCCAAATTGAGATTTTGTAAAAAAGCAGTGTCTGCTGATATAGGGCCAACAATATTTTTATTCTTTTTTCTTAGATATTCTAAGGTGGGTTCAATGATCAATAGTTCTTCTTTCCCCAATAAGCCTTGTTCACCTGCATGAGGGTTCAATCCTAAGACACCTATAGTTGGTTTTTTGAGACCAAAAAAAACTTGTAGATCTTTTTCAATAATTTCAATTGTTTCTATGAGACAACTACTATCAATAGCTTCAGGCACTTCTTTTAGGGCTATGTGAGTTGTTGCTAATGCCATTTTCATATTGTCAGAGACAAATGCCATTACTGAATTGGATTTACAGATGTTCGCAATAAATTCTGTATGCCCACTAAAATTAATACCGGATTGGTTGATAATATTTTTATGAACAGGCCCAGTAATCATTCCTTGAAAATCTTTATTCAAACATTCCTGAGTAGCATTCTCAATCATTGCAATCACATAGGAACTATTTTGTTGATCAAGTTTTCCTGGCAGAACTTTATTGGCAGTATCAAAATGTTTAACCAATAGTGACTGTTTGGGCAAAGAGGAGTAATTTTTTTTTCGATCATACTGAACAAAGTCAATCCCTAGTTTTAATGCATTTGCTCTTTCTTCAAGCATCAGTAAGTCTGCAAAAACTACAAATTCAGATGCATCATCTCTTTGAGCTATGGATAGAGTTAGATCAGGACCTATGCCGGCCGGTTCTCCTGAAGTGACAGCAAACGGTTTTAGCATAATCTTTTCGTCAAGAAATATTTAACTAATTGAAAGGTAGAATTTCTACAAAAGCCTCATCTCTCAATTCACGTGCCCAGATTTCAATTTCGTCTGATAGCTTTGAATTCCGAATGGCTGATATGGCTTTTCTCTTTTGAATTTCCTCAGTATTATCGAATGTTCTCTTGCCTAAGAATTCAATAATATGCCATCCATATCGTGTTTGAAAAGGCATACTGATTTCATTCTCATTCAATGAATTTGCAATAGATTCAAATTCTGGAACAAAAAAACCTTGAGCTGTCCATCCCATATTACCGCCTTCTTGAGCCGAGCCACTGTCTTCTGAGACTGCTGATGCAACTGCTCCGAAATCACCTTCATTAATTATTTGATTTCGTATTGTTTTAAGTTTTTCTTCTGCAGCAGAATCATCTAATACTTCATTGGTCTTGATTAGAATATGTCTGACATTAATCTGATCTTCAAATATAGGATCATTGCCTTTGATACCGTTCAATCTTAGTACATGAAAACCACTGGCACTTTTGAAAGGTTGGCTTATTTCATCTGTCTCAATTGTACTAACTGCTTGTATAAAAATATTAGGTAACTGTTCTCCCTGCATCCAACCTAAATTTCCTCCATTAAGGGCTTGCTGACCTTTGGAAAATTCTACTGCCAATGATTCAAAATTCTCTCCATTAGTAATACTCTTATAAAGATTGTTAACTAAAAGTTCTGCTTTTGCTGTCTCATTATTACTTGATTTAGAAGATATAGGTATCAATATATGTGAGAGATTATAGCTATAATTTAGAGCATCTTGATCTTTTTGGAGAACCATAAAGCTTTCTAGTTCACTTTCAGAAACGGAAATCCTAGATGCAACATCCCTTTGTCTTAATTGATCAATAGTGAGTTGTTCTCTAAGCTCTTTTCTATAATCTTTATAGTTAATACCTTCCGCCTCTAATATTTTTGGAAAATCTTTGAATTCAACCTGATTATTTTGAGCTACATTTGTTATAGCAGCATTCAGTGCCTCATCTGAGATTCTGACACCAAATCTTTCAGCACGCTGAAGTTGAACTCTTTGTATAATTAGTCTTTCCATAACTTGTTCTTGTATTACATCTCTTGACGGTAATCGTCCTTCTTGTTTTTCTAAATTAGCTATAATTAGTGTAAGTTGTTGCTCAACTTCACTTCTTAAAATAACTCCGTCATTCACAATGGCAGCAATACCATCAATAAACTCACCAGTACCACCCAGCTCTCTTGTCTGAGCATATATATTGGTATTGAAAATGATTGTTATACAAACAATTATTTTAAGAGCTATTTTATTTATTTCGAACATAATTAAGTGCCATCATATCCTAATATTCCCCGATCCAATAGGTTTTCAATAGGCGTACCGATTTCACCGAGGCCTTTAAAAATAAATTGAATTGAGAAAGAAGAGTCTGATTCACCATTTCTATATGCTAAATGCTTCCTAGAGATAGCTCGAATTCCCCAACAGCATGTTTCATATTCCACTCCTATGAATTGTTCTAAGACTTTTTTATCTATAATTGAGTAATTATAGCGTCCAACAACATTCCAACTATCTCGAATAGGAACAGAAAAAGAAGTATCAAATTGCCTAAGCATATTCCGACGATGTCTGTATGAGAAATTAAAGATCTTTGCATCATCCGATTTGTATTGAAAACGCGTTTCTGTTTTCATTGATTTGCCGATTCCTGAATCCCACATATGACCTAATCTTAATGACCATTCTTTATTGATATTCCATTGCATCATTGCAAGATATGCTGAGGAACTATTGTTCATTTCTAGTTCATTTGGAAGGGTTACTTTTCTTTCTTTGTAATAATGAGTTTGCCCTAAGGTTAGGCTCAGAATGGGTTTCAGGCTATCTGTTTTAAATAGTTTTGTTGTCATTCCATAACTTAATTTTGACGTATCTCCTATACGATCTTGTCCTATGTATCTATTTTTTCTAAATAGTTGAATATGATTAATATCAGGTTGGATGGTATCAAACAGGGGAAAATCATTTTGATTACGGAAAGGGATGTAGACCCCCATTACTCTAGGTTCTATGGTTTGTGTATATGTACCTTCACTCCAAGACTTCTTCAATAAAGCATTAAAGTCCAAACTGTATATAGGGACAGCTCTTTTCGCTGTAAGATTAGCTGACTCTTCATTGAAATCTTTCTTCAAATTGTATTTCGTTAAATCAATCTCCAAAGTGGGTTTTATTTGAATGCCATTTAGATTAAATGTTTTTGATACATTGGGCATCATATGAAACCTGCCGCCAGAGAGTGCTCCATTCTTATCAAAATAGGCTAACTGGCTATTAAGTCCATAATTTATACCAGTATTCTCCAAAGTCCATAAACCTGAAAAATTTAGATAAGGCAATCTTCTATGAGGTTTTTCGCTATAGAGAATAGAGTCATCAAGTATTTGGTGGTTGTCCATACCAAAATTTAAAAACCAATTATCATTAAAGTGATCAAGGTTAATAGATCTCACTAAGTGGGTTCTGCTAGTGGTGCTGAGTGATTGTGTTAGATCTTCAAAATAGTTATTTTCAGAAGCATATTCACCCTTTAAGGATACTCTCCAATCGGATTTTAGGTTAATGATCTGTTCATGAGAAATATAAGTTCTGTCCTTATTTAATTGTTTATCATCAAATAGAAAGTCAAGATGCGTTTCACCTTTTTGCTTATTAGTCATAAATCTGAATTGATTACTCAGCTGAAATCCTCTTTTATCCATATATTTTGGAGTGGTTATCAGATCCATATTAGGAGCAATATTCCAATAATAAGGAAGGCTTAATTCTATTCCTCTTTTTGTTGATGAGCCAAAGTTAGGAGTAAGAATGCCTGACTTTCTTAAATCTGATAGAGGAAAGGTCAAGTATGGGAGGTACAAGATTGGCCAATCTTTAAATCTTAAGATTAGATTTTTTGCCACTCCCTCATCTTTATTGAGTTGCATTGATTGAGCTCTGAGCTCCCAAGAATTATCCAGAGTACTACAAGTAGTATAGGTAAAATCAGTTAGGCTAAAGTTATTATTACTATCTATTGCTATTGTTTTAGCAACCCCTCTTGCTGGTACGCTGAAGATTTGGTATTCACCTTCTTGTATTAATGCTGTTTTTTCTTCAGTCCTGATAATGGCTTCTTTCCCATAAATGATGGCATCTGAATTTTCAAAAATAAGGTTCTTGGTTACCCTGATGATGCCTCCACTTTCATCAAAAGCTGCTTCTCCACCAGTAATAGTGTTATCTCCTGAGGTTACTTTTATCTCATTCTTAATTTTTAATTTTTTACCCAATTCCCCTTCAATGGAGCCAGCAGTCAGTGAAGCAGATGTTTCGGAATCCATTGTAAGGTTGTTTGAATTTTTATAACCAATCAAGCAAGTGTTGTTGGAGATTTCTTCAGCATTAGCTTCAGAAACCATCATTATGATAAATAATATAAATAACTGTTTAGTAGTATTCATTTAGTCCAAATAACATTTCTTTCTTCTTCAATACTTTATTATCACATATCATTATATGTAAGGTTTCTGAATTCATGCTCTTAATTATCATGTAATATGATTAATTTTATAGAAAAAATTTGATTTCTTAGTATATATAAAGGTAATAATTGAAGCAGAGTGAAAGAAATATTCTTTTCAAGTCTTGGATAGAAAATTCTATCGATGCCATCATAAGAAGAATAGAGCCTGCAAGCTCAGATGCTAGTTTTAGAAGTTATTACAGAATTACTCTTAACAATGAAGACACTTTCATTGCAGTAGATTCTCCTCCAGAACATGAAAATAATAAGACATTCATGAGAATTGCTCAAATATTGGATGATATGGGTATATCAGTTCCAAAAATCATTGATAGTGAATTAAATCATGGTTTTTTAATCATGAGTGATTTAGGAAGCAATACGATGTTAGATAAATTGACATCAAATATTCAATACTCATCTGATTATTATAAAAAAGCGATTAGTGTGATTTCTAAAATCCAGCACAATGGAATTTCTTCTCATTCTGAGCTACCTCTTTATGATAAAGATATGATGCTTGACGAGATGAAATTGTTTATCAATTGGTACTGTAAAGTGGAGTTGAATATAAACGATAATGAAATAGAAAAATATGATCTATATAGTATTTTCAATCAAATCGCAGATAGGGCACTTAAGCAAGAACAAGTATTTGTGCATCGAGACTTTCATTCAAGAAATATTATTGTCAATAACAACAATCAATTAGGGATATTGGATTTTCAAGATGCAGTTTTGGGACCCATAACGTATGATCTTGTTTCTCTGCTTAGAGATTGCTATATAACTCTCCCTGAACAATTTGTCTCAGAAAAGATTGAACACTTTTATAATGAGTCATCAGCTTTGCTAATGAACACCACACAAGAAGAATTTACAAAAGATTTTGACCTGATGGGTGTTCAAAGACATTTAAAAGCAGTAGGTATTTTTTCAAGATTAAAGCATAGAGATCAAAAAGAAACTTATATTTTGGATATTCCTAGAACAAGAAATTATTTAATAAAAATTTGTGATAAGTATGATTCTCTTCAATCATTATCTGATTTTTTAAGAGAGCATTCTCACCAATGAAAGCGATAGTATTAGCTGCAGGAAAGGGTGAAAGATTAAGACCTATTACAAATCAAATTCCAAAGCCTTTAATATCTATTGATAATAAAACATTGCTTGAGAGAAATATTGAATCTTTGTATCTGTCAGGAGTAAGAGAAATCATAGTCAATTCTTCTTGGTTGGCAAAACAAGTTGAGGTTTTTTTATCAACGATAAGTTATCCAAATCTTAAGATTGTTTATTTATATGAGGGCGAAAGCCCATTAGGAACTGCAGGTGCAATTTTTAATGCCATTGATTATTTAAGGGATGATTATTTTTGGGTAGTTAATGCAGACATTTTGACGAATTATTCTTTTAAACACAATAAAACTAGTAGCAAACAAAAAGCCCACTTAATTCTAGTTCCTAATCCCGATCATAATCCTGATGGTGACTTTGGTTTGAACGATGGAATTGTGTGCAATCATTCAGATCAGAGGTATACTTTTAGTGGCATTAGCTTACTTTCTCCTGAGATGTTTGTGGACCAAGATAGAGAGACAGAATCATTAGGAAGAATTTTAAGAGACTTCGTTGAAAAAGATATCGTTACAGGAGATTTATTTTATGGTGAATGGCTTGATGTAGGTACCCTGGAACGATTAAATGAAGCCAAAAATAAAATAGAAATAAGCAACTTAAATGAAAGATAAAAAAAAGAATTATCATCAGAAAACTTCACTAGTTCATTCAGGAAGGGATAGAAGATTTACTCAGGGTGCTGTCAATATTCCACCTTATAGAGCCTCTACAGTATTATTTGAAACACTTGAGGAATATAACAATTGGGATAAGCAGTTTAAAAGTTTTCGCTATGGAAGATTGGGTTCACCAAATAGTTTAGCCTTGGAAGAAGCATATTCGGAGATTACGGGAGCTTATAGATCAATTGCCACTAGTTCAGGTATGTCAGCAATCAATATTGCTGTTAGTGCATTTCTTAAGCAAGGGGACCATGCTCTTGTAACACAGGGTTGTTATGAACCTGCAGCTGAATTATTCAATCAATATCTAACAAAATTTGGCATTGATGTTGACTTCTTTTCTCCCATAATCGGATCTTCTATAGCTGACTTAATCTTGCCAACAACAAAAATTGTTTATTTGGAAGCACCCAGTTCAGTAACTTTTGAGATACCTGATATTGAACTTGTTATTAGTTCTATTAGAGAAAAAAGTAGAGAATTAGACACTAAAATCATTATTATTTTTGATAATACGTGGGCTGGACCATTGTATTTTAAATCTTTGGATTACGATATAGATATTGAAGTTCAAGCGGCTACTAAATCTGTTGTAGGACACTCAGATGCAATGCTTGGTTTAGTGGCTTGTACAAAAGAGACATATCAAACGGTCAAAGATTGTTCTAGAAATCAAGGAATATCTGTGGGACCTGATACTTGTTATCTAGGTTTAAGGGGCTTAAGAACTATGGGTTTAAGAATGGAAGCTCAATATGACAATGCCAAGAAGATTGCTCTATGGTTGCATAATCAGCAAGTTATTAAAGAAGTTTTTTATCCACCTGTTTCTTTTTCTAAATATCATGATAATTGGTCGAAAACATTTTTAGGCGGTGGGAGCTTAATGAGTATGGTGCTTGATGATACATACTCCATGAGTGCTTTAGCTGCTTTTTTAGATGGTATGAATTTATTCGGTATGGGTTATAGCTATGGAGGCTATGAGTCTTTGTTAACGCCTTGCAGACTTCAAAAGCAGAGAGTTTCTGATACTGACGACTTTGATCAAACGATGCTGAGAATGTATATAGGGTTGGAGGATATCAATGATTTAATAGAAGATTTAGATAGTGGTTTTAAGCGACTCTTGAACGACTAGATTGTCTTAGAAGTTTTTTAAAATATTCTTTTTTATATCATCGCTTACTTCATTAATACTCAGATTTAATCCTAGATTATTTAAATCAGAAACTTTATTAGAGCTGTTACCGCAAATTATAATATTATTCCATGGGTTCATATCCATAGAGATATTGATTGATGCTCCATGATAGCTGCAACCTTTTGAAATTTTTAAACCAAAACTTACTATCTTCTTTTCTTTTATAAAGATTCCAGGTTCATTTTTTTTGTAAAAGGCATCCTCTTTATAATTTTGAATGGTATCCAGTATTGCTTTCTCAAAACTAGAAATAAAATTTCTCATTTTGATGGATCTTCTTTTAAGATCAAATAACAAATAAACCATCAGTTGTCCTGGACCATGAAAAGTAAGTTGACCTCCTCGATCTGTCTTTATAACAGGTATATTTGTCAATGATGGAATATCATCTTTTTTAGTTCTAGAACCAAAAGTATACACTGGCTCATGTTCTAAGAACCAAACTTCATCTTTAGTATGAGTGTGTCTGTTTTTTGTAAAGCTTTGCATCTCTAAAAGAGTAGATTGATAATTCTGAAGACCTAAATTTTTGAATACAATTGGTACTTTATTTTTCTGGGACAAGATCTATGCCATGCTTTATTCAAATAAAAGAATAGCAGAATCATAGATTTGACCCCATATTGAATCTTTTTTTATGGCTTTATTGGAGAAAAGAGGTGTATCCACTAGAATATCTTGATCCAATGTTAGAGTTAATTTTCCGATGGGTTGATTGGTATCAATAGGAGCTATAATTGGTCCAAATATCTCAATATTAGATCGTATATTTTTAAAAGAGCCTTTAGGGATAGTTTGAAAAAATTCCTTATTTGTGACTAAAGAAATATTCTCATCTTCTCCTTTCCACACCTTAGCTTCAGCATAGATTGTTAATGGATCAACTAAGATTTTATTTTCAAAGAAACGGAAACCATAGTTGAGTAAAGCTGATGCTGCATCAGTTCTATCATCAGGAGATTTAGAGCCCGTAACAACTGCAATTAACCTCATCGAATCTTTTTCTGCAGTAGCTACTAAGCAGTATCCAGCAGAAGAGGTGTAACCTGTTTTCATTCCATCAACAGATTTATCTCTTTTTAGTAGTTTATTACGATTATATTGCTTTATAGGTTGATCTGTTTTTAAATCTCTAATTTTTTCCGACGAAAAAGTTTGTTGAGAATACCATGGGAAATATTGAGGAAAATCTTTAATAATTCGTGAGGCTAAAATTGCTATATCAATAGACGAAGAATAGTGTTCATCTCCATCAAGGCCATAGGAATTTTGATAGTTTGTATTTTTTAAGCCTATTGCTTGAGCATATTCATTCATATATTCAGAAAATGCTTCTTCTGTTCCTGCAATATGTTCAGCCAAAGCCATACTTGCATCATTTCCAGATACTATAATCATACCTTGTAGTAATTCTTCAACGGTCACATTTAACATGGGATTTAAGAACATAGTCGATCCACCGATAGAGGCTGCACGCTTACTAATTCTTACTCGGTCATCTAGTAATATCTGTTCTTCCTTGAGGGCTTCAAATACTACAAAAGCCGTCATTAATTTAGTAATACTGGCAGGCTTGATTTGTTTTGTCTCATCGAAACTAGCAATAATCTTTCCGGTATCAGAATTTAATAAAACGTATGTTTCTGCAGGTATTTTTGGTGCCTTTGGAGTGATGATAATGCTATGTACTGGTATAGAAAAACAAGATATTAGTACGATTATTATTTTAGATATTTTCAACATAAGAATTTAATTGATTGATTGTTTCAGCTTTTTTTTTCTTATTTTTAATTATCTGAGAACGATATCATAATTTACTAAAGATAGATAATTCATTGATTACTCTGAAATAATATTAATATTCAAAGAAAGCGAGGTAAGCTTATCAACTACTCGATTGTATAATTCATTAGTCTTTATAGGGCCAATTCTAACCCTGTAGATAGCTTTTCCATTTACTCTTGCTTTGTTGATAAATACTGTTTTGATGCCTAATTCAGATATCTTCATTTTTAATGACTTAGCATTCTTCTGATCACTGAATGCTCCAACTTGTAAATAAAACTTTTCGTTATCTTTGATTATTCGTTCAAAGATGCTGCCAGAAAATAATCTTTTTTTATTTTTCTTCATGAATTCTGCAGCTTCTTCTTGACTGATAGTATTGATTCTCACAATAGCTGTACCCTTATCAAGCATGTCTATTTTTTTAGCAGCAGCATATGACAAATCAATAACCCTATTATCTATAAAAGGGCCTCTATCATTGATTTTAACGATCACTGACTTCCTATTTCTTATATTGATGACTTTTACATAAGAAGGGAGCGGAAGTGTTTTATGTGCAGCTGTATATTTATACATGTCATAAATTTCTCCACAAGCAGTCTGTTTTCCATCAAATTTAGGACCATACCAAGATGCTATTCCTCTTTTTTTATACCCCTTACTAGAGGCCAAGGTGCGATATCTTTTACCTTTGACAACATATTTCTCTTTACCACTTCTGTCAAAAGTGCAACCATCATTTAAAATTTTGATGACTTCTTTTTTAGATAAATCGGACTTGAAAATAGGGGTTTGAGTAGAACAACTGGTAATAATTACTACAGCAAATAACAACATAGATCTTAGGAAGAGTTTTCTCATTACTAATCCACAATCAATTGTATGCTCTCGCCCAACTGATATACAGCTAATGCATACATTACATTCCTATTGTAGGTGGTGATGACATAGAAATTATGGAAACCGATAAAAGCTTTTTCTTTGTTTGATCCTTCTAAATATATTGGCTGAGCTCTAGAATTATTTTGCAATGATGTGGAGAATTTGAAGCCTGCATTCTTCAGTTCTTCGATTGTATGATTAGGTTTGATGGCTTTAGAGAAATAATCATTTAGTGTTTCATTTGTCACGCTGGTGTCACCATCAGCTAAAGAGGCTTCGCTGAGGATGTTTTCATTGCTTCGCCACCCATTTTTCTCTAGATAATTTCCTATACTCATTAGAACATCATCCCATGAGTTAAATAAGTCAATTTTTCCATCAGAATTTCCATCAATGGCGAAGTCTCTGTAACTAGATGGGATAAACTGTGGTGCACCCATGGCTCCAGCATAGGAACCCTTTATGGATTCTATTGGAAGATTTTGTTCTCTACTCAGATAAAATAAGTGGATTAACTGCTGCTTAAAAAAAGCACTTCTTGGTGGGTAACCTGCCACAAGTGTATAGAGAGAGTCGATTACTCTATAGTTTCCTTGAATTCTTCCAAAAGATGTTTCAACACCCAATATGCCTAAGAGAATATTTTTTGGAACCCCAGTCTCATTTTCAACTCTTGTTAGCAATTCTTTATGTTGATTATAAAAGAGAATACCTGCAGCAATTCTTTTGGGAGTAATGAAAATATTTCTATATTCTTCCCATGTTTTTGTTTTTTCTGCCGGTTTTGAAATGTTCTCTATTAATTGGGGTAAGTAGTTTATTTGATTGAAAATAGAAGCAACATATTGCTCATCAAATCCATGTTCTTGAACAAGTTCAGTTATTAATTCTTCATTAAGCTTTTCATTAATATTAGCTGATAAATTAGAGATAAAAAGTAGGGCAGAAAAAGTGAATACCTTTACAAAAAATTTTATTGGACTAAGGATCATAATCATTATTTTGGTACCAGTCTTTTATGCGTTCCAACTGACATTAACATGCCAAGTAAAATCATTAAAGTCACCATAGAAGTTCCTCCTCTACTGATCAGGGGAAGCGGCACACCAACGACAGGGAGAAGACCAATTGTCATTGAGATATTTACAAAGACATAGATGAAGAAAGTTAAACTAATACTTGCTGCAATAAGTCTTGAAAATAGGTCTTGAGAATTAATTGCTATCAAAATCCCTCTGCCAACTATGAATAAATATATGCATATAATGATTGCAATTCCAACCAGTCCAAATTCTTCAGCAAGAATGGAAAAAATAAAGTCAGTTGTTCTTTCAGGTAGAAAATCAAGTTGGCCTTGACTTCCATTCAGCCAACCTTTTCCAAATAAACCTCCTGAACCAATGGCAATCTTTGATTGAATAATATGATATCCAGCTCCTAATGGATCTTTTTCCGGATTAAGAAAAGTTAAAACTCTTTTTCTTTGGAATTCATTGATCATAGGCCAAATTAGAGGGAGAGATGCTATAAAGAGAGAGAAAGCAATGACGAGATAACGTTTCTTGATCCCTGATAAGAAAATAACGATTAAACCAGAAAATGCGACGAGTACGGATGTTCCTAAGTCTGGTTCTAAATATATAAGGTATGTTGGTAATATCACAATCATAACTGCAAGAGCGATTGAAGTATTAGATGGAGGTAGAGATTCTCGAGCAATATATCGAGCCACCATAAGAGGCATACCTATTTTCATTAATTCTGATGGTTGAAAACTGATTCCAATATTTAACCACCTTGTTGCACCATTTCTAGTCTCACCCATAATAAGAACTAACCCTAGTAGTATAAAACACAATGAGTATAACCAAGGAGCAATTCGCTCATAATTCAAGGGACTCATTTGTGCAACCAGAATCATTGCTGCTAAAGAAATTCCAATTCTTATAGATTGATCAATAACGGCATTGATATCACTATTTGAAGCACTATAAATGGCAATTAGACTAATAGAAAAAAGAATTATAAAAGCAACTAATAAAGGTAAATCTATATGAAATTTTCTAAAGAGATCTTCACTAGATAAACTATCATAATGTTTTTTAAAGAGCATTTTTCATCTCTGAATCCAGTATCGCAGTCATTATTTTTTCAGCAACTGGTGCTGCAGCTAACCTTCCACCACCTCCATTTTCAATAATTACAGTCAAGGCGATTTTAGGTGTGTTAAGGGGTGCAAAGCCAATAAATAGACCATGATCTTTTAATTCTTCAGGGACCTCTTTATCTTTATTGCTTGATTTATCTATACTGAAGACTTGTGAGCTGCCTGTTTTTCCTGCAATTGGCACATTGGGTTGAAATATACCATAAGCTGTTCCTCTTCTTTCATTAACCACAGCAATCATTCCTTCATGGATGATATCCCAATGGTTTTCTTTGATATGCTCAAGATTATTGATTTCTTCAATTGGGGTATAGTTGAGTTCACCTGTTTGTATATTTTCAATAGCACGAACTAAATGTGGCTGAAAAGCACTCCCTCTATTTGCAATCATTGCAGTAGCCATAGCTAATTGCAGCGGAGTGGCTAGCATGTAACCCTGTCCAATTCCTGCTATGACTGTTTCTCCTTTAAACCAGCTCTGGTTTTGTTTTGATTTAAAGTTATTTTTTTTCCATGCACGATTTGGAATTATCCCTTTTTTTTCTGAGCCTATATCAATCAGTGTTTTTTTACCAAAATTAAAATTAGATAAAAATGAACTCATATTCTCAATCCCCATCTCTACAGCTAATTCATAAAAATAAACATCACAGGATGCTTGAATGGCCCTTTTTGTATTGACTGAACCATGTGTGTCCCAATCATTAAATGGTCTAGAGTAATTTGGGAGAAAATAATGTCCTTCACAAGATATAAAATTATCAGGATTAATATATCCCATTTCCAAGCCACCCAGAGCCAACATTGGTTTAATGGTCGAACCTGGCGGGTATTGTCCAGCAATGGCCCTATTGAATAAAGGTTTGTTTTTATTGTTTTGAAAAGCAGCATATTCAGAGTTACTCATGCCTTGACTGATTTTATTAGGATCATATGCTGGAGTGCTAATAAAAATGAGAATCTCACCATTGGAAGGATCAATGCCTACAACGGCACCTTTTTTTCCTTGCATTGCATCGTATGCAATTTCTTGTAGCTTAGTATCCAGCGTTAAGATAAGATTGTTTCCTGCTTGAAATGGCTCTTTATCCAATCGATCCATTACTCTCCCACGAACATTCACCAACAGTTTCTCTTTTCCTGGATAGCCATGCAGTGAAGTTTCATAGTCTCTTTCAATCGATGTTTTTCCAATTTGTTCTTTGCCAGTGTAGATAGCAGAATCAAATCTTAAATAATCATTTGATGAAATAGAGCCAACATAGCCTAGTGCATGGGAGAAAACTTCTCCCTTTGGATAGTATCTTACAAGCCTAGTTTTAATATCTATTCCTTTAAATATATTTCTATGATTGGCAAAAATAGCTATTTGTTTTTCAGAAAGCTTAGTATTTAATGTAATAGCTTTAAATTGATAACTGCTATCGATCTTCTCAATTTTCTCCTTTAGTGCGTCTATTTTATTTATATTGATTAGTTCTAGTTCAGCTAATTGATTCAATGTGTTCTCTATATATCGGACTTGCTCGGGTATCATTTCAAGTTGGAATACTGGTCTATTCTCGGCCAATACATTGTTATTTCTATCAAAAATCAATCCTCTGCTTGGAGGTATAGATTGAGTTCTAATAGTATTATTGAGGGAGCGTAATTTGTATTGATCAGAATCATAAATTTGTAAAAAAACCAAACGTATAAAAATTATTGCAGCTAGCAATAGAATTAATAATGAGGAAAATAAGATACGATTTAGGAAAATATTTTGATCTTCTTTTTGAGTTATTACTGATTTAAATGACATAAAACTATCTAGTTTTTTATTCTTGATTGTAAGTTTTGCATTAAACCCATAAAGAAAGGCCAAATCAAAGATCCTAGTAATATACTTAATAACCTTGATTGTGAAATTACTATTTTCCCAATCATTCCCTCTATCCAAAGATGCATCATCTCATTTATTGTAAGCAGGATAAGTATGGTCAGCATCATCTGCCATATCGGAAATACTCTAATTTGCAGTCTAAATCGATAAGTTATGTATGTTATTAAAGATAAAGCAAGAGAAGACTCACCCAGAATGCCGCCTTGTAAAATATCAAGTATTAATCCTATTAGAAATGCTGAGAATAGACCAATAATGGAAGGTGTCATAATAGTAAAAAATATCAATGATAAAGCTATCCATGGGACTCTTAAGAAAGATAGATATTCTGGTAAGGGAATTATGGATAGAAGACTGGAAAGAATCAATATCAACCAAACAAAGGAAATTTTTGATAGTTGTTTACTCATTTGGGTAATCTTTTTTAACATCTTGGATAACCAAAACTTCATTAATATTTTTTAGATTGGCAATTGGTTTAGCTCCAATACTAAGATAAGAATCTCCTTTTACCCTTTCTATCTTAGAAATTATGGCAACGGGATATCCCTCAGGGTATCTTCCACCTAAGCCAGATGTAATCAATACATCATTAACTTTGATATCAGAGTTATTAGGAAGATTATTGAGAATAATTTCATCATAAGAGCCAATGCCAATTGCTATTGCTCTAAGTCCATTTCTTGCAACTTTAATAGGAATGCCATGCTCAGGATCTGAAATAAGCAGAACCTCAGAAGCAAGCACTTGATCACGAAAAATATGACCAATAATACCTTTAGAATCAGCGATTGCAGCCCCTAACTTTATACCATCCATACTGCCTTTATTAATAATAATTTGATGTTTATCATTGTCCTGATTAACTGAAATAATATCTGCGAAAATAAAACTTTTATCGTCTTCTGGTTTTGCCTTTAGAAGCTCGAATAATCTTTTATTTTCAGCTTCAAGTTTATAGGTTTGTTGTACTTTTGAATAAAGTTGTATGATTTCTTTTTTTAATAATTGATTTTCTGTCAAGATAGATTCTCTATCACTTAATTTATCTCTTTAAGTTATTGATAATTTTTTTAGGTGCGTTTGCCACAACTTGTAGAGGTAAAACTATTACTGATAGGTAGGATCTTAATCTATCTGTATAATTGCCCTGAAAATCTAAGTACATCATCCCTAAAGAAAGAATAAATATCAGAATAATTCTCAGTCCACTATAGTTGGGATTTGATCGATCAATTGTATTTTTTTTTGTAAACGGCATGAGGTATAGTCACCCGTTGTTTATAATTTCTGTAGCAGTCAACTCAATTCAAAAAAATCAACACCATGTTGGTCCAATATTTCAATAACTTTACCACCACCTCTTGCCACACAGGTTAGTGGGTTATCTGCTAATATCACAGGCAAACCTGTTTCTTCAGATAGTAATTTATCTATATTTGCTAATAGAGCACCCCCTCCCGTAAGTACTATTCCTCTCTCAGCTATATCAGAACCAAGCTCAGGAGGTGTTTGCTCTAAAGCAGATTTTAATGCATTTGCTATTGCTTGAAGAGGTTCTTGAAGAGCGTCTAGAATTTCATTACTATTGAGTGTAAAGGTCCTTGGAACCCCTTCTGATAGGTTTCTCCCTTTAACAGAAATCTCTCCAACAGAATCTCCAGGATAAGCACTTCCTATCTCATGTTTAATTCTTTCAGCTGTAGCTTCTCCTATCAGCATTCCGTAGTTTCTCCTAATGAAGTTGATAATAGCGTCATCAAAAGTATCTCCACCAATTTTAATTGAATTACCATAGACAATTCCATTAAGTGATATAACTGCTATCTCAGATGTTCCGCCTCCTATATCTACTACCATTGAACCTCTTGCTTCATGCACAGGAAGTCCGGCACCTATTGCGGCCGCCATTGGTTCATCTATTAAGTAAACTTTTCTTGCGCCAGCTCCTTCTGCAGATTCTCTAATCGCTCTTCTTTCTACCTGAGTAGATCCAAAAGGAACGCAAACTAAAACTCTAGGACTAGGTCTAAAATATCTTGTGCCATGTGCTTTTTTTATAAAAGCTTGCAGCATTGCTTCTGTGACTATGAAGTCTGCTATGACACCATCTTTCATTGGCCTAATTGCTTCAATTGAACCAGGTGTTCTTCCTAACATCGCTTTAGCATCTGTGCCTACAGCTACTACAGTTTTTGTTGGTCTTCCATCACCAGTTCGTAATGCAACAACTGATGGTTCATTTAGAACTACACCCTTGCCTCTTGCATACACAAGAGTATTAGCAGTTCCTAGATCTATTGATAGATCATTGGAGAAATATCCTATAATATTTTTGAACATATTTATTTTTTTTAATTAAAATCCTGAAGAACTACTCTAACAACGTGTAGGATTTTGAGCAACAGGAAGTTATCATTAGAACCTATTTTTATTAATTAAATCATATCATGACTGTAAAAAAATCTGACATAAATCATATTTGTGATCTATCCAAGTTAAGGATTGATGAGAATGAGATTTCAATTTTTACTAAACAAATTTCAGACATCCTCAATATGATTAATGAGTTAGAACAGGCTGACACTAATAATATCAAGCCTATGGCGCATCCAATGAATATGAGTCAACGTTTAAGAAAAGACGAAGCTATATTGAATAACGATAGAGATCTTTTTCAAGAAAATGCTATAGATTCTGAAGATGGTTTTTATAAAGTTCCAAAGGTTATAGATTAAGCGGGTGTATTAATGGAACGATTTACTCTTAAAAAACTCATTCATATGATTTCTCAAAGAGAGATTTCAAGCGCAGAACTGGTATCGATGTATTTCGAGAGAATAAAGAAATACGATCATTTTCTAAACTCTTTTATAACCTTAAACCAAGAGAGTGCTGAAGAACAATCATTGATAGCGGATAAAAAAATACATGCAGGCAATTATGATTTACTAACCGGTATACCCTATGCATCGAAAGATATTTTTTGCACCAAAGGCATAAAGACAACTTGTGCTTCAAAGATGCTTGAAAACTTCATACCACCTTATGATTCCACTGTCATAAATCAGATTAAAAACAGTGGAGCAATTTTGATGGGAAAAACCAATATGGATGAATTCGCAATGGGTTCTTCGAATGAAACTAGTTATTTTGGTCCAGTCTACAACCCTTGGGATCTAGAACGGTCACCAGGTGGATCTTCTGGAGGTTCTGCAGCAGCCGTAGCCTCTGGTATTATTCCGATAGCACTAGGAACAGATACTGGAGGGTCTATCAGGCAACCAGCAGCTTTTACTGGAATTACAGGTTTGAAGCCTACATATGGACGATGCTCTAGATATGGAATGGTTGCTTTTGCATCGAGTTTAGATCAAGCAGGGTTATTGGCTTTGACAGCAGAGGATATAGCTATTTTCTTAGAAACAATGTCAGGGTTTGATCCTCTAGATTCTACAAGTGTTGAGGAAGCTGTTCCTCAATACAGTGATTTTGTTCATAACTCTATAGAGGGGAAAATTATTGGTTTACCAAAAGAATTTTTTAATAACTCTTTGGATTCTGATTCTCAAAGAATACTCAACCAAGGTATTGAAATATATGAAAAATTAGGAGCAAAGATTACTGAAATATCATTGCCAAATGTAGGTTATTCTGTCCCAACATACTATGTCGTTGCCTCAGCAGAATGTTCTTCAAACTTAGCAAGATATGATGGAATTCGTTATGGGTATAGAGATGATGACACAAAGGATTTGGATGACCTTTATCGTACGAATAGGCAAATTGGATTTGGCGATGAGGTAAAGAGAAGAATAATGACTGGCACTTATGTTTTATCAGCTGGATATTACGATGCTTACTATTTGAAGGCACAAAAAGTCAGACAATTGATATCCAATGACTTCACAGAAGCCTTTAAAGAAGTGGATCTTATTGTTGGTCCTACCACTCAATCACCAGCATTTAGTATAGGTGAGAAAATAGATGATCCAGTTTCAATGTACATGAATGATATATATACAATATCATCAAATTTAGCAGGACTTCCAGCGCTGTCACATCCAGTTGGATTCATTGATAAATTACCAATTGGTATGCAATTGATAGCTCCTCATTTTCAAGAATCTCAGTTGTTAAATTTTTGTCATTTATTTCAACAAGAAACTGATTTTCATTTACAGCAACCCCAACCTTTTTTAGATGATTGATAGCGATTTAGAATTATGAAATGGGAAACAGTTATTGGTTTAGAGTTACATGTGCAATTGGCATGTGAGAGTAAAATATTTTCAAGTTCATCCACTAAATACGGTATGCCACAGAATACCCAAGCATCTTTAGTGGATCTTGGTTATCCAGGAGTGCTTCCTGTTCTGAATCATCAGGCTGTTGTTATGGCTATTAAGTTTGGTCTAGCTGTTGATGCTGAGATCGCTGAAAAATCAATTTTTGCTAGGAAAAATTATTTTTATCCTGACTTACCCAAAGGCTATCAAATTAGTCAATATGAGCTACCGATAGTTTTTAATGGTTCAATTGAGATTCCGATTCATAATAAAAGTATGAAAACTATAAGGATTACAAGAGCCCATTTAGAAGAAGATGCAGGTAAATCAATTCATGATAAATTTCATAATGCTAGTGCTATAGATCTCAATAGAGCAGGCACCCCTCTGCTTGAGATTGTTTCTGAGCCTGATCTCAGCTCTTCCGAGGAGGCATCTTCTTATATGCAGAAAATACATCAACTGGTACGTTACTTAAAAATATCAGATGGCAATATGCAAGAAGGTTCTTTTAGGTGTGATGCAAACATTTCATTAAGACCATTAGGCTCGAATGATCTTGGAACTCGAGCAGAAATCAAAAATATAAATTCTTTCAAGTTTGTTGAAAAAGCTATTGAGTTTGAAGTGGAACGACAAAAAGCAATTCTGGAAGAGGGCGAATCAGTTATTCAGGAAACCAGATTGTATGATTCTGAAAAAAATGAAACAAGATCTATGCGAAGTAAAGAAGAAGCCAATGACTATCGATATTTTCCCGATCCTGATTTATTGCCTATATTAGTTGGAAAAGATCTTATCAATGAGATTAAAAAAGAATTACCAGAACTTTTTGATCAAAAAGTACATCGATATATTAAACAATATTCAATAAGGAAGGTTGATGCTATAGAAATTGCTAAAAATGTAGATATTGCAGAATTTTTTGAAGCTTTAATTCATCATTTTAATGAGAACTATCAACAAGCAGCTAATTGGCTTCTTTCAGAATTAATGGGTTATCTTAATAAAGAAAATATTTCAATCAAAGATTTAACAATTACAGCAGATGCTTCAGCTGACTTATTGCAAAAAATCCATGAAAATGTTGTCTCGGCTTCAATGGCAAAAATTATCTTAAAGCAATTGATCGAAACTAATGATTCTGTTGATGAAATCATAGAAGCACAAGGACTGAAGCAAATTTCTGATAGTACTCAAATTGAATCAATAATTATGGAAGTTTTAGAGTCATTCCCGGATCAAAGAGATCAGTATTTATCAGGGAAAGAGCAGGTTTTAGGATTTTTGATAGGCCAAGTGATGAAAAAGAGTTCTGGTAAAGCTAATCCTAAAATGGTGAATGAAATATTATTAGAGAAAATAGAAGAATATAGAAGAATATAGAAGAATATAGAAGAATATAGAAGGAAATAAAGATAATAATTAGTGAGATATATTACAATTATTGGATTTATTTATTTTAAGTATTTGATTTATATTGTTTTTTAAGTCAAAAATAGAAATCATACTATTTAATTCTGTATTTTGGCCCATTAGAATTTTTAGAGCTTCAGTAGCTGCCATTATTCCTGCGCTCCCAGCTATAGTTGAAAGAACACCATTTCCTTCGCATGTCTCTAAGTTCTCTTCATCTGATTGATATAGACAATTTAAACACCCATCTATAAGGCTGTCATTTCTGAAAACTGCAATATGGCACTCATATCTTATTGCTGCAGCCATAATCATAGGTTTTCTATTTCTTATGCATATCTTATTCAGTTGTAATCTTGTTTGAATATTGTCTGTACAGTCTATAACGAGACTTACTTTTGAAATAATTTTATCTAATTCTGAATCATTTAGTTTTTTGTCTATGCTCTCAATAAGAACATTGGGATTAAAATGATGCAGTTTTTCTTTAGCTACAATCGCTTTATTTTGATTAATATTATCTTCTTGGAATAAGACTTGTCTTGGAAGATTTGAGATATCCACCGAATCATAATCGCATAGAATTATTTCACCAACTCCGCTATTGACTAGATAAAGGCTGGCTATAGTTCCAATACCACCCATTCCTATAATCAGAATTGATGAGTCTTCTATTAACTTTTGTGAACTCTCATCAAAATCATTTAATCTTAGGTGAGCGTTATAACGTTGAGATTCTATATTCATTTATTTTAAGCTTTTAGAAACCCTTCTGTAATTCTTACATGACCATTGTAGTCTTTTGTTGATATTATATTCACCAAGCCAAATTCTTCCATCAAACCCTGACAATATTTACTTTGATCAAACCCATGTTCCATAATTAAAGACCCATCAGGCTCTAAAAAATATGATGATTCCTTAATAATAGAATAAATTGATTCCCTTCCTTTATTGTTGGCAAACAGAGCTATTTCAGGTTCATATTTTAGAATAGATTCATCATAGGTAGATTTATTGTTTTGATCAATGTAAGGAGGGTTTACAACAATGCTATTAAATTTCATTTTTTTGAGTTCTTGATACCAATCAGAGGTAATAAAATCAATATTATATACATTATTTTCTAATGCATTGTGTTGTGCTAATGATAGAGCTTTTTTAGAGATATCTGTTGCTGTAATTGAAGAATTAGGTCTTTCTTTTGCTAGCGATATAGCAATAGCACCTGAGCCTGTCCCTAATTCTAAAATTTTATAATTAAAACTTTTCTCAGGCAAAGTTTTTAATGCTCTCTCTACTAAATGTTCAGATTCAGGTCTAGGTATTAATACATTCTTATCTATATGTAACGTCAATGACCAGAAATCTTTTTTGCCAAGTATATATGCCATTGGCATTCCAGTAGCTCTTAATTCTATTGATTGATTAAATATCTTTTCTTGTTTTCTATCAATATGAAAAACTTGTTTATAAAAATCAATTCTATTGATCTTCGAAGCTTTGGCTAGAAGTATTTCTGCTTCAATTCTTGGAGATGCACAAATATCTTTTAATAACTTGGAGCCTAGTTCTATAAGAGTATTACTAGCTGTTTGAGGCATAGGTAATTAATTTTCTAATTGCGACATCTGTTGAGCAGAGTTTTCTTGTATGAGTGCATCAATCAAGGTACTAATATTCCCTTCCATCACTTCTAAGAGATTATAAAGTGTAAGACCAATTCGGTGATCTGTGATCCTACCTTGAGGGAAATTATACGTTCTAATTCTTTCAGAACGATCACCACTTCCAATTAGCATTTTTCTTTCTTCTGCTTGTTGTTTAGCAACCTTTTCATGTTCCATGTCATTTATCTTAGCTCTTAGTAGAGTCATAGCTGCTGCTTTATTTTTATGTTGCGATCTTCCATCTTGGCATTCAACAACAATATTAGTAGGAATATGGGTCAGCCTGACAGCAGAGTCTGTTTTATTGACATGTTGCCCCCCTGCACCTGAAGCTCTATAAGTGTCTACTCTGATATCACTAGAATTCATTTCTACTTCATCTATTTCATCCATTTCAGCAATAACAGCCACCGTGCAAGCAGAGGTATGTATTCTTCCTTGTGATTCTGTTTTAGGTATTCTTTGTACACGATGAGTGCCTGATTCAAATTTTAATTGTGAAAATACACCTTTGCCTAAAACCTTAGCAATAATCTCTTTATAACCGCCTTGACCACTTTCATTTTGGTTCAATATTTCTATTTTCCAGTTTTTTTGTTCGCAAAATCTGGCATACATTCTAAATATATCTCCTGCAAAAATGGCAGCTTCATCTCCACCAGTTCCTGCTCTAATTTCCAAGAATGCATTATTCTCATCTCTAGGATCGGATGATAAGAGTAGTGGTGTAATCTCTTCTTCAATTCTTTTTAATTGAGCCTCTATATCTATGAGTTCTTCTTTTGCTAAGATTTTGAGTTCTTCATCTTCATCTTCACTCAGAGTAAGCGCAGCTTCTTTGTCATCTGATAGAGATCTAAATTCTTCAAAAAGTTTAACTACTGGTCCCAGTCTCGAGTATTCTTTAGATAGCTTGACCATTAGACTATTGTTTTTTTGAACTTCTTCTTCTGACAATTGATTTGCAATAGAATGGTATTGTTCAGCTATGAGGTTTAATTTATTTATGACAGATTCTTTCATTCAATACACCAATTATTGTAAAAACTATTTTATACAGAAATTACATTTAAGTAGTCGATATTTACTAATTCTAGTAATTTTCTCACAACTCTTAGTAACTAGTTGCACTATTAATCAATCGATTGATGCTTCTGCAGGTTGGGCAGATCGTCAAATAGCTACTTATAAGATCAATCAATATCGACTGAAAGGCTCAGTTTCATTGGAACGAAGAGATAGATCGACAATGAGTTCATTTGAATTAAATAAAAATAATGATTTAACTATATTAGTGGTTAGAAATTTTATTGGACAAGAGGTATTAACTGACAATAGTGGCAATATTCTATCTATCTTAGGCAAACTTGATATCAAGTTATCAAATAAAGAATTTGAACAAATTAGCAGCTTAGACATTGATCTTTTCTCTATCTTATTGGCAGATACTTCTAAGTTAGATAATTACAATGTTGCAGTTGATAAATATGGAGCTCCTAAAAGAATAATAGCTCACCAACTTGATATATTTTTTGAGTCCTATCAGAGTATTAATAATGTGGTCATTCCTAGGAAGATCAGAATAACTTCAGATGATTTTCAATTAACAATTGTGAATAGTGTATTTGATAATATGAAAATATCTTCATGAGTAACTTGACAGTCTATAGCAGCAACTTCAGAATGACACATCTATGGATTGAAGAATTATTTTGGGGTGTAGCCAAGCGGTAAGGCAACGGGTTTTGATCCCGTGATGCGCAGGTTCAAATCCTGCCACCCCAGCCAAAATAAAGGCAGATATTTTAATTTAAAGGTATCCTTGTAAATTATGAATAAAGATAAATTAGTTATATTTGCTGGTCCAGCTTCTCAGACATTGGGTTCAGATATCGCACGATACGCCAATCAACCACTTGGGTGGATACAGGTTAAAGAATTCAGTGATGGAGAAACAAGTGTTGAGATTTCTGAGAATATAAGAGGAATGGATGTTTTCTTAATCCAATCAACTTGTTCTCCTGCTAATCATCATTTAATGCAGTTATTACTCATGGCTGATGCCTGTAAAAGAGCATCTGCTAAATCAATTTCAGCCGTGATTCCATATTTTGGTTATTCCAGACAAGACAGAAGACCGAGAAATTCAAGAGGCCCTGTTTCTGCAAAACTAGTAGCGGATTTAATCGAAAAATCAGGTATATCAAGGGTTATAACAATTGATTTGCATGCGGATCAAATTGAAGGTTTTTTTTCCATACCTGTTGATAATATTTACTCATCTCAGGTGCTTTTGACTGATATCTGGAAAAATAAGTATCATGATTTAGTGATAGTATCTCCAGATGTAGGAGGTGTATTAAGGGCTAGAGCCATAGCTAGAAGGTTAGATAATGCAGGGTTAGCAATTATTGATAAAAGAAGAGAAGAGGCTAATAAATCTGAAGTGATGAATATCATTGGTGATGTTGATGGTAAAACAACCATTATATTTGATGACATGGTCGATACGGCTGGAACGCTTTGTAATGCAGCTGCAGCGCTTAAGGATAAAGGCTCTATTAAAACAGTTGCTTATGCAGCGCATCCAGTTTTATCTGGTCCAGCGATAGATAGAATAAAGAAATCCGAACTCGATGAGTTGGTTGTAACTGATACGATACCTTTGACAGAGGAAGCAGTGAATTCAGGAAAAATTAGACAACTCTCTGTTGCAGAACTGATAGGGGAAACTGTTAATAGAATAGTTGGTGATGAATCAGTCAGCTCGCTTTATGCGGATTGAGTGTTTATTTTTAATAATAAAAGTCAGATAATTCTAGTTTCATAGATAAACTTCGGTTATTATTCACCACCATTTTATTGAAAAATAATAATTCTAATTAAAAAGTTTTTGAGAATACATAATGAGTAATGATTTTGATTTAATTGCACAGCCAAGAGAGACAGGAAAAGGAACCTCCAGTTCAAGACGTCTAAGAAGATCTGGTTTTGTTCCAGGTGTTATTTATGGTGCAGGAAAGGAAACTATAACCCTAACCATTGATCACAATCAGTTACTGAGAAAATTAAATATAGATAATTTTTTATCCAGCATAATTAGTATTCAAATTGATGATAAAAAAGAGGATGTCTTAATTAAGGACATTCAAGTCCATCCTTCAAAACAACAAGTAATGCATTTGGATTTTCTTAGAATTAAATCAGATGAAGTTATACGAGTTAAAGTACCGGTTATTTTCTTAAATGAAGATTCAGCAATAGGTGTTAAATTAGAAGGAGGTACGGTAACTCCTTTGATGACTGAGATTGAAGTGAGCTGCTTACCAAGAGACCTTCCAGAGAATCTTGAGATAGATATTATTGATATGAAAGTTGATGACATGCTTTATTTGGAAGATATCCAGTTACCCGATGGAGTTGAAATACCTCTATTGACGCAAGAAGAGCCAAATAATGAATTAGTTGTAGCGATTCGAGTTCTTAGGATTGCAGAAGAAGAGGTTGTTGAAGATGTTGAATTAGAAGAGGGTGAAGAAGGCGCTGAAGATCAAGATTCAGATGGTGATCAAGAAACTACAGAAGAGGAATCTGAATCCAATAGCGATTGATCATGTCTCTCGCTTATAGCATTCCTAAGGTTTTTATTGGTTTAGGAAATCCTGGAGACCAATATAATAAAACCAGACATAATTTAGGTTATGAATTTTTGGATCACCTATCCAAACATCATCAATTTACAGAATTTAAACATGAGAGCAAAGTATTTGGTTCGCTTTCAAAATCTATATCATTGGAACAAGAAGTAATCCTTTTTAGACCATCTAAGTATATGAATGAGTCTGGGGAATCGATTAGAAATCTCTTGAATTATTATCGAATTGATCTTTCGGAAGTGTGTGTTATTCATGATGATTTAGATTTAGAGCCAGGTGTAATGAGGATTAAATATGATGGGGGGCATGGAGGCCATAATGGTCTCAGAAGTATTTTCAAATCGTGTCAAGGGAGTGCTTTTCTTAGAATTAGAATAGGTATAGGACACCCTGAATACAATAATGTCATTGATTATGTTCTATCAAAGCCAAAAGTAGCAGAAGCAGAAACAATTCACTCAGCACTAGATTCCGCAATTGATGCAACGGATTGTATGCTCAAGGATGGAGTAGAGAAAGCAATGAGTATATTTAATCAAAAAGTCTAATTGCTATTATTTACTAATTCAGTTCCCGCTCCTAAGGCTTTGATTTTGGTTGTGGCTATTTCTTGAGATAGAGGCGCCATGCCACAATTACTGCTGGGTATCAATCTTTCCCGATCAACAAAATTAAGAGCTGAAAGTATATTTATTTTAACGTCTTCTGCAGTTTCTATTATATCCGATACAACAGTAACGACTCCTACCATAATTTCTTTATCGGGGAGCAATAACATCAAATCAGGCGATACATTGGATCCAGAAAATTCAATAGAGACTTGATTGATATTACTGTCATTAATGCTCGGAAAAATTGTTTTATATTCCATCCATTGATTACCCAGTGTTTGTTTCCAATTGATGTTTTCTTCTATCCCATAACCATAGCAGACATGAACCGCTGTTTTGCATTGCAAGCCTTCAATTGCAGCTTCTAATGCCTTAACTCCCCAGTCTATGGTTTCTTGGTTGAAAGAATTGAAGGCTGGTTCATCAAATTGAATGATATCAATGCCTGCTTTTTCAAGGGCTTTAGCTTCTGTATTAAGAATTTCTGCAAAAGCAAAAGCCATTTCCTCTCTTGATTGATAATAATTATTGGCAATGGTATCGCAGATTGTCATAGGTCCGGGGAGTGTGAACTTAGTTTTTTTCTTTGTATTTTTTCTTAAAAATTCTGCTTCTTTAAGATGAATGATTTCAGGTCTGACAATGGCTTCTGTAACTGTAGGGACTTCAACTGTGTATCTATTATTCCTGATCCCCATTTTTGTTTTCTGATCCCAGTTAATGCCTTTTATTTTTTGTAGAAAGCCATGCACAAAGTGAATACGAAATTGTTCTCCTTCTGAGATGATATCAAGACCGGCTGATTCTTGAGTATGAATCCACTGAAGGACAGATTTTTTTTGTCCTTCCCATAAGTCTTCTTGTTTGATCTTCCATTTGGGCCAAAGTTTTTTAGGTTCGGCCAGCCATTTTGGTTTAGGCAAACTTCCAGCTGTTGTTGCAGATAATTTTTTACTCATCTTTTATGGTTTTAATTGTTAAACTCGCCCTTTGAAATAGAATACAAAAGAAAATACATTAATTTATAAGTTTTCAAATTTACACAGGTATTATCATATGGGAATTCGTTGTGGAATAGTAGGTCTACCTAATGTTGGTAAGTCGACACTCTTTAATGCTCTATCTAATGCTACTGTTGATGCACAGAATTATCCTTTTTGTACTATAGACCCTAATATCGGTAATGTTTCTGTCCCTGACCCAAGATTGAATGAATTAGCCACTATTACCAAGACCAATACAATTATTCCATCCTATATAGAATTTGTAGATATTGCTGGTCTTGTTGCAGGGGCATCTAAAGGCGAGGGCCTGGGTAATAAGTTTTTAGGCAATATCAGAGAGACTGATGCCATCATTCATGTAGTAAGATGTTTTGATAATAAAGACATCACACATGTTTCCAATGAAATTAACCCAGGAGATGATGTTGATACTATTAATACGGAATTATTACTAGCGGATATTCAAACGGTTGAAAATAACTTAGCTAGAGCGGAAAAAAAATCTAAAGCAGCCGATAAAGAAGAAATTCAGAAAAGAGACTTCTTAAAAGAGTTGTTTGACCATTTGAATGCAATGCGACCGGCAAGAAATTTTATTGTAGAAGATGAGAGCTGCATCATATGGATGAAGGAGCTTCATTTACTAACAGCAAAACCAATTTTATATGTAGCTAATATTGATGAGAGTGAAATACATTCCGAATCAAAATATTTAGAAGAGCTTAAACAGCATCTAAGTGGTGATCAAGACTTCGATATTATTCCACTATGCAGTGCTTTAGAGTCAGAATTATCTCAATTACCAGATGAAGAGCTTAGAGATTTCTTAAGTGACTTAGGCATTGCTGAACCAGCTCTTGATAAGTTGATACGTTCTTCTTATTCACTTTTAGAACTGCAAACATACTTTACGGCTGGTGAAAAAGAAGTTAGATCTTGGTCTATTAAGAAGAATCTTAAAGCACCACAGGCAGCAGGAGTTATACACACAGATTTTGAGAGAGGTTTTATTTGTGCAGAGGTTGTTTCATATCATGACTATGTAGATTTAGGAGGAGAATTAGCTTCTAAAAATGCAGGTAAAATGAAGTTAGAAGGAAAGGAGTATGTCGTGCAAGAGGGAGATGTGATCCACTTTCGCTTTAATGTTTAGCTTAAGTGATTTTTTTAGAGTATTAATTTCTGCTTAAATCAGCGATTGAGTCTATTACTTCCCCATAAATCTCATAGAATTCTTTGGACTCACCATCTTCTCTTGTATTTGGTGTCTTGAGATCATCAGCATCCAAGACTCCAACTTTCTCTAGAAAGCGAGTTACTTTGAGCCATCGACCTATATTATTGACTTCCACACGGCTCAATCTTCCCCAATCTTGAATCGATCCAGGAGTAGGGTGATATTTAGTGATGCGAGTGAAAATGATATCATTTTCACGGTCTACAAAAATATATTGTCCAAATTTACCACTGGCATTAAAAATACTTCCTTCTTCATCATTTTTTGATACCCACCAATGTAATGTGTAACCTCGTTTTGCATTAGTCCACCATTGCGGAGTGTCGTCCCAATATTCTGTGAAGGTTTCATCTACAAAGTCTTTGGAGATCAATTGATTGCCATTCCAATTGCCACTTCTAGAAAAAAGTAACCCAAATCGTGAATAGTCTCTAGCCGACATATCGATACAGCAATAGGCCAAAGGATTGCCTGCATTATCTGTCCATACGGTAGAGTTTTTAATCCCTATGGGATCCAATATTCTTTCATTTAGTAGTAGATCAGCTTTCTTGCCTGTAGCTTTTTCTAGAATATCCCCTAACAACATGGAGTTAACATTATTGTATTCAAAGACAGTATTTGCCTCTTTTTCCACACCTATACTCTTGGAGTATTCAAGATGATCATTGAGAAAGAACATATTTTCATGTTGATTTTCAGGGTATTCAAGGCCACTCGACATATTGAGTAAATCTCTGATGGTAATTTTTGAGCGTTCATCATTAAAATAATCAAGATAGAGATTAACCTTATCATCCAAGTCATTAATTTCTCCTCGATCAATAGAGATTCCTATGAGTGCTGCATAAAAACTTTTTGCCATAGACCAGGATGTTCCATAAGAGTTTTTATCAAAGCCTTCGGCATATTGCTCTCCAATTAGAACACCATTTTTTATTAGTACTACAGCTTGTGTAGCATCATCTTCAAAGGATAAGTCAAACAATGTTTTTACTTTCATAGGGTCTACATTGACTTCAGAGGGTGCTTTTTGTTCCCAATAATCGTCTGGAAATTCACTTGTGTATGCCAATGGAACAATTAATATGCTCAATAAAGCGGTTGTAATCTTTTTATATTTCATCTTATTTCAGTAAGTAATTGAGTTAAAATAGTGAGTTAAACTTGACAGAATTGGATTTGCCATTGAAAATCCCACATTCATTACATTATGGTGATGTAGCTCAGTCGGTTAGAGCGTCGCACTCATAACGCGAAGGTCGGTGGTTCAATTCCACCCATCACCACCAAGAGCATTAACCCATAGGGTTGTTTGCTTCCATGAAGTCACAGCAAATGGTATCAACACCTTGTTCTTGAGCTGCATCTGTCATATGTTTGATAGCCATGTCAATTGCAAACTCAGGAATTTTTGTTAAAGTTTCGCAAGCACAGTCATTGAAACTGATTCCATCAGCTGCAGAGTTTGCTTTTTCTTTTATTGATTCTAGATCGGCCATAATTTTTCCTTTAAAGATTGATTATTAATAGAAACTATTGTGTCAAATTTTCAGACAAACATGAAGCGAGAATGTGAAAATAGTTTATACAATATTATGTGTGAGTAAGCCATCCAAAAGCTTAGGTTCAAACCACGTAGATTTAGGCGGCATGACTTGATCAGCAGTTGCCACTGCAATCAATGATTGTATTGATGTTGGATAGAGTGAGAAAGCAATTTTCATCTCACCTGAATCAACGCGTCTTTCAAGCTCATCAAGACCTCTTATGCCGCCAACAAAATCAATTGTCTCATCAGTCCTTTCATCTTCTATTCCCAAAATAGGTTCTAGAAGATAGTCATGTAAGATTGAAACATCTAGTGAGTCAACTGGACCGAATGTTTTCGTTTCCAATTTAAAATTGAGTTGATACCAATGACCATCCAGATACATTCCAAATTCTTTTGAATGCTTTGGTTTAATTTGTTCTTGATTCTTTGTTACATCAAAACATTGACTTATCTGATCAAGTATTGATTCAACGGTATGATTATTCATAGACAAAAGAAGCCTATTGTAATCCAGTATTTTCATTTGACTTGCTGGAAATGCAACGCTTAAAAAATAATTATAGTTCTCATTGCCATTATGATTCTCATTAGCTTTTTGTCTTGTTGCCTTTACTTTCGATGCGGCTGCTGAACGATGATGGCCATCCGCTATAAATAATGCATCTAGAGAGTTAATGCTTTTTAATAGTTTTCTAACAATACCATTATCTTCTATGATCCAGATCTTATGATTGCTTCCATTATCAGAAAAAACATCGTAGATTGGTTTACTTTTAAGAGTCACATCATTTATTAAGCTATCAATTTTTTCATCATCTGGATAAGTGAGTAGCACAGGTCCAGTTTGTGCATTTAGAGCATTAATATTTTTAATACGATCTTCTTCTTTTACTGGTTTGGTATGCTCATGTTTTTTGATCAAATTATTATCATAAGCTTCCACTGAAGCTGCCGAACAAAAACCAGTCTGTATGTGATCTTTAATTACTATCTGGTAAATATAGAGTGTTGGTTCTTTGTCTTCTAATAGCACTTGATCATCAATTAGTCGCTGCAGATTCTCTGCACCTTTTTGGTAAACAAGGGGGTCATTAAATTGTATATCTTTAGGCAGATCAATCTCTGGTTTTGAAATGTGTAAGAAGCTCAAAGGTTTATTTTCAGCAAGCATTCTTGCTTCCTCAGAATTTATTACATCATATGGAGGAGCAATGACTTCACTAGCTTTTTCAGTTATAGGCCTAAGTGCTTTAAAGTCTCTAATAAGGTTAATCTTTTCTTTGTTATTCATTGCGATAAAAATTACTATTAGTTAAATGAATTTAAATGACGTTAACTTTAGGAAAATATAATGAATGATTTAAAATTAAAGGCAACTCTTATTTGTTTTCTCTTTTTGATCATTGCCACCAAGGGATTTGCTTTAGAAGAGAAGCAGGTGGATAAAGAACAAACTTTTCTAATCAAAAATATAATCATCTATGATGGAACAGGACTGGAGCCTTTTGCAGGTGAAATAAGAATAAAAGGAGAAAAAATTACTCATGTCTATAGAGGCAACGGTTTAAGCCAAGACTCTGGTGCTGATATTATTGATGGACAGGGATTAGCTCTAGCTCCTGGGTTCATAGATACACATAGTCATCATGATATAGGGATAGATCAAGAGCCCATTGCATCAGCGGCTATCACTCAAGGTATTACAACAATCATTCGAGGCATGGATGGATTCTCAGATGCCCCAGAAAATGTAAATGTTGAATTAGATAATATGGATTATTTTTCTGTGAAAGAATTTAATGATTATTTTAATAAGATTCCAACTGCCATAAATATGGCAAGTTTTTCAGCACATAATAGTATTCGAATCGAAGTTATGAAAGAAGATTTTAAAAGAGAGGCGACTGTAAAAGAGATAATAGTCATGGCTTCTTTAATTGATTTGGATATGAGGTCAGGAGCCTATGGGCTAAGCACAGGCTTGGAGTATGACCCTGGTATTTTTGCTTCCACAGTTGAGGTAATTGAATTGGCTAAAGTTGCTGCAAATTATAGTGGCAAATACAAAAGTCATATTAGAAGTGAGGATAGGGAATATTGGGAAGCCATAGATGAGACAATTGAAATAGGACGACAGGCGAAAATCCCTG
Organism: uncultured Gammaproteobacteria bacterium; assembly: GCA_937801655.1. Taxonomy (GTDB): domain Bacteria; phylum Pseudomonadota; class Gammaproteobacteria; order Steroidobacterales; family UBA11654; genus CACPJA01. Next base: position 182,402 of record CALMWC010000003.1, read on the forward strand.
TTAATATTGATCACTTTAAATTGGCTGGCAAATTTAATTGGGGTCGGACGAATGAAGTTCTCTCAATCTTGGATGCAGCCAGAGAAGAGGGGATTAATGTAACCGCTGATGTCTATCCTTATGAAGCATGGTCTAGCAGTATCACTACCTTATACCCAGAAAGAAACTTCAATGATTTAAAAGAGACAGAATTTATACTAGAAAATTTATCTTCTGCTGAGGATATTACTTTTACCTATCATTCCATTCATCCTGATTATGTGCAAAAAACAGTAGCAGATATAGCGAATGAGGCTGGTAAAAGTGAGATTGAGATGCTTTCGCACTTAAGTGATGAAAGCTACAGACTAAGTTCAGCATCCTCATCAGTAGAATATGTGGTTGCTAAAGGAATGATGGACAGTGATGTTCGCCTACTCCTTAATTGGCCATATAGTAATGTTACCAGTGATGGTGAGCTGAGATGCGGACATCCTAGAGGTTGTGGGACTTTTCCTAAAGTTATTAATAATTATCAAGGTGATAGTGGAGTTGGATCTTTACAAAGAGTCATCCATAAGATGACTGGCTTATCTGCGACACAGATTGGCATCGAAGATCGTGGCATTATTAAAGAGGGAGCCTATGCGGATCTTGTATTATTTGATTTAAATAACACCAAGGATAACTCTACTTATGCTAATCCAACACTGAAATCAGAGGGCATACACTCAGTATGGGTCAATGGTGTGAGAGTCCTGAATAATGGCAAATTTACAAATAATCTTCCTGGTAAAATACTTATAAAAAATTAAAAGGGGTAGTCATGGATCTGTATAAAAAAGCAATTGAAATAGTGAATAGGCCTGATACAGATACATCAAGAGACCCTAATAGAAAGCCAGATGAAGTGCTTCGTTTCTTTCAGGTGCGAGAAGGAGATAAAGTAGGTGAAATAAATTCGGGTCGGGGTTATTTTTCTGCCTGTGCAGCTAATGTAGTTGGAAAAAAAGGAAAAGTATACGCTCATACTTCTCCAGTGAGCATTAAAAGATGGAAGGGTAATCCTATTGAAAAACGATTAAAGGAGTTTCATCAGTCTAATTTATTTACTGTGGTTGGAGAAATGGAAGAGCCTAATTTCCCTGATGGACTGGATAAAATATTCAATATCATGACATATCATGATGCTGTTTGGAGTAAGGCTGATAGAGAACTAATGAATCAAAATGTATTCAATACTCTAGTATCTGGTGGTATCTATGGAATTCTTGATCATAATTCAAAAGAAGGAAGAGGGATAGACAATTGCCATGATATTCATCGTATAGAAAAAACATTTGTTATTGAGGAAGTTCTATCTTCAGGTTTTATTCTAGATTCTGAGTCACAAATTTTGGAAAACACCTCCGATGATTGTAGCGCTATGGTATTTGAAAAAGACATTAGGGATCGAACGAGTCGTTTTCTACTGAGATTCAAAAAACCTTAAATGCAATAGCTAGTTTTTCAAGCTATTGCTTTGATCTATCAATGGATCACCTGTTTCAATGCCAAGCAAGTATCGACCTGTAGGTGTAGTTGCATTGTCCCAATGGATGCCTCCATGAGTTGACATAGTTCTTAAATCCCTGAAATGTCTTTGTGCTGGATTTCTTCCTGATTGTGCGCTAACTCCCATCATTCCTGATAAACGTGTTCCTGATTTAAGACATAATTGAGCAGCCATTGCAGATTCTCTCCTGATCTTTAGCCTGTCTTTACCAATAATACTCCTACCTGCTTTCCCTTCTTGATGAAGAAAAATAGATAGCGAATCAATAATCAAATCAGCAGTTCTCAGTTCTTCAAAAGATTCACCAATTTTTTGTTGGACTGGAGCTTGTTCAGATACTTTTTCTCCAAACATGGCTCCGAAACGAGATCTTGTCTGATCTAAATATTCCAATAAAACTCCATGCGTTGCGCCTAATATAGGACCTGTTAATAAGGTATTGAAATACATACCCATTTCTATCTTGTAAATATAGCTATCATGTAGCTCTGAACCTGGAGGATTTTTACCACCCATTTCTAGTGATTTTACTGTTCGATGACTGGGTACAAATTGATTGACAACTTTAATGTCTTTACTGCCAGTTCCTTTAAGGCCTTCCGCATGCCAAGTGTCTATGATTTCATATTGATCAGGCATAATCAGAGCCATTCTGTAGTCTAGACCGGTTCCTGATTTACTGTTCGCATTCTTAAATTGGCCAGCGACAATCGCACAATCGGAATGGTCAACTCCACTAGCAAATTTCCAAAGACCATTGAGGATAAATCCACCTTTTGTTTCAGTCATTTCTCCACCACCGGCAAAGGCTGTGGCTATAATTGCGTCAGGACAGTTGGGCCAGAATTCTTCCTGCGCATCTGCAGGGAACCTTCCTAAATTCCATGTATGGGACATTACTACTGATGACATCCAAGAAGTTGAAGCACAGCCTTTACCTAGCTCTCTAGCAATATCAACTTGAGTACCCCAATCCATTTCAAAGCCACCATATCTCTTTGGTGTAAAAATCTTATGAATCCCAGCACTTTTAAGATCTGCAATATTTTGATCAGGCATTTGCCTCAAATCTTCAGCTTCTTCTGCTCTTTCTCTGAGTTTGGGTATTAGATCTGATGCGGATTGAACTATTTCTTCTCGGCTAGGAATATAACTAGAAGTTTTTTTTGAACTTAAAGATTTCATATGCGATTAGAATGAAAACTATTCTGCTAGTTCAACGGTTACTTTCCCATTCTCATCCATATCAGAAATTATAAATTCTACCCCTATAGCTTTGCCATATCCTAGGTATCGAGGTCTCCACCATTGATCTAATATCTCTTCTTCAGTGAGATCAAATTGACCCAAGCCCTTAGCTGCATTCAAAACTTTTCTAAAAGGAAAGGTAAAGGATCTTTTCCCAGGTTCAGCATGGGCATCAAGGAACATTTGGAAAAAACAACCTGTTCTTTCAAAATTCATCACCAAAGCAAGTTCTCTGTTGCCGGTTGCATCAATCATTTTTTTTGTTCTTTCAAGTAACGGCAACATGGTTTTAAAATCATGAGCAACATAGGCTTCAAGCAGTCCATTATCTTTTGCAAACTGAATCGCATTTAAGTGTGCTTTCAAAAGAGCATCGTTTGTATCATGAGGATAAGGCACTTTAATTTTCATCGTTTTAACCAAGGTTTGCATCCCTGTAGCCAGGTCTCCTTCTCTTCCTTCCATGCCTGTAGGTGGAGCTAGCTTTTCAGCTGTCATAGATTCCAATGGAGGCCCACCTGCTGGTTTGCCTTCATTTTTTGGTTTATTACTTCCCTGCATCATTGCCATTTTTCTACCCCTATATTGTTTAAACTTTAAGACTTATGTTCATAATGTACTTTATATTATTCTAATTGAATCCATTTGTGATTATTTACATATTTTACTCAATATGTATTTAGATTAGAATGGTCTTTGCATTTGAATGATTAGTAAGAAAATATTTGGGAGATAAGCGTGTATATAAATTTTTGGTATCCAGTAACCTTGAGTGAGGAATTGAAAGAAGAACCCATCCGAGTAAGGATGTTAAGTCAAAATTTTGTCGTTTTTAGAGATTCTAAAGGAAAACCAAATACTTTAAGTGATACATGTGTCCATCGAGGAGGTTCACTTTCTGGGGGAGTCGTGAGAGAAGATTGCATTCAATGCCCTTACCATGGATGGCGTTTTAATGGCGAAGGCTCTTGTGAGAGAATTCCTTCTTTAGGAAAGGAAGCAAAAATACCCAAAAGAGCAAGAGTAGATGCATATCCTACAGAAGAACGGTATGGAATAGTTTTTGCATTTCTAGGAGATCTAGAAGAATCTAAAAGACCACCCATCATGCCTATTAATGAGTTGGATGATGAAAAGAATTGGCGAGCCAATGTTTTGACCTATGAAGCAAATATTAATTTTGAGAGATCCATAGAAAATGGTTTGGATGCAGCTCACAATGAGTTTGTGCATCCCACGCATGGACATGAGGGAGAAGACAACGATTACAAGGTAGGTAAATTGGATTTTGTAGACAATATATTTGGACCTAAGAAATGGGGTTTTGGTTTTTGGCATGCATTTAAATCTCCAGCTTCAAAATCAGAGGGACCCCAAATAAAAGAAGCAAGTGATGAAAGGATGGCTGGCTCAGGAATTGTAGGACCCAATCAGATGTGGACTTACATTGTTTTTAATGAAAACTCAGAATTCAGACAGTATATGTTTGAATGCCCAGTGGAAGAGAATCATGTGAAGATATTTTTAATCAATATGAGAAAAATGATGTTGGATCCTAATATGGATAAACCCATTGCTGATCGATGCATGGTCATTGCAAAACAAGATATTGTCATCCTTGAACAATTGGATCCTGTTCTCACTCCTCAATTCAATACTAAAGAGTTCTTAGTGCCCTCGGATGAACCTTGTATTAAGTATCGTAAGCTACTTAGTGGATGGAAGAAAAAAGGTTGGAAAATTGATACCAATGAACTCACTACTAATAAAGGCAAGAAGGCCTATGCAATTCCTTCACCTGCAAGGAAGACTCAAAAAGGCTGGGTTTTAGATAAAATTCCTTTGTCTTAGTCGTTTGTGATTATCCTCTGTTTAATTACGGGACTTGCCACTGTAGGTTTTGGCTTGGTATTACCAACATTTCTATTCTATGCAGAAAATTTAGGAGCTTCTCCAATGGTAGCCACAATCATCATTGGAACCTATTCAATGGGTCAATTTATTGGTACCCCTATATGGGGAAGAATCAGCGATAGAATTGGTAGAAAACCAGTCTTATTAATTAGTATTTTTGGCCAAGGGATTTGTTTTGTCTTATTGGCATTATCCACCAATCTCTGGATGTTGGCTTTGGCAAGATTTTTTGGGGGTGTAGTTTCAGCTAATATATCGACTGCAATGGCCTATGTAACGGATTCTACTGAAGAATCAGTTAGGGCAAAACATATTGGGTTTATTGGTGCCAGTGTGAGTATTGGGTTTATGGTTGGACCAGCACTTGGCGGATTATTAGGGGGACAAGACGCAAGTACAGCAAGTTTGTATTTGCCTGCTATGGTGGCAGGAAGTATTTCATTTACGACCGGTCTATGTGCCTTATTCTTCTTGAAAGAAAGCTTGAAAAAAGAGGATAGGTCGGATAAAACCATTGAGTCAAATTCTCTTATCAAGAATTGGGGATTAGTTTTTAAAAGACCAGTTTTACCTCTGATTATATTATTAGGATTGGGAATGATGTATGTGACTGGAACTTTTGAGACCATTTTTCCTTTATGGACTAATGCACGGTTTTCTTGGAGTCCTGTGGATGTAGGGTTTTGTTTAACTTATATTGGGCTGGTTGTAACACTCATGCAAGCCACAGTGATTGGTAGAATTGTTCCAATTTTAGGTGAAGCCAGTGTGATTCGAATAAGCTTTTTTGGTTATGCGTTAGGCCTTTTGATTATGTCACAAGCACCGAATTGGGAGATTATGATAGCTGGCTTGAGCATTTCAGCAGCCAGCGGAGCTGCTTTTAGCACCTCAGCATCAAGTCTTGTATCTAAAGTTGCAGGCGAAAAAGAAAAGGGATTTGTACTGGGTGTTTATCAATCTGGATGTTGGTTGGGAAGAATCTTAGGCCCATTGACTGCTGGCGCTCTTTTTAGCTTAATAGATGTTAATGCACCATTGTATGCAGGAATAATAATACTCATTCCATGCATTATTGTAGTTGGCTTTATATCAAAAAAAATGAAGCAACAAGTATTGCATTCTTCACTTTAATTGATCAAAGACTGGACACCGTCATTCAATCAATATAAAAAGAGAACTATATTATTAACTAATTTGGATGCAATCATGACGATCAATTCTTTCTTCAGTCGAATAAAAATATTAACAGGAGCATTTGTTGTGCTAATCACGCTTATGGTGCCTTACTCATCCGATGCCAATGACAATGAGTATGTTCCTACAACGTTGATTACAGGTGCTAATAGAGGCATTGGGTTTGAGTTTGCAAAACAATATCTGGCTAAAGGCTGGAAAGTAATTGCTACTTGTCGCAAGCCCGAGACAGCAGACCAGTTAATTGTACTGCAAAAGCAATTTCCTAGTTTACTGATTATAGATCGATTGGATGTGACTGATCATTCTCAAATTGATCAATTGGCTGAGAAGTATGCAACTACTGCTATTGATGTGCTACTGAATAATGCAGGCATTTCTGGCGATACAAAGAATCAGATATTCGGCAAAATGAATTATGATGTTTACAATAAAGTTTTATCAGTGAATACCATTGGGCCTCTTAAAATGGCTGAAGCATTTTACTCGCATGTAAAAGCCAGTGAACAAAAGAAAATCATTACCGTTTCCAGTAGTGAAGGGTCAATTGCCACTGCTGATAAAAGAGGTGGTGGGCGTTTATTCTTTTATCGTTCGAGTAAGTCAGCATTGAATATGGTGATGGTGAATCTTGCGCTTCAATTAAAAAGTAGAGGCGTCGCTGTCGGCATGATAAATCCAGGAGCAACCGATACAGATTTTATGACAGGATTGCCTTTCCCATTAAGAAAAACAGAAGTAGCGGTATCCGATATGATTAGGAATATTGACTCAATTACAGTAGAAAATACTGGAGCTTATCTGAACTATAATGGCAAAACAGTGCCTTGGTAGAATTCAACCAATGAATTGAGCGATACCGGCTAAGGACCTTTCTACATTTGTTTCAGCGCTTGCAATCATCTCACCATTAGTTAAGTTAAACCTTCCCATTGTCCCATTGAAGAAGTTACCCATATAAGCACTTTGTCCATCCATGGCTATGCATAAGGATGCCCAACCTGGTCCAGGTAATTCAAATTGTTCTGAAATACTACCAGAAGAGGGATCGTGTTTGCACAAACTGAAACCAGCACGGAAGTTGGCTTTTATTGAATAGAAATCTCCATTTGCACTATGCGTTATAGCAATCACTAAGTCGCCACTTTCCGGCTCATAGGTAATCAAGTCATCGGCTTGCTCATTTTTAATCACATCGTATTGAAAAATACGATTGCCCAGTTCTGAAATATAGACAACTTTAGATTGATCAGAACCCATAGACGATGCTGTGACGCCAAGAAAGCCTGGCATACCACCATGCGTTAGAGTTTCATAAGTTTCTTTTAGTTCACCATCGGATGAGAATTTATACAAATTACCATCACCATATCTTTTAGTATCAGGCATAAACGGAAGAACTGTCCTTAGTTTTCTTGGGCCTTCAAGTGCTTTATTATTAGATTCATCACCAACAAGATGTTCTCCAAGGAAGATATCGCCACTATCACTAAAGCAGGCATTTGAGAAAGAACGTGCTCCAAAATCAATTTGATTGATTTGTTCGCCGTTAGGAGATACTTTTACTACAGAGTAATTTTGACTGTCAAAGGCCCAGAGATTATTATCCTGATCAAACTTAAGACCTCCCACTAAGTGAGTAGTATTTTCAGTCCAAAGTGTTCCCTTTAAGTTAAGCTCACTATCAAACTGAATAATTCGCCCATCCCCAGCATGGTCATCATCAGCATTATTCAGAACAGTTGCAGCAACCAGAACGTCTCCATTCTCAAAAGCTTTTATATCAGATTCATTGGACATAGTAATCTCCTTATTATAATAAATGACCCCATTTCTCTTCGACCAAGTCAAAAATCTCTGGTGCATGTTCAACCAAAAGTTCTCTATTTAATTTCGGATAAGGGGATGGACCATTTTCTTCTGGTAACTGCCTTGTTGCATCAATAAGTATCCTGGATGATCTTCCTCTTACCACTGCACTGGGGTCTAAAAAGAATCCGGCAGTATCTTCAATAATTTTAGCACCTGGATGCGGTTGCCATCTGGCTCCAACAGTTCTAAAAACTTCCTTGGTATCATGAATATCTACATCTTCATCAACGACAATAACAATTTTTCCTAATGGTAAGAAATTGAACTTCTCTGCAAGTTCTAATCCCTGATGAGGCTTAGTCTTTTTAATACTGAGGAAAAGATATCCAACATGATCTATTGGAATATGAAATCCTCTCAGTTCAGGCATAAACTTAGAGAAACCTCTTATCGAAGCAGCTTCTCCAGGAGTGGTGACATAACCCCTAGTCACCCCAGTAAATTGATTAACAAACATCGGATTAACGCGATGTGTAATTGTTTTGATGTTCATATAGAACGTTTCTTCATGAGGTTTGCCCATATAACCATACATTTCTCCAAAAGGACCTTCTGGCTCAAAATCGTTGAGTGGAATCTCACCCTCAATAATCATTTCTACATTGGCTGGTACCAGTATGTCACTATTCTCACATTTCACTACCTCAATTGCTTCTCCTTTAAATCCGCCAGCTATTTCAAGCTCATCTTGTCCCGTTCTTGCAGTTTTAGAACTGCTCATAGCAAAAACAATTGGGTCGGTACCTAATACAACAACCGCTTGAGCTACATCTTTTCCACTATTCATCAAGGATTTCCAACCATCTTGATTCTTCTCTGGACTGATACCAATTTTTCTTGGCCCCTTAATCTGCATTCGATAGGTGCCAACGTTTCTGCCTTGCTCTGGATCAACTGTGATGAGGTTACCAGTATTAATAAATCTTCCATTGTCTCCAGGGTTGGTTTGAAAGAATGGGAAATCCAAAATATTAATTTCATCTTCATTAAGAATGACTTCTTTGCTTGGAGCATCCGCTTTATCAATTTCAGTTGTCTTAATAGGAGTTATATCCCCTATCTCCATCATTTTATTAAGTGCTCTCTTGTAATTAAGAATATGCTCTCCCTCTTCAATTTCATCAAGAGGAACTCCTACGGCCATAGCTTCATGCCCAGCCATCCCATATTGATTTACTATAATGGGTCCATCAACCCACTCACCTGAAATCTTTACTTTTTCAACTACCACTGATGGAGCACCGAGCCATCCATGTTTATCAAGTAACTTATACATAAAACCCGTTAGCTCATATGCATCCTGATCAATTTCTTTTATTCTTATAACGTTTCCATGGGTTTCTATAGCTTCCATATAATCTCTTAGAGAATCATAGGGACCAGTTACATTGTTACTGTTCTTCTTTAGAGCTTTTTTTACCATGCACTTCTCATTGATGTAATTGATTTGTTCTCTATTGTAACTAGCTATCAGAAATAAAAAAGGCCTCAGTAAAATATACTGAGGCCTTTACTAGTTTTTAAGACTTACCAGCGTTTGGTGTATCTTATACCAATTTCTCTAGGACGATTGGTGTACTGTCTTCCGTTTCCAAAGAAGAAATCAAAGAACCAATCATTGACTGCAATCTCTGCTCTTTCATCCGTTAAGTTGTTGATAAAGAAGTCCACTTCCCAATCATCTCCCATCACACCGACTTTTGCATCCATGATGGTGTAGGATTTTTGTAAAAATTGAGATCCAGGTTGAACTGCACTTACGGTATCACCAGTGTATGCAACAGAAGCTCTCATGTACGCTTCATTTCCACCGAATGCATTTGTTGGTACAGTTTTGTCAATCCATAAACTTCCTTTGAACTCTGGAACCTGAGGTAATCTAGAACCTGCTGGAGCTGACCCATCTGATAATTCAGTTTCAGTTTCTGCAGTCACCCATTGAGAGTTGAAGCCTAGTTCTGTATTTTCTCCAATCGCTGCAAGTAATTCTAATTGCAGTCCATCGGATCCAGCATTACCTAAGTTTGCTACCACTTTCTGCCAAGGCTGACCACATTGTGGAGCAGGGTAGGAGCCTTCAACACCACAAGGAAGGTTACTTGGATCGACTAGTTCAATTTGATAATCTTCCCAATCCATCGTGAAGTAGGTAAGGTTTAATCTTACTCGACCATCAGCTAGAGTTGTTTTGGCACCGAATTCATAATTCATTAAGAAATCTGATTCGTAGATATCAGGATAAATTGGAGCACTAGAGCGTCCACGATTCACACCACCAGGTCGGTAACCTTCTGAATAAAGTGCATAAAGCATGGTGTCATCGTTGACGTTATACTTGATACTAACTTTTGGTACAAAGTCACTTTGACTCTCGTTATCACGTTTGTTCTTAGGCAGAACTCCATCAGCTGTTAAAGCACCTTTTGGATTTTCTACCCAATATTTCTTATCCGCTTCACGATCAAAGTAACGACCACCAACGGTTAATTCCCAATTCTCATCAAATCGATAGTTGACTTCTCCAAAGACAGCCATTGTTTCCCAATTGGTTCTGTCATAAGAAGCCCACCAAATATCAGTTGGTGCTATTGGCAATCTATCAGGAAGGTAGGTAGCAACTGATGCTACTTGACTTGCATAACCTGCAGAGTCTCTATAACCAACAGTTTGTGTTTCAAAATCCCATCCTTCTTCACGTTCTTGATAGAATAATCCAACAAGCCAATCTAAATCATCTGTTTCATTGGAGAGTCTAAATTCTTG
>CALMWC010000004.1 GCA_937801655.1 uncultured Gammaproteobacteria bacterium
GTAATTCTTTGGTATTGGGCAATAATGCAGTGCTTTGAAAATTAGGGTTTAGTTCTAGTGCAGCGGTGAGGAAATAATTGCGTTTGTTTGGGTTAGCGGCTTCGGCTGCAATTGTTTGAGCGGCTGTTGCTCTGAGTTTTTTTGTTTTTGAGGTTTGAAAATCTAGAGCAATCAAACGATCACTGATTTGAAGAGCCCACTGCATGTCCTGATTCTGGATGGCTTTTTCTAATTCCAAAAATAAATTTTCTTTTCCACCAACCATTGTTGAAAATCTTTTGGCTTCTTCGACTCTCGATAATGGATCCAATTCAGAAATATTTCCGCTGAACCAACCCAAGTAGCCACTAAAAATACTCTTTACAGACCATCTTACTGTTCCATAAAATTCTTTTAGAAAGGGTGAATTGGCAATCTCTTTGGGCAGTTGTATCATCTCAATAATCTGATCAGGGTAATACCCTTTATTCATAAGCCTGATGGTTTGATCATGCACGTACTGAATTGCATCCCTATATATTGTGAGCGTTTCCATGACTGCTGGTCCTTGGAGTGGTCTGGTATGACTTGGAAATAAGTATTGAGGATTGAAAGATCGCATCTGATCCAAACTATCCACCCATCCTTTCACTTCTCTATGGGTGGTTCCACGAATGGTGTACAGGTTTGGAAAGGTCCTATATATGTTATCTCCAGGCATCAACGACTTCTTATTCGGCAACCATACAAACAGCTGATCATTGGTTTCACCAGGGGCATGATAGAGTTCAATATCAATACCTGCAATGGTAATTTTTAAATTATCTTGGAACGTGATTGTAGGTTTAATGTAGCCAACTGGACTGTTCCCAACTCCCAAATATGGACCAATACCAACATTAATTAATTGCTCTTTAGGTAAGGCAGTGCCGAACATTCTAGTGCTTCTTTTGGAAATAATAGGGTTGAGTATTCCAAGAATTCTCTCCATATAATAATCCGTAGATTCATGAGCAATTATTTGAGGTTTGTCTTCATATAAATTGTAATAATAAGAAGTTCCAAAAGTATGATCACCATGGTTGTGGGTGTAAATAATGGCTTTAATCGGATTTGAATTTATTTTCTTAAATTGGTTGTAAATAATCTCAGCTTCATAAGTACTGTCTGATGCATCGATGATGATATTGCCATCAATACCCTCCACCATGATTGAATTGGCTATACCATAACCAACAGCAACATGGATTCCATTGCCATAAGAATATATTTCTTTTTTGAATTCCTTGGTATGTTCAATTAACTCTTCAACTGAGGAAGAATGCTTCATTGGATTATTTGATTCTATTTCCACTTCATCAGAACACGAAATCATTAAAGACAATAGAAAAATGTAAGTAAAGTATTTTTGCAAACGCATAATAATGAAAGTAAGTTGTTTGAATCAATTCTATCCTTAAAAAAGAATCATTCAAACATTATCCCTAAAAGTCAGCGACAAACAATTATTCAATACTGAGGGTTAAGTTTATAAAACAAAAGGACTTTATCGTCTTTTAGAGTTTGCAATGTCTTTAAAATCAAGATTTGTAAACGTAAAGGTTCCACCAGCACTAATGACATCAGCTACTTCATTACGCCAATCATAATGCATGCCAATTACACCTAATTTTGGCGATTTTATGACAAATTTTACGGTGTACTTATCATTAATGGCACCCGGGAGCTTAATGTTCTGTGCATAATGTATATTATCGGACATATTCAAGTGAGGTGTTAAATTAACAGTATCATAAGCACCTGTTTTTTCATTTCTAATCATTGCTTCAACATCTAGATAGGCTACATGTCCTCCTACGGGTGCACCTCTAGGTGCTTTATCAGACCAGTTGGCAAGTAGTTCAAGATGCACATCGGTCTCACTTTCTAACAAATAAAGGTTTTGTGGTGCAATTTCATCTTTGACGCCACCCTCAAAAATTAAATCAATGCCAGGAGCCATTTCAGCTTCACCAATAACCATTTCAGGCATTGAAAATAATGGCGAAGAGATAATAAGGGTAATGATTGCCGTAGCAATGCATGTTTTTTTATTCATTTGATGCAATCCTTATTTTGTTAAATAAAAAATTCCAATGAGGATTAATATTGTTGAAATCGTTCCTTTGATGATAAAAAAAACAACCGAACCTTTGAGGGTATAGTTCAAGATTTTCATCTTATTTTTGTTTATTTTTTCAATAATATTCAAAACATTAGATCCTTTATACAAAACGATACTATGATAGTGATAATCATTAACATTTGGAAGATATTATTTTTTTAATTTTTCTTTTGTAGGAATAGCACACCAATTAAAATTAATAAGGACCCAAATATTTGATCTATTGTCATTGTTTCGCCCAATACAAGCCAAGCAATTATAATAGTAGAAGGTGGACCAACGGTTGTCCCAATGGAAGAAATAGAAGCACCGGCCTTGTTGATCCCTTCAGCAACCATAAACAAAGGAATAGTAGTGGATATAGTGACCAATAGAAACATAGTTTGCCACATGTTCATTGACCAATTGAGCCAGTAATAGTTACTCGATATTAATGAATGCATAATCAAACCAAAGGTCGCAGCTGTCATGGCAATGGTTGTAAAGCTAATGCTACCAATAGCATTTCCATATTTCTCATTGAATAGAAAATAAATAGAAATTGATATTGCTGATAACATAACCAAGCTGACACCAAAGATATTACTAAGAAAAAGATCCTTGTTGATTCCTCCAATCGCTAGAAACAATCCACAATAAATAATGATGAGAGAAGTGATGACGATTAGAGAAGGCATTTTCTTTTGAATCAATGAGGAAAGAACAACAACAATGGCTGGGAAGCTATAAAGTATTAATCTTTCAAGATTTGCATCAATGAGAGTTAAAGCGTAAAAATTAACCATTGCTCCTATGTAATAGCATAAAAAACCAGCAAAGAATGCACCCCAAAAAGCTTTTCGTGGGATATTTCTTACATCAACGTTTCGTTTTAAAATAAACCAAAACCAAAATAAGGGTAAACTCAAAACAGATCTGACCATGGTTACACTCTCATAATCTGCTCCCTGAGCGTATAAGATTTTTGCAAATATTCCTTTCGTTGATAGAAGTAAGGCACCAAACACTGATAACAGAATACCCAGTTTGATTTCTTTTGATTTTGATTGATTCTGAATCATCTGATTATAAGAATACTTGGTTTATAGATTGTTTATGTTTTTTGGAGTAAAGCATAATTTATATTGAATTAATAATTAATTTGATCCATTTCAATTACAAACTTAAAAGGAACTGAGTTATAATTCCTTTCTAATTGTTGAAGACTAACAATCCATGTCATCTAAAAAACTATATAAGATTATTTTTACTAGCCAAGGCAAAGTTTATGAAGTCTATGCTAATCAAGTTTCCAATAGTAATCTTTTAGGGTTTATTGAAATTGAGGATTTAATTTTTGGAGAAAGATCTAAAGTTGTGATTGATCCATCAGAGGAAAAAATACAATCAGAATTCAAAGGGGTCAAACGTACTTATATACCAATGCATTCTGTGCTCAGAGTTGATGAAGTCGATAAACAAGGAGTCAGTAAGATCAGTAAAGCCGAAGTTGATAATGTTACACAATTACCCAATCAAGTTTTTACACCCAATGACACTCCAAATAAATAACATTTAGTCAGATAGGTTCATCATGATCGAAATTTATGGTCCTCCTTCCCATTCTCCATTCAGACTCAAACAACTATTAATATCGCTGCAACAGATCGACTCTAATATTACCTCCATAGGTGCAAGGTATATTCATTTTCTTGAAGCTTCTGAAACCCTAAATACAAATGAAGAAAAAACATTGGACGTCCTTCTATCGTATGGTCCTGATTGGAAAATAGGGCCAAATGAGGGACAAAAAATTATAGTGATTCCAAGGTTAGGAACCACATCTCCTTGGTCAAGCAAAGCTTCCGATATAGCACAAATTTCAGGCTTAAAAAAGGTTAGAAGAATAGAGCGAGGTTTAATTTATACAATTGTTTTTAAGACCAATAAAGAACCTAAGAGTTTGAATCACCTATTCGATCAATTGCATGATCGAATGACACAAACCATTCTATTGGATGTCAAGGATGTAGAAACAATATTTGATGTGAATAGCCCCAAACCTTTGTCCACTATTCCTATTTTATCTGATGGGTTAAAAGCTTTAAGGCAGAGCAATACTGACCTAGGTTTGGCATTGAATGATCAAGAAATGGATTATTTATTAAATAAGTTTACAGAGTTAAATAGAGATCCAACCGATGCAGAACTAATGATGTTTGCTCAAGCTAATTCTGAGCATTGCAGGCATAAAGTTTTCAATGCCGATTGGACCATTAATGGAATGAAGCAAGAATACAGTCTTTTTGCAATGATTAAGGATACTTATAAATCTCATCCTGATGGAGTTCTTTCAGCCTATGAAGACAATGCAGCAGTGATGAAAGGTGGCCATGGGTATTGGTTTTCTGCCCATCAAAATACTGATGGCTCCTATCGTAAAATTGAAGATGAGATTCATAATATGATGAAGGTTGAAACCCACAATCATCCTACTGCGATTTCTCCTTACCCAGGAGCAGCTACTGGTTCGGGGGGAGAAATACGAGATGAAGCTGCCACAGGCAGAGGTGGAATGCCAAAAGCAGGCTTGACTGGATTTGCTGTTTCTCATTTAAGGATGCCAAATTATATGCAGCCATGGGAAAAAACTATTGGTAAACCAGATCGTATTGCCTCTCCATTAACCATAATGACTGAAGGGCCAATTGGGGGTGCTTCATTTAATAATGAATTCGGTAGACCCAATATCCTTGGTTTTTTTAGAACTTTTGAATCGATACAAGACACTCATTCTGAATTATCTTGGGGTTACCATAAACCCATTATGATTGTGGGTGGTGTTGGTAATATTTCTCGATCATCTGTCGATAAGAATGATACACAGGAGGGATCATTGCTCATAGTCCTTGGTGGGCCTGCTATGTTGATTGGCTTGGGCGGAGGCTCTGCTTCTTCTGTGGTATCGGGTAAGACTAAAGAAGAATTAGATTTTGCTTCAGTCCAGCGAGGGAATGCTGAAATGGAAAGGAGAGCCCAAGAGGTAATCAATGCTTGTTTCAGTTTAGGTTTGAGTAGTGATGGTAAAAATCCAATTATACTGATACATGATGTAGGTGCTGGTGGACTATCGAATGCTATCCCTGAGATTGTGGATCACAGTCATATGTCGGCAGATCTTCAATTAAGAGACATTCAGAATTCTGAACTGGGAATGACTCCACTTGAAATCTGGTGTAATGAATCCCAGGAACGTTATGTATTATCAATACATTCAGATGATCTTGAACTGTTTAATGATCTTTGTGAAAGAGAAAGATGTCCATATTCTGTAGTTGGTGAAATTGCCACTCATGGCAACTTGAAATTACATGACAATCATTTTAATGATTTCCCTATTGACATGCCAATGGATGTTTTATTTGGTAATCCACCAAAAACAGACATCAGTATAAATACTACTGATATTAGTATCGTTGAGAACTCATTGGGCACTGTAGAAATTGACCAAGCCTGTGAGTATGTTCTGAGATTTCCAACGGTTGCCGATAAAACATTTTTAATACACATAGGAGACCGAACAGTTGGTGGGTTGGTTTCTCAAGATCAATTTGTCGGCCCATGGCAAGTTCCTGTAAGCAATGTTGGAGTGACAATAAGAGATCATTTCTCCAATCATGGTGAGGCTATGTCCATGGGTGAGAGAACCCCAGTAGCTACTTTAAATCCGAGTGCATCAGGTCGTTTAGCAGTAGCAGAAGCAGTCACAAATGCTTTATCAGCAGACATAAAACGCATTACTGATATCAAATTATCTGCTAATTGGATGTCATCAATTCAAACCGATCCTCAGAAACAAGCTTTGTTTGAAACAGTTGAAGCCATTACATTGAATCTTTGTAGTCAGATTGGCTTAACCATCCCTGTAGGCAAGGATTCACTTTCAATGCAAACTGCATGGAATGAAGGGGAGGGCAATAAACAGGTCACTTCGCCATTATCTTTAGTGATATCTGCGTTTGCAACAGTTGAAGATGTCAGAAAGACTATTACACCTCAGTTGCAATTAAGGAAAAGCTCATCAATTATTTTAATTGATCTTGGTGGAGGAAAAAACAGGCTTGGAGCTTCATGCTTGTCTCAAGTTTATAATATAGAAATGGGAGCACCAGCGGATTTAGACGATCCTGATTTACTTGTTAAATTCTTTTCCGCAATCACAGAATTAAAGAAAGATAAAAAAATTCTTGCTTATCATGATCGATCCGATGGAGGACTTTTCACCAATCTTTGTGAAATGTCTTTTGCTGGAAACATAGGCATGGATATCCATCTCAATTCAAACACTAAAGATCAAACACTTAAATTATTGTTCGCTGAGGAACTAGGTGGTTTGATTCAAATTGACAATGATGATCTGGATGAAGTGATGACCGTCTTACAAAAATATTCTCTCTCAAAGAATAGTTTTAAAGTAGCAGAAGTTACTAAAAGTAAAATCATCAAGCTCACAACTGACCATGGGTATGAAAAATCTTATCAATTGAACAAACTGAGACGGATATGGTCAGAGCTATCCTTTAAAATGCAATCGCATCGTGATAACCCAATAACTGCTGAGGAAGGTTTTGAAAGTATACTTGATGATGATCCAGGGTTGACACCATCGATTAGTTTTGAATCAGTTAATATTGAGAAAGAACGATTGAGAGAAACAGATCGGCCTAAGGTTGCAATACTTCGTGATCAAGGAGTTAATAGCCACATTGAGATGGCAGTTGCTTTTCATACTGTTGGCTTTGATACTTTTGATGTGCATATGACTGATTTGCTTGAGGGTAAAAAAACACTTAATGATTACGTTGGCCTCGTTGCTTGTGGTGGATTTTCATACGGCGATGTATTGGGCGCTGGAGGAGGGTGGTCTAAATCAATTTTATTTAATAAAGTCGCAAATGAGGAGTTCAAAGAATTTTTTAATAGATCAAATACATTCAGTTTAGGGGTCTGCAATGGCTGCCAAATGTTATCGCAACTCAAGGACATCATTCCAGGAGCTGAACATTGGCCAAGATTTGTAGCTAATTTATCGGAACAATTTGAAGCGAGACTTAATATGGTTGAAGTATTAAACAATAAGTCACTATTCTTATCAGGGATGCAGGGAAGCATTATTCCTATAGTTACTTCACATGGAGAAGGAAGGGTTGAGTATCAGAATGAATCCGATGAAGAAATATTAACGAAAGACCATTTGATGGCGATTAGATATGTGGATAATTTAGGTAAACCAGCAACAAAATATCCTGCAAACCCTAATGGATCTAGTCTGGGTGCTGCAGGATTTACTTCAGTTGATGGCAGATCGACCATAATCATGCCTCATCCTGAGAGAGTTTTGCGGACTGTGCAACATTCTTGGGCCCCAAAAGAATGGGGTGAATATGGACCTTGGTTGAAAATGTTCAGTAATGTTAGAGAATGGGTTAAGTAGACAAATAAAGATTAATAATTGATCGAACTATAGAGATGATATGAGTAGAATTTGCATACACCTCTGAAATATAAGGATAATCATGAGTACAAGTGAAATAATTAATAACTTAGATAGTGAACTTCGTTCTGCAATTCTAGCTGAAGAACAAAGACAAGAAGAGCATATTGAGCTGATTGCTTCAGAGAATTATGCAAGTGCATCAATTATGGCCTTGCAAGGATCTGTTTTAACGAATAAGTATGCAGAGGGCTATCCGAATAGAAGGTATTATGGTGGATGTGAGCATGTTGATGTTGCAGAGTCTCTAGCAATCGATAGGGCAAAAGAATTATTTAAGGCAGATTTCGCAAACGTTCAACCTCATTCTGGATCTCAGGCTAATATGGCTGTTTATATGTCTTTGCTTACTCCTGGAGATACTATTTTAGGTATGAGCTTGTCTGAAGGTGGACATTTAACTCATGGTTCTAAAGTTAATTTTTCTGGTAAATTGTATAATGTTGTTTCATATGGATTGAATAATGAGACTGGAGAGATTGACTACGATCAATTGGAAAGGCTGGCTCTTGAGCACAATCCAAAGATGATTATAGGTGGTTTCTCAGCCTACTCTAGAATAGCGGATTGGCAAAGATTTAGAGAAATTTCAGATTCAGTAGGCGCCTACTTATTAGTCGATATGGCTCATATTGCCGGCTTGGTTGCTGCTGGATGTTATCCCAATCCTGTTCCTATAGCTGACGTTACAACTTCCACCACGCATAAAACATTACGAGGACCCAGAGGAGGCATTATTCTTGCAAGAAAAAATGAAGAAATAGAAAAAGCCATCAATAAACAAGTATTTCCAGGAACACAAGGTGGTCCATTAATGCATGTCATTGCAGCTAAAGCTCAAGCCTTTAAAGAAGCAATGGCTCCTGACTTTATAAGTTATCAAAAACAAGTAATTTCTAATGCACAACTCATGGCTACTTTATTTCAAGACAATGGTTATAAGATTGTTTCTGGCGGTACTGATTGCCATTTATTTTTAGTCGATTTAATGGATAAAAATATAACTGGAGCAGATGCAGAGTCGGCATTAGGTCAATCTAATATTACATTGAATAAAAATTCAGTTCCCAATGATACTCGTTCACCTATGGTTACGAGTGGACTAAGAATAGGAACTCCTGCAGTTACAACAAGAGGCTTTGGAGAAGAGGAAATTAAATTGCTAGTTAACATGATGGTTTCTGTTCTCAATAATATTGAGGATAGAGCAGTCCAACTAACAATTAAAAATCAGGTGTTAGAGCTCTGTGAAAAATTTCCCGTCTATACTTCAAGATAAAGAGAATGCATTGTCCTTATTGCGGTAATCAAGAAACTAAAGTAGTTGACTCCAGACTTGCTGGTGATGGCTATCAGATTAGGAGAAGGAGAGAATGCATTCAATGCAAAGATAGGTTTACCACTTTTGAATCAGCAGAATTCGTCCTTCCTAAGCTGGTGAAACGAGATCAGTCTAGAGAGCCTTTCAATGAAAGTAAACTGAGAAATGGAATTTTAATAGCAACAGAAAAAAGACCACTCAGCATTGAACTTATTGAAGAACTAATTTCGAGAGTTGTTCGTAAGGTTCAAAAAATGGGTGAGAGAGAGATCCAGTCTAGAATGTTGGGCGAAATAGTTATGGAAGAATTAAAACAAGTCGATGAAGTTGCCTTTGTTAGGTATGCCTCTGTTTATAGAAGATTCCAAGATATTGAGGAGTTTGAAAAGGAAATTGAATCTTTGAGGGATAGTCCCACTTCTGAGGATAGAAAATCTCAGATTTCTATCTTCCCAGAAGAGGAAAAAGATGATGGTAAAAAATGATATTGAGTATATGGATATTGCTCTTGATCTAGCAATCAAAGGGATTAATACTTGCATGCCAAACCCCCGAGTGGGATGCGTTATAGTAAAAAATAATAAAATTATTGGTCAAGGATGGCATAGTCAAACTGGCGATTCCCATGCAGAAATTATGGCTTTAAATAATGCTAAGGGAAACACTGATAACTCAACGGTCTATATAACATTAGAGCCCTGTACCCATACTGGAAATACGCCTCCTTGTGTCAATGCTTTAATCGAGGCTAAAGTAAAAAAAGTTATTTTTGCAATGAATGATCCGAATCCAAAAGTATTTGGAAGGAGTAAAGATATATTACAAGCCTCTGGAATTGAAGTTAAAAACGGTCTTCTAGAGAATGAATCAAAAGAGATTAATCTTGGTTTTATAAAGAGAATGACTAAAGGTTTGCCTTTTATTAGGACAAAAATTGCAGCGAGCTTAGATGGAAAAACAGCTTTAAGTAATGGAAAAAGTCAATGGATTACATCCAAGGAATCAAGACAAGACGTTCAGAAGTATAGAGCAAGGAGTTGTTGTATTTTAACTTCTATAGCCACTGTAATAGCTGACAATCCATCAATGAATGTAAGGCTTGATGATTTTGATGATGAGTATCAGCCGAAAAGGATTATTCTAGATTCAAATCTTCGAATAGCTGGCGAGGAGACTATATTAAAACTACCCGGTGAAAAATATATATATACTTTAAAAAAAGATCATAATGATCCTCAAATTAGAAGCATTATTAGAACCACAAAAGAAGTTAATGGCAGAGTTGCACTGCTTGATGTTATGAAAAACCTTGGTTCAAATGAAATGAATGAGGTATTAGTTGAGGCTGGTTCAGTTCTGAATGGTGCGCTTCTCAAAGAGAATCTGATTGATGAAATAGTTCTTTACTTAGCCCCATGCTTCTTAGGAAGCAAAGCTAAAGGAATGTTTGATTTACCCATTCTCAATAAGATGTCAGAAATATATAATTTTAAAATTAATGATGTCAATCAGATTGGACCCGATATTAAAGTTATTTTGAGGAAATAGAAAATGTTTAGTGGAATCATCGAAGGCAAAGCACAACTGAAAGAGTTAATCTCTAAGAATGACAGTTTTAGGATGGTTTTCTGCTCTGAAGATATAAACTTCAATGACGTTTCTATTGGAGGCAGTATTGCAGTTAATGGGGTTTGTTTAACCGCTATTGAAATTGATTCCAATACTTTTATCGTTGATGTTTCAAAAGAAACCACAACATGCAGTAATTTAGGGTTATTAGAACAAGAATCCTGGGTAAATATTGAAAAATCATTGGCTCTAGGAGATACAATCAATGGTCATTTTGTATTTGGTCATGTTGATCATATGGCTGAAGTGAGTGCAGTGATTCCTGATGGAAATTCTACCATTATGCGATTTAAGACTGAGAATTCAGATAGCCATTTAATTGCCAAAAAAGGTTCAATAGCAATCAATGGAGTCAGCCTTACTGTGAATAAATTAATAGATTATGGGTTTGAAGTAACAATCATTCCACATACAACAGAAACAACTATAATGAGCGAATACAAACCAGGGACGATAGTTAATATAGAATTTGATATGCTAGCCCGCTACGTTGAGAGAATACTTGATAAATAGTAAAACCATATGAGTGATAAAGATAAAATAGAGTTTGCATCGATTGAAACAATCATTGATGATTTACGCTTGGGGAAAAAAGTCATCATTGTTGATGATGAAGATCGTGAAAACGAAGGTGATTTAATTATTGCTGCTGATAAAGTCAGGCCTGAAGACATCAATTTTATGGCCAAGTATGGCAGGGGTTTAATATGTCTTACACTCACTCAAAACAGATGCAATATGCTTCGATTGCCTCTAATGACTTCACAAAATAATGGTTTTGAAGCGACCAACTTTACAGTTTCCATTGAAGCTTCTGAAGGAGTAACAACAGGGATCTCTGCTCATGATAGGGCTCGAACAGTTAAAGTTGCTACCGCACCAAATGCCCAACCAGAAGATATTGTTCAACCGGGTCATATTTTCCCTCTAATGGCTAAGCCAGGGGGAGTATTAACTAGAGCAGGACACACTGAAGCAGGTTGTGACTTAGCCAGACTAGCAGGACTAACGCCTGCATCGGTTATCGTAGAAATCCTAAATGAAGATGGAAGCATGGCAAGAAGATCAGACTTGGTTGAATTTGGGAAAAAGCATGGAATAAATATAGGCACTATTGCAGATTTAATTCGGTATCGAATTTCCAATGAACAATCCATCGAAAGAATACATGAAGAAAAAATTAATACCGAGTTTGGAGATTTTAATCTAATAACATTTCAAGATCACATCAATAGAGAAGTTCACTTTGCATTAACCAAAGGCAGTATTCATCAAGATTCCATTCCACTAGTTAGAGTGCATGTTAGCAATACAATAAGAGACTCAGTAGGAATTGATAATAAAAATCTAGGTTGGCCATTAAAGTCTGCTATGAAACAAATATCACAATCAGATACAGCTGTTTTGGTTGTATTATGCTATCAAGAAATGCCAGAGGACTTAATGAATATGGTTAAGCATCTAACATCCAAAAAAGAAAATAAAACCAATAAAAATAATGCATCAATTTTAAGAAATTATGGTACTGGCTCACAAATATTAAGAGAAATAGGGATTAAAAAAATGAGGGTTGTTAGTGAGCCAAAACAAATGCAAGCAATCTCTGGATTTGATCTTGAGATAGTAGAATATATCGATAAGGAAAATTTTTAAATTATGACCTCTGTAATTGATCCTAGAAACGATCCTAGAAGGATTTGTATTGTCGCATCCACTTTTAATGAATATTTAGTAGATTCGATGGTGAAGAGTGCAAGAAAGACACTGAAAGATAATAATCATAAAGAAGAGACAGTAGATCTTATTCGGGTACCAGGTGCTTTTGAGATACCATTAATGGCAAAAGTAATCGCCTCATCAGGTGATTGTAAGGCCATTATAGCTTTGGGGGCAATAGTCAGAGGTGCAACACCTCATTTTGACTTCATAGCAGCTGAGACTACAGCTGGTTTAATGAAAGTGGGCTTGGACAACATGATCCCCATCGGTTTTGGAGTATTGACTTGTGACACAATGGAGCAAGCGATAGAAAGATCGGGTGAAGGAGCAGGTAATAAGGGCCATGAAGCCGCCCTTGCTGCAATTGAAATGATGGACCAAATGTCAATGCATAGCGCTTATCCACTCTAGTTATTTTATTAAATACTTTAAGTCATAAACCTATAAGCCATGCAACTGATTAGAAGACCTGAGAGAAAGAATCCATTATTTAAAAATGGGTCGGTTATTACTATTGGTATATTTGATGGCATTCATTTAGGACATCAAGCTTTAATCAATGAACTAATGGAAAAATCAGAACAAATGAATCTACCTTCAGTTTTTTTTACATTTGAACCAACTCCAAATGAATATTTCTCGAAGAAGAGACACAAACAAAGATTAACTTCCTTAAGGGATAAATTTAACTTAGTCAGTCATTATGAACTGGATTATTTTTATGCCCCACCTTTTGATCAAACTATGGAAAACTTATCTCCTGAAGATTTTATAAATAAACATCTAGTCGATTTATTTAATATCAAATATTTAATCATTGGCGATGATTTTAAATTTGCAAAGAATAGATCGGGCTCATCAATTGATTTAATCAAGTCTGGCAAATCTAATAATTTTGAAGTAAAGCAATTAACTAGCATAGTTAATGACAGTTCTAGAGTGTCAAGCAGTTTGGTTAGAGATAATTTAATGAAAAATGATTTATCCGAGGTATGTGAAATATTAGGCAGAAATTACTCTATAACCGGTCGAGTTATTTATGGTAAATCTCTGGGAAAAACAATTGGTTTTCCAACGGCAAATATTAATCTTAAACATTTAGACTCAGCGCTTAGAGGCGTTTTTTATGTCAAAGTAAAAATTGATGGCATGGAAAAAAAATACCCAGGGATAGCGAATATTGGATTTAAACCAACTGTGGGAGGAGAAGAACTTTGTTTAGAAATTCATTTATTGGATTTTAATCAAGATATCTATTTGAAATATATCAATGTAGAATTTTTAGACTACTTGAGGAGCGAACAAAAATTCAATGGTCTTGAAGAGTTGACGAATCAACTCAAAATAGATCGAGAACAAGCTAAAAAGTATTTTAGTAATATTTAAATTTTAAGAGAGCATTATCAAAATGACTCAGAGTGAAGAAAAAGAAAAAAGATTTTCTGGAAAAGGTAGAACCGGATCTAGGGAATTACTTGTGCAAGCTCTTTACCAATATCAACTCAATGCAGATGATTTCAAATCCCTTTTAAAACAAGCAAAAATCTTAAAAGAATATAAGAGAATTGATAAAGAATATTTCAGATATTTATTGGAGAATATTCTAAAAAATACAAATCAGTTAAGCGATTACTTGAGTCCTTTTTTAGACCGAAAAATTAAACAGATTGATCCCATTGAGATGGGTATATTATGGATTGGATCTTATGAAATCCTATATTGTGATGATGTTCCAAAAACCGTTATTATGAATGAATCTATAGAGCTTGCTAAAACTTTTGGTGCTGATGGTAGTTTTCAATACATTAATGCTATTTTGGATGCAGTTACTAAGGACAAAGTAAAATCTTAGTTTGAACCAATGACTTCAGTTTCAGAAATAGAAATTATAGACGCATTAAAACTTAAAACTTTTGACAATCATTATAAAAATATCATTCAAGGTATAGGCGATGATGGTGCCATCACATCCATAGATGCTGATTATCACTTGGTCACTACAACAGACGCAATTTCTGAGGGTGTTCATTATCCCAAAGGAATAGAAGCTAAAGCCATAGGCCATCGTTGTTTAGCTGTTAATTTAAGTGATATGGCTGCAATGGGAGCTGAGCCACTATGGGCAAGTTTAGTGTTTAGTAAGCCTTCAATCGATCAATTATGGTTGGAACAGTTTATTTTAGGCTTCTCAGAATTAGCTAATAAACATAAAGTTTCACTTATTGGTGGCGATACAATTTCTGGTCCAGAGCTTTTTTCAGTAACATTACAAGGTATTGTTCCTAAGAATAAACATATTCGAAGAAGCACCGCTAAAATCGGTGATTTAGTTTATGTCACAGGCTTTTTAGGCAATGCATCACAGGGTTTGAAGATTGTTCAGGAAGATAAAAAAAATAGTTCATCAAAAAAACTAGTTCAAGATTTTCTATATCCACATCCAAGACTTACTGAATCATCTGCGATTAGCAGGTTTGCTAGTTCAATGATTGATATTTCAGATGGTTTTTATTCCGATCTTAAAAAAGTTATGAAAGCCAGTAATGTTGGTGCTGAGATCAAGATCTCAGATCTACCGATATCTGAATTATTACTGAATAATATACCAAAAGAGGATGCAATCAATGCCGCACTTTTTGGAGGCGATGATTATGAATTATGCTTTACTATACCAAGAGAGTTTAAAAAAGATTTTCTAGAAGATTATCAATCAACAGATAGAATAGGTATTACTTGTGTTGGGGAAATAAAGGAAAAGAATCTCTTATTATTGGATGACCATAATGAAGAATTTGAGTTATCCGGTCGTGCGTTTGAACATTTTTAATCTCAACTAAAAAAAATATAACGATGTTGGATTACACAAATAGGGCAGCGAGTTATGACAAAAGATGGCAAAGCTATTGTCTAGCCTCTTTTTCTAGATCATTAGATCTCATACATTTAGAGAGAGATGAAGAGTTATTGGATATAGCTTGCGGTACTGGTATTTTTTTAGAGAAAGTTGAAAGAGAACATCCATACGTTACTTTAACTGGTGTCGATTCCAATCAAGCTATGCTCAATGAAGCCGTAAAAAAGGTTTCTGAGAAAGTCATTCTTAAGAAAGAAAAAGCTGATCAATTATCTTTTCATACTGAGAAATTTGATTGGGTAGTTTTATCCAACTGTATTGGACACTTTGATGACCAAGAACAATGCTTAAAAGAAGCTTACCGAGTCTTAAAAAAATCTGGCAAAATAATTGTTACTGATTGGACCCAGGATTATATCATGATGAGATTTGCCAACTTTTATACGAAAACTTTTGATTATAAGAACTATAACAGTTTGTATAGTCATGAGATTGAATCTATGTTGACGCGTTTAAAATTTAATATTTTAAGAGCAGAAACCTTCAGAATTAATTGGTTTTGGTCAGCTTCAACAATAATGGGAGTAAAGTCATAAAACCAACATTTAAGCAGATTTTAACTAATCCTTTTTTATTTGTTTCAACTGGAGGGGGAATTGGTTTAGTCCCTTTTGCCCCTGGAACTTTTGGAAGTGGACTAGGACTTTGCTTGTATATATTTATCGCTCATTTCTCTATCCCAAATATAAATGGCGTTATTATTTTTATAGTAATGACACTTTTTAGTCTTTTTATTGTTCATAAATCTATAGAACTAATGGGCAATGAAGATCATAAAGAAATCGTTTTAGATGAAATATTAGCCATGATGTTGGTCGCTCACTTTATTCCACCAGATCCAATCTGGGCAATTGGTGCATTTTGTATATTTAGATTTTTCGATATAGCAAAGCCATATCCTATTAATTTAGTTGATAAAAAGATGAAAAATTCAGTTGGTATTATATTGGATGACTTGATTGCAGCAGCGTACTCAATAATCTTAGTTGTATTGCTAAAGTATTTATTAATCTAGATTCTGATTTGTATCTTTAAGTTCGCCGTCCATTAGAATCTTTATCTTCATTTCAGCTTCTTCCAATGTTTTCTGGCATTGTCTGGATAATTTAATGCCTGCTTCAAATTTTTGTAAAGCTTGATCCAATTCTAACTCACCATTTTCAAGTTCCTCTAAGATGTTTTCCAGTTGGCTAAGACTTTGCTCAATGCTTTGGTTTTCTTTTTTTATTTTTGTCATATTTTAATTATAAAAGAACACTGAATAAATGAATACTCTAATTCTTTATATAAATGATTAAAAATAAATGAAAAGAGTTGTTGCTAGCCCTTGACTGATGTAATGTTAGAATCATTCTAAAAAAATGGGTTAAGGAGAGAATTTATTATGTCTAATGATAGCGAAAGCAAATGCCCCGTAATGCACGGCGCACTTACCACGAACAGTTCTTCAGGAACTTCAAATCAAGATTGGTGGCCAAACCAGTTAAATTTAACAATTCTTCATCAACACGATAAAAAAACTGATCCTATGAGTGAGGGATTTGATTATCGAGAAGAATTCAAGAAACTTGATTACGATGCTTTGAAAAAAGATCTCAATGATCTTATGACAGACTCTCAAGATTGGTGGCCTGCTGATTATGGGCATTATGGTCCCTTCTTTATCAGAATGACTTGGCATGCTGCAGGCACCTATAGAACTGGTGATGGCCGAGGTGGAGGTGGAACTGGAAATCAGCGCTTCGCGCCACTTAACAGTTGGCCAGATAATGGCAACTTAGATAAAGCACGACGTCTTTTGTGGCCGATTAAACAAAAGTACGGTAAAAAAATTAGTTGGGCAGATTTATTAATTCTCGCTGGTAATGTTGCTATCGAATCAATGGGAGGAAAAACTTTCGGTTTTGGTGGCGGTCGTCCAGATATTTGGGCTCCAGAAGAAGATATCGATTGGGGTGCGGAAAAAGAATGGCTCGCTAATGAACGATATTCTGGGGAAAGAGATCTAGCTAATCCTCTTGGAGCAGTACAAATGGGGTTAATTTATGTTAATCCACAAGGCCCTGATGGTGATCCTGATCCAGTTGCGAGCGGTAAAGATGTCCGAGAAACATTTCGGCGAATGGCCATGAACGACGAGGAAACTGTTGCTCTTGTTGCTGGTGGACACACCTTTGGTAAAGGACATGGTGCTGGAGCCGAGGACTATGTGCAGGTTGAACCGGAGGGAGCACCACTAGAAAACATGGGGTTTGGCTGGCAGAGTAGCCATGCATCAGGCATGGGTAGTGACACCATTACCAGCGGTTTTGAGGGAGCCTGGACTGCTAACCCTACAGAATGGGACAATGGGTACTTCGACATCCTATTTGGTTATGAGTGGGAGAAGGTTGAAACACCTGCGGGCAAGATTGTTTGGCATGCAATAGATCAAGAAGAAGACGATAAGGCGCCAGACGCTGAGAACTCTTCCGTTCGCGTCCCAACCATGATGACGACAGCCGATATGTCGATGCGAGAAGATCCTGCCTATAGAGAGATCTCAAAACGTTTTCACGAAAACCCTGAGGAATTTGCTGATGCATTTGCTAGGGCATGGTTTAAACTCTTGCATCGTGATATGGGACCTCGTTCTCGTTATTTAGGTCCAGAGGTACCTGACGAAGAACTAATTTGGCAAGACCCTGTTCCTAATGGTAAGAGTGACTATGATGTGAGCGCAGTTAAATCAAAGATCTCTGAAAGTGGATTGAGTGTTCAAGACATGGTAGAAACTGCCTGGGCCAGCGCATCAACATTTAGAGCTTCTGATTTGAGAGGAGGTGCTAATGGAGCCCGAATTCGTCTTACTCCGCAAAAAGATTGGGAAGCCAATAAACCAGAACAACTTTCTCGAGTATTAGAAGTACTCGAGGCTATTGCATCAGACTCTGGTGCTTCAATAGCAGATGTTATTGTCCTTGCTGGAAATGTTGGTATTGAGCAAGCCTCAGGTGCTGAAGTTCCTTTTACAGCAGGCAGAGGTGATGCCAGCGAAGAACAAACTGACACTGAATCTTTTGAGGCTCTTGAGCCAATAGCCGATGGTTTTCGTAACTTTCAAAAAGAAGGGTCATCGGTTCCTGCTGAGGAAATGCTGTTAGATAAAGCTCAGTTACTTGGCTTGACAGCACCAGAAATGACAGTGCTTGTAGGTGGTATGAGATCCCTTGGAGTAAGTTCTGATAATCATGGTGTTTTTACTGAAACACCAGGCAAGTTGACCAACGATTTCTTTGTCAACCTTCTTGACATGGGTGTGGAATGGCATCCAACAGGAAGTAATTCATACGAGGCAACGGACCGTACAACGGGTGAAAAAGTAAGAACTGCAACTCGAGTTGATTTAGCATTTGGGTCAAATTCTCAACTTAGAGCCATTGCTGAAGTCTATGGGTCTGATGACTCAAAAGATAAGTTCGTTTCAGATTTTATAGCTGTATGGACTAAAGTTATGAATTCAGATCTTATCTAATATAAGAGCTCAAAAAAGACAAAGGGGTCAACCCCTTTGTCTTGTCATAAATAATACTCAATTCTAGGAGCTATGATAGAATGGCCGCTTAAGCAATGATCAATGACCTTGATTCAACCTTTATTCTCAAGAATAATGAAGGACCATGACAAAAGAATATAATGCATCAGACATTGAAGTCCTCAGTGGGCTAGAACCGGTTCAAAAAAGACCCGGTATGTATACCGATACCGATTCACCCAATCATCTTGCATATGAAGTTATTGATAACAGTGTAGATGAAGCAATAGCTGGGTATTGCAAGACAATTTCTGTGACTCTATACAAAGACCAATCTATAGCTGTTTCTGATGATGGAAGGGGAATGCCAGTGGATGATCATCCTGAAGAAAAAATACCTGCAGTTGAATTAATATTAACGCGTTTGCATGCTGGAGCTAAGTTTTCAAATAAGAGTTATAAGTTCTCAGGAGGACTTCATGGAGTTGGAGTATCTGTTGTGAATGCTCTTTCAAAAAATCTAGAAGTCTGGATAAAGAGAAATGGCCATGAATACAATCTAAGCTTTAAAAATGGTGAAAGAGCATCTGAGTTAGAGATTGTCGATAAGGTTGGCAAAGCGAATACTGGAACAACCATTCGGTTTTGGCCTAATAAAAAATACTTTGATACCAATAAAATTCATGCAAAAGATTTGATGCATAGTTTGAGAGCTAAAGCGGTACTTTGTCCCGGTTTGAAAATGAAATTCCAGAATGAAGAAACTGGCGAAAAACAAGAGTGGCTCTATCAGGGAGGTCCCAATGAATATTTAATTGAAGAATTAAAAGGTCATGAGTGCATCCCATCAGATCCTTTTGAAGGCAAAAATATTACAAATAATGAAGAAGTTGAATGGAGTTTGACATGGCCTTTGGAAGGCGAAGATGGCATTCAAGAATCTTATGTTAATTTGATTCCTACAAAACAAGGTGGGACACATGTTTCTGGTTTTAGATCAGGACTTTCAGACTCTTTAAAAGAATTTGCTGAATATAGGAATTTGATGCCTAGAGGAGTCAAATTATCTCCCGAGGACGTCTGGCTTGGGATTAATTATATTTTATCTATTCGATTAGAGGAACCTCAGTTCTCAGGACAAACAAAACAAAAACTGAGCTCTCGATCAACCACTAGTTTTGTTTCAGGTGTTATTAAAGATGCTTTTACCTTATGGCTTAATCAACATCCAGAAGCAGGTGACTTGATTACCTACAGAGCCATAGAAAATGCTCAAAAAAGGGCTAAGAAGAATAATAAAGTACAAAGAAAAAAACCTACAGGGGGGCCAACATTACCCGGTAAGTTAGCCGATTGTTCAAGTGATTCTCCGGATGCATCGGAACTGTTTATTGTTGAAGGAGATTCGGCAGGAGGCTCAGCTAAACAAGCAAGAGATCGAGTCCATCAAGCCATATTGCCTTTGAGAGGAAAAATATTAAACAGCTGGGAAGTAGAAGAATCAAATCTTCTTTCTTCTCAAGAAATTAGTAATATTTCCCAAGCGATTGGAGTAGAGCCAGGCTCGGATAGTTTTGAATCACTTCGATATCATAAAATTTGTATTTTAGCAGATGCAGATTCAGACGGCCTTCATATTGCCACATTAATTTGTGCTCTTTTTTTAAAGCATTTCCCTACATTGGTTCATGAAGGCTTTATTTATGTTTCAATGCCACCCTTATTTAGAATCGATGCAGGCAAAGAGGTTTTTTATGCTTTGGACGATGAGGAAAGAGAAAAAATCTTAAAACAGATTAATAAGAAAAAACCAAATCTTAAGATTACAGTGACACGATTTAAGGGCTTGGGAGAAATGAGCCCACTGCAACTGAGGGAAACTACCATGAAGAAAGAGTCTAGGAGATTGATTCAGTTATCCATAGACGATGAGGAAGAAACAATAGAAATGATGGATATGTTGATGGCAAAAAAAAGGTATTCTCATCGAAGGGAATGGCTTGAAGAAAAAGGAAATTTAGCTGAAGTATAAAATGGGTAAGCAAAAAGAAATGAATTTTGATAAAGCATCTGGCAAAAACCAATCAGATGTTCAGCCATTAAAAGATTTTGTGGAAAAGGCGTATCTTAACTATTCAATGTATGTAATTCTCGATCGAGCATTACCTTTTATTGGGGATGGCTTGAAGCCAGTTCAACGAAGAATTATCTATGCTATGTCTGAATTAGGCTTGTCTGCACAATCCAAACCAAAAAAATCTGCCAGAACGGTTGGAGACGTACTTGGTAAGTATCATCCGCATGGAGACTCAGCATGTTATGAGGCAATGGTGAGTATGGCACAGAATTTTTCTTATCGGTATCCGATGATCATTGGTCAAGGAAACTGGGGCTCTTATGATGATCCTAAATCATTTGCAGCAATGCGTTATACCGAAGCTAAATTAAGTGCCTACACAAAAATGATGCTTACTGAATTGGGTCAAGGAACAGTGGATTGGAAATTAAATTTCGATGGAACTTTAAAAGAACCTCAATATCTTCCAGCCAGATTGCCAAATCTTATTCTCAATGGAGTGACTGGTATTGCAGTTGGTATGTCAACGGATATTCCTCCACACAATATAAAGGAAATTGCATATTTATTGAGAAAAATAATTAAAAACCCAGAGATTTCTATTGGTCAACTGATTCGATTAGGGAAAAACTTTCAAGGTCCTGATTTCCCATCAGGAGGGGAAATGATTAGTTCAGAAGAAGAGATTAAAAATATCTATAAAACGGGTAATGGCTCATTAAAAATAAGAGCTTCTTATAAAAAAGAAAAAGAATTGATTGTTATTAATGAATTACCTTATCAAATATCAGGTAATAAAATTATTGAGCAAATCGCATCTCAAATGAAAGATAAAAAACTTCCACTGTTGACTGATATTAATGATGAGTCTGATCATGAGACACCAATAAGAATAGTTCTTACCCCTAAATCATCGAGAGTTAATACGGATGAATTAATGAGTCATTTATTTGCTACAACTGATTTGGAGAAGAATATTCGAGTCAATATGAATGTGATTGACCTGGACGGGAAGCCCAAAATTTGTGATTTAAAACAGTTGTTGTCTGAATGGATTGAGTTTAGGAGACAAACCATTATTAAGCGATTGGAATTTAGATTGAATGAAGTTCAATCAAGACTTCACATTCTTGAAGGTTTGATGATTATTTACCTCAATATAGATGAAGTTATTCGCATTATCAGAGAAGAAGATAAGCCGAAAGAGACATTAATTATGAAATTTAAGCTCTCAGATATTCAAGCTGAATCGATACTTAATTTGAGACTTAGAAATCTAGCAAAACTAGAAGAAGAAAAAATCACTATTGAAAAGCAAGAATTACAAAGCGAAGAACAGTCTTTATTAAAACTATTGAAAAGTAAGAAGAAAATTAATCAACTGATTCAAGATGAAATAGACACTGATGTAAAAGAATATGGCGATGATAGGAGAACCCAACTCAACCAATCTGCTGAGACTTCACAAGCATTTGATGAGACACAATTGGCAAGCAGTGATCCGGTAACTGTGATTCTATCCCAAAGCGGTTGGGTGAGGGCTGCCAAAGGTTCTGTTGATGAACCAGAATCACTTAATTATAAAGCAGGAGATGAGTATTTAACTTCAGTCTCTGGAAGAAGCAATCAGTTTGCAGTTTTCATGGATAGTACAGGCAGAGTCTATAGTATTGTTGCTGATTCATTGCCTTCTGCAAGAAGTCAAGGGGAGCCTTTATCCAGTCGTCTTAATCCACCTGATGGGGCAACTTTTGCTGGTGTTATGTCTGGACCTCCAGAAACAAAATGGTTGGTTGCTTCGAGTAATGGTTATGGGTTCTTTGTCACATTGGAAGAGTTGTATTCGAAAAATAGAAAAGGAAAAGTATGTTTAAAGGTTTCCAATGAAGCTAAAGTCTTAATTCCTTCCAATGCATCTCAAGCAGGTTATCCAGAGCCAGCTTATATAGCAGCAGCAAACTCAGCTGGTAAGCTCTTAATATTTCCAGCCAACCAACTGATGGAAATGAGTAAGGGAAAGGGCTTGAAGATTATCGGTATACCCACAAAAAAATTTAAATCAGGTGTCGAAGAATTGGTTTCAGTTTTAGTATTGGGTGTGAATGAGGCTATCCGAGTGTACAGTGGTAAAAAACCTAAAATTATAAGACCGGATGATTTTTCAAATTACATGAGTGATCGGGGCAAACGTGGCAGATCCGTTCCACCATTTAAGAAAATTGATTACTTGGAGATTGAAAAAAAATAATATTATGATTGAGGAATTTTAATGGCATCTTACAGCAGTAGTGATTTTAAAAATGGTTTAAAAGTCCTTATTGATGGTGAACCATTTAATATTATTGGTACAGAATTTCATAAACCAGGTAAAGGACAAGCGTTTAATAAGATTAAATTAAAGAATCTTAAAAATGGCAAGGTTTTAGAGAAAACCATCAAAATAGGTAACAGTCTTGAAAAAGCAGATGTTTTAACTCGTGAAATGCAATTTCTCTATAGCGATGGTGATCAATTTCACTTTATGGACTCTGAGACCTATGAGCAAATTGCAATATCAAAAGATACAATCGGGGAAATCAACATTTGGTTGAAAGAGGAGTCGATCTGCAATATTACCTTATGGAATGATAGAGCAATAGATGTAGAGCCTCCTATTTTTATTGAATCCAGGATAATAAAGACGGATCCAGGCTTGAAGGGAGATACTGCTCAAGGCGGTGTTAAACCAGCCCAAATAGAAACAGGAGCGAACATTAAGGTGCCACTTTTTATTGATGAAGGAGAAATTATCAAAGTGGATACTAGAACAGGTGAGTATGTTTCTAGAGTGAAAAGAGACTGATGATGAATCAAAAAATTATTTATTATTTTCTAGTAATTCTTTTTAGTATTTTTATTGCCTACGGTATTAAGAACATTTTCATGCCATTTTAAAAGACGTTCTTTTATATTTTTTTATTTTCTTCGTTCTCATTATTCTCTGATTCTGATGGCGACACTCTTTTGCTAAAATGCTTGAAAGATTTCACCATGAAAACTAAAACAAGAATGAGAACTATAATCATGGCTTCCATTGATATTCCTTTATTAATTATCTATTAAGTGTAGCAAGGAGTTGCCCTAATTGAATGTTTTGATTTTTATTTAAATTTTCTCTCCATTGAAGCTTGCATTCTTTTGGAAAGATCATCAACACAGTTGAACCTAAGTTGAAACGACTGTATTCCTCTCCTTGTTTTATGCTGACTTGTTGACTGGCAATTTCTGCATTACTCCACTTCTTATTAATATCAGCAACATTCAATGCTGCCACCATAATCATTGAAAATTCATAATTAGAATTTTGAAAAAAGCTTATCATTCTTTGATTTCTAGAGTATAAATCAGGAATATTTTTCAATGCTTTTTCATTCACAGGATGAAGTTCTCCTGGAATAATAGTATTTTCTAGTAACACAC
The DNA here is from genome assembly GCA_937801655.1 of uncultured Gammaproteobacteria bacterium. Classification (GTDB taxonomy): domain Bacteria; phylum Pseudomonadota; class Gammaproteobacteria; order Steroidobacterales; family UBA11654; genus CACPJA01. The sequence goes on from CALMWC010000004.1 coordinate 24,310, forward strand.
CATCAACTGGCATGTGTACTCGATGATAATTATAAGGGGCTAAATATATAGTAATGTAGGAACCATCTTTATACGCTTGTATTCTTTTGGAATTAAAGTTGAGCAGTTCATCCAAATTGTATTCAGAGTTTTTAATTTGGATGAGTTTTTGACCTTCTATGTCACCAAACTCGATCACTTTCCCATCAACAGGTGAAACAATATTATCTTTGCCAACTGTTATGGGTCTTGCATTGTCTTGAAATTCCCTAGTAAAGAAATCATTGAAATGTTCAAACTCTTGAATGGATTGTTTTTTGTATTCTGATAATTCAATTTTATAAAAGTATTTGAATGAAGAAATCAGAAAAAATTTAATAATTGGATTAGATACTCTTGAGATTAATAAAAGGAATGTTCCAAGTCTCTTCTTGATATTAAATAGAATAGAGTTAATGAATGAAGAATTAATGTTTTTCCTCCGCTTATTTGAGTGTTAATGTAACATCGACAAACAATCAATAGTATTACTTTGAATATAATAAGCCAAAATCTGAGTATTGATGATGCAATCAAAAAAATTGCTGAATTATTTAACAAGCATGAGATTTTCTTTGGCCATGGTACAGATAATGCTGTGGATGAAGCAACTGAACTGGTCTATTTTACTTTGAATATTGATTTATCGTCCACTCAAAATATCAATGATAGAATCATTTTAGAAGACGAATGGAAGGCAGTTCATAAACTTGCTGTACTGAGAACCGAAACCAGAAAACCACTTCCTTATCTCACAAACCAAGCTTATTTTTGCCATGAGAAATTCTATGTTGATGAAAGAGTTTTAATTCCAAGATCACCTATAGCTGAAATGATTCAAAATCATTTTAACCCTTGGTTAGAGCAAAAAATGGTTAAAAATATTTTAGAAATAGGAACAGGCTCTGGATGCATTGCTATAGCTATGGCCAAGTATTTTGAACACTCATTGATTACTGCAACTGATATATCTAATGCTGCTCTTGAGGTGGCAAAGATGAATGTAAAATATTTTTCATTTGAAAAAAAAATCAAACTCATTCAATCCGATCTCTTTGATAAAATCCAAGGTAAATTTAATCTTATTGTTTCAAATCCACCTTATGTTCCAAGAGAAGTTATGAAAAACTTACCTCAAGAATATTCCTTTGAACCTTCTAAAGCGCTATTAGCAGGTGACAATGGACTAGATTTTATTGCTAGAATACTGCATGATGCTCCTCCTTTTCTTGAAGATGATGGGATCTTGGTTATTGAGGCAGGTGTAGCTTCTACAGAAATGGAAAGAGAGTTTAAACTACCATTTAAATGGATTGATTTTGAATTTGGTGGTGAGGGTGTTGCGCTTATAGAAGCAAAACATCTTAAATAGAATTTAGTTACAATGATTAATAGAAAGAGATAAATCATGGCAGGAAATACAATAGGTAAAATATTTACAGTGACAACCTCTGGAGAGAGTCATGGTCCTGGTATGTCTGCTATCGTTGATGGTTGTCCACCAGGTATGGATTTATCAGAAGAGGATATTCAGCAAGATCTAGAGAGACGAAGACCAGGAACTTCTCGCTTTACTTCTCAGCGAAAAGAGCCTGATCAAGTTAAGATAATGTCAGGAGTTTTTGAAGGAAAGACCACCGGAACACCAATTAACCTAGTGGTAAAAAATGTAGATCAGAAATCAAAAGATTATTCAGCGATTAAAGATAAATTTCGTCCTGGACATGCAGATTATTCTTACTACCACAAGTATGGGATAAGAGATTATAGAGGCGGCGGACGCTCATCGGCTAGAGAAACTGTAATGAGAGTTGCAGCTGGAGCGATTGCTAAGAAGTATCTCAAAGAACGATTGGGAATGAATATATTTGGTTACCTTAGCCAATTAGGACCAATTACAAGCGAATTGAAAGACAAAGATTTTATTTATACCAATCCATTCTTTTCTGGAGATCCTGAGAAAATTAAAGAATTAGAAACTTTTATGGATCAGCTAAGAAGAGAAGGCGATTCAATTGGCGCTAAAATAAATATTTTAGCCTCAGGCGTCCCAGTGGGCTTGGGCGAACCTGTTTTTGATAAACTTGAAGCTGATATTGCTCATGCGTTAATGAGCATTAATGCTGTTAAGGGTGTTGAGATTGGTGCTGGTTTCTCAGTAGTAACCCAAAAGGGCAGCGAGCATAGAGATGAGATTGATTCTGCAGGATTTAAGCAAAATAACTCTGGAGGGACTTTGGGTGGAATTTCATCAGGACAAGATATCCTTGCTAGTATTGCATTAAAACCAACTTCTAGTATCACTAAGCCAGCTGAAACCATAAACAAGTCGGGAGATGAAACAGAAATAGTAACCAAAGGCAGACACGATCCTTGTGTTGGGTTAAGGGCTACACCTATTGCTGAAGCAATGCTTGCTATCGTTTTAATGGATCATTATCTGCGTCATCGAGCACAGAATATAGACGTCAAACTAACAAGTTAATTTCTAGTTATGAAAAAATATAATGTAGCTCTAATTGGTGCCACAGGAATGGTAGGAGAGTCATTAATTTCCATACTGCAAGAGAGAGAATTTCCAGTAAATCAACTTTATCCTCTAGCAAGTAAAAGATCATTGGGTAAGCAGGTTGAATTCAATTCTCAACCGATTGAAGTGATTGATCTGGAAGAGTTTGATTTTAATGGCATTGATTTCTGTTTTTTCTCTGCTGGATCAAAAGTATCGGATCAATATGCCCCTATAGCTGCAAATGCAGGTGCCATCGTAATTGATAATACTTCTAGATATAGATATGAAGATGATATTCCACTAATCGTTCCTGAGGTGAACTCTTCTTTTCTCAAGAACTATAAAAAACGTAATATAATTGCTAATCCGAATTGCTCAACCATTCAGTTGATGGTAGCACTGGCCCCAATACACCTTCATTCACCTATTAAAAAAATTAACATAGCAACATATCAATCGGTATCAGGAGCAGGCCGAAGTGCTGTTGAATTACTGAATCGTCAATTAAAGGATGTAAACTATCCAGAGAAGAATGACAATCCACTCTTTGCTCATAATGTAATCCCTCAAATAGGAGATATTCAAGACAATGGATATACATTAGAGGAGATGAAATTAGTTTGGGAAACCAAAAAAATACTTGGATCAGATGATATTAAAGTGAATGCAACTGCGGTAAGGGTTCCAGTGAGAGTTGGCCATGCTGAGGCTGTTACAATTGAAACAGAGTCAAAAATAAACCTTTCTTTAATTAAAGATTTATTAAGTAAAGCACCTAACATCAAACTTTTTAATGATGAGTCTTATCCAATGTCTATTCTTCATGGTGAAGGTACCGATCAAGTTTTTGTAGGTAGGATACGTGAAGATCTTTCCACTAAGAATTCCATTAACCTTTGGATTGTTGCAGATAACATCCGAAAAGGAGCAGCGCTAAATTCAATTCAAATTGCTGAAACAATCATCAAATCTTATTTTTAAAGCATGTCTACCTCAGCAATGAAGTTAGCTTGCGGGGTTGAATACATTGGTACTCAATACTGTGGATGGCAGTCACAAAAAGATCATGTTGCAATTCAAGATCATATAGAAAAGGCCATAAGTAGAGTTGCGAATGAATCCATTAGAATTCATGGGTCAGGTAGAACTGATAGTGGCGTGCATGCTTATGAACAAGTCTTTCACTTCATCTCCAATGCAAAGAGAGAGAAAAATCAATGGATGGATGGCATTAACTCTAATTTACCTAAGGATATTCTTATTCGGTGGGTTAAAGAGGTACCATTTGAATTTGATGCTAGAAGATCAGCACTTTATCGTCGTTATGATTACCTAATAGAAAATAATAAGCCAAGCGTTTTTTTAAAAGGGAGATCGCTTTTTGTTTATAAACAGCTCGATCTTCTGGCAATACAAAAAGCAGCCAATCACTTGATTGGAAAAAATGATTTTTCTTCATTTAGAGCTTCTAGTTGTCAGTCTAATAATCCTATACGTGAGATAAGATCAATATCTGTTATTGAAGAAGATCAGATAAGAATCGAATTTATTGCCAATGCCTACCTGCATCATATGATTAGAAATATAATGGGGACATTGATCGATATTGGGCATGGCAAAATAAAGCCTGATGGGATGAAAGAAATACTTGATGCAAAAGACAGAAAGTTGGCTTCAAAAAAAGTATCTGCTGATGGGTTATATCTCTTTAGTGTAAAATATCCTGAAAAATATCAATTGCCTACCATAGGCATTTAGATAAGATGAGTTAATTGTATTTTAAAAATGATTTTTACAAAAAGTATAGGAAGAGAATAGACAGTGAGTTGGTTTGAAAAAATAGTTCCCTCCATGATCAAGACCAAAAAAAAACAAAGGTCAAAATCAGTTCCTGAAGGTGTTTGGGTGACATGCGATGAATGTAAAGCACAATTGTACAGGGCAGAGTTGGAAAGAAATTTACATGTTTGTAATCAGTGTAATCATCATATGAGAATAGGAGCAAGATATCGTCTCGAGAACTTTTTTGATAAGGGAACCATTAAAGAATATTTCAATAATCTTATTTCTACAGATCCCTTGAAGTTTAGAGACACTAAAAAATATAAAGATCGATTAATTGAGTCCAAGAAGAAGGTCAGGAGAAAATGATGCTTTGATAGTCATGAAAGGCTCTGTAAAGGGTATTGAAATGGTTGCTTGTGCGTTTGAGTTTAATTTTCTAGGAGGTTCAATGGGTTCAGTGGTTGGTGAGAAATTTCTTCGAGGAGTGAATCTCAGTATAGAGAATAAAATACCTTTCATTTGTTTTACTGCAAGCGGAGGAGCTAGAATGCAAGAAGCTTTTCTTTCATTAATGCAATTGGCCAAAACAACCTCAGCATTGGTTGAGTTGGATTATGAGAAATTACCCTATATCTCTGTTATGACTGATCCTACAACAGGTGGAGTATCGGCAAGTATAGCAATGCTTGGCGATATCAATATTGCAGAACCAGGAGCTTTAATTGGATTTGCTGGTCCCAGAGTAATTGAGCAAACAGTTGGAGAAAAACTACCTGAGGGATTTCAAAGAAGTGATTTTCTGATGGAAAAAGGCGTTCTTGATATGATTGTTGATCGTAGAGAAATGAGAAATACTATTTCTCAGTTGATCTCTACTTTGACTCAACAAGAAATTCAAGAGGATTAGCATCAATAAAAAGGAATCTTAAATGGAAAGCTGGGGACTCCATGAATGGTTAGAATATCAAGAAACTTTGAATCCTAATTCTATTGATCTTGATCTTTCTCGAATAGAAAAGGTATATAAAAAATTAGATATATTACCTCCCAAAGATAAGAAATTCTTAATTGCAGGAACCAATGGAAAGGGAACAACTGTTGCCTTTATTGAAGATCTTCTCATCAATAGAAATTTAAAAGTTGGATCCTATACTTCTCCACATTTAATGAGCTATAACGAAAGAATTGCCATCAATAAAGAAATGGTAAAAGATTCCGATTTAATTAAAGCATTTAAAACCATAGAGTCAGTCAGGGGTGACGTGCCTCTTACTTATTTTGAATTTGGAACATTGGCAGCTTTTTTAACATTAACCCAAGCTAAATGCGATGCATGGGTAATAGAGGTTGGGTTGGGTGGCCGACTGGATGCTACGAATGTTCTAGAACCCACAATGTCTATTATTACTAATATTGCATTAGATCACCAAGAATGGCTAGGGAACACCTTAGAAGAAATTGCTAAAGAGAAAGCAGGAATAATTAAACCATCAATACCTGTCATTTATGGGGATGACTCCATGGAGAAAATAATTAGAAAAATTGCCAATATTAATGATTCTGATTTATTTATAGGCAGTGTTGATTTTTCACTTGTTAATAAAAATGAAGGATCAACCTGGCATGGTATATTCAATAGTATTGATAATATCAATACTCCTAAAACATGGGGTCCTGCTGAGTATCAAAATTTAGCCACAGCTTTGACCGCCATAGAGTTGCAAGATGAAAATCTTTTACCTACTGGGAGTGAACTTAATCTTATTTTGAAGAATTTCTACTTACCTGGTAGATTTGAGAAAATAGAGAAGAAATTAACATGGATTTTAGATGTTGCTCATAATCCAGAAGCAGCCATGAATCTATTTAAGCGACTGGAATTACTGCCTAAAACAGGGACTAAATATATGATCATCAGTATGATGAAAGACAAGGATATTTCTGGTTTCATTGATGTTTTTTCAGATGTTATCTCAGAATGGATTGTCTGCAAGATGGACACAGAAAGATCATTAACATCCCATGAATTATCCGAGAAACTGGTTACATTTGGTTTGTCTAATGTTACTGTTATGACTGATCCTAAAAAAGCTTTTAATTATGTTAAAGGAATTGCATCGAAGGATGATATAGCAATTGTTACTGGCTCCTTCGAATTAGTAGGTCCAGCAATAAGTTGGTTTGACTCAGTTCAATAAAAATATGAAAGAAAAATTAATTGGTTTTATAACTCTAGCAATAATTATTGTAATGCTCTTGCTTAACTTATTGCAGGGCGGGGGAATGGAAAATCTCAATCAATACATAGAGAAGCAAACGAATATCATTACTCAAGATGATTTTAAAAAGGAACAATTCAATCCCAACTGGACAATTCAGATAGCCGCATATAATAATTATGAAGAGGCACTGAAACTTGCAAAAGAACTCGAAAAAATAAGAATGAAAGTTCTTATCAGTGAAAGAAAAGTAGAGAATACTATTATATATAGAGTCAGAATTTTACAAAAGAATGAAAATGATAAAATGAAAAGTACAATCAAAAGATTGGAAAAAAATAATTACAGTTATCAGGTATTAAAACTCAGTCAGCAATGATCAATCATTTTGTTATTCCAAACTTTTATATACCTCTCAATTTTTTTGGTTCCGATCAATCCATCGCAATGTTGGATTTTATTTTTATAGGAATTCTAATTATTTCTTTAATCATTGGTCTTTATAGAGGATTTATTAAAGAAATATTATCTCTACTAACATGGATAATAGCTTTTTGGGCTACCTTCAGTTTTGATTCTCAACTTGAGATTTATTTTGTTTCTACAATTACAACGGAAGCTTCAAGAATTTGGTTATCAAGACTTATTATCTTAGTGATTGTCTTACTCTTTGGTGCTTATATAAATAAACTTTGTTCTAAAATAAGTTGGAAATTTGCGGGCAATATATTTTTTGGCTTAGTATTTGGTCTTCTCAGAGGACTTATTTTAATTGCAATCCTCATTTTAGTTCTTGAAGACAGCGGGCAATACAATGAAGCTTGGGTTCAGAATGCAATGTTATTGGAATTTGCAGAAAATATTTCTGATTTCTTTAATAATATTTTTATTGAACAGTATGGTTAATATGACATTATAACTTTGAATTATGAATGGGAAGTAATTTAAATGTGTGGATTAGTTGGAATTATAGCTAACCATCCTGTTAATCAGGAAATTTATGATGCTTTAACTGTTTTACAGCATAGAGGACAGGACTCATCCGGGATCATGACTGATGATAATGGGGTCTTGTGTTTAAGAAAAAGTAATGGTCTGGTCAGCGATGTTTTTTCACAAGAAGATATGGCTACGCTCAGAGGTAATATTGGAATTGGTCATGTTAGATATCCTACAGCTGGCTCTTTAAGTTCGACAGAAGCTCAACCTTTCTATGTCAACACTCCATTTGGAATATCCCTAGCACACAATGGTAACTTGGTTAATACCAATGAGTTAAGAGATCATCTTAAAAAAGTTGATAAGAGACATTTAAATACAGAATCTGATACTGAAGCGCTACTTAATCTTTTTGCACACGAGCTACAAATCCAGGACATTGATGAGGTGACACCTCAATCAATATTTGATGCAACTGAGAAAGTTTTTAATAGGTGCTCGGGTGGATACGCTGTAGTAGCAATGATATTAAATCATGGATTGGTTGCCTTTAGAGACCCTAATGCTATTAGGCCCCTTGTTATTGGCGTCCGTGAATCGAATCAAGGTAAAGAGTACATGGTGGCTTCTGAAAGCGTTGCTCTTGATGTAGTAGGTTTTTCTTTGTTGAGAGATGTTTTACCAGGCGAGGCTATATTTATTGATTCTGAAGGTAAATTTTATTCAAAGCAATGCGTTGAGCCGAAGAGTTATACTCCATGTATTTTTGAGTTTGTTTATTTTGCGAGACCTGATTCTATCATCGATGGGATGTCAGTATATAAGTCAAGACTAAAGATGGGAGAATTTTTAGCTCAAAGTATTATAGAGAAAGGTTTGCATCATGAAGTTGACGTAGTGATCCCCATTCCTGATACCAGTAGAACAAGTGCACTCCAAGTAGCACATCATCTTGGGGTTAAATACAGAGAAGGTTTTATTAAGAATAGATACATTGGCAGAACGTTTATTATGCCTGGACAAGAGAAAAGGAAGAAATCAGTTAGACAGAAACTCAATCCAATAGAACTTGAATTAAAAGATAAAAATGTACTACTTATCGACGATTCGATAGTGAGAGGTACAACATCGAAGCGAATTATAGAGATGACAAGGAGCACTGGAGCGAAAAAAGTATTTTTTGCATCCGCAGCACCCCCAGTAAAATATCCCAATGTTTATGGTATTGATATGCCAGCATCGAGTGAATTGATTGCAAGTGGAAAGAGTGAAAAAGAATTAGCTGCTTTTATTGGTGCAGATTGGTTAATTTATCAAACTCTAGATGATCTAATTGAGGCTGTAAAATTTGATGAAACCAGTGTTCAAGGTTTTGATACTTCATGTTTTTCAGGAGAGTATGTAACCAATGACATTAGTCAGAAATATCTGAAAGCAATTGAGTCAAAGAGAAGCGATGATGCGATTAGAGATTCTGAGCAGTTAAGAAAGCAAATTGAAATTAATGATCCTTCAATCTCTGTTAATTAGTAAGATCAATTAAAACTGGATCTTCATTAGACCAATCTAAGATAATTGCACAATCATCCGTCCAGTCACCAAGAACGAAACGTTCGCAATAATGATTATTGCTCTCAATGATATGTTTGGCAGGTCTGTGAGTATGGCCATGGATAATTAAATCGACTTGATGGATATTGATAGCTTTTTCTATAGCTGCTTGATTGACATCCATTATATTCATTGATTTTTTTTCTTTGGAATTTTGACTGGCATCTTTGGCTTCTCCTGCAATTTTTAATCTTTTACTTATAGGAAAACCTAAAAAATCCTTTTGCCAATCTTTATTTCTCACAATTTTTCTAAACATTTGATACTCAATATCATCAGTGCAGAACTCATCTCCATGAGAGATCAGAACTTTTTTATTCTTATAAGTAAAAACATCTGGATCAGAAATGAGTACCACACCAGTCTCTTCTAAAAATTTATTTCCAATTAAGAAGTCACGGTTGCCATATAGGAAATAAGTTTTTATATTATTAGTTGTAAGTTGTAAAAGTGCACTCTTGATGTCTTTATTTAAGGGTGTTTCATGATCATCTCCAACCCAGGATTCAAATAAATCACCAATGATGTAGAGCTCAATATCATCTTTATTTTTTTTTATAAGGCTCTCCAGATAGGACTTAAACATAAATATAATATGAGGTTGATCATCATTAAGATGAAGATCAGAGATAAAAATTTTGTTCATTTATTACCTTCTCAAACTCAGAGTATCAATTAATTGATACGAGAAGCCTCTAAAACAATCACTGGAGAGACTGGAACATCTTGCATGCCATTTTTCAATTGAGTTGCACTACCAGCAATCGAATCGATTACATTAAACCCTTCAATGACTTCACCAAAGACTGCATAACCCCATCTGGTAGCCATAGGGTCTAATGTAAAATTATCAACCAAGTTAATATAAAACTGAGAGCTTGCTGTATGAGGGTCTGTTTCTCTTGCCATCGCTATTGTCATTCTTCTATTGCTGAGACCATTACCAGATTCATTGATAATGTTAGGGTAGGTTTCTTTTGACTCCAGGTCTGGTGTGAAGCCACCACCTTGAATAACAAAGCCTTGGATGACTCTATGGAAAACAGTGTTCTCAAAAAAATCATCTTCAATGTAACGAAGAAAATTTTCAACTGTAAGTGGAGCTCTATTTCTATCAAGTTCAATTGTGAATGATCCTGATGTAGTCACTATTTTAATTTGAGGATAATTCTCTGATGCAATGTTTTGATTGATTATTAATAAAAATGCAAATGTTATTAATATTGATTTTTTTAGATATTTTTTCATTTTTTTAACTTTTTAATTAAATATTAATCCACTTATCGGATGAAATCTTCCTTTCTTTTTTTTCATCACTTATGTTCATGCTCGATGCAATAAGAGTATTTTTTAAAAGCATTGCCACTGTCATTGGCCCAACACCACCCGGCACAGGTGAGATCCATGAAGCTTGCTCTTTTGCAGTTTCAAAATCGACATCGCCAGTAACTTTGCCATTTTCATCACGATTGATACCAATATCAAAAACTACAGCGTCTTTCTTAATCCAACTACCCGGTATGATCCCTATCTTACCAACAGCAACTGCTAGGATATCCGCCTGATGAACAAAACTTTCTAAATCTTTAGTAAATTTATGACATACCGTTGTGGTGGCTCCTCTTAGTAATAACTCTAGAGCAAGAGGTCGTCCTACCAAATTAGATGCACCCACTATGACAGCATGTTTTCCCATTGGATCAATACCAATGGCATCAAGCATAGTAATTACACCTATCGATGTGCAAGGTCTTAAGACTGGTATTCTTTGCATCAATCTTCCTATGGTGTATGGATGAAAACCATCAACATCTTTAATCGGATCTATGGATTCTATAATTTTTGTTTCACTTATATGATCTGGAAGAGGGAGTTGAACCAGGATTCCATGAACTTCAGAATTATTATTGAGTGACTCAATTAGTTCTATTAATTCTTTTTCAGATATATCTTCAGGCAAATCATGATTGAATGATTTTATCCCAGCTTCTTTACAGGCAATTCTTTTATTTCTTACATAAATTGCAGAGGCTGGATTATCTCCAACTATTACAACTGCTAAACCAGGAGGATTTATTCCCTCATTAATATTTTTAGCAATACTTTTCTTAATTTCAGAAATAGTTTCTTGAGCTATTTTTTTCCCATCTATTATTTTTGCAGTCATTATCTATCCTAAAAAAGGTAATACATCATATCAGACAAGTATGTATTTTTAGAGAAGATCAAACTTTTTTAAAAGGCATTTGATCTTTTTTAATTAATTAGAAAACTAGCTAGTTTTTTACTTCCAAACAAAGAAAGTGAAAAAAAGAATAAATATGATCAATATTGTTAAAGATTGAATAAGTAACTTCTGACCTTTACTTTGAGGTTTCTGATGAGTATTTCTCTTCTTTAGTTCATTCATTTTAAACTTCTTTTTCCATATGAGTTTTTAATTTAAAATACATTTTACTAACTATATAATATAAATATCTTTTAAAGATAACTGATTTTTTTAAATATCAGTATAATAGCCAAGCTTGAAACTCATAAATCAAATCGGGGCATAGCGCAGCCTGGTAGCGCATCTGCTTTGGGAGCAGAGGGTCGGGGGTTCGAATCCCTCTGCCCCGACCATGATTTAGTTATTTCTATTCCTTATAAACAAAAGATACATCTGCACATAAAGATTGGATCTTTTTTACATTTGCATCGAAAATTTTAATACATTTGTAAAAAATACAAATATTTGTTATTAATTTAATATCGATACTATAAGTATCGATATTAAATAATTAAATAAGGAGAAATATATGAAAACAAAAGTAATGGTAACTTTATTTTCTGTCCTTTTGATAACCACTTTTAATGCTAAATCTGCAGTCACTGAAGTGCAAGGTTGTAATCTTAAAGAAAATGTATCAATGAGTGATGTAGTTGATCACTCAGTTAGTGTTAATGCAATACAAGATGGTAATGGGTACACTGAAAAACGTTTTGGTCAACTCATTATGCAACCGAATATTGAACAGACAACGAAATCTGAATTTGACTTCTACTATTTAAATTTTTGGGGCAGTTATCAAATCTATGGGAATGATATGAGTGAATGGTCTGATCAAGGAAAAGGCAATGATTTCATGGAACAATTAGGTCAATTAATTGATTGCAGAAGCTTAAATATGTTTGACACCATTGTCACTAGAGAATATCCAGGAGATTAAGTAATTTTGGCAGTTTAGTTTTTTAAAAAAAATTAGTGAATAAGATTATTTAACCTTTATAATCATCAAAAGTAATTCATTAGCGCCCGTAGCTCAACTGGATAGAGCATCAGCCTTCTAAGCTGAGGGTTAGAGGTTCGAGTCCTCTCGGGCGCGCCACTGAAACAATACGGGCATCAATGACTAAAAAATTATTAGTATATATACCTTGGCTATAATA
>CALMWC010000005.1 GCA_937801655.1 uncultured Gammaproteobacteria bacterium
GTATTACTCCTAACTGGATGTGACCAAATTAATGACACCAGACTTATCTGTGATTGTGTTTTCACAAATGATGCTAGAGAGAATAATGGGTATAAAACAACGTGCTATTCAGAGCGGTATGATGTCAATAATAATACTCTTGTAATTAATGAGCTAAAAAAGAAATTTGTTTGGAATGGAGTAACTTTAGATGAGTATGGCACAAGTTGGAGTGATGATTCTATTAGTTGGAAAAGCACAACTGACTCATCTTATAAATGGTTAAGATTTTATAGAATTAACTTAGTTTTTACAGAGACTGATTCTTGGCAAAGCAATAATGACTCAGATACTAAGACAACTACTTATGCTTGCAAAATTGTTGATGGAGTCTAAATGATAAAACTCATCCTCATATCAGCACTTCTCTTTAGCTTTAATAGTTGGGCAGCAGATGACGATTTACCTCCTGATGGTCTTTTCGTCAGTTACCATCCAAATGGACAGGTAAGACTAACTGGGAAAGTAACAGATAGGAAGAAATCAGGGTTATGGCAATATTATTACGATAATGGACAACTGCAACAAAAAGAAAAATATAGGAATGGCAAACCAATCAGTACATGGAAAAGCTTTGATAGTGAAGGTAAATTAATAGCTGAATACTGGTATGGAAACGGAATCAAAGATGATACAAGCAGAAAAGAAAGTGCAATCCATCGCATTGGAACAATAAAAGTAAAACCCAATAAGTAATGAATAAGAATGCCTTCCCTATAGCGTTTGCAATATGTGTATTTATAGCAATAGCAGCAAAGTACTTCCAATAGATTCAAAAAGGAAAACTATATGAAAAAGGAATTAGAAATGAGTGATGAATTTGAATCAGGTGGTTGCCTATGTGGAACCATAAAATATGAATTTGATAAGTCCAATCTAATCTCTTCACATCATTGTCATTGTCTGGATTGCCAAAAATCCACAGGCAGCGGAAAAGCCACTATTTTAATGTTACCTACTCAGGCCATAGTGATGAAAGGAGAGTTGAAATATCATATAGCATCAACTGCAAGCGGGAGAAATATGAGCAGAGGATTCTGTGCGGAATGCGGATCACCTGTGTTGAGTTTTATCAATGAAATTCCGGAAGTGAAATTTGTAAAAGCAGGTAGCTTACATGATTCTTCATGGTTGAAGATAGATTCAAATTTTTACAGTTCATCAGCACACCCATGGTCACCAATAGATGAAGATATCCTAAGTTTTACACACAACCCAGAAACACTTCAGAAGAACTAAATGAAAAAACTACTACTCGGCATTATTGCAGTTAAATGAGATTATCAAGACGAAGTTTGCTCCATAGTACAGCAGCTATAGCAGGCTTTGGGATGCTTGACTCAACAAATGCTAAAATCAATATTCATAGTTCTATTGATTTAAGTAATCCAATGGATAATGTTAATGCTTTTTCAAAATTAGCAGGAAGTCTAAAGCAAGAAACAGTGCATTATTTCTATGATGGCACCATATATGGTATGGCATCAGAAGAATCATATCCTTTATTTAATTATTCAGGAGTTATGAAATTTGTATGGCAACCCATTAAAAATAATAGCTATCGATACAGAATGTTTGATATTGGATGTTTCTCAGATTTAATTACTGGTGTACCCCTAGAAGAATTCAAAAATCCATTTACTAATGAGGTGATTAAAGTACTTCAACCCAGAGCTGGCCCTTATGACTTTTTTGTCAAACCAGAAGTATTAGACTGGAGACAATCTGGTGACCAACTTTGGATATCTAATTCTCAAGGATTGCAAATGCCCAATAGACTTGATCCTGAAAAATGGCCATTAGGGTCAACTGGTAAAGTTATAAATTTCCGTTATATTTTTGGATACAGAGGAAAACTTTCTGATATTGAAGATCAGCAAACCAGTAATGTGCATAGTCTTCAATTCTTTAGCGAGATTAGTCCTTGGTATCCTTTTCTACGAATGGGAAAAAAACCTGGTTTTAATTATTGGAGCTTGCAAGGAAATAAGATTAAGTCTCTATCTGATGTTTCTCCTTTAGTGCTTGCCTATATAGATAAAAATGAACCTGGTTTTTTTGACAACGATCAACCATGGATTAAAACCGCTAACGCTTATTCTCAATACATGCAAGAGATGAAGAACAGACCAATTACTGAAAGGTAGGTTTAAGAGAAGAAAGTTAAATATAGACCATCTAACAAAGTACTACCATAGAGGTATTTAGACAAAATTGGATAAATCTTTGAAATCATCCGGAGACTCTATAGAATACAGATTCTAAGGAACAAGGAGAGGTGGCAGAGCGGTCGAATGCGGCGGTCTTGAAAACCGTTGAAGGGTTAAACCTTCCGGGGGTTCGAATCCCTCCCTCTCCGCCATTAGAGTATTTTCCAATTATTCTGATCCATTTCTTTGATAGTATTTGATTATGAGAATACTAATTATTATTACTTTTATCTTTTCTTTTGATGTTTTGGCTGACGTCATCATTGTTCCACCTTCCGATAATGCACAAGAGAGAATACAAGAAGCTCTTATATTGGCTAACCCTGGTGATGAAGTGCACCTAACTTCTGGAACATATTCTATTGAAGATGGATTGTCTCTTGATATTGATAATATTATTCTATCGGGTGAAGGCCATGAAAATACAATATTGGATTTCACAAATCAGATGACAGGTGCCCAAGGTCTATTGGTTACTTCTAATGAAGTGATGCTAAAAGATTTTGCAATTATTAATACTAAAGGTGATGCAATAAAAGCCATTGGCTCGGATGGTATTTATTTTATCAATCTTAGAACAGAATGGACTGGAGGTCCGAAGAGTTCTAATGGTGCTTATGGTCTTTATCCCGTTCAATCGAAAGATGTTTTAATCGATGGATGCATAGCGATTGGTGCATCGGATGCAGGGATCTATGTCGGTCAATCTGAGAACATCATAGTTCGCAATAGTAGAGCAGAATTTAATGTTGCTGGTATTGAGATTGAAAATTCATATTATGCTGATGTATACAACAATATAGCTCAACATAATACAGGTGGAATTTTAGTTTTTGATTTACCTGATTTGCCTCAGCAGGGCGGTCATCACGTTAGAGTATTTAATAATCAAATCCTTGATAATGATACGGATAACTTTGCTCCCGAAGGGAATATTGTAGGCGAGGTTCCAAGGGGTACTGGGATTATTATTATGGCAAATTCTGATGTTGAAATATTTGATAATGATATTTCTGGTAATGGAACTATGAATATTGCGATCGTTAGCTATTCTTATGAAGAAGCCATAAATGCAACTGATTATTACCCTCATCCTAGAGGCATACAGGTGCACGATAATAGATTGAGTAATTCTGGATTCAACCCCGATATGGATAAAGAGATCGCAGCAATAGTTAAAGGTTTAGCCAAACAAACTATGCCTGATATATTTTGGGATGGCGTGCTTCCATTATCCCAAATGATCTTTGGACAACCCAATGAGGATAGGCTCGTATTAATGGATAATGTTGATTCATCCTTTATGGCCATTAAACCAATTCAATACATGTTATCAATACCGAATCCTGTGACTAGAGATTCTATTGATTTTAGAGGCAATATAAAGCCTCTTGATGCTGTAACAATTGATCTGCCCTCTAGATACAATGACTAAAAAAGTTGCTACTAAAATTTGTATAGTTTTCTTGTTTCTCTCTTGCAATATTTATGCTTCTGTTAATGAAGAAGCAATCTTGTCAGATGATTACCCAAACACATTATCTGAGTTTGGATTTTTTAGTGATCAAGCTAAACAAATACCGGAAGTAGATGTATTATCATACAGTTTAATCACTCCATTATTTTCAGATTATGCAAACAAGAATAGATTTGTGTATGTTCCTCAAGGTCGGACAGCAGAATATCAAAATAATGATGTTTTTAAGTTTCCTATTGGATCGGTTTTGATAAAGACATTTTCATATAAAAAAATGAATGTAAATAATTCTGAGAAGCAATTAATAGAAACCAGACTGCTCTTGAATAAAAAAAATGGATGGGATGCAGTAACTTATGTATGGAATGAAGATCAGGATGAAGCCTTTTTAAATATAGCTGGTAAAACCATACTCACAGAATACTTCGATGAATCTGGTATGCCGATAAATATTAGATATCGTGTACCGAATAAAAATCAATGCAAAGAGTGTCATTTAAAAAATGATTCTCTCGTCCCAATTGGACCCAAACCAAGAAATCTTAATCGTATGGTCCATTATTCAGATGGACCTATGAATCAGTTATTAAAATGGGAAACAATGAACCTAACAGCAGAAAATCATGAAGACATTCCCGCTGTTGCTGATTTCACCAATTCAAATGAATCTTTGGATAAAAGAGCAAGGGCTTATTTGGATATTAATTGCGGTCATTGTCATTCTAAGACTGGCTCTGCCAATACCACTGGCCTATATCTTAATTTGAATGAGAGCAATAAAAAAAGCATTGGTATCTTTAAACCCCCAGTTGCAGCTGGCAGAGGAGCAGGAAATTTTAAATATTCGATAGTACCTGGCAACCCAGATCAGTCCATACTACTTTATAGAATGATTTCAGATGAACCCGATATTATGATGCCAGAGTCAGGACGAGCAATAGCCCATCAAGAAGGCATTGATTTAATCAGGGAATGGATAACAGCCATGGAATGATGCTTATGAGTAATGAAGATAAAAAACCAATAACCAGAAAAAAAACACCGCACCATGGATTAACTAAACAACATAAAAATAAAATCAAATACGATCGTAAAAAATTAAAGAAAAAAATGAATGAATTTAAAGAAGATGTAGATCAATGATAAAGATAAAATACATAGGCTTTGCTTTCTTTCACCTATTACTAATCTTTACTAGCGTTAATATCTTTTCATCTGAGAGTCAGAATACCCAATTAATTTTACTAGGAACAGGAACACCCAATGCAGATCCTGAGAGATCTGGTCCTGCTCTAGCAATTGTTGTTGGACAGCAATCATATCTTGTTGACTTTGGACCTGGGATCGTAAGACAAGCAGCAAAAGCTTCTAGGAAATTTGATGGTATGCTGGAACCGCTCAAACCTAGTAATCTTAGAACAGCATTCTTAACTCATCTGCACTCCGATCATACTGCAGGATATCCTGATCTTATTCTTACACCTTGGGTGCTTGAAAGAGAACAACCATTAAAGGTTTTCGGTCCTAAAGGCCTTCAGAGAATGACTGATAATATTTTGCAAGCATACGATGCTGATATAAATTATAGAATTGATGGATTGGAACCTGCTAATAACGAAGGATGGAAAGTTGATGTTACTGAAATAGATGAGGGATTAATCTATCAGGATGAATTGATTAAAGTTTCAGCATTTAAGATAAACCATGGTACTTGGGATAATGCTTTTGGTTATAAATTTGAAACAGCCGATAAAACCATTGTTGTCTCTGGAGACACAAGACCAAGTAAAAAACTCATAGAAGCAAGTAAGAATGTAGATATTTTAGTGCATGAAGTATATTCACAGGATGGCTTCAATCGAAGAAGTGAGATTTGGCAGGAGTATCATTCAACCCATCATACATCCACGGTTGAATTAGCTTCAATTGCAAATCAGGCACAGCCGGAGCTACTAATTCTAAATCACATTTTATTTTGGGGTGCTAGCGAGGATGAGCTATTAGGTGAAATAACAGAACGTTATAATGGTAAGGTGTCTTTGGGTTCAGATCTAAATATTTATTGAGTTCAATATGGAAGTATTAAAGTTAAGCTTATTAGTCGGTGTAGGTGGATTCTTTGGAACCTCTCTTCGTTTTATCACCAATGCCTTAGTTGAAAAAATCATACCGGTATCAGTATTTCCTCTTGGTACAATCTTAGTGAATATCATTGGTTGCTTATGCATCGGTATTTTTACTGGGTATCTCTCTAGTAAAATATCTGAACCTAGTAATTTTTATTTATTTGTTACAATTGGACTCTTGGGCGGTTATACGACATTCTCAGCATTTGCTTATGAAGCCCAGTTATTTATTCAGAACGGAGAGGTAATTAAACTATCACTCTATATTGCCTCACAAGTCATAATTGGTGTTTTTTTAGCATTATTAGGATATAACATTACTAGAGGGTAAAAGGTGTCAGAACAGGCTAATAGAACAGTTTTAATTACAGGCACATCGTCAGGTGTAGGCGAAGCTTTTGCAGTTCTAGCAAAAACTATACCAAAACGTATTTCTCAATCTATTGCTAGAACGCTAACTAAGAGGACCTACTAACTATGTTAAAAAATAATAGAAATAAAATTCTTTTCATCGCAATCTTTTGTTTGATTGTTTCACCCCTCAGTCAAAGTCAAAACGGAGGGGAGGGTGAAAGAGAACAAAGCAATGAGCAAATGCCCAATCAATCGCCAATTCAATCAGACTCTATTCCTATGGGTGGCAATGACTATATATACGGATATGGAGATACTACCTTGGATGAAAAATATCTTAACCGAAAAGATCAATCGCCAATTATAAATCTAACTGGAAAAGCAAAGGTGATTGATGGCGATACAATTACTATTAATGGCACGAAAATTAGGTTCAGTGGTATTGATGCTCCTGAAAGTCATTTTTATGGACAAACACAATACTGTCAAAGACCTAATGGCAAAATCTGGGCCTGTGGTAAAAAAGCGACTACTAAACTTAAAGAACTCATTAATAATCAGGAAGTTCAATGTACAGATGAAGGAAGAGATAAGTATGACCGAACTCTTAGTATTTGTTATGCCAATGGAGTTGATTTGCAATCTGAAATGGTAAAATCAGGTATGGCTATTGCTTATTTAAAATATTCAAGACGTTATGAAAATGAGATGGTTGAAGCAATGACCAATAGAGTAGGGATATGGAGTGGAAACTTTCTAGATCCTGAAGATTGGAGAAAAGAAAATAGTAGAAGAAATTAATAACAATTACAGATTTTTTTAAGATTTAGCTATGGAAAATATTTTCAAAGAGTCACAAGGAATTACCTATAACGGAGGAGCAATGCTCTATTCAATCGGGGGTTATGTTACAGGTTTCTTAGGTCTATTTAGTACGAACATTGGCATTAATATCATCTCCGCCTTTCTTTTAGGACATGCAATGATAATTGCAGCTTATTTAGTTCATGAATGTTCACATAATTTAGTGTTTAAAAAAATTAGATTCAATAACTATGTGGGTGAATTATTCAGTTGGATCTGTGGCTCCTCATACGGAACATACAAAGATATTCAACATAAGCACTTTAGGCATCATGTGGATGTTGATGATGTTGTCTGGTTTGACTACGAATCCTTTTTTGAAAAAAATCCGAAAATATTTTTAGTCACTAAAATATTGGAATGGTTCTATATCCCTGCTCATGAATTTATCATGCATTTTATTATGACATTTTCTTCATTTATTATCCCAGAGAGAAGAAATCAGCGATTTAGAAATATTGCAGTCATCGCAATAAGATTTTCTATTTTTGGATGCTTGATTGCCTTTTTTCCAAAAGTTGCACTTTTTTATACTTTCTCTTATATCTTATTAATGACTGTGCTTCGTTTTATGGACTCTATCCAACACGATTATCCTTATAATCTAACTCTTTTTAGTAATGAAAAACCACTAAGACAAGGCGAGTATGAGTGGGAACAAACTCATACATACAGTAATCCTCATTCTCTTCATGTAGAAGCATTAAACTGGCTCACCTTAAACTTTGGTTTTCATAATGCTCATCACGATAATATGACGATTCCTTGGTATCTACTACCACAGAAACATCGGGAACTCTTTGGTAATAATGCTGAAACTGTCGTTCCTTTCTCTTCGCAAATAAAAATATTTCATAAGAATAGAGTAAGCAGGATTTATGGAAATCATGATGAGTTTTCACCTGAAGGCAGTGGATACCTTATTGCAGCAAGAAAAGCTGAAGTTTCAGGTGGCAATGCAGCATCTTTTTTAACATCATTTTAAAACCATTGTATCTTGGCAGACAGAAACTTACCGAGAGTAATAATTTTTAATTAGCTAGATTCTTCTTTAGATAATTCAACATATTTTCTCCCATCACCAGACGAATATCAGATTCCTCTACACCAGCTTCCAATAATTCATGAGTGATAGCGATCAGTTCTGAGCTGTCAAAACCAGGTAAAACTGCACCATCAAAATCAGAACCTAAAGCAACATGCTTCGCTCCTATTAATTCTATTCCATATTGAATTGCTTCTGCTACAGATTTAGGTGTATTGTCACAAACGGCTGCTTTCCAGAATCCTATTGCAACCAACCCACCTTTTTTTGCAATCTCTTTCATTAATGAATCACTGATATTTCTAGCGGAAGGACAGTGACCATAAAACCCTGTATGACTCACTAATATTGGTTCATGACTGAGGTCTAGAACATCTTGTACTACGTTCTCCGAGGAATGCGATACATCAATCATAATCCCAAGACGAAGCATTTCTTTTATGGCTTCTTGACCGAATATTGTTAGACCTTTCCCGGATGTACCATGAAGCGATCCACCAAGTTTATTGTCAAAGAAGTGCTGCAAGCTCATCATTCGAAAACCTTCATTAAAGAGACGTTCAATATTTTTTAGATCACCATCTAAAGCATGAGATCCTTCTGTACCAAGTAAGCCACCAATTAAATCCGAATTGAAGTTTCTTTTCTTTATGAATTCAGTAAGGTCTGATTGGGATAAAATTAACATAAAATTCTGACTGTCTTGTTTTGCAAGTGTATGAATCTTGCTTGCTTGATAAATGACTCTCTCCGTTAGACTGCTCCAAGTTTTTATTGGCCATCGTTGTAATATAACTAATGATGTGATGTTGTCATTGGTAGAAGTTTCATTACTTTTATAATTCTGTCCTCTGGGCGATTTAGAGACAGAGGTAAACATTTGGAGTGCTACATTACCTTTCTGTAAACGAGGAATATCAACATGACCATAATCATACTGATTGGATAGAACACGATTCCATAAAGTGCTATCAGCATGCCAATCACCAATCAGTAAATCTTTATGAAGCTTTTGTGCTTTTTCTGATACCTCAAAAGGAGGGTGGGGAGAGATTTGGTTTATTTGATTATCAACAAAGCTAGGACCAAAGATCAGTGTACCAATCACAATCAAGGTGAATGTAACACTTAGGGTAAGTAATAAAAATCTTTTCATTCAAAGCATCCTAAACAAGATTTTAATCTTTAACAAATATATAGGATCTACCCACTCATTACTCTTGGCCATCGATCGTGAACACTGAATTCTAATTCTGGCTCAATGGTCACCACATATAACCTTTGTTCTTGATTCTCTACGGCAATCAATCCTTGAATCCATTGTCCTCGTATCAGATCAAACCAGTGACTCTTTCCTTCATGATCTTTTTCCATAAAACTAAGAACTGGTATCTTAACTGGTTTAGGAAACCATCTATCCCAAACACCTGAATGTATTGAATCTAATCTTGCCCATCCACCTAAGGGTAATCTTCCTGACTGTCCTTTTCTTCTTCCCCAAAGAATTAGTTTTGTTTGATCGTCCTTTGCCATCACTGGGAGTTTTGCTTTTGGATTAGGAAAGTAGACTCTCATATGATCCCCATTGTGATTATAAGACACACCTCCACACATTATATTGTTCTCCTATGACCGCTTGGTTTCCAAGCTGGGGCAATGACATCAGGCATACTTGATCGATGTATTAGATTACTGGGAGCTATTGTTAGATCCCCATATCGTTCATTGATGCAGTCTAGGACTTTATTTTTCTTATTGGAATGATTCTTCTTTTCTTGATTCTCAAAAAAATTAATTTGTTGATTGGCTTTACTTGGTTTTATTGCTGTTACTTGGATTTGACTAATCCCTTCACCATGCCATTGTTGATGAATCAATAATTGGCCTAATTTCATGATGCATATTCCATCATCCGTTGGATATTGACTGTGCATTTTTTGACCAAGCCAGCCATATTTAGAGCGAAAACCTATATAAAATTTAGATGCTTTTAGATTGTGTCTTCTAAGTCGGGATCCAACTTTTTCACTCATATGTTGCAAGTATGTTTTGATAGTTTGAATATCTTTAGTATTAGGCGGCATTACTTTGCCATGTCCAATAGATTTAGGTTCAGCAATATGAGTGTGTATTTTTTCTGGATCTTTACCTTGGGCCATAAGCCAGATACGTCGTCCTGGATGACCAAAATGTTTACCCAGTAAACTAATAGGAATATTTTTCATATCACCACAAGTATAGACTCCATAAGATTGTAAGAAGCCACCAATACCTTTTGCAATACCACATAACTCAGTAACTGGGACATCATGGAGAGTGCTTTCTGATTTGCTTGGATGCACTACAGTTATGCCATTGGGTTTGTTTTGTTTAGCAGCATACTTTGCAGTTGTTTTATCACCGCTGATGCCAATGGAACAGGGTAGACCCGATAGTTCAAAAACCAATTCTTTTATTTGTTGAGCCAGTTTCTCAGGTGAGCCCATAATTTTTTGGCAACGAGTCATATCAAGAAATGCTTCATCAACTGAGTAGACCTCTATATCAGGAGTTACTTTATTTAAACCTTGCATTATTTTTGTAGAGATTTCAGCATAACGTTTTGGCCTAGAAGGCCTTTGAATTAATTCTGGACAAAGTTTGCGTGCTTCTTTAAGGCGCATACCAGTTTTGATTCCCCAATACCTAGCCTCATAGGAACACGTAATAATGCAAGTGCCCTGAATGCCGTTAGTAACCGCAATA
The DNA here is from genome assembly GCA_937801655.1 of uncultured Gammaproteobacteria bacterium. GTDB lineage: Bacteria > Pseudomonadota > Gammaproteobacteria > Steroidobacterales > UBA11654 > CACPJA01. Next base: position 10,861 of record CALMWC010000005.1, read on the forward strand.
GGCCGTCCAAATAACTCTGGCTGATCCATTTGCTCAATGGATGCAAAGAATGAGTTCATATCAACCAACGCAATTATTCTAGGCCAAGGTGAGTAATCACTGATAACTTCTGAGTTGTCCAACAACTACTCCTTGTATCTGAACCCGTTCCGGTTCGTAGGCAATGGTTTCCATAAACTTATTTTCAGGCATTAAAAGAACCATTCCATCTGGTAATCTTTTGAGTCGCTTTAGGGTTGCTTCAATACCATCAATTAATGCAACGATAATGTCTCCATTATTAGCAGTATTTTGATGTTTTATTATGACAGTATCACCATCAAGAATACCTGCCTCCATCATTGAGTCTCCTGTAACTTGTAAAGCAAATCTATCTGCATTCATTATGAAATCGGCTAAATTAATCTCATCTCGACCCTCAATGGCTTCAATAGGATGGCCTGCAGCAATTCGACCTAAAAGGGGAATTGTTGGCACTAGTGGAATGTTTTCATTGGCTTCTGGATTTAAATGAATACCACGTTTTCGATTTGGCAAAATAGTGATCAAGTGAGACGATTCTAATGATTTTAAATATCGATGCACAACTCCTCTTGAATTGATACCGATACCTTGCGCTATCTCTTTCAAGGTAGGAGCATAGCCTTTTTCCATAAAGTATTGCTGGATAAATTTAAAAGTTTTTTTCTCGCTTGGCGTTAACATAATCTTTCTTCCACTGATAATTTTTTAATCATTAGATAATAGAGAACAAATAGAGAACATTCAATGAAATATTTATAATTTTTATATTTTTGTAGAAAATTGAGAGTATCTGAAGTTGCCTACATAGCTGATATAGAGTTTAATAGCATCTTTAAGAGTAGACTATGCAATATAATGAGGTTATTTGATTAAATGTTGCCATTCGAATTAATTATAAGAGCTGTAAGCATTGTTTTTGGCTTAGGTATGTTTGTTCTCGCAATTATATTAGGAGGGTTTGTTTTTATTGCGTTTGCTGGCTTGATTCTCCTGGCTGTGATTATTTTCTATATCAGAGGTTTTTTCTATAAAAAGAAAAATATATTTAATTCAGAAGAGAAGAGTCAATCTAATTCAAATGACACAATAATTGATGCAGAGTACACCGTTATAGATGATAAGGATTCAGATGATTGATCGTATAAATGAATATAAGGTCAAAAGAAAGAAGCGACAATTAAGGCGAATTATTTTTGCTCTTATCTTTATTGGTTTTGCGACATTGCTTTCGTGGTTCTTTGAGTCACAGGCTACAACAACTGTTTTACTGACAACACATACTCAGATTAATTCTGACTTAAAGTCTAATTCTGGTCTTAATAAAGAGGGTGTTAAAAGAGCAGATAAGCTTCAAGAGATGCTTCAATCTATTGATATTATTACTGGTCTTGATGCTATTTATGCAACTCCTTTAAGAGCAACACAAGAAACTGCTGAACCACTATCAAGAAGCTTGAACATACCTGTAAATATTATTGAAGCCCAAGATGTAGATGGTTTGATTGATATCATTATGAGTAAACATAAAGGTAAAATAATTCTAGTCGTTACTCATCCAGATACATTATTAAAACTTATTATTGAACTTCAAGGCAGTAAGAAAATAGATCAAAAAACTGTGGATGAGTTAAACAAAGTCTTTGTCGTAAGCGTTCCTTGGTTTGGTAAAGTTAAGACGTTACAGCTGCAGTATGGAAGTTAGAGAAAATCATCATTTATAAAAGGTTCTGTTAAAATATAAAATATGAAAAGAAAAAATAAATACAATCTTCAAGAGCTTCTGGATTGCGCCAAAGAGAAATTATTTGGTCCTGATAATGCAAGACTGCCACTTCCACCAATGTTGATGATTGATCGCATTACCCACATCAGTGATGAAGGCGGAGATTATGGTAAAGGTGAGATTATTGCTGAGCTAGATATTAAAAAAGATGCTTGGTTCTTTGACTGTCATTTCTACTCTGATCCGGTGATGCCAGGCTCTCTAGGTATTGATGCAATGTGGCAATTAATTGGTTTTTTCTTAGGCTGGATTGGTGGGCAAGGACGAGGTAGAGCTTTAGGTGGAGGAAAAATAAAGTTTACAGGACAGGTTACACCCAGCACCAAAATGATTACCTATCATTTGCATATGAAGAGAGTTATTAACTCACGATTAGTTATGGGCATAGCTGATGCAACCTTAAAGGCCGATGATAAAGTTATCTACTCTGGAGAGGATTTACGAGTCGGATTGTTTCAAAACCTATCAGAGGTGAATTCATGAAAAGAGTTGTTGTTACAGGTTTAGGTATTCTTAGCTCTATTGGTAATAATAAAGAAGAAGTTAGAGAATCTTTAAAGACAGGGAAGTCAGGTATTTCTCATCGACAACAATTTGTAGATCAAGGACTAAAGAGTCATGTTGCAGGATCTATTGATATAAATTTAGCCGAATGCATTGATAGAAAATTAAAACGTTTTATGAGTGATGGCATTGGTTTTAATTATTTAGCCATGAAGGAGGCCATTGAAGACTCTGGCTTGATAGAAGAACAAGTAAGTAATATACGAACTGGATTGATTATGGGTAATGGTGGTGGATCTCCAGAAACAGTTGTTTATGGAGCAGATGCTCTAAGAGAAAAAGGAAAGGTTAGTCCATTTCTGGTTACTCGTTCTATGGCAAGTGGCAATTCAGGTGTTTTAGGTACAGCTTTTAAGATTAAGGGTATCAATTATTCCATCAGTTCAGCCTGTGCTACTAGTGCACATTGTATTGGTAATGCTGCTGAGCTTATTCAGTTTGGCAAGCAAGACGTAGTGTTTGCTGGTGGAGGTGACGAGGTTCACTGGGTACTCGCTTCATTCTTTGATGGCATGAAAGCTTTATCAACAATTTATAATGCAACACCAGATAAGGCTTCTAGAGCATTTGATGCCAATAGAGATGGGTTTGTAATATCCGGTGGTGGTGGTGTTGTTGTCATGGAAGAGTATGAGCATGCCATATCACGAGGAGCAAATATTTATGGTGAATTAGTAGGTTATGGTGCCACTTCAGATGGATTTGATATGGTGCAACCGTCAGGTGAAGGTGCCGTCAGATGCATGCAACAAGCTATGGAAAATTCTAAATCAATCGACTATATTAATGTTCATGGCACGAGTACCCCTGTTGGTGATACGAAAGAATTGGAAGCCATTAAAGAAGTTTTTGGCGATAATGTTCCAAAGATAAGTTCTACTAAATCACTGACCGGCCATTCATTGGGTGTTGCAGGAGTTCATGAAGCCATCTATTCGCTTTTAATGTTAGATTCTGATTTTATTGCTGCATCTGCTAATGTTGAGAATCTTGATCCAGCAGCTGAAGGGGTTCCAATTGTTCAAGTATTGGAAGAAGAGGCAGGGCTTAATACAGTAATGTCGAATAGCTTTGGTTTTGGAGGGACGAATGCTTCTCTCATTTTTTCGAAGATCTAGCTTTTACTAAATTCATTGGTAGCTTTAATCAGCTCATGGGTTATTTCTTTTTCAAAAGCAGTATGTCCAGAAAAAGGAGCAATAATAAGTGATGCTTCAGGCCAATTCTTAGAAACCTCCCAAGCTGTTTCGATTGGACATACCATGTCATATCGACCTTGGACTATGACTGTTGGTATGTTGCGAATTTTTTGGATACCATCGATCAGTTGGTTTTCATTATCAAAGAAACCATGGTTAATAAAATAATGATTTTCAATCAAAGCAAATGCAAGAGCAAAATGAGGATTCGAGAATTCATCTACTCTAGAAGATTCATAGGATAAGCTACTTGTAGCTGCTTCCCATTGTGACCAAGCAATTGCAGCTTTTAATTTTAATTCCTTATCATCACCTTTAAAAATCTGATGATAAGCATGCATCAAATTATGACGCTTAGAAGTATCTATTATTTGAATAAAATTTTGCCAAGCTTCAGGAAAAATATTACTAGCGCCTTCTTGATAAAACCACTGAAGTTCCTTTTTTCTTAGTAAAAAAATACCTCTTAGAATCATTTCACTAACCGAGCTTGGATGAGTCTGAGCATAAGCTAATGCAAGTGTGCTTCCCCAAGAACCTCCAAATACTAACCATTTATCAATATTCAACTTCAATCTTAATAATTCTATATCAGAGACAAGATCCCAAGTTGTATTATTCGTTAGCAGGCCATTTGGTTTACTTCTTCCACAACCTCTTTGATCAAAAATAATAATACGATAAATTTTTGGATCAAAAAATCTTCTTACATTAACATCACCACCACCACCTGGTCCTCCATGTAAAAATAAGGCTGGTTTACCATCAGGGTTACCACACTGTTCATAGTAAATATTATGTTCATCAGCTGAATAGTAGCCAGTATCATAAGGCATGCATGGAGGGTAGAGACTAAATGTATTGTTCATAAGTAAATTAGTATATCCATATAATATATTATGCTTTCGAATATAGTTTTTAGACTGCTATGATCCAATCTAAAAATCAAATAAATGAGTAAAAAAAATATGTCTAATAGATTTCATCTTGCGGTACCAGTTTTCAATTTAGTGGAAGCTACATCTTTTTATTGTGATTTTCTAGCTTGTACTCCAGGCAATTATGAAACCAAAAAATGGCAAGATATAAATTTTTGGGGCAATGAATTAACATTGCATTATTCAAGTAATAGGGCCTTCAGAGAGAGGCATAGCGTTGATATGGGAGAAGTGTGTGTTCCACACTTTGGTATACATTTAATAAGAGAGGACTTCAATCAATTAAAAGAAAGAATAATAAATAATGAAAAAATTACGTTTTTTGATGATCCATATTTAAGATTCTTTGATGAGCCAAGAGAACAAGAAACATTCTTTATTGAGGACCCAAGTAAGAATGTAATTGAAATTAAAACAATGAAAAATCCTGAAACTTTATTCCGGTAATAAAACGTTATTTATATTCTAGTCTTTATCTTTCCATAAATGTAAGGCTAGATAGGATTGATAGGGGTCCATCAGAGCTAGGAGCTTCTCAGGATTTATTTCAGATTTATCACAAAGTTCATGTATTCCACGATTTAAGATCAGATCTTTCTCAGACCATATGTTAGTTTTACCAAGATAAAATATAGCAATCATCTCTGCAGACCAATCTCCGAAACCCCAAAGCTGAGTAATTGTTTTTTTATACAGTGGATAATCCATATTAGAAATTATTTTAAATGTAAGAGCTCCACTTTGAATTTCTTTTTTAGCACCTAAAATAGCTTTTATCTTATTTTTTGATAATCCATTGTCTCTAATCAATTCAATATTTAAATCATCAAAATAATCTATCAAGCTTAAGTTTAATCTAGCAGCTGTATTCTTAATTTTTCCCCAAATACTTTTTGCTGCTTTGTAAGATAATTGCTGTTCAACGACTGTTTGAGCTAAGCAATCAAATATATTTAAATTCTTAGGAATATCAATATTAATAATTCCATTTTGTCTAATAATAGTTTCCAGAGCAGGGCAATGCTTGTTGCTAACTTTTAAAAGATGTTGATGAATTTTTTTACTCATAAATGCACAATAGCAAAAATACAGAATGATGATAATGTTATAATTTTTTTATGCCTCGGTAGCTCAGTAGGATAGAGCATCGGATTCCTAATCCGGGGGTCAGAGGTTCGAATCCTCTTCGGGGCACCAAATAATTTAAAGGAATAATATTGTTTCATTTAATAGGTATTCATGATTTAGAATCGTTGGCTCAAATTATTGATGGCAAATTGACATGTCAAAATACAACATTTTCTTCACTTGTTGTTGACTCAAGAAAGGTAGTCAAGGACAGTGTTTTTTTAGCCTTAAAGGGCGACACATATGATGGAAGCAGTTATTGTCAGGATGCAATAGATAAAGGCGCTGTGGCTGTTATTACTGATATTAAGACGGCTATTAATGATGCAATAATAGTCGATGATACTTATTTGTCATTGCTCATGCTTGCTCAATATCAGCAACAAAAAATAAAACCTAAAACGGTTGCTATTACTGGTAGTAATGGAAAAACAACAGTTAAAGAAATGATAGGCCAAATCCTTAGAGAGAAAGATTTGGTGATAACACATAAGAATGAAAACAATGAGTTTGGAATACCTTTTACAGTGCTAAGACTCACTGAAGAGACAAAATATTTAATACTAGAATGTGGGGCTAGAAAATTTGGTGATTTTAATTTAATCAGTGAGTTTCTCAATTTTGATATTGTTGCTATTACCAATATTAATAATAGCCATATTGAAATATTTGAAACTATTGAAAATATTATAAAAACAAAAACCAAGCTTTTTAACGCTTTAAAACACAATGGATTAATTATAGATGGAGCTAATTTTAATAAGATCTCATATCCACTAGATGGTTTTAAACAAAATAATTCAACCATAACCATTTATGGTAATAACAATAGAGAGGTATGGAGATCATTTTCAGAGCCAGTCAAAAATCCAGGTAAATATAACCTAAGATTTAGTAATGAGGAAGAGGATATTTATACAATCAATGAAGTAAATCTAGGAGCTAAACATAATGATAAGAATGCTTTAATTTCTTTCATAATTGCTAAAAAAATTGGCATTAAAATAGATGTAGCTCTCGAGAAACTATCTAGTATTCAATTACAATTATCAGACAGGTTTTTTATTAAGAGGGTGGGGAATCATGTATTGATTGACGATACATATAACGCAAATCCAGTTTCAATGCATGCTGCTATTAATGAGTTAAAGTCTAATAATTTTTATCCAAAAAATAAGGTAATTGTTTTAGGAGATATGTTGGAACTTGGCAATCAGTCATCTATTGAGCATTTAAAGCTACTCAGAGCAATCAGTGCTATGCAGGATATACAATCTATTATTCTTAAGGGGGATAGTTTTAAAAAGGCTTTAGAAAATCTTGATATGGATGAAAAGAATGATTTTATACTTCATCTTGATGAAAATGAGGTATTTCCTATTAAAGAGATAATTTCCTCACTAAAGGAACCTTCAGTGATATTGATAAAAGGCTCTCGAGGGATGAGAATGGAGCAAATAGTTGACTTATTTTTTTCTAATATTACATAAAAACTATATATATCAACATCTTATGATCAATATCTGTAATCAATCATATTTATTTAAAAAATATTCATAAATTTAGAGCAAGAATATCCTTTAGCCCATGTATATCAGTATCTGTAGAGTAGGGTGTCTATATATTAAGTTAAGATCTGAGCCTTTATTCTTAATAATGTGCCTTTGCCTGCTAGAGAATTAAGAGAAATTTTACCAATTACTTATATATATTTACTAATTTTTATAGCTCTTATCTAATTTGATCTATTTTCTCAGTGAATATAATGCTTCGATAATAAACGCTAACGAATAATAGTAGGAGCAAAAAAAAACCTAAAAAAGGCTAAAATATAGTTCTATTATAACCTAAAGAAATATATAAAATAACTATATAAAACAGATAATTAAACAATATAGATAAAGCTATATATTAACTTAATGGATATAAAAAAACTATATAAAACATAAAATTAAACAATATAAATAAAGCTATATATTAACTTAATGTTTAAAAATATCATTCTTGTTTAATGTATAAAATCCTATATTTAGCAATGGGATAAATATGTGTTTATACTGTCTTTAGCAATAGTCTATTCACATTTTATTATTTGGGTGCAAATATGACAAAAGAGTATGAAAGCAAGGGATATTCATCAGAAACTATAGAATTTGGTCAGAAACCAGCTATTTTAGTAGTTGACCTCCAGTTAGCCTTCACTGATCCTAAATTTCCCAATGGTGATATGCCTATGGTGGAAAAAGCTACGAATAAAACTTCTGAATTACTTGATGTAGCTAGAAACAATAAAATTCCAGTAGCATCTTGCTATACAGCTTACGATAGCCTTAAAGATATGCCATTGTGGAAAGTGAAAGCTGTTAGAGATGAGTTTTATCATGGACACCCCTGCACTGCGATGGACTCAAGAGTTTATGATTCAGACTATGACTTTAATTTTTGTAAGAATGCTCCTTCTATGTTTTTTTTAACTCCATTAACTACATTCCTCCATAAAGAAGGGGTGGATACAGTTATCATAACTGGATGTGTTACTAGTGGGTGTATTAGAGCTACAGTAATAGATGCTTTTTCCCATGGTTTTAGAGTCTTTGTACCTGAAGATTGTGTTGGTGATGTTGAAGACAGACCACATAATGATAATTTGAGAGATATTTCGAGACGCTATGGTGAAGTCATAGATAGCTCAATCTGTATTGACTATATTAAAAATTTAAGTTGATTTAATGGCTACTCATTTCGGTATAGAAATGCCATAGGTGTTTTGAGTTGTCTTGCTGATATGGTTTTTGTAACGACGACAAACAAAATATTTTTAATTATTTTTTATTAATTAGTGAGCAATTCCAATTCTTGTTTGAGCCATTGATTAAATTCAGTCGGTCGTTCCATCATGATGAAATGACCCACATCTTCCATGAATTCTATGTTTAAATTTTGGTACTGTTGTAAATTAGCTTCCACATTTGTATCCCTAAAATACCTAGAATTTAATGTTTTGATAGGTATATCAATCTTACTTAGTTGTTCAGGATAGTTCATTCCTAGTAATGATTGTAGTGAACCTCTTGAGGCATCAACAGGAGCTTTTCTAGAGCCTTCCTTTATCCAATTGCTCAATTCAGCGTTGGTGCTTTCAATGAAAAAACCGGCAGTAGCTTTCTCAGTTGCTGATTCTTGAGAAAAACGAAACATAGTTCCAACCATTAACTTAACAAAACTACTGGCTGGTTCTTTGGCCACATCATGCAATGTATCTATACCTATTATAGCTTTGGCTCTGTCTTTTAATATTACCGCAGCCTCAACTGCTACAGGGCCTCCCATTGAATGGCCGATCAGTATCGCTTCTTCAATGTTGGCATTATTGATAGCTGCTACAACATCCTGTCCAAATTGACCCATATTATAATTTTCTCTAGTCTGACCAGATTCGCCATGCCCTCCTAAGTCAACTGATATCACTTTATAATATTTAGAAAAGTAATCTAGTTGTGCCCACCAATAATTACTATTACAGCTATAGCCATGCACAAAAACCAATGTTTGATCTCCTACCCCTTTTTCAAAATAAACAATATCAACTCCATCTGAACTTTTAGTATTCTTTTTAATAAATCCAATTTGAGTAAGCGGGGATCCTAGATTTGTAAGTAGATCATTAAAAAGAGGGTCTGAATTAACCTGCCCTATATGGAAAATGATAAGTAATACTAATGTGATAGTCTTTTTCATATTTTTATATTAATTTAATCTCTAATATTTATCATAAATATAAATTATTAACATCTAAGATTTATAATATAATTAGCTTATCAATTATTTTTAAAAATAAAAGACAGCTATGGCAGGACACAGTAAATGGGCCAATATTCAACATCGAAAAGGCAGGCAAGATAAAGCAAGAGGCAAACTCTTTACCAAGTTAATTCGTGAAGTAACAGTTGCAGCTAGAATTGGTGGGAGCGATTTAGATTCCAATCCACGCTTGAGAACAGCAGTGGATAAAGCGAAATCTCAAAGCATGCCAAAAGACAATATAGAACGAGCCATTAACAAAGGATCAGGTGAGGGCGATGACTTTAATCTAGAGGAAGTCACTTATGAGGGATACGGACCAGGGGGAGTAGCAATTCTTATTGAGAGTATGACTGATAATAGAAACCGCACTGTCGCTGAAGTCAGACATGCTTTAACAAAATTTGGAGGAAATCTGGGTGCTGAAGGATCTGTATCTTATCTTTTTAAGCAAACTGGCTTAATTACTATTTCAGGGGTTGAGGATGAAAACAAGATTGTAGAAACTGCTATAGAGCTTGGTGCAGAAGATATTGAAATCAATGCTGATGGCTCTATGGAAATAATGACATCTCCCAATGATTTCGTTGATATCAAAGATGCTCTTAGTGATGAAGAAATTAATATTGATATTGCTGAAGTAACAATGAAAGCTGCCACTGATGTTTCAATTGATCTCAAGCATGCTCAATCAATGATCAAGTTATTGGATATGCTGGATGATCTTGATGATATTCAAACGGTACATTCAAATGCTGAGATTTCTAATGACATACTTGAGCAACTGAATTGATTTTCTCAAGGTCCCTTAAATGAAAATATTTGGAATAGATCCTGGATCAAGAGTAACCGGTTATGGATTAATTGAATCCAATGGCAATCACTCTAAATATATTGATAGTGGTATTATTAAAACCAGTGAGAAAATCTTTCCTGAAAGACTCAGAATTATCTATACAGAGATCCAGAACTTAGTAGTTCATCATCAACCTGATGTTATTTCAATAGAAAATGTATTTATGCATAAAAATGCTGATAGTGCTCTAAAATTAGGACAAGCTAAAGCAGCTGCTATTTGTGGTACTTTTAAAATAAACGTATCTGTTTTTGAATATGCTGCAAGAGAAGTTAAGCAGGCAGTTGTCGGAACGGGTGCTGCGGAAAAAGAACAGGTGCAACAAATGGTTAGAATCATTTTAGGTATTAAGAATAAGGAGTTAAAACTTGATGAATCCGATGCACTTGCAATAGCAATCTGTCATGCTCATAGTTACTCAGTAAATAAAATATTGAAAGATAAACAATAATGATTGGTTCTTTAATTGGCTTGGTAAAAAATAAGAAACCCAATATGGTTCTCATTGAAGTCAATGGAATTGGGTATGAAGTTAATGTTCCACTGTCCACTAGCTTTAAAGTACCTGCAATTAATGAGTCAACCTACATTCTCACTCATCTAATTGTTAGAGAAGATCAACATACACTGTATGGTTTTGCTACAGAGGAAGAAAGAAATCTATTTAGAGCCCTGATAAAGATAAGTGGAGTAGGCCCTAAATTAGCCCTGACAATTTTATCCGGCATTAATACAAATGATTTTGTTAAGTCAGTATTGTCAGAAGACATAGAAACATTAATTCATCTTCCAGGTATTGGAAAAAAGACAGCGGAAAGATTGGTGGTTGAAATGAAAGATAAAGTTAGTGAGATTTCTGATTCTCTGGAAATTACTGATGGAGGTTTACCAAAATCAAACACAGTAAGAGAAGCACAGAATGCTCTTGTTAATCTTGGTTATAAAAGTTCAGAAGCCAGAAAGATTCTAGACAATATAGATAAAGATGAACTTACAGTTGAGGACCTTTTAAAGCAGGCATTGCAATCTTTGAATAAGTGATGATATATGGATGAAATAGAAAATATAATCTCCAATGAAATCCAAGAAGGAGAAGAGTCTATAGACAGCATGCTAAGACCTAAAACTTTATCCGAATATGTAGGTCAAGATCCTGTTAAAGAGCAACTTAGTATTTTTATTGAAGCCGCAAAAAAACGAGAAGAGTCATTAGATCATGTATTGATATTTGGGCCCCCTGGTTTGGGAAAAACTACGTTAGCTCATGTTATATCAAATGAACTTGGGGTTAATCTAAAGCACACTTCAGGACCTGCGATAGAAAAACCAGGAGACTTGGCTGCCATCCTAACTAACCTTGAAGAAAATGATGTTTTATTTGTTGATGAGATACATCGATTGAGTGCTGTTGTGGAGGAAATTCTATACCCAGCATTGGAAGATTATAAATTAGATATTGTTATTGGTGAAGGGCCTTCTGCAAGGTCCATTCGATTAGATCTAACATCATTTACTATGATTGGTGCTACAACCAGAGCTGGTCTACTGACATCTCCTTTGAGGGATCGCTTTGGTATTTCACAGAGATTGGAATTTTACCACCCTAACGAGCTTACCAGTATTGTTATTAGATCAGCTGGCATTTTAGATGTTGTGATTGATCAAGAAGGTGCTGAAGAAATTGCCTCTAGAGCCAGAGGCACTCCTAGGATTGCAAATCGATTACTCAGAAGAGCAAGGGATTTTGCACAAGTTAGGGCAGATGGAGAAATCACAAAGAAGGTTGCTCTTGATGCGATGCAGCTGATGGATGTTGATAAAAATGGTTTTGATTTATTGGATCGTAAATTTTTATTAGCAATCATTGAAACTTTTAATGGGGGACCTGTAGGCATTGATGCAATAGCTGCTGCCATAGGTGAAGAAAGAGGTACTGTTGAGGATATTATTGAGCCATTTCTTATACAAAGAGGTTTTTTAATTAGGACACCTCGTGGAAGAACTGCTTCTTTAAAAGCCTATCAACATTTTGAAATTGAAATACCCAAGGAACTTAGAGAGCAAAACCCAAATCTCTTTGACGCATCTTAATAGATCTTGTTAGTTAAGCAGCTGACAGATTGCTATTTTTTGTTAAAGCTGATTTTTGAACTTCCTTTCTTATATTCATAAAATTCTTTAAAGGCTTCAACTACTACAATACCTAGCTTATAGTCTATCTCAGGATATTCTTCTTCATATTTTTCACAAAGAACTTCCCAATCATCTTGTTCCATTTCATTTAATTGTGTTATCTCTCCAGAATCAATCAAATAATCCCACTTTTCTAAACTTTCTGGATAATGCTCTTGTGCAAAGTTTAATAATTTATTTTGCCATTTAATCATTATTTACTCGTCTTCATCATCAAGCAGTACTGCTGATATTAGAAATTTATTTTTCATAACAATAATCATAACAAAGAATCCCTAACTGAGGCTGTCTAACAAAAAAAAGGTCATTTTAAATAAAGCTAATTGGCGCTCCCTAGGGGATTTGAACCCCTGTTTCCGCCTTGAGAGGGCAGCGTCCTAACCACTAGACGAAGGGAGCTTGAAAGCATTATAAAAGATAACTAATTTTTTGATACTATAAATAACATGCCAAAAATCTTACCTATAAAACTAGAATCAAAATTCATAGCTATAGAAGGCCCAGTAGGATCAGGTAAAACAAGTTTAGCTAAGAAACTAGCAGATTATGTTGATGGTAAATTAATTCTAGAACAGCCGGGAGACAATCCTTTTCTTCAAAACTTCTATACTGACCCAAGAACAAATGCATTGCCTACAGAACTTTCTTTCCTGTTTCAGAGGTCAAAACTTTTAGAACAGGTTAACCAAGAAGAGCTTTTTTCATCAATTACTGTTACAGATTTTCTTTTTGACAAGGATATTATTTTTTCAGAAATGAATTTAACAGTGGAAGAATTGGAATTATTTAATAAGGTGAAAGAATCACTCCATATTAAACCTCAAACTCCAGATCTAGTAATATATTTACAAGCACCTGTGGATGTTTTGATTTCTAGAATTAAAATGAGATCATCTTCAGTTGATGAGTTAATTGATCGAAGATATCTAGAAAATCTAGCAGATTCATACACTAAATTCTTTTATTACTATGACGATGCACCATTGCTAGTAGTGAATGCTGAAAGCATTGATCCAATTCATAATAATGATCATTTTGAAATGCTTTATGAAGAACTTTCTAGTGTTAAGTTTGGTAAACATTTTTTTAATAATACTGCATCAGTTCTCCGATAATCTAATGTTGCTCAAGTGCCCAGATTATATGTTCACGTAACATTTCTGAATCTACATTGATTCTGGATTTTAAAACTGTCTTGATGCTTGGAGTGGTTTTTGAATTCCCTAAAGCAACAGCAATATTTCTCAACCAGCCGTTGTAACCAGATCTCCTTAAGGCGGTTCCTCTTGTATTTTTATCCCATTCTTTTTCTGACCATAAAAATAGTTTTTCAAGTGGTTGATCTAATAGATTAGAGTTTGGTTTAAAGTCCTTATTAACAGCTGATTTAGCAAATTTATTCCAAGGACAGAATGACTGACAATCATCGCAACCGAAAATTCTGTTACCAATGGGTTTTCTCATATGCAAAGGAATTGATTCTTTATTTTCAATTGTGAGGTAGGAGATGCATTTCCTTGCATCAAGTTGATATGGTGCAATAATCGCTTGTGTAGGACAGACATCAATACACTCCCTGCAAGTGCCACAATGGTTCGTTGAAGGCTTGTCTATTGGCAATTCAAGATCAGTATATATTTCAGCTAAGAAGAACCAAGAGCCACTAGATTTATCAATCAAATTGGTGTGTTTGCCAATCCAGCCTAAACCAGCATTTCTAGCAAAAGCTTTTTCAAGAACAGGAGCAGAGTCAACAAAAGAACTTTGTCCTTTTAAGTCAGAGTATTGTTTTATCTTCAAACTTAGTGCATTGAGTTTCTTCTTGATAGTTTTATGATAATCCTTGCCCAAAGCATAGTTTGCTATGTAACCAACTGAGTCATTATCAATTAGTTCTTGAGCACTCATTTTATCTCTGGAGAAATAATGTATTTTCAAGGAAATCACTCTGATTGTTCCTGGGACTAAAAGTTCAGCTCTGGTCCTTTTATTACCATGCTTCACCATGTAATTCATAGATCCATGAAATTTTTTTTCCAACCAGTTTTTTAGATGTTTTTCGTCGTCTTTGATATCAATACCACTGATACCCACATCATCAAATCCAAGTTCTTTAGACCATTTTTTAATATTATTTCTTAATTCAATTGGATCTTGCATTTTTCTCAGAAGAGTTTTAATAACAACCACAGTATAATAGTGATTATGGATATATCTAAAAATTTTATTTTCTCTGCAAAAGAAGTCTCCTCTATAGATTCATTAGCAATCAATGATGAAAATATCAGTGGCTTCTTATTGATGAAGAGAGCTGCAGAGTTTTCTTTTGATTTAACTTTAAAGAAATATCCAAATACAAAATCATTTCTTGTCTTTTGTGGAACAGGTAATAACGCTGGCGATGGTTATCTTTTTGCCAGTCATGCAATTAAAAAAGGTCTTGATGCGAGCGTTATTTATTTAGCATCTCCTGAAAACTTAAAAGGAGATGCACTCAAAGCTTTTGTTGATCTCAAATCGTTGGGAGCCAAAATAGTACCTTGGACTAAGGAATATAAATTTGAGACCGATATTATTATTGATGCAGTATTTGGTATTGGACTTAATAGAGTTATCGAAGATGATTACTTGGAATGCATCAAAGCAATTAATGCGAGTATAAAACCAGTCATTGCCATGGATATACCTTCAGGCCTCTGTGCAAATACAGGAAGAGAAAAGGGGATTGCAATAAAAGCAGAGATTACCTTTACTTTTGTAGGGAAGAAGATTGGCATGTACTTAGAGTCAGGGCCGGATTGCTGTGGAGAGATCTATTTTAGTAATCTTTCAATACCAGAAAATAACTATCAAACTGCAAAGCCTTCAGTTGAGATTGTTGATGATGGATTAAGAAATAAGATATTAGGAAAAAGAGCAAAAGCTTCACATAAAGGTAACTTTGGTCATGTTTTGATAGTTGGAGGTAATAAAGGTATGGGAGGCGCGGCAAGGATTGCAGCAGAAGCAGCCATTCGATCAGGTGCAGGTTTGGTCAGTGTTATTACACGACCCGAGAATGTTAATCTGATTACTAGATTAAGACCTGAAATAATGTGCCATGCAGCAGATGAAAAGCTTAGTAATCTTAAAAAAATAATAAAAAAAGTCGATGTCATTGCAATAGGGCCTGGGTTAGGAATAGACGAATGGGCTCATAAATTATATGCAGAAATAATCAACACAGAGCAACCATTAATCGTAGACGCAGATGCATTGAATATTCTTTCTCTAGATCCTATCAAAAGAGATAATTGGATTCTCACTCCTCATCCAGGGGAAGCTGCAAAACTAATTTCAAAGTTAACCACTCAGATACAATCTAATCGATTAATGAGCTTGGAAAAAATAATCAATCAATATCAAGCAACAGTTATTCTTAAAGGCAATAATACTTTAGTGGGTAATTTGAATACAGTACCTTATATGATTAAAGAGGGTAATCCTGGAATGGCATCCGCAGGAATGGGAGATCTATTGACTGGCTTGACAGCCGGATTGCTGGCCCAGTATTTAAATCATGATTATTGTCAAATAGCAGCATTGGCAGCATTTATTCATGCTAAAGCGGGTGATCAATCTGCATTGAATGGTCAAAGAGGCCTTATTGCTACTGATTTATTATGTGAGTTGAGGCCATTATTAAATCCATGAAAATAAAAAGCGAAGTAGAAATGATACAGCTAGGTAAAACTATTGCTGAGCAGATTAAAGTATCAAAATACGAATCTTTAGTGATTTATTTGAAGGGTAATCTGGGTACTGGTAAAACAACTTTTTCAAAAGGTTTTCTTAAAGGAATGGGTTTCAATGAGTTAGTAAACAGCCCCACTTATAATTTAATTGAAACAATCGAAACAAATAATTTTATTATTTATCATGTCGACCTTTATCGAATTGAGTCATTGAATGAAATACTAGAGTTAGAACTTCATGAAAAACCAATAATAGATAAGCCTTATATATTTCTTATTGAATGGCCAGAAAATGGTGGAGATTATATTTTATCTGCTGATCTAATTATTAATATATCATTCAGTGAAATTATGAATGAAAGGCTTATTAATCTCCAAAAGTTGAGTAAAAAAGTAAGCAAACTTGAAGATTCTTGGATAAAGTAGTTCTTTAGTAATCAAACAAGGAAGTTTCATCGATAGAGTAATAAAAATATCATCATTGATCTTTTTAGTATTTTTCATAAATGCAAATGTAATTGCTAAACCTGTATTAAAGAATATTAGAATAAGTAAAGAGGATCTAGAAACTAGGTTGGTTTTGGATTTATCTGAAACAACCAAATATAAAGTTTTTACATTAAATAGACCTAATCGGGTTGTTGTTGATCTTTATCGCTCTAATAAAAGTAATAAATTGAAATCATCACTAGGCCAAAAAGGTTTAATTAGCAAAGTCAGGATTGCTAAAAACACCAGCACAAAACTCAGAGTGGTTATTGAAACAGAAGAGATTGTTTTTTATAAAACATCACATATTCCATCAGGATCAAACAGTAACTTTAGAGTCGTTATAGATTTAAAAAAAGCGTATGAGGGCAGTAGAAAGTTAGTAAGTGCTGCTGTGAATAAACAGGAAATGATTATTGCTATTGATCCAGGCCATGGAGGCAAGGATGAAGGAACAAGAGGAAAGAAAATCAAAGAAAAAGATTTAGTTTTGAAAATAGCAAAAAGACTAAAATCTCTAATTGATAATGAAAAAAATATGAGAGCCATCTTAATAAGAGATGATGATAGTTTTCCATGTCCTCAAAAAAGAAATAATTGCACTCAAATTGAATCTTTAAATGAAAGAGTATCAAGGGCAAAAAATGCAAAAGCACATCTTTTGATTTCTATACATGCTGATTCATTTAAGGATTCAAAAGTAAGGGGTGCCACTCTTTATGCTTTATCAGACTCAAGAAAGATTGCTAAGGGTAGTGATTATAAAATGATGTATCAACCAAAATCAAAGAAGAATATTGCTTTAAAAAGTGGTGTGTCTAAAAGGTTAATTAATAAAATTAAAGTCAATCAAGTTCAAGCTTATGATCAAAGTAAAGTAATTGGACAGGCAATTCTTTCTGAGCTGAAGAAGGATGTAAGATTAAGAAAGAAAACACCCATTGAGGCACAGTTTGCTGTTTTAAAATCTACTGAAATAGCATCTGTTCTCATTGAGACAAGTTACTTGTCTAATCCAAGTGATGAGAAATTTCTAATCAATCCTATCAATCAAAAAAAGATTGCTACTGGAATACTTAGAGGAATAAAACTATATAATGCAAATTCTAAAAAAGAAATTCTAAAATGACGTTGACTGATGGACATTGATATTATACTTGAGCCAGATTTACACCCAGATCAAATAAGAGAAATTGGTATGGAAGCTGAAAGATATGGTGTTCATGCTGTCTGGACTTCTAACTACTTTGCACATTGGGATCCTTTCTTAAGTTTAGTACCGCTAGCACAAGCAACATCAGTCATTAAGTTGGGACCTCTTGCAGTCAGCCCTTTTGAGATGCATCCTCTAAAAATAGTCAATGCTTTGCTGACATTGAATGAAATGAGTAATGGCAGAGCTCAAGTTGCCGTAGGAGCTGGTGAAGGAAATATTACAGTTATGGGGCTGACTACTCCTAAAAAAATAGTCTTAGCTATTCGTGAATCCATTGAGATTCTAACTGCAGCTAGTGATAATCGCTTGAATGATATTTATGAGGGTGAAGTTTTTCAAGTTAATGTTCCTTGTGACTTTTCATGGTCTAAAGCAAATAAGCCTATGATTTATGGAACTGCGTATAAGCACATGATGATGAGAATGGAAGGGCGAGTTGCTGATGGTGTTTATATTGGGTGTACGCCACCTGAAATAATTGATTCTGCAATAGAAAATATTAATATTGGAATTTCAAAAAGGATCAATCCTGATCAAGAAATACATGTTAATAGTTTTTGGGCATGGCATATAAAAAATAATAAAGAGGAAGCTTATCGTGAATCTAGAAGAGAGTTGGCTTGGAGAGCTAGAAAACTCGATAAAGAATTGCTCAGTATTTATTGTAATCCAGATGAATGCGATCTCATAGTTGATCATTATCAAGCCTTTGTTGATGCTTATTTTGATCGATCAGGGAATGTTAAAAATGTACCAGAAGAACTCTGTAATAGATTATGTGAATCTTTCACTTCGACAGGAGGTTTGGAAGATGTTGATCGAGAAATTGAAAGGTTTAAGTTATTTGAAAAAGCTGGTCAGACACAACTCTCAATTCGTTTGCATGATGAACCAATGGAAGCTCTAAAAATTATTGGCGAGAGAGTTATTCCAGCTTTTAGATAATAATCTGTAATTTCTATTAATGTCTGAAAATATTATTCTCATAAAAGGACCTACGGCTTCTGGTAAAACTGATTTAGCTATCTCACTTCTTGAGGAATTTCCTATAGAGATCGTTAGTGTTGATTCAGTTATGGTCTATAAAGGTTTAAATATTGGAACGGCAAAACCATCCGATGCATTATTAAAAAAATACCCACATCATTTGGTAAATATTTGTGAACCCCATGAAAATTATTCTGTAGGTCAATTTTATCAAGATGTCAGTAAAGCTATTCAATTGATTTTAAAGAAAGGCAAGGTGCCACTTTTAGTCGGAGGTACAATGATGTATTTTAGGGCAATTCAACAAGGTCTGAGTAATTTGCCAACATCCAATGCATCGCTCAGAGAACAGATAGAAACAGAAGCAAGAATCAATGGTTGGCCATACATGCATGGCAAATTAAAAGAAGTTGATCCAATCTCAGCAAAAAAGATAAAACCTACTGATAAACAAAGAATTGAAAGGGCGTTGGAAGTTTATCAAATATCTGGCAAACCAATTAGTCAGCATCATAAAGAAAAATCAAAAAGTTTGAACTATAATTATTTTAATATATCACTTATTCCAACCATAAGGAGTAAACTGCATTCAATAATTGCTAATCGATTAGAAACCATGATTGATGAAGGTTTAGTTGATGAAGTAAGAGTACTTCTTAATTCAGAACAAGTGAATTCAACCTGCAATTCTATGAAGAGTGTAGGTTATAAGCAAATATGCCAATACCTTATAAATAGTTGCACCCTAGAAGAAGCTAAAGAAGATGCAAAGACGTCCACAAGACGATTGGCAAAAAGACAACTCACATGGCTTAGGTCCGAGTCTTCTAACATTGAAATTGATATTCATTCAGATAGTATAATTGATAAGTCTAAATCAGCATTAGACACGTTTTTAAATAAAAATATTCATGATTGAACTAAAAGAAAAATCAACAAATGCACATCTCGTTATTATTAGATCTTCAAAAGGATCAGTTGAGTATGATAATGAAGAATTTATTTCTTTAACGTTATCAACGGGTGCCGCTGTTAAAGGTATTACTTATGTTGATGCAAGAAAATTTATTCGAAGCAGCCTTATAGGAAAAGGTAAAATGAAAGAAATTAAAGATGAAGTTGATCTCAATTGTTCTGATTTAATAGTATTTAATTATAGCCTCTCTGCTTCACAAGAACGCAATCTAGAGCAGTATTTTAAAATTAGGGTTATCGATAGAACCAGATTAATTCTTGACATTTTTGCACAAAGAGCACGAACCAATACAGGAAAACTCCAAGTCGAATTAGCTCAGCTTACTCATCTATCTACTCGATTAATTCGCGGCTGGACTCATTTAGAAAGACAGAAAGGAGGTATTGGTCTAAGAGGGCCAGGAGAGACACAACTTGAGACGGATCGAAGGTTGATTCAAAATCGGATCAAATCAATTAAGTCAAAACTTAAAAAAATAAGTACTCAAAGACAGACGACTCGTAAATCAAGAAATAAGGTTATGAAGAATGTTGCCCTAGTTGGGTATACTAATGCTGGTAAAACAACTCTTTTCAATACATTATGTGGCGAGAATGCACTGGCTGAGGATAAACTATTTGCTACTCTTGATCCTCTATTTAGACCTGTTGAGTTTACCTAAAAATAGAAAAGCAATTCTTAGTGACACTGTTGGTTTTATTAAAGAACTTCCGAGTGAACTGATTGAGGCTTTTTTATCAACTCTAGAAGAAGTCACAAATGCAGATGTATTGATTCATGTCATCGATGTCAGTGACCGATTTATGTATGAAAACAAAAGATCTGTGAATGAAGTTTTAACAACAATAGGGGCTGACAAAATACCAGTTATAAATGTTTATAATAAAATTGATCTTATGAAAGAAAAAATAAATCTTATAAATGATGATAATCATATTCAAATCTCAGCTAAAGATGGGCTCGGCATTGAAAATTTATTGCATTCAATTTCTAAGAAAATTAAACCAGAGCCAATCAGTGCATTAATTCAAATTAATATTAATCAATCAAAAGAAAGAGCCTCTAATATATTCTCAGTCCAGTGTTATTCAGGAAAAACTGATAGATAATAATTTACTAGAAATGAATGTTGAAATTGATATGAAAAGTTTAAAGAAAATGAAAAAATATATAAACATTGATGTAGTTGAGAGTAAACTACAGATATTGGAACAAAAATTTAAAAAGAAATCAGGAATAAAGGAATAATTATGGCATTTAATGATCAAGGAAATGGCAAGTCTCCATGGGATGCAAACAATGGACAACCGCCAGATTTAGACCAAATCGTTGCAGAGTGGCAAAAAAGATTTAATAAGCTTTTTGGTGGAAAATCAGGTGGAAGCTCCAATAAACCAAAAGGCCCACCATCATATCTACTCATTGTTATGGGTTTATTTATCTGGCTCTTATCTGGGCTCTATCAGATTGATGATTCAGAACGTGGTGTTGTATTAAGATTTGGTGAGTATAGTGAAACAACAATGCCAGGTTTGAGCTGGAGAGCTCCATGGCCATTCGAGTCAGTTGAGATAGTCAATGTAAATGTTGTTAATAGATTCAAACAACAAACTACAATGTTGACTTCAGATGAAAATATTATAGTTGTGGATTTAGTTGTTCAATATAGGAAAAGTAATCCTGTTGATTATTTATTTAATGTTAGGGATGCTGAAACAACTTTAAGTGAAGTTAGCGAGAGTGCAATCCGTGAAGTGGCTGGCAAAAGTAAATTAGATTTTGTTTTGACAGAGGGAAGAACAGAAATTGCATTAAGGACGCAAGAACTAATTCAGCAAACATTAGATGAGTATGGTACTGGAATCAGCATCACTAAAGTCAATCTTCAAGATGCAAACTTTCCCCTTCAGGTGGAAGATGCAGTCCAAGATGCAATTAAAGCAAGAGAAGACAAAGAACGTTTATCTTTTGAAGCAGAAGCTTACGCCAATGATATTGTTCCAAAAGCAAGAGGTGAAGCTGCAAAAATGATTCAAGAGGCAGAGGCATACAAAGAAAAGGTGATAGCAGACTCTGAAGGTGAGGCGGACAGATTTACTAAGTTATTGGTTGAATACCAAAGAGCACCTGAAGTAACTAGAGAAAGACTATATATAGAAGCAATTGAAACTGTTTATCTTAATTCTAATAAAGTACTTATGGATTCAGAAGGGAATGGAAGTTTAATGTACTTGCCGATTGATAAGTTACTTGAGAATACCAACAAACAAAATAGATCTGAAAATAATATCAATAAAGGCCAAACAATTGAGAATAATCAACCGGTGAATCAGAATCAAGATTCAAGAATGAGGAGGGTAAGGTAATGAAAAATATTTTAATCTTTGTAGCAGTTATTGCTTTTGTAATAATTTCAAATTCAATATTCATAGTTGATGAAAGAGAACATGCTTTGAAATTTAGATTTGGCGAAGTTATTAAGTCTGACTATGAACCTGGCATTCATTTTAAGGTTCCATTTGTTAATAATGTTCAAAAATATAGTAAGCAATTGTTAACGATTAACAATCCACAAGAATTATTTCTTACACAAGAAAAGAAAAATCTCTATGTTGACTTCTTCATAAAATGGAAAATTGCAGATACGCAAGAATATTATAGATCAACAGGTGGAGATGAACTCGTTGCTGCTCAAAGACTATTGGAAACAGTTAAAGACGGCATTCGTTCTGAATTTGCTAAAAGAACAGTGATCGAAGTGGTTTCTAAGGAAAGAAGAGAAGTTATGGCAGGGATGCTGAGTGCGGCCACAATGAATGCAGAAAATCTTGGCATTGAACTGATAGATGTTCGAGTCAAGAAAATTGAACTATCTGGTGAGGTAAGTGAATCTGTCTACAATAGAATGAGGCAAGAACGAGCAAGGTTTGCATCAGAACTTAGAGCTGAGGGATCAGAATCTGCAACCATTATAAGAGCTGCTGCCGGAAGAGAAAGAACAGTGCTTCTAGCTAATGCGTATAGAGATTCTGAGAAGATTAGAGGTTCAGGTGACGCTACAGCAGCTAACATATATTCAACAGCTTTTAATGCTGATAAAGAGTTTTATTCTTTCCATCGAAGTATAGAAGCGTATAAGAATTCTATTGGAACAAATAATGATGTATTGATTTTAGATGGAAAGGGTGACTTTTTTAAATACTTAAAAAATCAAGAACCTAATAAATAAGAGACTTTATTTTTTTTAGCTATGGGGTTAAAGGAATTACTAATAGGCATAAGTCTTTTTCTGATATTTGAAGGACTTATACCTTTTATCTCTCCATCTTGGTATAAAAAATCTTTGATTCAATTGAAAGAGATCAATGAAAGTAGTCTTCGTTCCTTGGGATTGTTTCTTATAATAATGGGTGTATTAATACTTAATTTCTTATAGGTAGGAGCAAGCATTTGTCGAAATCAGTAATAGTTGTTGGTGCCCAATGGGGTGATGAAGGTAAAGGTAAAGTCATAGATCTTTTGACCAAGAATTGTGACGCTGTAGTTAGATTTCAAGGCGGACATAATGCTGGCCATACATTGGTTATTGATGGCAATAAAACTGTTCTTCATTTAATACCTTCAGGAATATTTAATGATGTTGATTGTATAATTGCTAATGGAGTAGTGCTTCATATTCCTACATTATTTGAAGAAATAAAATCATTAGAATCTAAAGGTATAGAATTTATAAATAAACTTCACCTTAGTTCTTTATGCCCGTTAATCCTGCCAAGTCATATTGCACTCGATGAAGCTAGGGAAAATGCATTAGGCAATCAAGCTATAGGTACTACTGGAAGAGGGATAGGTCCAGCCTATGAGGATAAAGTTGCAAGAAGAGCAATACATCTAATGGACTTACTTGATGAAGAACTGTTTAAAGATAAATTAAATAATTTAATGAATTATCATAATTTTCTACTAACAAATCTCTATAAAGTAAATCCAATCAATGAACAAGAGGTAGCTGATCAATGGCTTTCATTCGCAGATACAATTGAGCCATATGTAAAAGATACAACCCAATATCTCGATTCTTTGATCAAGAATAATTCCAATATTCTATATGAAGGTGCCCAAGGAGCACTTCTGGATATAGATCATGGTACTTATCCATTTGTGACATCATCCAATACTACTGCAGGAGCGGCTTCTACAGGGACTGGCATAGGGCCAAGACAATTCAATTCGGTACTAGGAATTATTAAGGCATATACAACCAGAGTTGGATCGGGGCCTTTCCCCACTGAATTAAACGATAATATTGGTGAGCATATAGCTAAAGTTGGAGTTGAATTTGGAGCAACGACGGGTAGACCTAGAAGATGCGGATGGTTTGATGCAGTCGCTGCAAGAAAATCCATTATCAATAATAGTATCTCTCATTTATGCATCACAAAATTAGATGTATTGGATGATCTAGATGAAATATTAATAGCCATTGAATATGAAATTGAAGAAGAAACTTACACTACATATCCGGCAGTATCATTAAGTAAATTAAATAAATGTAAACCCAGGTATAAGAGATATAAGGGATGGAATCAATCAACAGCTGGAATAACTGATTTTGATAAATTACCAGATGAGGCCAAAGATTATATTGCTGCCATTCAATCTATGCTACACACCAAAGTATCGATGATTTCTACGGGTCCAGACAGGGCTGATATAATTATAATGGACGAATTATTTTCTTAAAAAATGACTGATCAATCTTATATTTATGGAATTAACACCATACTAGATACTCTTAAGTACGACCCAGATTTATTCATTGAAATTTATATGAAAGAAAATTCTGATAATAAAAGATTCAAGGAAATTATTTTTCTTGCTACTGAAAAAAATATTCCAATAAGAAAAATACCAAAGTCCAAACTAGATAAGCTTGCCTCTACAGCAAAAAATCAAGGCTTGGCAGCACTTATAAAACATAAAGATAAATACGATTCAAAATCAGCAATAAAGTACTTAGATTCTTTAGATAATCCATTAGTTCTAATTTTAGATGGTCTTGAGGACCCTAGAAATATCGGAGCATGCTACAGAACGGCTAACTCTTCGGGTGTTGATATGGTCGTTATACCAAAAAATAGAGTAAGCCTTGACAGCCCAGTAATAAGTAAGGTTTCATCAGGAGCATCTGAACTAACTAATACAGCTTATATATCCAACTTATCTAGCTTTATTAAAGATCTGAAAAAAATTGGAATATGGATTTGTGGCTCATCTGATACAGCAATGACTAATTACAGTGAAATAGATTTTAATCAACCTATAGCTATAGTTATCGGTTCAGAAGGGAAAGGTATCAGGCACTTAACAGAAAAGAATTGTGATTATTTAGTTTCTATACCTATGCGAGGTCAGGTGGATAGTCTCAACGTATCTGTTGCTTGTGGAATATTGGTATATGAAGTGCTTAGACAAAGACAATATATTTAGTTTGTATATTCATAGTAATTAAAGTACGATTCTTTTTCTTAACATAGAAACAACCTTGCTGCACTTAATAATAAGGTAGCTTAAACCAAAAGGAATAATATGAGACATTACGAATTAGTACTTCTAGTTCATCCAGATCAAAGTGAGCAACTCCAAGATATGCTCAAACGATATCAAGATATGATCACAAAAAATGGTGGACAGATCCATAGAGTAGAAGATATAGGCAGAATACAATTAGCTTATACGATACAAGACATGCATAAAGCACATTATGTTTTGATGAACATCGAATGTGATGATTCAACTATTACAGAAATAGAGACATCTTTTAAATACAATGATTCAATAATGAGACACTTATGCTTGAGGATGAAGAAAGCTGAAACTGAAACTTCAAAGTTATATCAAACGCATAAGAAAGAAGATAAAAAAGGAAAATATGCAGCTAAAAATAAAGAAGAAAAAAAGATAATTGAGCCTAAAGAAGAAAAAAAGACAATTGAGCCAGAAGAAACTAAGAAGGAATCTTCAGAAAATGAAAAGATAGAATCAGAATCTACAGAAACAGACAAAGAGGAAGCAACTGATGAAAAAGACTAAAAAGAAAGCTTTTAAAAGAAAAAAGAATCTAAATAGAAATACAAATAAGTATTGTAAATTTACAGCCGAAGGAGTTGAGCAGATAGATTATAAGGATATAGAAGTCCTAAAAAAATACATTACTGAAACTGGAAAAATTATTCCAAGTAGAATCACAGGAACAAAGAGTCATTTCCAGACCCAATTGACTACTGCTATAAAACGAGCAAGATTTTTAGCACTTCTGCCATTCACAGATCAACATTCATAAATAAGTACTTATAAGAGATATCAAATGGAAGTTATATTAAAGGAAACAATTAAAAACCTTGGAGAAATTGGTGACCTAGTAACAGTCAGGCCTGGCTATGGAAGAAACTACCTTGTGCCTCAAGGTAAAGCAGCATTTGCTACAAAAGAAAATATTAAATTACTAGAAAAGCAAAAAGCAGAATTAGAGGTCAAGCAAGAGGAAGAACTTGTCATTCTTAAAGAACAAGCAAGTAAATTTGAGAATGTAATGTTAACAATAAAAGCTAATATTACAGAAGATGGTAATTTATATGGATCCGTTGGAACTATAGATATTTCAAATAGCGCCGCTGAAAATGGTTTAGAGCTTGAGAGAAGCGTGATTAACTTACCTGATGGTCCGATAAAAACTATTGGAATGCATCAAGTTTCACTTGTATTTCATTCAGATATAAAAGTTCATATTAACGTTAATGTGGTCGGTGGAGAAGTCGCAATAAAAAATACTTTGGATTCGGAAGAAGAAATAGATAATATCGAAGTAGAAAAAGAAATTATCAAAGAATCCGATTAAATGGCAAAAATAGCTGAATCCAAAAAAAATATAGAGCCTTTAGGTCACTTAAAATTACCCCCTCATTCACCAGATGCAGAATCTGCTTTACTGGGTGGACTGATGTTGGATCCTGACAGTCAAGCTTATGATAAAATTGCAGATGTAGTTTCAGAGCAGGATTTTTATCGTAACGAAAATAAATCTATATTCAATGCTATACAGATTCTCTCAGAACAAAGTAAAGTAACTGATTTACTAACTGTATCTGATTTTTTAGATTCATCTGGGAGTTTCGAGATACAACCTGCAATCGATTATCTAGCTAATTTAATAGAGAATACAGCTGGAAATTCTAATGTTAAAGAATACGCAAAGATCATTAGAGAAAAAGCACTACTCAGAGACCTTATATCTACTAGTAATGAGATTACTCAGAGTGCCTATCAACCGGAAGGTAGAAGCCCATCAGAACTGGTAGATATAGCAGAAGCAAGTATATTTGAAATTGCAGAAAGAGGAACTAGGAATGTTAGTTTCTCAAATATGAAAGATTTAGTTAAGGAAGCATATGATGAATTGGATCAAAGGTCACAAGGTGGTGGAGGACTAACAGGTGTAGAATCAGGATTTAGAGAGCTCGATAAAATAACAGCTGGACTCCAAAAAGGTGAGCTTATAATCGTAGCAGGAAGACCATCAATGGGTAAGACAGCATTTGCTCTTAATATAGCTGAGCATGTTGCTTTGGCAGATAATAACCCTGTTGCTATTTTTAGCATGGAGATGTCTGCAAGTTCATTAGCACAAAGAATGATATCGTCTTTAGGTAGAGTAAATGCCCATTCAGTAAAAACTGGAAAATTGGAAGAAAAAGATTGGCATAGAATTGATGGTGCGATTCAACAGATGAGAAATGCGCCTATATATATAGATGACACGCCTTCTTTAACCCCTATAGAAATCAGAGCAAGAGCCAGAAGAATTCAAAGAGAAAAAGGATTGAAACTGATAGTTATAGATTATCTCCAATTGATGCAAGTTAGTGGCAGTAAAGAGAACAGAGCCACTGAGATCTCAGAAATATCTAGAAATTTAAAAGCACTAGCAAGAGAGCTAAATATTCCTATTATTGCACTATCTCAATTGAATAGAAGTGTTGAACAAAGAACTGATAAAAAACCCCAAATGTCAGATTTAAGAGAGTCTGGTGCGATTGAACAAGATGCAGATTTGATAGCTTTTATATACCGTGAAGAAGTCTATGATCCTGAAACAGACAAAAAAGGAATTGCATTAATCGATATAGCTAAGCAAAGAAATGGAGCTATAGGAAGCTTTAACTTGACCTTCTTAGGTAGGTATACAAAATTTGAAAACTGGGCTCCTGAATATGAAGATCTCTAAAGAACTAAGATACAAC
This sequence comes from uncultured Gammaproteobacteria bacterium, assembly GCA_937801655.1. GTDB lineage: Bacteria > Pseudomonadota > Gammaproteobacteria > Steroidobacterales > UBA11654 > CACPJA01. The sequence goes on from CALMWC010000005.1 coordinate 39,049, forward strand.
TTTTAATTTATATTCTGGGTCAATTGCTTTAATTCTTATAGACTCTACAGCATTTTCTTTAGTGCTTATAATCCTTATCGAATATTTACCTAATGAGAATTTTGCTCCAACATCAGGGATGTAACCTAAATTTTCAAGGATAGCACCATTAATAGTTTTAGCTTCTTCAATGGGTATATTCCAATTCATCATTTTATTGAGTGTTCTAATATTTGATGAAGCATTTACAATATAATGATCACCATCTTTCTTAGGTCTCATTTCTTTATTCAATTTCTTTGTTTCATCAAGGTAGTCACCAACAATTTCTTCAAATATATCTTCAATTGTAATTAATCCTTGAATATTCCCATATTCATCTACAGCAAAACCAACCTTTTGATTTTTACTTTTGAACTCAAATAACTGCTGACTTAAGTTTGTTTTTTCAGGGATGAAATAGGGTTTCTCCATATATTTTCTTATGAGATTATTATCAAGTTCTTTTAAGCTATTTTTCTTTAATAGTTCATTGATATTGAGTAATCCTTCAATATTATCAAGTGCATCTTTATATACAGGAACATAGATATATATATTATCTTCTATTAGTTTTTGATTATATTGAACTGATTTATTTAAATCGATACCAATAATTTCATTATGTGGAAGCATAATATCTTCAACGGTAATATCACCTAGATCAAGGACACCCATCATAATTTTTTGTCTATCTATAGATGTTTTTGTCATACCTTCATCTATTAATGTTTTTAGTTCATCTATAGTAAGTTTTTCATCATTATCACTTGGTTTTACTCTTAGAAACCTTAAAAGTATATTTGTAAATGCATTGATTATTATAAGCAAAGGGCGCATTAATTTGACTAATGGATAGTAAATATGACTCGCTGGTAGTGCTATCTTTTCCGGAAAAATAGCAGCTATTGTTTTAGGTGCAGAATCAGCAAATAATAGAACGATGATTGTAAATAATAATGTACCTATTGCCACACCGCTTGGACCACCAATCTGCATAGAAACCACACCTACTATAGATGCAGCTACAAAATTGACTAAATTATTACCAAACAGAATGAATGCAATGAGTTTATCGGGCTGTTTTAAAAGCTTTTCAGCCAATATTGCTCCTTTGTTCCCTTTTCTTGAAAGATGCCTGACACGATATTTATTGATACGCATCAATGCTGTTTCTGTACCAGCAAAGAACGCTGACATTATTATTAATAAAGCCAGTATTAGAAAAAGTGTCCCCAGAGGGATGTCATCGCTCAAAGACAGCGACTCCTTTATAATTACAATTTGTATATTTTGATTAGAGATTTATCCAGTGTCAAGAAAACATTATGGCTAATAGCAAAGAATTATCGTACAATCCTGCGCCATATACATTAGTAATTTAAAACTTATAAGAGTAAAAAAATGGTTAAAATTAGATTATCAAGAGGCGGTTCAAAGAAAAGACCTTTTTATCACATAGTATCTACAGATAGTAGAAGTAGTAGAGATGGAAAATATATAGAACGTCTAGGTTTCTATAATCCAAGTGCTAAGAAAAATGAAGAAGATATAAGGATAGATCTTGAAAGGTTCTCTTATTGGAAGTCAGTTGGAGCACAGGTTAGTGATCGTGTAAAAAAATTAATTAAATTAACAGCATTATCTCGAGAAGAAAGAGACATTCAGAATGTCAGTAAACTACGAAAAAGAAAAGCAAAACAAGAAGAGAAAAAATTAAAAGAAACTCCAGCTGCAGAAGAAACTCCAGCTGCAGAAGAAACTCCAGCTGCAGAAGAAACTCCGCTGAAGAAGCTGCAGAAGAAACTCCAGCTGCAGAAGAAACTCCAGCTGCAGAAGAAACTCCAGCTGAAGAACTAGCTGCAGAAGAAACTCCAGCTGCAGAAGAAACTCCGAGCTGAAGAAGCTGCAGAAGAAACTCCGAGCTGAAGAAGCTGCAGAAGAAACTCCAGCTGAGAAGAAACTCCGACTGAAGAAGCTGCAGAAGAAACTCCAGCTGTAGAAGAAACTCCGCTGAAGAAGCTGCAGAAGAAACTCCAGCTGAAGAAGCTGCTAGAAGAAACTCCAGCTGAAGAAGTAGCAGAAGAAGTTATAGAGAAAAAAGATAAGGATGATTCTGCTTAAATACTTTTTCTCTAAATCTTGATTAATAGTTATCATGCAAAGTGATAAGAAAATCAATATAGGAAAGATAATAGGTTCACATGGGATAAAAGGATGGCTCAAAATTCTTTCTTTTACTTCTCCACCTGAAAACATCTTCAATTATCAATCTTTAATTATTTCCAATGAAAATATGGAAGAAAAATTTAATATTGAAAATTCAAGAAAACAGGGTAAAAAGATACTAATTAAGCTAGATGGTATTGATGACAGGACTTCAGCGGAAACACTAAAAGAATCAAAAATTCATATATTAAGATTAGATCTTCCAGAACTATCAAAAGATACATACTATTGGGAAGACTTATTGGGCTTTGATGTATTTAATCAAAATAATATCAAGCTAGGTCTTGTAGATTCATTTATTGAGACGGGTTCTAATGATGTCTTAGTTGTTAAGAATGAAAAGAAAAAAAATATTTTAATTCCTTTTCTAATGAATAAAACCATCAAAGAGGTTAATTTAGAAACTAAATTAATTATCGTTGAGTGGGAGGAGTAATTAATAAATGAAATTTACACTAATCACATTATTCCCAGATGAAATCAGTTCATCAATTTCTTTTGGAATATTAGGAAGAGCAATTAAAAATAAAGTTATAGAAGTTGATTATATATCTTTACGAGATTACTCAGATAATAAATACCAATCTATAGATGACAAGCCATATGGGGGTGGACCTGGCATGTTGATTCAGGCTGAACCATTAATTAAAGCCATTAATAAGGTAAGGTCTGAAAGTAATAAAAATATTCCAGTTATTTTTTTAACTCCACAAGGTAAGTTATTTACCCAGAAAACAGCAAAAGCTTATAGTCAGATCAATCAATTAATAATTGTTTCAGGAAGATATGAAGGCTTTGATGAGAGAGTTCATGAATTAGTTGATAATTCTAGTGAGATTTCAATCGGCGATTACGTAATTAGTGGGGGAGAAATAGCAACTGCAGTAATAATAGACGCAATCACTAGGTTGCTACCTGGAGCTTTAGGCGATGAAAATTCAGCAAAACAAGATTCATTTTCAGAAGGTCTGCTTGATTATCCTCATTATACTCGTCCTGAAGAAGTTGAAGGTATAAAAGTACCAGAGGTATTGTTAAGCGGTAACCATAATGCAATAAATCAATGGAGATTTAAGCAATCCATTGGTAAGACATTTGATAAGAGACCAGATTTGATAAAAAAAAGAAATCTTACAGACGAAGAGGAAGAGATACTTAATGAATATATTAAAGATAATAAGGAATAAGTATGAAAAATATTATTTATTTATATATAATTGCGACCTTAAATTAAGCAAACACTATTTTTAAGAAAATGAACATCATAGAGCAAATTGAAAAAGAACAACTTAGAGATGATATTCCTGACTTCAGTCCTGGGGATACTATAGCAGTCCAGGTTAGAGTTAGAGAAGGTGAGAAGGAACGACTACAAATCTTCGAAGGTGTTGTCATTGCGAAAAGAAATAGAGGTCTAAATTCTGCATTTACTGTTAGAAAAATTTCAAATGGTGAAGGAGTAGAAAGAGTCTTTCAAACTCATAGTAAACTTATCACAGAGATAAAAGTAAAAAGAAGAGGGGATGTAAGAAGAGCTAAGTTATATTACCTCAGAGAAAGAAGTGGTAAATCTGCAAGAATTAAAGAAAAAATTTAAGAATTCAATATTATTCAGAATCAATGCCTTTGCTTGCTTCAGCTTAATTCTATTTTCCACAAGCATTAAAGCATTTGATATTCCTGATATTAAACTTCCAGATGGTTTTCATATATCTGTACTAACAAGTGAGACACCTGGTGCTAGATCTATGGCATTAGGCAATAACACTCTGTTTGTATCCACAAGGAGGGAAGGTAAGATTTATGCCGTTACAAACTATTTAGATCAGCCAAAAGTAACTGTTATTGTTGATAATTTGTATATGCCTAATGGCATTGCTTTTAAGAATGGTGATTTATACGTTGCAGAAATTCATCGGTTACTAAAATTTGAAAACATAGAATCAAATATAGATGATGCAAAATACACTATTATTAGCGATGAATTTCCCACAGATCAGCACCATGGTTGGCGCTACATAACTTTTGGTCCTGATGAAAAACTCTATATACCCATAGGATCTCCTTGTAATTATTGTGATGAACCTGATTATGGAGTCATTACGAGGGTTAATAAGGATGGTAGCAATAAGACAATAGTAGCCCGTGGTATGAGGAATACTGTGGGAATAACATTTCATCCAAAAACTAATGAATTATGGTTTACTGACAATGGAAGAGACATGCTTGGTGATGACATCCCACCAGGAGAACTGAATAGAGTGTCATACAATGGACAGCACTTTGGTTTTCCATTCTGTCATGGTAAAAATATTAAAGATCCAATTTTAGGAAATTTAGGTAGTTGCGAAGAATCCACAGGCCCTGTTCAGGAGTTAGATGCTCATGTTGCTCCCTTAGGTCTCAAATTTTATACAGGTTCACAATTCCCAAATGAGTATAAAAACCAGATATTTATTCCTGAACATGGTTCATGGAATCGTACTAAGAAAAGTGGGTATCGCATTACTGTAGTTAAACTTGATGGAAATAATGCCATCTCTTATGAAACTTTTGCAGATGGATGGATGAAAGATGAAACAACCATGGGACGACCAGTTGATATAGCAATTACTAACGATGGATCTATGCTGGTTTCTGATGACCATAATGGCGTGATATACAGAATCACCTATAATGAAAAAGAATAAATTATGAAGATACATAAAGAAATGTATTTCCATAGTAGTTTAAACGCTATCATTTCATTTCAATTGCAACCTTTTTCAAATAAGCAAGGTGTATATGTTTGAAAAAACAATATTTAAACTAAGTTAAGAGAGGAATAACCTAAACATGAAAAAAATATTTAAGAAATTGGGTGTCTTCTTAGATGCCACATTACTTTTTACTAAAAGAGCATTTGTATTTATTATTTTACTTTTGATTGTAGTAGGTATCTTTTCTGGTGGAGGATCAAACGATGATATTTCTAAGATTCCTGAAAATGCTATCTTGAATGTAAATATACAAGGAGTGCTTGTTGAAGAACTATCAACTAGTGATTTTGAAAGAGCCATTGCGGATTTTACGGATCAACCCTTATTGGGTGAGACATTGGTAACTGATGTTATTGATGTTATCACTGCTGCAAAGACTGATGATTCAATAAAATATCTAATGCTTGATTTTGATAATTTTACAGGTGGCAGCCCATCCAAACTGCAAACAGTAGCAGCAGCTATTGATGATTTCAAAGAATCTGAGAAAAAAGTCATTGCATATTCCAGTCTTGGTTATGGCATGAGTTCTTATTATCTTGCTTCTCATGCTGATGAAATTCATATGCATGATTATGCTCAACTTTTCATAGAAGGTTATCGATCTTATAGAACCTACTATAAGTCTTTTTTTGACAAATTCTTTATTGATGCAAACGTTTTTAAAGTAGGTACACACAAGGCATTTGTAGAACCTTATTTTAGAGACAATATGTCAGAAGAAGCCAAGGGTAATATTATTGAATGGATGACCGTTCTTTGGGACAGTTATTTAGATGATGTTTCTAAGGCCAGAAAAATAGATGTAGGTTCTTTTACAAACTATATTAATTCTTTAGATACTGCACTGAAGGAGAATGAAGGAGATGCTGGTTTGACAGCTCTTAATTTTGGACTTGTAGACCAATTAACTAATAAAAGACAATTCAGAGATTATTTATTTTCATTGTCTGGTGATGAAGAAGATAATTCTATTAATACAATTGGCATGAGGAGATACTCTAACATAATAAACAACGATCAATCTTCGGCCATTGAAGATGAGTCTAATATAGCAGTTATTGTAGCTAGTGGAGGCATCATTAATGGTAAAGGTGGACCTGGTACAATTGCAGATGAAGACTTCGTAACTTTGATTAGAAAAGCCTATGATGATGAATCTATTAAAGCACTTGTGCTTAGAGTTGATAGCGGTGGTGGAAGTGCTTATGCTTCAGAAGTTATAGCTGATGAGCTTGAAAAATTTAAAGAAAGTGGCAGACCAATAGTAGCTTCAATGGGAGGAGTCGCAGCATCTGGTGGATATTATATTTCAGCTCCTGCAGATAAGATATACGCAGAGAAAGCAACCATTACAGGATCAATAGGAGTTGGTGGTTTTATCCCAACATTTGAAAGAGCTTTTGATCAATTGGGTATTCATGAAGATGGTTATTCAACTGTTGATATAACTACCTCCGTATTGCAAACACTTACAGAAAAAGACAAATTAATCTTGCAAATGAGCACAGAAAATATCTATCAAAAATTTATTTCTAAAGTTTCTCAAAATAGAAATATGACAATAGAAGAAGTAGATAAGATAGCTCAAGGCAAAGTATGGATTGGTGAAAAAGCTTTAGAAATTGGATTAGTAGATGCCATAGGCAATCAAGAAGATGCAATTAAAGCAGCTGCCGATCTTGCTGAATTGAATGAGGATTATGGAATCACTATGATAAAAAGAGATGATCCATTTTCAACATTTGCTGCATCTTTTAGTTTTAAGGTTTTAACCAAGATGCTGACATTAATGAGTTATATGGGTTTTTCTATACCTACAATTATTGATCATCCTTTAATTAATTGGGTAGCAATGCAATCTGAAGAATTAGTTCAGTTTAATGATCCAAGAGGAATTTATCTTAATTGTTTTTGTGAGATCGAGTAATAATTAGACCAATCCAGCTTCTAGTCTAGCTGCTTCAGACATCATTTCCATGCTCCAAGGTGGGTCTAGAACCAACTCAACCTCTACTGTTAAGATTCTAGGCAACAAATTAACTCTTTCTTTTATATCTTCAACTAGAACATCTGCCATTCCACAACCAGGAGCTGTTAAGGTCATATCGACCTTAATTATATACCTGTCATTAGTATCTTTGGTGATATCACAATTGTATATTAAACCCAGATCAACCACGTTAATAGGTATTTCAGGATCATATACAGTTCTCATCTGTTTCCAAACTTCATCTTCAAATTCACTGTCTGAAATATTTTCTGATATGACAGGAGGCTTTTCTGGCTCTTTACCAATAGCATCAGCATTTATACCATTAATTCTAAACATACCTTCTGTTGCATAAATCGTATAGGAACCTCCCATAGCTTGCATAATTTGTACTTCAGAACCTTGTTTGAGTATTTGTTTCTCTCCAAAAGGAACTGATATTGCCTCACAGTCTCTGGTCAGATTGATTATTTCATCATTATCTAGCATTATTTTTCATATTATTTATAAGTCTCATAGCAGTTTCCCATGGTAGAAGTGCACATTTTAATCTGGAGGGAAATTTTTTAATTTGATTGAGTGTCATTAAGTCATTAGAAAAGAAATCATTTTTTAAGTTACCATTATGGATCCCAATCATTGCATTATCTATGGATGTTGCAACATTCTCCAGATGTTTATTGTTTAACTCTTCTGTCATCAACGATCCTGAAGCTTTGCAAACAATGCAACCTACGCTGACAAACGAAAAGTTAATTAACTTGTTTTCCATGCGTCTAAAATAAATATTGACCTTATCACCGCATAGAGCATTAAATCCCTCTTCAGTATGCTCGTATTCTTGAGGTTTACCAAAATTTAAAGGATTATTACCATGTTGAATCATAGTTTTTTGGTAGAGATTCTGTAACTCCATATTCATTAACCAAGCATCTCACATGCAGTTTGTAATGCAGCAACCATTTCATCAACTTCACTTTCAGTGTTATAAAAACTAAATGAAGCACGAATGGTTCCTGGTATTTCATAAAAATCCATTAAAGGCATTGTACAATGATGACCAGTCCTCATTGCTATGCCTCTCTGATTTAATATTGTTCCAATATCATGAGGGTGAATATTTTCAATTGTAAATGAGATGATGGAAGATCTATTCTCACTATTACCTATTAATTTAATGTTTGATAAATCTTTTAGTTTCTTAAGACTATATTCTGTAACAACATTTTCTTGTTTTACACATGCATTGAGATTTATAGATTCTATATATTCAATCGCTTTTCCTAAACCAATAGCAGCAGCTATGTTTGGAGTACCAGCTTCGAATTTATAAGGCAGTGAGTTGTATGTTGTTTCATCAAATGTAACCTTCAATATCATTTCGCCACCAAATTGATAAGGTTCCAGTTCATTTAGGAGATCTTCTTTTCCATATAAGACACCAATACCTGTAGGACCATAGAGTTTATGACCAGAAAAAGCATAAAAATCACAATCAAGGTCTTGAACATCTATATTTTGATGCCCAATGGCTTGGGCACCATCTATTAGAACTTTTATATTTAAATGATGAGCCATAGTAATTATTTCTTTTATAGGATTGATTGTTCCTAATGTGTTTGATGTATGGGTCAGAGCTAGAATTTTGGTATCTTTACACAACAATCTTTCTAATTCATCAATTATCAATTCTCCATTATCATCAATCGGAGCTACTTTTAAAGAAGCGCCTGTTCTTCTACATAGTTCTTGCCATGGAACAATATTAGAGTGATGCTCCATTGTTGTAATAACTATTTCATCTGATGGTTGGATTGATTTTGTCAGTGAGCTTGCAACAAGGTTAATTGAATCAGTAGTGCCTTTAGTAAATATAATCTCATCAGTGCTATTGGCATTAATATAATCTGCAACTTTCTTTCTCGAAGCTTCATAGAGATCCGTAGCTCTTATACTTAAGCTATGCACACCTCTATGAACATTTGAATGATCATTTTCGTAATAGGATTTAATTGCATCTATTACAGCCTTTGGTTTTTGTGTGGAAGCTGCATTATCAAAGTAAATCAATGGCGCACCATTGATCTCTTGGTCCAGTATCGGGAAGTCTTTTCTAATCTCATCTATATTGAATATATTTTTATTACTTGAAGGCATAATGTTTAGTTTATCTTTAATGATTTAAGCAGATGATTATTAAAAGTCTCTCTCATGTTAGCGTGTTTAATCTTATCTATAATTTTTGCAGCAAAAGATTGAACTAAAAACATTTTCGCACTTTTTTCATCTATGCCTCTGGATTTAATATAGAAGATTTTATCATCATCAAGATTTCCAGAAGTTGCACTATGAGAACATTCAACATCATCATTGTAGATTTCAAGTATTGGTTTTGTAGAAATTTTTGCATAATCAGATAGTAATAGATTCTGATTGCTCATATTTGCTATCGTTTGTGATGAATTTTTATGTACTTTAACTTTTCCAAAAAAGACACCTGCAGAACTATCATCCAGTATTCCTCTGAAGTCAAGCGAGCTTTTAGTTCCTTTTGCATTGTGATTAATCTTCAGTTGATTACCTGAATGCAGAGCTTCCGATGGTGTAAATAAGGCGTTAATGACAATTGCACTATTGTCACCGTTGAGCTCTACATCAATATTTGATCTAGAGGTGTCAGCACCTGAGTCTAGAGAGAACAAATTGACACAACTATTTTCACCAATATTTATTTTTTGAGACGTTAAGTCATGACTATGAATTTGTTTATCAATAAGTTTGAAATAGTCCAATGTTGAGTTTTCTTCCAAATGGATATCAATATTATTATTGAGTACTGAAGATTCTGAGGCTTGATGATGTTCAAAAACTTTTAGGGAGCTATTGCTCGCAAGTTTTACTGAGATTCTCGGACTCAATGCACAATCTTTATGAGATAGATTTATAATTCGTATCATCTTATCTATTTTCTGATTATTCTTTGTCTCTATGGAGAGCATGTCTGATAAAAGAATTGTATTCAGATCATTAATCAGACAATCTTTTACTTTATTATCATCGTAAATTTTACTCTCAAAATAAGGATGGTCTTGGCTGATCTTCAATGTAGTAATATAAGAAGGAAGTTCACCTTGATGATAGTAGGTGCCATTATAAAAGTAGATGTGAATGTCATCATCAATGGATTCATTTTTATCAAACACATAAGATAATGTTTTATTTTCTTTAGCTTTTAAGAAAAATTGATTCACAGCTTCAGAGATTTTTGTATAACGCCATTCTTCTTTTTTATTACTGGGAATAGGGCGTTCTAATAACTTTAGATACGACTCTTTATTGTATCCATTGAGCCATGAATTTTCTTGATTAATAGTTGAAAAGTAGTCCAAGTCATTGGGACTCACCAATTCTTTAATTATTCGTTCGTTAGCCATTCGTATCCTTTTTCTTCCAATTCTCTTGCCAGCATATGATCACCCGACTTTATAATTGTGCCATTGTGAAAAACATGCACGACATCAGGTTTAATGTATTTAAGCAAACGTTCATAATGAGTAATGACTATGGAAGATGTATTTGCACCCAACATTGAATTAATACCCTTTGAAACAATTTTCATTGAATCAATATCTAATCCTGAGTCAGTTTCATCCAATACTGAGAGCGTTGGCTTAAGCATTAGCATTTGTAAAATCTCATTTCTCTTTTTTTCACCACCCGAGTATCCTTCATTCACTCCTCGACTCAAGAACGATTGATTGATTCCCATCATATCTGCATTTTCTTTAAGCTCTTTAATGAAGTCTGTAGCAGACACATCCTTTAATTCTTGGTGTTTATTTTTAGCATTAATGGCAGCTTTTAAAAACACTGAATTAGATAGACCTGGTATTTCTATGGGGTATTGAAAGCCTAGGAAAAGGCCTTCATTAGATCGTTCTTCAACAGGCAATGTTAGTAGATCAATGTCTTTATATTTGATACTGCCTTTAGTTATTTCACAATCAGGATGACCAGCTAAGGCTTTTGCAAGTGTGCTTTTTCCAGATCCATTTGGACCCATAATTGCATGAGTTTCTCCATAATGGATCGTAAGATTCAGATTCTTAATTATATTTTTATCGCCGATTGAGGCATCTAAGTTTTCAATCGATAGTAATGTTTTTTTTGTACTCATAAAATAAATCAACCCTCATTAATTATTTTAGAAAAAAGAATTAGTTAACCAACAGCTCCCTCTAAATTTACTTGAAGCAAGGCTCTTGCCTCGACTGCAAATTCCATAGGTAATTCATTTAAAACCTCTTTACAGAACCCACTAATTATCAATCCTATGGCGTCTTCTTCATTGATACCTCTTTGCATGCAATAGAAGAGTTGATCATCCGAGATCTTAGAAGTTGTAGCCTCATGTTCTAAAATTGATGAAGAATTATTGACACCTATGGATGGAAATGTATGTGCTCCACATTTATCACCAATCAATAAAGAATCACATTGTGTATAGTTTCTTGAATGATCAGCGTTCTTAGCTATTGTCACAAGACCTCTATACGTATTCTGTGCTTTCTTCGCAGATATTCCTTTGCTGATGATTTTACTCTTTGTATTTTTTCCAAGGTGAATCATTTTTGTTCCTGTATCGGCTTGCTGATGATGATTTGACAATGCAATGGAGTAAAATTCACCAATAGAATTGTCTCCTCTTAAGAGACAACTTGGATATTTCCATGTAACTGAAGAACCAGTTTCTATTTGAGTCCAAGAGATTTTAGAATTTTTACCACGACAGTCACCACGTTTTGTTACAAAATTATAGATACCGCCCTTGCCATCTTCATCTCCAGGGTACCAATTTTGAACCGTTGAATATTTTATTTCAGCATCATCTAAAGCAACTAATTCTACAACAGCAGCATGGAGTTGATTCTCATCTCTCATAGGGGCTGTGCATCCTTCTAAGTAACTTACATGACTCCCTTCATCAGCGACAATCAAGGTTCGTTCAAATTGTCCAGTATTAGCTTCATTGATTCTAAAGTAGGTAGAGAGTTCCATTGGGCACCTAACACCCTTAGGGATATAAACAAAGGATCCATCAGTAAATACAGCAGCATTGAGTGCAGCAAAATAATTATCACGGTAAGGGACAACCTTGCCAAGATATTTCTTTATTAACTCTGGATGATCTTTTACCGCTTCTGAGAAAGAAGAGAATATAACTCCTGCCTCTAATAATTTTTTCTTGAAGGTTGTTGCTACTGAGACACTATCGAAAACTGCATCCACTGCAACACCAGCTAATTTAGCTCTTTCATGTAGTGGAATACCTAGTTTTTCGTAAGTTTCAAGTAATTTAGGATCCACATCATCAAGCGACTTAGGTGCATTTTCTAGTTTTGGTGCAGAAAAGTACGATATGTTTTGGTAATTGATTTTATCAATATTTAAATGTCCCCATTCAGGTTCTTTCAATTTAGACCAATGTCTAAAAGCCTTAAGCCGCCAATCCAATAAGAATTGAGGTTCATCTTTCTTTTTAGAAATTAATCGGATGACATCTTCATTTAGTCCAGGAGCAATAGTTTCAGACTCAATATCAGTTGTAAATCCATATTCATAGTTTTTCTCAATTAGATTATCTATTTCAGGGTTGCTTACTTGATTGTTTTCTGGATCCATTAATTGACTCCTTTTACTGAAGATTGGATTGGAATATTAATGCTGAGATACTGTTCAATATTTTTAGGTCTAATTAAGTCTAGAAGTGTAATCTGATTTAATGAACCGATTATAGTTTCATTGATTAATTGCCATGCATTTCCAATCTGACAATAGTCTTCCACACTGCACTTACTGTCTTTGTTTTTACTAGTACATTGAGTGAGTGATAAATCACCTTCCAGTGCTTGAAGAATGACCGCGATGCTTGTCTTTTTTGTTTCATCGTTCAACGTATAGCCACCCATAACACCTTGTTTAGAAATAACCAAATCTTTCTTATGTAATTTTTTTAATAACTTCTGTACGGAAGGTAGGGCAACATGTGTGGTCGATGAAATTTCTTTTGCTGTAAGATACTCATTATTATGCATTGCTAAATTAGCTAAAATCAGCATTCCATAATCTGTCATTTTATTTATTCTAAGCATTATATTATTGTTTAAAATCTATGTGGGACTATTTTAGTCCAATATAACTAATTAATAAACATTATTTACTTAAATAATGAAAAATGTAATTAGGCATCAATACCTGACTTTGGTTATAATTGTAGAAAAATTAGGAGACAAAGATGAATACAGAAAGTCTAAACTCTATTGCTCAATCGATGGTAGCGCCCAATAAAGGCATATTAGCAGCTGACGAAAGCACGCCAACTATTGGCAAGCGATTTGAAAATATAAACACTGAATCCACAGAAGAAAGCAGAAGAACTTATCGCAATATGCTTTTCTCAACACCAAATATATCAGACTATATAAGTGGCGTTATTCTATTTGAAGAAACTCTAAAACAGTCCAACGATGCAGGTCTTTCATTCCCTAACTACCTAACATCATTAGGAATTATTCCTGGTATCAAAGTTGATAAAGGAGCTAAAAAATTAGCCGGCAGTGAAGGAGAAACAGTAACAGAAGGTTTAGATGGTCTTAGAGATAGACTATCAGACTATTATTCACTGGGAGCAAGATTTGCAAAATGGAGAGCAGTCATTAATATCGGTCCAAATCAACCCAGTGACTATGCGATTGATGCAAATGCACATGCTTTAGCAAGATATTCAGCTCTTTGTCAGGAAGCGCAAATAGTGCCGATTGTTGAGCCTGAGATCTTAATGGATGGAGGTCATTCTCTAGAAACATGTTTCGAAGTTACATCGAAAGTGCTTGATAATGTTTTTGAAGCCTTAGGAAAACAAAATGTAGCACTCAATGGAATAATATTAAAACCCAACATGGTTATTTCTGGCAGTGATGCCAGTAATAGAGCCGATGTTGCTACAGTAGCTAGTGCTACTGTAGATTGCCTAACGAAGAACGTTCCAGAAGAAGTACCTGGTATAGCTTTTTTATCGGGTGGGCAAACATCAGAAGAAGCAACTGCCCATTTAAGTTCTATGAATGAAATGGGACCACATCCATGGCAACTTTCTTTCTCATACGGTAGAGCATTGCAAGCATTACCTTTGAAAGCATGGTCGGGTAAAAGTGAAAATATAGGGTTAGGCCAAAAAGAATTTTTAAAAAGATCACGACTGAATAGTTTGGCTAGAACTGGTAATTATCACCCTCAAATGGAGTCCGCTGATTGAGTAGTAATCAATGAAAAAATACTCACTTATATCACTGATCATTTTGCTTTCAGTACCCATTTTATTGGAAGCAAATGATGGAAATAATCTAATGCCTTATCAGATGATTACAGTATCCATAGATACTATGACTGAAAGACTAGGGGATCAAGAGAATAAGAAACGATTGGGTAAAAATAAAACTGAACTTTATCAAATCATAGATGAAACACTTTCTCCTTATTTTCAAAAAAAATACGCCGGAAGATTAGTGCTCAATAATTATTGGAAAGAGTCTAGTAAATCACAAAGAGAAAGGTTTACAGAGGGTCTTTATCAGTCCCTTATTCGTTCTTATGCAATAACTATGTTGAACTTTGATGTCAGTAAAATTAAAGTCATATCAGGCAATATCAGTCTAGTAGACCTTAAGAAATTAACAATCAAATCAGAAGTAGAATACAAGGGTGAAGTAATACCAATGAATTTTAGTTTTGCTAAGTTCAAGCAAGGATGGATGTTCTACGATGTTCGCATTGAAGGGGTGTCATATATAAAGAATTATCGAAATCAATTCAATGCAGAAATATCAGCGAACGGTCTGGAATCTGTAATTCTTAGATTGGAGTCACTCAAAGATTAGAAATCTTCAAAATCTAAAAATTCATCATCACTGAGCTCATCTTCTTCATCACCGTCACTGATTTTATATTTTCTATTCTGTAAGTAAGAATCTCTAATGTAGAGATAGGGGTCAAAAGAACTATAGAGTTCATCTTCAAGAGCGGAAAGACTAGATCTTTTTTGTATTTGATCTATTAAATTTAAAGTTATTTTGCCAGTAGAATTATCAAGATTTAAAAGTGGACTAAACGACCCATCCACTGCATCACCAATGAGTTCTCTAAAAGTATAAGGACCAAGGAAAGGTAACATCATATATGGTCCTTGAGGCATACCCCATACAGCCAAAGTTTGTCCAAAATCTTCATCATGATATTGAATTCCCATAGCTGCTGCAGGATCAAAAATCCCTGCTAAACCTATTGTGCTATTAATAATAAATCTAGATGTATCTTGAATAAATTGTTTGCCTTTACCTTGTAAAAGGTCATTAGTAATAGTGACAGGGTATTTTGCATTATTGAAGAAATTATTAACACCTTTACGGAATGGTCTTGGAGTCACATAATCATAAGTATCAGCAGCAGGTTCTAGTAGAGCTTTATCTAAGTTCTCATTGAACATATACAATGATCTATTGACATTTTCCAAAGGGTCTAGCGAGTCATAAACCAATTCGTTTTGATAACTGCAACCACCTAAGGAAATTGTTATTAGTATGATTAAATGTTGAAATTTAGTCATGACATTTCTTATCTATTATTAGTATTTTCAAGATATTCTTCAATTTCGCTTAATCTCGCAACAAACTTAGCTATCTGTATATTAGTTATTGAATCTATTGTCAAAGCAATTTTTATTTGTTCAATGGCTTCATCAAACATACCAATGCTCAAATAGTACTCTCCCATGTATGAAAAAGATTCTGCATACTCACCTGAAGCATTTGCAGCTCTGGCAATTAATTTAATTTGTGATGGAGAGGGAGCTACATTATTAAATAAATCCAATAAAGTTTCATGGGATATTTCTGCACTGCCATAATTGAGTTCTACTTCGGAATAATACAGAGTCAATGGAATATTTCTCGGAGACAGAGAGATAATACTTTTTAGATATGTAATGGCTTGTTGCCTATTATTTTTTGCTAACAGAAGCTTCGCATAAGCAAGGTGAAAATGATTATACTCTTGGTATTCTTTGATAAAAAAATCTAAGATTAATTGGGCTTGCTCAAAGTTACCAAGTTCTATTGAACTCAATGCTAATCCATATAGATTGCCAATATCAGTATTACTAAGGGTCTTATTGGGAAGATTAACACGGGTTGTTTTACTGAGAAAATAAGCATGAGACTTTTCTATTGAATTTGTATACAGAAACCTAATCCTGGCTTTACTTAACTCAAACACTAGTGAATCATTGATTCTTTTAACTTCAATTCTTCTTGCTTGTTTTTTTGCAGCTGCTGATCGGTTGACCGACGTAGGATGTGTTCTTAGAAATTCAATAGAAGCAGCGTTCCTGGGATCTCCACCTGTGGATAGTTTATTAAAAAACTCAGCCATAGCAAAAGGATCATACCCAGACATTGCCAATGTTTTTATGCCAACTGAGTCGGCTTCAATTTCCATTTCTCTAGTAAAATCAATTTGCCCTTGTTGCATTATTGATGGAGCCAACATCGTACCAGCTTCTAGAATTTCGCTACTCCCAGATATCGCACTAAGAAGAACCGCTCCTAAGAGTACTAAGCCTCCTTGAATTGTATTGGGAACTTGATCACCCACTTGTCTTGAGATATGACGTTGTGTGACATGACTTATTTCATGCGATAGAACAGATGCAAATTGACTTTCATTATCTGAATTTAGACATAGTCCAATGTTTGCTCCTATATAACCCCCAGGTAATGCAAAGGCATTAATTGATGTTTGCGGAACAAAGAAATAATTAAAATCAAAATCACCATCTTGTACTTTTGATGATAATTTTTCACCTAGGTTTTGTAGGTATTCAGACAATAAAGGGTCTTCCACAACTTGTCCTTGTTGTCTAAGATTTCGAAAATAAGCCCTCCCTATCGCTGGCTCATCCATCTTTGACAAATAAGCATCCGATGGGCTTCCTAGATCAGGCAATTCAATTTCTGCATTGCATGTAAAAGCCTGAAAATACGCTATAAAAATTATAAGAAATGATAGACGTTTGTGCATAAAATTAAGCGGAGATTTCTTTTATCACCTTTAATACTTCATTAACATGTCCTTTGACTTTAACCTTTCTCCATTCCTGTATCAGTTTACCTTTATCATTAATAATGAAAGTACTTCGTTCAATACCCATGTATTTTTTACCGTACATATTTTTTTCTTTGATGACGTCAAATAGGTTGCATACTTTTTCATTTTCATCAGAAATTAGATCAAAAGGAAAATTATATTTGCATGTAAACTTATCATGAGAGGAGACTGAGTCTTTTGATACGCCTATTATAATTGTATTGTTTTTTATAAAGTCTTTATGGTTGTCTCTAAAATCCTCGCCTTCTTTCGTGCAACCTGGTGTGTTGTCTCTAGGATAGAAATAAATAACTATATTCTTTCCTAGATAATCGGATAATTTAATTTGAGAATTGTCTGTAATCGTCGCTTTAAAATCTGAAACTTTATTGTTTAATTTCACTTTTGGCATAATGTTTTAACCTTTATTTATTTTCTCTAATATCTAGCTAACTCTTTATTATTATAATTTTATTTTAAAACTATAATATGGACTAAATAAGAATATTGACCTTTATTATCATAAAAACATCGAATTATTCATCAACTTATAATAACCTCATCATTCAAACACTCAAATAAATGAATAACCATATAAAAAAATTCTACCAGATACTCTTAATTTTGCCGATCTTGTCGGGATGTAGTCTTTTTGAATCCTCAGTTCAAACTTGCAATGAAGTGCAAGAGTATGAGCAAAGTGGCTCAATTCCAAATCTTGTTGTGCCTGACAATCTCAGAGAACTTCAAAAAAGATCAAGATTTAATATCCCTGATTCTGTAAGTAATCAATCTGTTATAGCTGAAGATAAGATTATCGGTGACATGTTGCCTATGAAAGATATTAAAGAGAGTAATACAACAGTAGATGATATCAATGCTGATGACTTATCAGAACTGCTTGGTTTAATTGATAAAACCATTGATAACAGGAATGTTACATCAAACAGCACTATGGTTTATCAGGAAAATATACAAGATTCTAGTAATAATCAATTACAACCATGTTTAGATGAAGCACCTAATTATTTTGCAGACGGTATCTTGCAAAAGACGATGCCAACTCAAAATTATGAAAGACAAGGGAAGAGAGTTCAAAAGAAGAAAAGATCTTTATGGCAAAGAATGACTGGTCGAAATAAGGATAGTGAAAAATCTGAATAAAGGGTTAATCCAATATACCCATTTGCTTTGATATAATACCTAGCATAACTTCATCACTTCCTCCTCCAATCGAACCTAAACGAGTGTCCCTATAAGCTCTAGCCACTGAACTTTCCCACATAAAGCCCATCCCACCCCAGTATTGCAGACATGCATCAGTTAATTCTCTCCCTAAGCGACCAGATTTTAGTTTTACCATAGATGCTTTAGTCAATACGTCTTTTCCTTCAATGTATTCTTCTACAGCGTTATAAGTTAGTGCTCTTAAGAGCTCTACTTCTGTTTGAAGTTCAGCCAATCTATAATGCACCACTTGGTTATCTAATATTGCTTTACCAAATGCTTCTCTTTGTTTGGTGTATTCAATTGTTTCTTGAATGATATTCTCATAACCCTTAAGAGCAGCAGCAGCTGCATACAATCGTTCTTCTTGGAATTGGATCATTTGATAAATAAAGCCTTTACCTTCATCACCAATTCTATTCTTTTGAGGTACTTTAACGTTATCAAAAAATATTTGGGCTGTGTCAGATGAATGTAGACCAAGTTTTTTTAAAGGTTCGGAAACAGATACACCTTTTGTATCAGATGGGACAATGATAAGTGATTTATTTTTATGCTGTGGGCCCTCGCTAGTATTTGCTAAAAGACAGAAATAATCAGCCTGTATTGAATTAGTGATCCACATCTTAGTTCCATTGATTACATAATCGTCTCCATTTTTTTCAGCAGATGTTTTTATGGAGGCCACATCTGAACCCGCACTCGGTTCACTCACTGCTATTGAAAAAACTGCATCACCAGTTATTGCAGGAACTAGAAATTCATTACATAGTTCTTCACTTCCGAACTTTGCTAAAGCAGGGGTAGCCATATCCGTTTGCAC
The DNA here is from genome assembly GCA_937801655.1 of uncultured Gammaproteobacteria bacterium. Lineage (GTDB taxonomy): Bacteria > Pseudomonadota > Gammaproteobacteria > Steroidobacterales > UBA11654 > CACPJA01. The sequence goes on from CALMWC010000005.1 coordinate 58,298, forward strand.
ACCAATACCGGTGCTCACACCTGCGGCTTGAACTCGACCCATTTCTTCAGCAAATACAAGCGAATAGCTGTAATCCAGTCCAAGACCGCCATATTGCTCAGGCTTACTAATACCTAGCATTCCCAAATTACCTAATTTTTTAAACAACTCATGAGCTGGGAAAATACCATCCTCCTCCCATTGATCAACGAAAGGATTAATCTCATTGTCCACAAACTTTGCTGTGATTTCTCTTATACTTTGATGTTCTTCAGTCCATTTCATAATATTACCTCATAGATTAACTGACTCTTATACCAGTATCGGGTGGTGATTCAGGATCGCCAGCAAAACATTGTGCTATAGACATCCAGTGCTTTGCAACATCCCCATGAATCATTAATTTTGTATCAGCTATATTTCTATTCTGTGTTACTACATGACAAAAATCACTAGCTTGTCCAATAACTGTATTATTACTATTTTCATCATTCCATTGCCATTGTTCTCCTGAGGGTGATGTTAATGAAACAAAAGGTTTTTCAAAAGGAACATCTAATTTTCTATTAATATAAGTCCAATCAAATGTTTTTACACCGATATCTGCAATATTTTTTATGCTGTCTGTATAAAGACGTTTTCGTTTTACTAGATCATAAATTTCTTGACCATGGGACCAAGTTTCCATATATCTTGCAGTCATAAACATCCTTGCACCCATGTCAGGACCGAACCATTGACATCTTAACTTAGGATCAACTTTTTCAAAAACAGAGCACATTTTATCATTGGTTGAGAGCCATAGATCTTTGAGGTCATGATGATCTTTTATATTTAATCTTTCTTTAACGACTGCAGCTCTTGCTAATGAATTTTCTATAGTTGAAAATGTTTTCATGATGAATTGACCTTCAGATGCAAATTTATCAGAGTCATTAATGGAGTAAAGAGTCATTAAATCAAAGTAACATAAATGTGAAATAACAATTATTGGTGTCCAATCTTTAAAAGTAGTATTCGTCTCCCATTGCTCAGTTGAAAGGTTATTCAAGAGACTATTTAGTTCAGCAACTTCTTGTCTTATGTCATTGGTAATGGTTTTCATATAACTATTTTAATACTTTAAGTAATGGTAATATTTATACTATAATATTACCAAAATGGTTTTTAAATGGAAATTAAAAAGATAAAACAAAAAATTATCTCAAAATTAGATATCAGATCTGAAGTCTATAAAGACAATTACAGTGAAATGATAAAGAAACTTTCTGAGATAGAAGATTTGCTTGATCTTGCCGAGATAGGAGGGGGACCCCATCATCATGCAAGGTTAGCCAAGCGTGGAAAAATGTCTATTCGAGATAGAATATTTAATGTTCTAGATCCTGACAGCCCATTTTTAGAAATTAGTTCACTGGCAGCCTATGAATCTCAATACACTATCGGTGGTGGTGCAGTGGCTGGCATTGGAGTGATTTCAGGTGTTGAGTGTGTGATATTTGGTAACGATCCTACTGTTTTGGGAGGAGCACTTACCAGTTATGCTGCAAAAAAATGGGGCCGTTGTATTGAAATAGCTAGAGACAATGGAATTCCATATATTAGTTTTGTTGAATCGGCAGGAGCTGATCTTAGAATTGATCCAAAGTCAAAACAAAAAATGTCTAACATAGGCTCAGGTCATTTTGCTGAAAGTGGAAGATGGTTTTATGAAATGACTGAGTTGTCTAAAATGCGTATACCAACCATTGCAGTTGTTTTTGGTTCATCCACAGCTGGTGGCGCTTATCAACCAGGTATGTCAGATTATAATATTTTTATACGTAACCAATCGAAGGTATTTTTAGCTGGTCCGCCGTTGGTTCAAATGGCAACAGGGGAGGTTTCCGATGACGAAACTCTGGGTGGAGCTCAAATGCATTCAGAGGTCTCTGGATTATCTGATTATCTCGCTGAAGATGAAATGGACGCTCTAAGGTTATGCAGAGAAGTGGTTTCACATCTTAATTGGAGAAAACCTGAGAAAAATATTGAACAACAACCGGAAGAACCCATTTACGATAGTGAGGAATTATTGGGTCTCGTCAGTAGTGACTTAAAGACTCCTTTTGATATCAGAGAAGCGATTGCAAGATTTTCTGATGGTTCACGTTTTGAGGAATTTAAACCCTTATTTGGATCATCTATAGTTTGTGGTTGGACTCATGTGCATGGTTATCCAGTAGCAATTATAGGTAACAATGGAGCCATTTATCCTGATTCATCACAGAAGGCTGCACACTTTATTCAATTGTGTAATAAGATTAATACACCAATTATATTTCTTCAGAATGTTACAGGATTCTTAGTGGGTAAGGAATTTGAAAGAGACGGGATTATTAAGAAAGGTTCCCAATTAATTAATGCTGTTTCAAATTCTACAGTCCCTCATATTACTATTATACTAGGAGCTTCCTATGGAGCTGGGACTTATGCAATGTCAGGGAGAGCTTTCAATAATCGATTTACCTTTATTTGGCCATCGGCAAAGATCGCAGTTATGGGAGGCAAACAAATTGCTGGTGTAATGTCTTTGGTGCGAAGGGCAAGAGCTATGAGGAAAGGAGAAAAGTTTGATGAAGTAGAAGATAAGAAAATTGTAGCCGCAGTAGAAAAACTTCAAGAAGATGGCTCAAGAGCACTAGAAGCCTCAGGCTTAGTTAGTGACGATGGCATCATTGATCCTAGAGACACGAGAACCGTGATAGGCATGTGTCTCTCTATTGTAGGCAACAAAGCTATTGAAGGAACCAAAGAATATGGAGTCTTTAGACTATGAATCATATTTCTAAAATTTTGATAGCTAATCGTGGAGAAATTGCATCAAGAATTATTAAATCAGCTCATGATCTTAATATCTCTTGTGTTGCAATCTTTAATGAGGCAGATTCAAATTCTCCATACGTAAATCAGGCAGATGAATCTATTCGAATTACAGACAGCTATCTTAATGGTAAAGAAATTGTTCAATTGGCATTAAGAGCAAATGCCCAAGCCATACATCCTGGTTATGGTTTTCTATCTGAAAATGCAAAGTTTGCAAAATTGGTTGAGAAATCAGGATTAATATGGATTGGTCCAAGTCCAAGAGCAGTGAAAATAATGGGCGATAAGATTCAGTCAAAAAAGTATGCCATTAAAGCCAGTGTGCCTGTATTGGATATTGTTGAAAAAGAATCAGAAGCAAAAAAAATAGGTTACCCGTTATTAGTGAAAGCGGCAGCGGGTGGAGGAGGCAAGGGAATGAGATTGGTTCGTGATTCTAAAGAACTTAAAGATTCGATAAAAATGGCAAAACAAGAAGCACTGAACTCATTTAATGATGACCGAGTATTTTTTGAAAGATATGTCGAAAAATCAAGACATATAGAGGTTCAAGTTTTAGCAGATAATCATGGAAATATTGTCCATTTAGGTGAAAGAGAATGTTCAATTCAAAGACGACATCAGAAAATTATAGAAGAATCTCCATCACCAAGAATTGATGACTTAACTCGCGAAAAACTAACTTCTGCTGCAGTCAATCTTGCGAAACTGATTAAATATCATTCTGCTGGTACCGTCGAATTTTTATTCGATGATGATACCGAAGAATTTTGGTTTCTTGAGATGAATACTAGGTTACAGGTGGAACACCCAGTGACTGAAATGGTAACCGGAATAGATCTTGTTAAAGAGCAACTAAAAATAGCTGACGATCAGGCAATAGAATTTAATCAAGAAGATATTATTTCTAAGGGACATGCCATTGAGGCTAGAGTCTATGCAGAAGATCCTTCTAATGATTTTTTACCATCGACCGGACAGCTCATAGCCAATGATATAAAGATGAACGACAATATTCGCTGGGATTCGGGGATAGAAGAAGGCATGACCATCGGAACTGATTTTGATCCCATGCTTGCAAAGGTTATTGCTCATGGCACAGACAGAAAGGATGCTGCTGAAAAACTTGCCAACGAACTGGAGTCAATTCATTTTGGTGGATTCACTAATAATATAGAGTTTTTAAGAAACATCTTAGTCAGCCATCCATTTCTAAATGGTGAAACAACAACAAATTTTATAGATCTCTATGAACCTGAATCTGAAATTGTTCTATCGAATGATGAACTCAATTCACTAGCTATTACGGCTGCTCTTTGGCTGCAAGGTTATAATAGAAATAATGCCAATACTTTAAAGAATCTCCCATCCGGTTGGCATAATGCAAGGCTGCCGTATCAAAATGTTAATTTCCTTCTCAAGAACCAAGAAATTTCAGTGGAATATAAACGACAGCGTAATGGCAGTTACAAGATGTCTGATGGTTCTATCGCTATAATTCATCATTGGGGCGAGAACTCTTTGGATATTGAGTTGGATGGATTGAGAAATCAATGGAAAATTACAAAACACGAAGGGCTCTTATTGGTTCAGTATTCAAAGGGTAATAAATTGCTTACTATAACTCCAAGATTTGTCTCCTCAGAAATGGAAACAGTGGAAGGTTCTATGGTTTCCCCCATGCCAGGTAAGGTCATAGAAGTTATGATTAGTCAGGGTGATAAAGTAAAAAGTGGTGAAAAATTAGTAGTAATAGAAGCAATGAAGATGAATCATACAATTACAGCTCATCAAGACGGTGTAGTGGATCAACTCTATATATCGGTAGGAGAGCAATTAGAACTTGGAGCCAGCTTGATGTTGATTTCCAAGAATGAGGAATAATATGACGTTAGTAGCTAGAAAAACATTTAATAACTTAACGGAAAAACACATCAATGTAATTGAAGATTTTGAGGATCTATTGGAAAAAGGCATTGCTAATCTAACCATGTCTGATATTGCTTCCAAGCTAAAGGTATCTTTACGTACGCTTTATGAGATTGCACCCAGTAAGGAAGATTTAATCACAACAACCATGGATAGAATTCTTACCAACATAGGTAGAGAAGCTTTGAATCATATGAAAGATATTGAATCTCCGTTAGAAAGACTACGAATATACATGAGGATTGGCAATGAGGCAGCAGGCCCTAAATTACAAAAGTTTGATGGTGATTTAGATAAAATAAGAGGCACTAAAGAAATGATAGATTTTCATCATAATTATTTTGTCTCATTCATTAAAACTTTATTGGATGAGGCTCAAGAAGCCAAAGAAATAAGACGGATAGATACCCAAGCGGTGGCCATAACCCTAGGCGGCATAGCTCGAGAACTCTCCATACCTGGTAACAAGAAATCATTAGACGATTTACCCGAAAAATCTTCTAACATGGTGACAGACCTCATTTTAGAAAGCCTCAATCAAGAATAATATTATGAGTAAAGATATTATTAGAATAGCTAATTGCAGTGGCTATTATGGTGATAAGCTTTCAGCGGCAAAAGAAATGATTGAAGGTGGACCAATCGATGTCCTTACGGGGGATTATCTTGCTGAGCTGACTATGGGCATTCTTTATGGCCAAAAAGTTCAACGGGGGGACCAGATGGGCTATGTTGCTACTTTCTTAAAACAGCTAAAAGAAATTGCAGACTCTTGCCATAAAAAAAATATTAAAATAGTCACTAACGCAGGAGGCCTCAATCCTAAATCAATGGCCCATGAGGTAAATCTGATTTTATCAGAACTGGGTGTTGACTCCAAAGTTGCCTTTATTGATGGTGACAATATAGTTCCAGATCTTAAGATGCTAGAAGAGAATGGTGTCAGACTTGAGAATATGGACAGAAAGATTCCACTTAAGGATTCGGGTTATCCAGTACTCACAGCCAACGCTTATCTGGGTTCTTGGGGCATTAAAGAGGCACTAGATCAAGGCGCTGATATTGTTATATGTCCAAGAGTTACTGATGCATCCGTTGTCATGGGACCGGCAGCTTGGAAATACAATTGGTCTCGTGATAATTTTGATGCCCTAGCAGGAGCATTAACTGCTGGTCATGTTATTGAATGTGGGGCTCAAGCCACAGGCGGTAATTATGCTTTTTTTCAAGAAGTTAAAACCTTTAAAAATATTGGATACCCGATAGCTGAAATTGAAGAAGATGGTTCGTTTACTGTAACAAAACATCCAAACACTGGTGGTTTGGTATCAGTCGGTACTGTGACAGCTCAATTGCTTTATGAAATCAGTTCAACGGCTTATCTTAACCCCGATGTGACAGCTCATTTTAATTCATTGCATATGGAACAAATAGGAGAAAATAAAGTGTATGTGTCAGGTTGCAAGGGTACCAATCCACCTGATACTCATAAAGTTTGTATCAATTTAGCCGGTGGCTATCGCAATGGCATGGAAGTCATGCTGACTGGATTGGACATAGAAGCGAAGGCAGAAATATTTTGCGATGCTTTATTCGATTTACTGGGTGGTAAGGAACAATTTGATGAAGTCACTTTAGATCTTCATCGCCAAGACAAAGACAATCCTATGACCAATGAAGAGGCCATGGCTATTTTAAAAATTACTGTCAAGTCAAAGGATCAAAAAAAAGTGGGTCGTATCTTTACAGCAAAAATTATTGAATTAGCATTGGCTAATTATCCTGGGTGGTTTTCAAAGGATTCCATTGGTTCTGGAAATCCTTTTATATTGTATTGGCCAGCACTCATGGAATCCAAACACGTTAAAGAGAAGGTTCATATCGATGAAAAAATAATAGACATAGTTCCAACCAATCAGATTGACTTGAAGCAAATTACTTACGACCAGATGATCCCAAACATTCCTCCATACAAAGAAGCAGATCTTAAGGAGATATATTTTGGACGTTTGGTCGGGGCAAGATCAGGAGACAAAGGCGGCTGTGCCAATCTTGGTGTTTGGTCAAAAACAGAGCATGCTTATTCATTTCTTTATCACTATCTGACTGTTGATCGTTTAAAAGAGTTACTTCCTGATTTAAAGAATTATGAGATTGATCGTTATGAATTTCCCAATATGAATGCAGTGAATTTTTATGTGCATGGTATTTTAGGAGATGGTGCGTCATCCAATACAAGGTTAGATGCTCTAGCTAAGTCACTTGGCGAGTACTTAAGAGCAAAAAAAGTAAAAGTACCAAAATACATTCTTGAAGAAAGCTAGGAGGCAGATTGATGTTAGATAATCCTAAATTATTTAAATTTGATGCAACAGTTATTGCAATAGAAGACCATATTATGACCATAACACTGGATCGTCCTGAAAAGAAAAATGCGATCAATGAAATGATGGCGAATGAAATTATTTATGCATTAAAATACGCTGCTGAAAACAATCAAATACGTGTGGTAATCATTCAAGCCAATGGCGATACATTCTGTGCTGGAGGAGATCTTAAAGGGATGACTGGAGCAGAGCAGCTATCATCTTCAACCGTTCCAAGTCTCGGTGATGTGGAAGACATCAGTCTATTGCTTAGGAATCTCAATAAACCTGTGATTACTAAAATACAAGGCAATGTTTTTGCTGGAGCATTGATGATTGTTGCCAATTCAACCCATGCAATTTCAAGCGATGATGTAAGATTTGCTGCCCCAGAAATAAAACGTGGTATCTGGCCATTTATGGTGATGGCTGGGTTATTTAGAGTTATGCCAAAAAGACAAGGTCTTGATTTTATAATGAGAGGCAATGCCATTGATGCACAGACTGCTGAAAAATTTGGACTGATTAATGAATGTTTACCACAAGAAGAATTGGAAAATGCTGTGAACTCACTAGCACAAGAGTTCTCAAGCTTGCCACCCAATACTATGAAAATGGGATTGAAAGCATATAACCAACAAGATCGTATGGAATTTAATGATGCTTTGCCTTTTCTAAGAGAGCAACTTAAAGCATGCGTGGAAGGCGATGATGCAAAAGAAGGAATCACAGCATTTTTTGAAAAAAGAGAGCCTAAATGGAACGGAGATATTGATGAATCTTGATTTTGGCAATGAATACGATAAATTTAGAGCTGAAGTAACAGACTTTTGCTCTAAACACAAAGGTGTTCAGTTAACCGGCAATCTTTTTGGTAGATACGAGACTATTAAAAGAAGCAGAAGTTCAAACTCTGACGGCGAGACAATGCCATTGGCTGAGTGGCAAAAACTACTCATTGAGAATGGCTATTTTGCCAGAAACATTCCCAAACAATATGGCGGCTATGGTGGCGATCTAGACATTGTAAAAAATGTCATCATCAATACTGAGTTTTCTAAAGCTGGAATCCCCAGTGGGACCGGTGGACAGGGCATTGACTTTCTAGTGCCAACTCTATTAGAAATGGGCACAGAAGAACAGAGACAACAATACATTAAACCCGCCTTGCATCTTGAAACCATATGGTGCCAAGGTTATTCAGAACCCAATGCAGGAAGCGATCTAGCCAGTCTTCAAACCAAAGGTGTTTTGGATGGCGATGAGTGGGTAATCAATGGTCAAAAAATTTGGACCAGTACGGCAAAATATTCACAAATGATGTTTTGTCTGGTGAGAACAGAACCGGATGAACCTAAACACAAAGGCATCAGTTATTTACTGATACCAATGGATGCACCAGGAATTGAAATCAGGCCATTGGTGGACATGACATTGGATGCAGGATTTAATGAAGTTTTCTTTACTGACGTTAGAATTCCAGCAACGAACATAGTTGGTAAACGTGGAGAAGGGTGGCTGGTCGCAAACAAAACCTTGGTTCATGAGAGAGGATCTCTTGGTGACCCAGATAAAATGATAACTCGACTTAATTTATTGATTGCACTGATGAAGAATGAAACTATGAATGGAGAAAGAGTCATCGATCATCCAGTTTTTAGAGATCGCTTAATGAAAATACAAGGCAAGACACTCGCATTGAAAGCGCATGGATTAAGGTTGCTCTCTGCTAATCTAAATAAAAGCCAAAACGTTGATCTCGGTATTATGATTGTTAAATTATTTGGGACAGAAATGCGTTATGAATTAGAAGCATTGGCGATTGATGTAATGGGTGAATTAGGCACTCTTTATGAAGAAAGCCCTCATATCAGAGATGCAGGAAGTTGGCAGTATGCTTTCATGTATTATCTTGGATTGATCATTGGAGGTGGCACCAGTCAAATTCAAAAGAACATTATTTCCGAAAGAGGTTTAGGCATGCCTAAAGCTCCTAAAATTAAGGAGGCTTAATCATGTATTTTGGCCTATCGGAAGAACAACAATTTTTCCAAGATACAATTGCAAAATATTTGGAAGACAATGTCACCATTGAAGCTGTGCGTGAATACGCCAAAGGAGATAATCAAAGGTTTGCTGATGATATACATCAGGGACTTGTTGAACTGGGTATCAATAACCTTATTATCCCAGAACAGTATGGCGGTCTTGGTTTGGATTTGTTGTATGCCGCAGCAGTATCTCAATCCCTAGGTGCTGGGATTGCTCCAGTCCCTTATATTGGGTCTTATGTGATGGCACCCCTGGCCATTATATTAGCTGGCTCTATGGATCAAAAAACCAAATATCTTAATGCTATTTCTAGTCATGAATTGCATTTTGGGTTTGGCGCTACTGAATATGTTACCTCAAGAGAAAATGCAGGCATTGTTATCGATGGCAATACAGCAAGTGGGAGATCATTATTCGTCATCGATGGTTTTAATGCATCCCACTTTATACTGACCACTAAGGAAGGAACGATCTTTATTGTGAATGCTGATGATCCTAATCTAGAGGTTATCCAATTAACCACAATAGATAAAACCTCCGAAATATCAGAACTAATACTCAGCAACTGCCAGATAGAAGTGCTGGAAGAATCCATCAATAATACTTCAATTATTGAAAGGGTTGTTGATATAGGAAGGATTATGATCGCCTCAGATTCATTGGGAGCCTCTCAAACAATGATTGACAAATCAGTTGATTATTCAAAAGAAAGAAAACAATTTGGTAGAGTCATTGGTTCCTTTCAAGCTGTTAAACATATGTGTGCAGAAATGACAGCCAACATTCAACCATGTTATTCAATGATTTGGTATGCGGCCCATTGCCAAGACAATATCCCTGAAGAGTCAAGATTAATGGCAACACACACCAAGGCACACGTATCAGATGTCGCTTCCTCGATTGCAAAGACCTCAACCGAGGTGCATGGAGGAATGGGATTCACTGACGATCTTGGATTGCATTATTGGTTTAAAAGAATTGGTCTTAATCGGCAATTACTCGGTGGTGTTGAAATCAACCGAGAAGAGGCAGCAAAAGTTCAAGGATTTTAGATTCACTTGTGCAATCTAAAATTATGAATGACTTATTTATTCAAAGAAGCAAGACGAGAATGAACGATTTTTTAGAGTCATTTTATTGTGTTCATTGATTGAAAGAAAAGTAACACTCTGACGTAATGTATTTTTATCCAATACATACGTGCTTCTGTTTTCAGGAGTTGTTTGTTCCCAGATGAGAGATTTATCATCCGATTTAATAATTTGAAATTGCCCTAATGCATCGTCTAAAAAAGGATCAGATCTTTCAATGGTTTGATTTTCAATATTCAATAACCAAATATCAGTTTCATTTAAGTCTTTATTAATAGAAGTGCAAGTGAGAAGAATGTCTGATTCATCATTTGCATAGATAGTTGGTATAGCAAAAAAGTAAAGCAATGAAATCATTAATATTGTTTTTATTTTTCTCATTAAAACTTACCGATTAAAAAGTTATTAAGTAATTTGATATTCGAAACTTTAAGTACATATAAAGCATAATAATATTGTTTTATTTTAATTCTTAACTCTAACATTAAGATTCACTCAGTTTTATGAAAATATTGAAATACTTATAATATGGCTTAAATTGCTCTGAAAGCACTATATATATTGAAATATTTGTTTTAAAAACACAACTATTAGTAATAATAAAGCCAGTATTCCTTTGCTATATTCAAAAATATTGGCAATATTGTAGGCTGTAATTAAATTTACACGTAATTTATATAAATATGGGGTACCTAATGAATCGATTACTAACACTTGCAATTGCTTTGACGGTCAGTCTTACACTTGCAATATCAACAACTGCTAAAGCACAACTTGAAGAAATCATTGTTACTGCTACAAAGAAAGAGGAAAGCCTTCAAGACGTTTCTGTTTCTGTTAGCGTTGTGACTGGTGAGAGAATAAAAAATTCAGGCTTTCATGATCTAAAAGATATAGGTCAAATAATACCTAATTTTAGCGTTAATGAAAATGCTATTTCAACAATTGCTACTATGAGAGGTGTGGGCGTAGGCTCCAACCAATCGTTTGAGCAATCTGTAGGACTATTCGTAGATGGAGTGCATTTAGCTAAAGGTCGACAATTCAGAACAGGTATGTTTGACGTAGAAAGAGTTGAGGTACTTCGTGGTCCACAAGGAGCCAGATTTGGTAAGAATACTCTAACAGGAGCGGTCAATGTGATTTCAGCAAAAGCTGAAATAGGCGGTGATCTTGGTGGAAGTATTTCATTTGCAGGTGAAGACCAAAACAGTGCATCAATCATGGAAGGTAACCTTAATATTCCAGTGAGTGATACCTTTGCTATAAGGCTAGCCTTTAAGGATCGGGAAGATGATGGTTATATGGAGAATGTCTACTTAGGAACTAAACAACCAACAGCCGATGAAAAATTACTTAAATTTGCTGCCTCATGGCAACCCAATGATGATTTGAGAATTGACCTTAAACACTTAGACAGTACCCACGTTAGAGTCGGTAGCACTGTTGCTGCCAGTGTATGGAATATGGCGATGCCTCCAACACCAACTGCTGGACTGGCATTTAGCTTAGTGAGTACTTTCTTTCCTAATTATGTTGCGAACGTAGGGACTTATGTTGGTGGAGAAGATCTTAATCTAGGAGCGTCTAAAGGTGCTCTTGGTAATACCATGGGGATAAACCCAGTGGGAACCGATACACAGGCTTCTGATACATCAATTAACATCAGTTATGACATGGCTAATGATACGACTATGAACATCACTGTTGGTAGTTCAAAATATGACTTTATTGATGGGATTGATGCTGACTTTGGACCCCTTGAACTCGTCTCAAGAGACGATTGGCAAGAATACAAACAAGACAGTGTTGAAATTCGATTCTCATCGTCACCAGATTCAGACATTCAATGGACAGCTGGTGCATATTGGGAAGATCAATATCAAGATATCGACAGATTGATTGATATCAATGGTGAAGTTGGTGGATTGGCCCCGATACTCTTTAGTATGGGAGCAATTCCATGGAGATCACTATTTACGACTCCTCCAGGTGTATTGATTGCAAATGCACAGGTTAACCCGTTTCCATTCCCATTGGGATTGGGCGCAGTGCCTGGAACAGGACCTTATGCCAGCGGACAAGTTTATATGCCAGGAGCACCTTTGTACGGAAACAATGGTTGTGAACTTGAAGCGGCTTTTAATGCATACGCCGGCACATCATTGCCACCTTGTACATTGCAAAACCAATTTGAACATTTATACAGAATTGGTGATTGGACTCAAAACACAGATGCAAAAGCTATCTTTGGTACAGTATCTGTACCAATGAGTGACACAGTTGAATTACAAATGGGTCTTCGTTACGTTAAAGAAGTTAAAGACGTTTATGCTGCTACCTGCTTAGGAACTGATACAACAGGCAATCAAACTTGTAATGCAAGTCCATTTATACAAGGAATCTTAGGAACCACATACGACACCTGGACTCATGAGTTTAATGAGGGTCGTGAAACCGATAATTGGTTACCTGCACTTCAAATTGAAAAAAGATTGAGTGAAGATCATATGATCTACTTCAGCTTTAGTAAAGGTTACAAGAGCGGTGGCTTTAATGCTGCAGACGATCAGAATCCGGTCTTTAAAAACGTTAATGGTGCAAAAGTACCAGTGCCTAATGTACCGGATGATTCATTTGAATTTGATGATGAGACTGCAACATCATATGAGATTGGTGGTAAACATGACTTCAATGATTCAGTAAGATTCAACTGGGCTGTAGCTCATGCTGAATACAAGGACCAACAAGTCTCTACTTTCCAAGGAACAGGCTTTATTGTCAATAATGCAGCTTCATCCATTGTGGACACTGTGGAAATAGACCTAACTTGGCAAGCTACCGAACAACTAAGGGTTCAACTTGCAGCGGCTTATCTGGATGCAAACTTTGATAAATTTGACACAGCAGCTTGTACTGAAAACCAAACGGCTTATTTTAGAGCTCTAGACCCAACGGGCGGTGCAGATGGCGCTTGGGATCCTAAGCAAATACAAATCAGTACTTATGGACCAAATGTCACAACTCCTGATGGAGCTTGTAGAATTATGTGGAACGGAGCTGGTTTTTACAACAATGGATACCAAGATCTATCGGGTAAGCCTAGAGGCGCTGGTAAATACGATGGTTCTTTGATCATTGATTACGTTCAACCCATATCCAATGACTTGATGTTGATGGCTGGCTTGGACTTTAACTTCTTTGACGCATATGGTCTTACAGGAGATAATGATCCTCTTGATGTACAAGAAGCAAGTCATAGGTTAAACGCAAGATTAGGTGTTACCAATGGTCAATGGACAGCAATGATTTATGGCAAAAACATAACAAATGAGAAAATTGCTGCAGGTGGCTTTGATACTCCACTACTGGCTGGTGCTCATTCTATTTATTTAGCTGAAACTAGAATTGTAGGTGCACGTGTCTCTTATGATTTCTAACAACTAGAAGTATCGAACATAAAAGAGGCGAATATTTTTCGCCTCTTTTTTTTTAAGTAAAGGCATGTAGTATGAAAATTGATTCAGGAACGATGATCAATAATCCTGCTGAAGGAGGACCTATCTTCAGTGCATTAGAAAAAGCTGGCTACGATGGTGCTTATACTTGGGAAGGTGCTCATGATCCATTTTTACCCCTTGTTTCTGCTGCGGTAACAACTTCAAAAATAGAGCTAATGACTTCAATCGCTGTTGCTTTTTCCAGAAACCCAATGAACCTGGCTAATATTGCTTATGATTTACAGTTATTATCAAAAGGAAGATTCGTATTGGGTCTAGGTTCTCAAATACGACCTCATATAACGAAACGATTTTCTATGCCATGGTCTAAACCAGCAGCACGAATGGAAGATATGGTGAATGCAATTAAAGCCATATTGAATGCTTGGCAAAATGAATCTAGACTCGAACATCGTGGTGAATTTTACACGCATACTTTGATGACTCCATTGTTTAATCCTGGACCCAATCCACACGGTATCCCTAAAATATATGTAGCTGCAGTTGGACCACTTATGACTAAGGCTGTAGCCAGAAGTGCTGACGGTTTATTAGCACATCCATTCAACACTCCAACTTATCTGAATAACGTCACTCTACCACTCATTGATGAAGCACTGTCATCCGTCAATAAACAAAGAGATGCATTTGATTTATCAATTTCAGTTATGACTGGAATTGGTGCTACTGAGGAATCGCATAAAAAAGCAGTTAGGGCTTGTAGGGATCAAGTAGCATTCTATGCATCCACACCGAACTACAAAGCTGTACTTGAACAGCATGGTTATGAAGGCTTAAGCAGCGAACTCAATCGTTTATCAAAAGAAGGTAAGTGGCAACAAATGGGTAATGCAATAGACGATGAGATTTTGAATACTTTTGCAGTGATATCTGAATCACCACAAAAACTTGCTACGGAAATACTGAATCGATATGGGAACTCAGGCGAACGCATTGCTCCAATATTATACTCAGGGGAGTTAGATTTAGCAGCCGATGTTCTCAAAGCTCTAAAAGCAAATTAAAAATACTTTACTTACTTAAAGTTAGGTTCTCTTTTTTCAAAAAAAGCTTGCACAGCCTCCAGACTATCCTCTGAACTATGCAGTGAATTATTTGCTTCGGCCTCAAGTTTAAAGACCTCTTCGTATGAGGATGTCATTGCAGCTCTCATAACTCTCTTTGTTTCTCTCAATGACTGTGAGGATTTTCTGGATAAGGATTCAGCCCAATCCATCGTAACGGTCATTAGTTCTTCGGATTTAACAACTTTATTGGTTAGACCTAAATCCAAACATTTAGAGGCCGAAATGTTCTCACCCTCAATTGCCATTTCATAGGCTAGTTTATAACCGATCGATTTGGTCAATAACCAATTGAGACCGCCATCCGGAATCAATGCTATATTAACGAAAGCTTGTTTAAGATAGGCATTATCTGACATCACCATCAAATCACAGGCCAAAGCAAACGCACTGCCAATTCCAGCCGCCGGTCCATTGACAGCTGCAATGACAGGTTTAGGCATATTCATAATATTCACCAAACTTGGCATATAACCGTTAACAAGTCCCTCATAGACTAGACGATCATTGCTATGATCATCCATACCACTTGGATCACTCAGATCTGCACCAGCTGAAAACCCTTTACCGATGCCTGTAATGATTACAACTTTAATAGCATCATCGTGGGTTACTGACTCAATAATATCTTGAGACTCAAGCACCATTTCTTTATCAAATGCATTCAGTTTCTGAGGACGATTAAAACTGATTGTTGCAATGGATTTATTTTTTTCAACGAGCAGGGTTTTATAAGACATAGTCATTCCTTTTATGAAACATTTCGATCAGCGTCCTTCCAAAAGGGTGCTCTTAGTTCTCTTCTTAAGATCTTTCCTGAGGGGTTACGAGGCATCTCTGTAATAAAATCAATCGAAGAAGGACACTTGTATGCAGCAATTTGTTCCTTGGTATAAGTAATGATTTCTTTTTCTGTAATGTTTGAATCTTGCTTTAAAATCACAAATCCCTTAACTGTTTCGCCCCATTTGTCATCGGGTATTCCTACAGCTGCAGCGTCTGCTATATCAGGATGAGACATCAATGCATTTTCGATTTCAGCTGGGTATATGTTCTCACCCCCCGAGATAATCATATCCTTGACTCTGTCATGAATATATAAAAAACCGTCTTCATCTAGATAGCCCGCATCACCGGTATAAAACCAGCCATCAATGATAGCGTCTTCATTAGCCTCAGGTCTATTCCAATAACCTTTCATAATAACGTCTGATTTAATCAGTATCTCTCCCACTTCATTGTTCGGAAGACTGTTGTTAGATTCATCCACAATTTTAATTTCAACACCAGGGTAGACTTTACCGCATGACCTCAGTTTCCCAAGGTCAATATTATGATCAGCAGGATTTAATGTGGTTCCTATTCCCGTAGACTCTGTCAGTCCATAGACTTGCCAGAAGTCGCATTGCATTACTTCCACAGCCTTGAGTAAAGTATCTTGAGCAATGGGAGATGCTCCATAGACAATTTGTCTTAATGAGGAGAAATCGGTTTTAGAGCAATTGGGATGCTGTAAGAGGAATAGAATTAAGGCAGGCACCATAAATGCAGTTTCTATTTTTTCGCTTTCAATCAATTCAAGAATTTTTGTTGGATCGGGTTCTGGAATAATGATGTTTTTACATCCAAAGACTACACCCATGATCACAATGTTTGAACCTGCAACATGAAAGAGAGGGGAGAGAACAAAATTTACTGATTTTTCATGCCAATCAGCACCCCATCTTTTTTCAACCATTGGGGTTGATGCCAAGAGATTTTTATTGGTCATCCTAACGCCTTTTGGATGACCTGTTGTTCCCGATGTATAGAGTTGTATCACATCGTCTTCATATTCACCCACTAGGTTTGGATTGTCTTCACTTTGACCATCTCGCCAGGATGCATAGCTTTCCCATCTAGGATGGTCTTCATCCATAGCCACAATCTTTTTAATCGAAGGTATTTGATCTTCAATGCTCTCTATTAGTTGATAAAAATCAGCCCCAACGAAAAGAATCTCACTTTTTGAATCATTGATTACAAAGACAACTTCGGGTGGTGCGAGTCTCCAGTTAATACCGACTAAGGCAGTTCTTGATTTGATTGTTCCATAGAGTACTTCAGCATAGTAATCTGAATTTTTTGCAAGTATAGCAATACGGGCATTTGGCATGCATTCATTTTTAGTAATGCCATTGGCAACTCTATTGGCTTTAGAGTCATATTCACCATAGGTCATTTCTCTATCATGAAATTTAAAAACAACGTCTTCAGAAGATTGTTTAGCTCGCCATTCAAACAGTTCTAGTAAGGTATCTTTTTTAGGTATTGGGTTCATGGATTATTTTTTAACTATAAATATTAATTATTAATAAATAATATCAACATCTATTTCTAGTTCAATAAAAATGAATCCTTAAGAGAGTTTTATATTGTAGAATAAATGTCTAATAAATGGAGAGTTGGCAGAGCGGTCGAATGCGCTACCTTGGAAAGGTAGTTATGTGGAAACGCATACGGGGGTTCGAATCCCTCACTCTCCGCCACAAACTTTTTAATAAAGAGGAGTATTTATTGTATTTATTTGTTGTTTTTTTTCTTTTTCTTTTTCTCCCTTTAACTATTGTAGAAGGGAATGAATCTAATTTAGTAATACTTCAAGCAAAGGAAATTATTTCACTAGAACATGAGGAGAGGTTTCAAAATGCAATCGTTATTGAAAACGATCGAATCAAAGACACAGGATCTTTCAAACAATTACAGATTAAATACCCCAAATCAACATTAGATAAAAGATTCAAAGATAAGATCATTGTTCCTGGATTTATTGAACACCATGTTCACCCATTCTTGGCTGCAATAACGATGCAATCAGAGATCATAGCTATTGAAGATTGGGTTCTGCCTAACAAAGAATCCAAAGGCGTCACAGATAGAAAATCCTATTTGAAAAGATTGACAAATGCGGTAGAACAATTTGAAGCAAATGAACCTTTCGTATCTTGGGGTTTTCATCATTATTTTCATGGAAAACTATCCAGAGAAGATTTGGATAAAATATCTAATGAGAAACCAATTCTTGTCATTCATAGATCTTTCCATGAGTTCATCATGAACACTCCTGCTCTTAAATATTTTGGAATCACTAAAGAATGGATTGATAACCTAGACGAAGAAGCAAAGGCATTTTCTGACTTTGAGAATGGTCATTTCTCAGAGCAAGGCTTGGTCTCTGTTATTCCTGTCACAACTCCATTTCTAGCGTCTCCACAACGATTGATTGCTGGTCTACAAGCAACGGAAAAACATTTGCATGAAAATGGAGTAACGCTTATTGCAAACCCAGGATCCAGTAATGTGAAACCCATACAAGATGCAAAAAACTTTGTATTTGGTGATACAGACACACCGTTTAGATCTTTTTATTTTCCAAGTGCTCTAACTTTATCTGAAAAATATCCGGTTAATGAGTTGGTTGATCAATCGAGAAAATTACTCGATTGGGGTCAAGGGAAATTAGAGTATTTACCACAACACATTAAATTATTTACCGATGGTGCTATGTTTTCACAAAACATGATCATGAGTGAAGGCTATCTGGATGGACATCAAGGTGCTTGGTTGATGCAAGAAAACTTATTCCGTGATGTGTTTAAAGAATTCTGGGATGAAAACTACCAAATACACATTCATCAAAATGGAGATGGTGGTCTGAAAGTTCTTTTGGATGTTTTGGAAGAGAATATTAAACGTAACCCACGAGAAGATCACAGGACAACAATTGTTCATTTTGGTTACTCAAACTTTGATCAAGTTCAAAGAATTAAAGAACTTGGAGCTTTAGTTAGTGCTAATCCATACTACGTGACAACACTTTCCGATTTATACAGTAGAGTGGGAGTGGGTGCTGAACGTTCACAAGAGATGGTTAGACTTGGAGATGTTAATCGTGCAGGAATCCCAATAGGACTTCATTCTGATATGCCCATGGCACCTGCATCACCATTATTGTTGATGCATTCTGCAGTAAATAGAATTAATTTTGCAGATAAGGTTGCAGGACCTAACCAGAGAATATCACCAGAGTCAGCGCTTCGAGCGGTAACCATAGATGCTGCTTATATCTTAGGTCTTGAAGATGAAGTTGGAAGCATTGTTAAGGGAAAGTTAGCAAATCTGACCATACTTTCTGAAAATCCCATGAAAGTAGATCCAAGAAAAATCAAAGATATTGAAGTCATTGGAACGATTGCTGAAGGAAGGTATTTTCCAATTCATAAATAATACGACCAAGATGGGATTGATCTGCTCTACAAAAAAACTTATTAAGAAAATATAGTGCTGTAGAAAATAGAATAAAATATGTAATCTATTAGTATGAAAAAATCAATTACAATTAATAGCATAACCATTTGTTTATCCATTTTATTTGTTTGCATCAATCCCATTGATGCTGCAACTCAGAGTAATAAAAAACCCAATATAGTATTAGTCTTAATGGATAACTTTGGATACGGAGAAATCGGAGTTTATGGCGGAGGTGTTCTTCGTGGTGCTCCAACCCCTAATATCGATAGTATTGCAGCTGAAGGTTTTCAGTTAACAAATTACAATGTTGAAGCAGAATGCACACCTTCTCGATCGGCTTTAATGACAGGACGTTATGGTATTAGAACTCGTCAGAGAGAAGAAGGTCCTCCCAGAGGTGTTTGGTATGGAATAACAAAGTGGGAGATTACCTTAGCAGAAATGCTTTCAGACAATGGTTATGCAACTGGCATATTTGGAAAATGGCATTTGGGTGATACCAAGGGTCGATATCCAACAGATCAAGGGTTTGATGAGTGGAATGGGATCCCTAGATCCTCCGATAGAGCATTTTGGCCGGATAGTAATAGTTTTACACCAGGCAGTCATCCGGATGCTGTATTTACGCATGTCATGTCTTCATTTAAAGGACAAGAACCAATAGAGCTGGAAGTATTTGATCGTGCTAAAAGAGCAACAATAGACCGAGATATCACTGATCATGCGATTGATTTTATAAAGCGTAAGGCCAATAAAGAAGAACCATTTTTTGCTTATCTTCCTTATACACAAACTCATGAACCTGTGGACCCACATCCAGATTTCTATGGCACTACTGGAAATGGTAGTTTTGCTGATGTCTTGGCACAAACCGATGTCTATGTTGGAGAATTATTAGCAACATTAGAGGAACTAGGCTTGAAAGAAGACACTATATTTATTTTTACTTCTGATAACGGTCGTGAAGGTGTACCGAGATCGTTTGGTTTTACTGGACCTTGGCGAAGTGGGATGTTCTCTCCTTATGAGGGTTCCTTAAGAGTGCCTTTTTTAATTCGTTGGCCTGGAAAAATACCTACAAAACAAGTATCGAATGAATTATTCCATCAGATAGATCTCTTCCCAACTATCGCTAGTTTTATCGAAGCTGAAGTTCCTAAAGATAGAGTAATAGATGGTGTTGATCAGTCTGACTTTCTGAAAGGTAAATCACAGAAGTCAGCAAGAGAATCCATGGTTATTTATATAGGCAATGAGTTATTTGGTGCTAAATGGAGAAACTGGAAATTACTGCTTAAAGAAATGGACGAAGACGGCTATGGGGTTAAGAATATGGCTTATCCAACCGTTTATAATTTACTTGTCGATCCAAAAGAAGAGGTTCCTGAGCTCAATTACTTAAATGATACCTGGGTTGATTTTCCTTTGTATCAAGTGGTTGAGGATCATGAAGAGTCAATAGAGAATGATCTTGGTACACCAGGACCCTAATTCTATTGCTTTCTAACATATTAATCCAAAGCTCGATAATAAATTCTATATGAACACTCAATTACATATTTTCACTAATGGTAAATATGATGAGAATAAATTAGATGATATCTATTTGATCAATCAGGACAATGTACCAGCTGTTGGCTCATTAGAGTCTATTGATAAGTTAAGGGAACTTGTATCCATCAGTAGTTATCATTCCGTTTTATTACTAGATAAGAATGTAATTGGATTTAGTATTTGTTTTAGGGAAGGGACCTCATATTGGTCAGAAAATTATAAATATTTTACTCAAGGCTTAAAAAGTTTTTTATACATTGATCGAATTGCTATCGATCATAACTACAGGAGAAAAGGTCTAGGTAGTAGTCTCTATAAAGACATTTTTTCAAATGCTAAGCTTGAAAACTTAAGAGTCACTGCAGAAGTCAATACCAAACCAGTTAATGAGATTTCATTAAATTTTCATAACCACATGGGTTTTGAGCAAATTGGTGAAAGAAAATTTAAACATCATGATGTGGCCTATTTGATTAAATAGGTATGTTATTTGTTAAATCTAGAATCTAATCTTTTAGAATATCGCCATATAGATCAGTTCGTCTATCTCTGAATAGTCCCCATGCGGCTCTGTATTCATTTATCTTTTCTAGATCAAATTCATGAACGATAAATTCTTCATTATCACGTCCGCATTCATTTACTTTTATACCTGTTTCATCAGTTATAAAAGAAGAACCATAAAATGTTTGACTAAATTTTTTATTGTCCTCTGTACCTATTCTATTGGAAGCAACAACTGGTATGCAGTTTGCAGCAGAATGACCTTGCATAACAATTTGCCAAGAATCTCTGGAGTCTAACTGAGGGTAATCAGGTTCACTACCTATTGCAGTAGGATAAAATAATAGTTCTGCACCTTTTAGTGTCATAATTCTAGCTACTTCAGGAAACCATTGATCCCAACAAATACCTGCACCAATTTTTGCATATGCGGTTTCAAATACTTTGAATCCAGTGTTTCCGGGGTGAAAATAAAACTTCTCCTCATATCCAGGGCCTTCAGGGATATGTGATTTACGATAATAATCTAATATATTTCCATCAGCATCTATCATAGCAAGCGAGTTGTAGTAAGTATTATTATCACGTTCAAAAAAACTAATTGGTAATACCACTGAGAGCTCTTTGGCAAGTTTGGACATCTCTATTAACAGTGGATTATTCTTAAAAGGTTTAGCAAGTTCAAAATGCTTAGAGTCACTGGTACAACAAAAATAAACTGATTCAAATAGTTCCTGTATGAGGATAATCTGAGCTCCTTGTTCTGCTGATTTCTTAATTAGATTAATTGCTTTATCAATATTATCTCTTTCATTGTCAGTGCATGACATTTGAGTAGCTGCAACTTTAACTTTGCTCATAAAAAATCCTATTTATTAGTGAACTATATTTATATTAATAAAATATTCTAACTTATAATATATTGATGAATTTAAAAAACTTTCAGAACTTCTTTACATTTTCAATAATTGGCTGCTTAACCATGCCTGGTATTTTATTTGGTCCAGCAATGGTGGGTATTTTAGTCGATCATGCCAATTTCAGTGAACAGTATGCTGGTTGGGCATTGGCGTATCAATCTATTGGATCTGCGGCAACATTGCTCATTATCTCTTCATTTATTCATAGATTAGATTTAAAGAAACTAGCTTTTATCACTCTGATATTTGCCTTTATTTTAGAAATCTATTGCTCATTTATAGCAAGTCCTGACTTTTCTTTTTTAATCATAAGGTTATTTATTGGTATGTTTACCACCATAGCAAACATAGCTGTATACACATCGATCGCTTCATTTCAAAACTATGAGAGAGGTTTTGGTCTGTTTGTTTTGATGCAATATTTGGTTAGTGGTCTAGGCTTGTATTTTATGATCCTCTATTCTGATTACCTTGGCGCACAAGGCTTATTCTTGTTATTAGCACTCTTCAATTTTATTGCATTATCCATGATACGAAAACTGCCCAATCATCAAGCTAATAATAATGCTGAAAGTGGCTTAACATCAGAACTAAAGGTATTGTTTAGTGGTATAGCTTTCTTAGCAATTATTGGTTTTGGTATTCATGAAATGTCTGGTGTAGCACAGTTCACTTACATTGAAAGAATTGGGGTTTCAATTGCGATTGATAATCAATCTTTAAGCAATATTATGCTGATATCATCACTTTTAGGAATTCCAGGATCTATTATTTGTATCACTTTGGGCAAAAAATATGGCTTAGTGATTCCTATATTATTTGGTATTTCTGTTTGTCTTCTTGGAATGAGTCTTTTCCTTTTCTCAAAAACCTATTTAACTTATGCGATTAGAATGTGTTTGATGGGTTTTGGTTGGTCGTTAGTTCTGCCTTACATTCAAAGTCATCTTGCCAATATAGATAAAAAGGGTAGTGCATTAGCAGCTGGTAATTCATTTGCAACTATTGGAGGAGCATTAGGAGCTGCTTTAGCTGCAAAGCTTATTGGTGAAAACAACAATTATGACGCTCTCTTGCAAGTATCAATGCTAATTTATATCATTGCTGCATTATTTATTATAATTTCAATTAAATTAAAAAAAATGCATGACTAATCTACAACATAAAGACCCTAGAGACCAAGGTTTCTATATGCCTGGTGAATGGCATGATCATACATGCTGCTGGATGGCATGGCCTGCTCGATTTGATCTATGGCCTAACATTAATGCAACAAATAAGGCTTATGCAGATGTTGCAAACACCATATCAAAATTTGAAACAGTAAAAATGTTAGTGCTTCAATCATTGGTTGAAGAGGCTAAAATATATCTAAACGATACAATTGAAATTATACCTATGTCCATTGATGACTCTTGGGCGAGAGATTCAGGACCAAACTTTCTGATCAATGACTCAGGACTTTTAGCTGCTTCTACTTGGGAATTTAATGCTTGGGGAGAAGAATTTACACCCTATGATCAGGATGCACT
>CALMWC010000006.1 GCA_937801655.1 uncultured Gammaproteobacteria bacterium
AGAAATATCTTTTATCAAGATGCATCTGCAATTGATGGGTGTTGCTTCCTGAGGTATCTATAAAGGATCCAATATATGAGCATTGCCATCATAGCCGCACACCAGCACATGATGAAAACACTCTGGTAACCAAGGCTTAAGCCCAATAGGGATGCAGCTAAATTTGGTCCTACGATTTGACCAAGTCCCTGTGCGGCAGGCAAATAGGCAGCATAATGACCGCCATTATCAAAATTAGCCAGTGAACCCATTTGATAAACATCAGTGAATATCCAAAGTAAGTTAAAAGTAAAAACACTCATTAAAAATCTGGGTTCATTGATACCAAATGCCAACATTCCTACACCCATTGCCATAGTAAATAAAGCAATCAAAAGCGGTCTTAACAATCCAAAACGATTACTCAATAAGGTTGCAATCAGACAACCTAAAAGTGAGCACAAAGAAGCCCAAACCAGAACTTCACTCACCAAGTTAGGATTGGTATTACTGTCCAAAGCAGCAAGTTCAATGTATGTCCAGTAAGCTCCAATATTAATGTAGGTTAGAAAGATGGCAAAAAGGCAGACCCAAGGTAAAAGTAGTCCATACTTAGTATTAGAAATAGCTTTATCTGATTTTTCTTCTATAGCCCTAGTTTTTGGGTAGCTTTTGATCCATTTTAAAAAAGGAAGTGTCAATAAGAAGCACACGATAAAAACCCAATAAATACCATTCATTGACAGTTGAGGCAAAACTCTCATTTCAAGTGCTTGAGAGAAAGCAAAGCTGAATAACATTAGGTTGTAGGCAAGAGCGGGTCGGATTGACATTCCAAAAATGGCAACGGCTACAGCTGTATACATTCCACTTCCAAATCCAGCTAAGAATCGAAGCCATAGAACAGTATCGTAGTCTACATACTTGAGGCACATTCCGTTTGCTACTGCCGCTATAATGATACCTATAAATACTAGTATTCTTCTATTGACGCGGTTAATAATCCAGGCTGTAACAATCGCTCCTGCAGATAAACCACCAAGGTCCATACCAGCAACTCTTCCAACTTCAACTTCAGTAAAACCTAGCTTTATAACCCATGCAGTGCTTATGACTGGGATCCCGACAAGCACGCCATAACCCACAAGCACCATATAGAGAGCAACAGTAAGTGATCGCCAATCGTCATTGATTAATATACGCCAATCTTCGAGTGCTAGTGCAAGTCCTGTCTTAGTATTTTCTGTCATGATCAAAGACTAACAAACCTATCAAGATTCACAAAGGTTCGTTTTTAGGTGAGCAAATATTAATGTAGTATTAAACAATGACTAACTTAAAAAAATAAAGGGTTAAGGAGAAAAATATGGCGGCTAATATTGGAGGATATATTTCAATTGGCACAAATAATTTAGAAGCAGCAAGAGAGTTTTATGACAAGCTTTTTGAGCCAATTGGCGTAAAGGGCTTTAGAGGTAATGAGAGAAGTTATTTCTATAAATTTGTAAAGACTGATACTTACTTTGCTATTTTTGTTCCTTTTGATGGTAAGGAAGCAACTGTAGGCAATGGATCAATGACTGGTATTACGTTTGATTCTATTGAGGAAGTGGATCAGATCTATCAAATAGCCATTGAATCAGGAGCACTAGATGAAGGTAAACCCGAACAAAAAATGGATACATTTTATGGTGGTTATATTAGGGACTTAGATGGAAACAAGTTGGTTTTTTGTAAAATGGGATAACCATCAATAGATCAAAAAAGTTTATTGAAAATTATAAAAGTATTATTTTTAACTCAAATCTATTTTTGCAAATTTTATTTTCTTTGATGCCACTATGACATCATCCATTACTGGGTAGTTATTATCATCCAATTGAACATTAGAAAACTTAGCACTTCTGGGTAAAATATTTAGAAAGTGATTGTAGCTCTCAATGATTTCATCTTGATTTTCAATGATCTGAGCCTTTCCTTTATGAACTTCTCCTTCAATAGTGAGCTTTACGCCTCCATTGACTTTTAGATTTTTCCACCAGAGATGTGTGGTGTCTGCAAATGAGAAAATAGTGTTTCCTTTTTTGACATAACTCACTGGTGTTGACAAAACTCTTCCCGACTTATGACCAACGTATTCAATGATCATAGTATTTTTACTAATGAGACTGTGCAATGGAGACCTCAAAAGTAATTTGATGATTGGATTAATTAAATTAAATAGTTTTTTCATAATTTTAGATGTCTAAATTTACTTCGTTAAGTTCTTGGAAATGGTTTTATCTTATTCAAGCATCTAAATTGCTATCCATCTCGAAGTATAATGCATGAATAGATATTTATTATTTGCTCTTGTGTTATTAATAAGCCCTAATGGGAAAGGTATGATAATAGACAATTTAGAAAACCCAGATACAAGACAGTGGTCCTATTTCACAGATACTGTTATGGGGGGAGTCTCAACGGGTCAATTGCAGTATTTTGATGAAGATGGTGAAAAATTTTATCGAATGACTGGCATTGTTAGTACCGAGAATAATGGTGGGTTCATCCAATTCGCAACTCGTATTAAAAATGTTACCGATGATTATGAGGGCATTAAAATTAAGGTCAGAGGCAATAATGAGAATTATCAGATCCATTTAAGAACTCGCTATACTCCAGCACCATGGCAATATTATTCAACAGAGTTTAAAGTTGTGAACAATTGGAAAGAGATTTTGTTGCCTTTCAGTGAATTTAAGAAGTCTAATTTCTATCAAACTAAAGCTTTCAGTCCCTCCAGTTTAAGATCCATCGGCATTGTGGCGGTGGGCAAAGACTTTGAAGCAGAGATTGATTTATCTAGTATTGAATTGTATTAAAACAAGTCAGTCAGAAAATGCTCTTTTTCTCATTTCCTCAATAAGAATTTCACAAAACTCATATTCGCTTTTTTTAGACTGCTGAATGGGTATGTCTAGGATTTGATAATTTTCATCTTCACCGAATTCCTTCCATGTTGGATTATTAATGGAATTAGGCGTTCCTTTTTTAGCAAATTCCACCCAATATTCCATCATGACCTCAGTTAATTCTCTATCCACTTGATCCGTGAGCAACCAGTCATCATGCGTATCAAAAACATAAGGTATCTCAGCTCCATGATAAGCTAGAATACTGTCGCTGTTCTCACGTTTTCTTTCGAAAATGTATTGATAAACATTGTTCCCTTTTTTGGAGAGCTGCCTAGCAATAAAAATTGAAGGGCATAGGTAATCTCTGTTGCTTTGTAATTGATCCATAGCAAGTGCTGGCTCTTTATCAGCCATTAGTCTGAGAATAGCTTCACTGTTTTCAGGATAGGTTGACTCGACCCAATTAGTAACTTCTTGCTGCGTTATATTGGGATCACCATACATTAAATATTCGTTTTTATTGCTGCCAATGAGGAGGTCAATATTATTAATATTTTGATTCAAATAGAGCTTAAATGGATCGTCAGGAATAATGTCTCCATCAACAGAGCCTTTGAAGTAAAGTTTTGATGAGCTTCTCATTTTTACGATATCAGCAGCCGAGATGTTTTTCATGGAGGCTAAACTTTCAGCACCAGATTTATTTTGTATCTCAATGCCAAGCTGTAAACCCTCATCCCTTTTAACCCAGTCTGCAAAGCCACCACTTTGTGAAATTGCACGTTGAAATAAACCTTGTGCTTTGGGAGTAGCTATAAGATAAGCAATGTCTTCTGCTCCAGATGATTCACCGAAAAGAGTAATGTTATTAGGATCACCACCAAATTTTATAATATTATTTTTAATCCATTCTAGAGCAGTCAGCTGATCCATTAATCCATAGTTTCCTGAACTGTTAGTATTTTCAGGATGGGGTAGATAGCCCAATGCATTCAATCGAAAGTTGATTGATACCACTACAACACCTTTTTTAGCCAAGTTATTGCCAATATAGTTGGGTTCATGGGAATAGCCATTAACATTTCCCCCTCCATGTATCCAAACCATCACGGGTTGCTTTTTCTCTATAGAAAGCGATTGTGACCAAATATTGAGATAGAGACAATCTTCCGAGATTATGGGTTTGTCATGCACCATTGAGATTGGATTACCTAACGATATCGCTACAGCACGATACCAATCGGTATTTCCATTATCTTGCATACAGGCTGGTTTGAAAGACTGAGCAGCTAGAGCAGTTTTTTCTGTTGTGTATGGAACGGTTGGCATCCATCTCAGCTCATCAATGGGAGGTTTAGCGTATGGGATTCCTTTGAAGATATACTGATTATTTTTATTATCAAAGGAACCAATATATTCTGTATTTTCTATTTGTATGCGAGGAATCTCATCGGCATTTAGTAACACTATGGAATTAAAAAATAAAACAACAATAAGAAAAATAGGTTTCATTCGATTCAATCTTTATCTAGATTAAAAACAATACCTTGTGCCAGCGGGAGCTCTGTTGAGTAATTGACAGTATTGGTTGATCTTCTCATGTAGCCCTTCCAAGCATCAGAACCTGATTCTCTGCCACCACCCGTTTCTTTTTCTCCACCAAAGGCACCACCAATTTCAGCTCCACTTGTTCCAATGTTCACATTCGCAATGCCACAATCACTGCCCATTGAGGAAGTAAAAAGTTCAGCTTCACGGAGATCATTAGTAAATATTGCAGAAGAGAGTCCTTGAGGGACGTCATTGTGCAATGCAATAGCTTGGTCTAAATTTTGATACTTATAAACATAAAGAATCGGTGCAAAAGTTTCCTCCTGTACTGTTTGATCGCAAGGTTGCATTTCGATAATTGCAGGTTTCACATAAAAGCCATTCGGGTATTTATCTTGAAGTACTCTTTCACCACCGCTCACTTTTCCATTGGAATTTTCTATAGCGTTTCTCATTTGATTGAAGGCTCTCTCGTCAATCAATGGTCCTACCAAGGTGGATGCATCCATAGGGTTACCAATTTCAATACCCTCATAAGCTTTAATCAAAGCTGGCATAAGTGTTTCATAGATTTCATCATGCACAAAAAGTCGTCGAGTACTGGTGCATCGTTGTCCTGCTGTACCTACAGCACCAAACAAAGTTGCTCTAATGGCTAAATCTAGATCTGCAGAAGGGCAGGCTATAATTGCATTATTTCCACCCAATTCAAGAATGGTTTTACCAAAACGTGCAGCTACAATTGGTCCTACTTTACTGCCCATAGCAGTGCTTCCTGTAGCACTAATTAAGGGCACTCGTGAATCACTCACCAGTTGTTCTCCTGCTGAAGCATTGCCAATAATCAGTTGTGATAAATGACTGGGAACTCCTTCAACTTCATTGATTGCTTCTAAGAAAATATGTTGACAGGCCATGGCGGTAAGAGGAGTTTTTTCGGAAGGTTTCCAGATCACACTATTGCCACAAACAATCGCTAATGCCGTATTCCAACTCCAAACAGCAACCGGAAAATTGAAAGCAGAGATTACACCAACGGGTCCAATAGGATGCCAAGATTCAGACATTTTATGTCCAGGTCTTTCCGAAGAAATGGTCAACCCATAGAGTTGTCTTGATAAACCAACTGCAAAATCACAGATGTCTATCATCTCTTGCACTTCACCCAACCCTTCCTGATAGATTTTACCGGATTCCAGAGTGACCAGTTGCCCCAAAATCTCTTTTCGTTCTCTCAGCTTGTTACCCAATACTCTAATCAACTCACCTCTTTGGGGAGCTGGCACTATTTTCCATTGATTAAAGGCATCAACTGAGTTTTGGATCACAGTTTCAATCTCAGCTTCTGAATGCATCTCTATATTTGCAATGTTTGCTCCATCAATAGGACTGTGAACACTCAATGCGCCTTCGTTCTGTTCAACTGAATTTATTCCCAGTTCATTAAAAATGTTATCAATAGTATTCATTTAATCAATAGTAATGACTGTATTGCCAATGATTGAAGCAGTTTCAATGGATTGATGTGCAGCCACCAACTGACTTAATTCAAACGTTTGGGCTATCTGATGACTCAATGCATTTTCATTCAATGCTTCGGTTAAGCCATTCACAATATTGTTTCTTGCTTGCTGCGATACAATGTAGATTAGAAAGGTATTCAGTGTAATTCCTTTAAACATCAAATCATAAAATGGAATTACTGGATTGCCTTCAGCCACAGAACCATAAGCTGCTATAACTCCATTTGGACTCAATATATGTTGACTCACCTCTAGGTTACCACCAAACTCAACTTCAACAATTCTTTGCACGCCTTGTCCTGCAGTGTAATCATTCACAATACTTATAACATCATCATTCTTATAATTAATAACCAAATCTGCACCAGCGGATTGCGCCACTGAAGCTTTATCATCTCCACTGACTGTAGCGATTACATTAGCCCCACCCCATTTGGCTAACTGAATGGCATAATGACCCACAGCTCCAGCACCGCCAGTGACTAAAATATTTTTTCCATCAACAGCACCATCGCAATAAACAGCATAGTAAGCAGTTGATGCTGGTATCCCTAAGCATGCCGCTGCTTCGAATGAAGTTTGATCAGGCAATGTTACAGCCTGCTCTGATGGCAAACTAATTAATTCAGCACAAGTACCAAATGCTCTTCCAAAAGCTGCATTCCATAGCCAAACTCTTTCACCAATTCGATTTCGATCAATGCCTTCGCCCACTTCTTGGATCACTCCACCACCGTCTGAATGCGGAATAATTCTTGGAAACTGCAAATCACCTCTTGCTCCAGCTCTTATTTTCACATCGGATGGGTTTACCCCAGAACTTTTTACTGCAACCAAGACTTCGCCAGGGCTAAGCTTAGGATCGTCCATCTCCCCACAATTGATTACTGCTTCCGCTGAACCTATCTTTTCATACCATCCTGCTTTCATTCGTCTCCATCCTTTTCTACTCTGATTTGATTTAAACCTTCTGTATGCCCATCAATGGCTATTATTTGTCCCGATACTTTTTTAGCAACAGGGGACAATAAGTAATCAATCATGCCTACAATTTCCTCAGGGTCAATAAAGGATTGCATGGACACTTGATTTAAGTAAGTTTGCCTAACTGCGTCTTCACTGATGTTTCTATCGATAGCTTCCTGCTTTATAACATTTTCTATTCTTTCACCATTAACGGATCCAGGACAAATGCTATTCACTCTTATATTGTCCGAACCAAATTCCATAGCCCATGTTTTGGTTAAACCTGACAGCGCCCACTTTGATGCAGAGTAGGCTGATCTAAGAGGTGTACCAAACAATGAGGAGGTGGATCCAATATTAATGATGGAGCCTCCACCAAAATTTCTTAAAAGTGGGATAGCCTCTTTACTGCAAAGAAAAGTACCATTGAGATTCACTGATAAAGTATTTTTCCAATCACTAAAATCAGTCTGATCAAGATCTGATACTGGTCCAGCTATGCCAGCATTATTGATTAAAGCATCCAGTCCTTTGAATTCATTCTTTATCCAATGAAATAATTTCTTCACTGCTTGCTCATCTTGAATATCAGTTTCATAAGCATGAACACCAGGATTTTGTTCTGAGAATATTTTCAATCGCTCTTTATCACAATCACAGATGATTATTGTCGCACCTTTTGCTGCTAATTCTGAAGCCATGACAGACCCAATACCACTAGCCGCAGCAGTTATTAAAATTGTCATTTCAGTAATATTTTTAGACATGATTGCTCAATCAAGTATGGGTTGAATTTTTGTTTTTAACCATTCAATTAAATCATCACCACTCATATTTCTGGCAGTAGCCAGTTCACCTGCCAATGTTGCAAACTCTAGATTTCCTTCTGCATCTAAAACAACCAAAGACGGAATACCTTCGCTAATGGGATTTCCATAACGTTCAGCAATATCAAGATTTTTATCCCATTCACCCACATCCACTGCAACAACTACGAAACGTTCATCCAACCAAGAATTGATATCTTCTCTGGCAAAATATTCACCAAGAGTTCTGCAATCAGGACACCAATTTCCTCCCATTTCAAGCAAGATATATTTTTCAGATTCACCAGCAAGAACTATTGCATTAGCAATGTCTTGATTTGCATCAGCCGTTTCATCATAGGGTCGATAGTCAGAGAGTCCCCAACTGTTAATACTGAAAAACAATATTGATATCAGTGTTAGTTTTTTCATTGAACAATACCTTTAGAAATTACTATATGGATAGACTGAGTATTTTTAATCGATTTCAATGGGTTTCCATTAAGAATCAAGAGATCAGCAAGCATGCCTTCTTCAATGGTCCCTATTTCATTTTCAATATTCAGAAACTCAGCGGGTGTTATGGTGGCAGAACGAAGCACCTCTTTAGTTGTCATTCCTGCTTCAAAGAGTAATTCTAGTTCTTTATGTAAACTATAACCGGGTGTGAGATAGCCTATAGGTGTGTCCGTGCCTGCGATAATTTTGACGCCTTCTTGATTCATTATATTGACAAGATCTAAGCTCCATTTATCAAATATCAGATCATTATTTGCTATATCTTTTTCAGCTAAAGTTAATGAATCTTTTTGCCATTCTAATCTTATTTGCTTTGGTAAGTATTCATAGGTCTCTCTCCATTGTTCATCTGCATAGAATCTTCTAGAGCCAAAGGTATTGATGGTCAGGGTTGGTGTTTGAAAGACTCCAGATGCAGCCAATTTTTTAATAATTCTAAGGCATCTCTTTGCATCATGATTATCAATTGAATAATATCTTTGTGACGAATGAATATTAGTTCTCAAAGCTGAACCCGCGATATTGTTTTTATTTTCCAGCTTTGCTCTTCTTTTAGTGAGTAATTCAGGAGCATCTTGTGAGCATGCAAGATCCATATTTCTGACATGTTGCATGCCACCAAGTCCAGCATCAATAGCTTCCTCAAGATCTATACTGAGAGGGATATGACCCGTAACCCTGAGATTATTTTTCTTTGCAATCTGCAATAGCTCTAGATAGGTTTCTTT
This sequence comes from uncultured Gammaproteobacteria bacterium, assembly GCA_937801655.1. Taxonomy (GTDB): domain Bacteria; phylum Pseudomonadota; class Gammaproteobacteria; order Steroidobacterales; family UBA11654; genus CACPJA01. The sequence goes on from CALMWC010000006.1 coordinate 8,970, forward strand.
TGAGAGCATTTCATAGGACTTTAAAAAAGTGACACCATTTTCCAATAAGTCATTCACAACGTCTTCAATATTTGAGTTTTCATCTATACCAATTGATAATTCAGGAAAGCCAGGCTCTTCTCCTTTATAGACACGATCTTTCCCATCGATCAGTGGCCCGGCATAAAATAGTCTGGGTGTTTTTTCAGGATTTTCTTTTAAGTAATTGATTGACGGTTGAAGTTTTTCAATGATTGCTCCAGTATCACGAATACTGGTGATACCATTTTTCAGAAACAACTTAAAATATGTTTCATGATCAATTTCTGGAATGAAAGTCAGATGCACATGGGCATCCCATAATCCTGGTATTAGAAACTTACCGCTTCCATCAATGATTCTGTCTTTTTTATCATTGGCTGAAACCGACTGACTAGAATTTACAATAGTTTCTATTCTTCCATTTTTTATGACTACCGATTGGTTCAATCGCACTGGATTTTTTGCATCAATAAGAGTTATGTTTTCAATCACGAGACTGTCACCAGTCACTTCCATAGATAGAAGAAGACTTAAGATAATGGTTAATGTTTTTAAATTCATAACCCTCCTGTAATAATAAAATCTCGATTGGCATTGGATTCAATGATTTTTAATGCTTCTTTGTATTCTTCACTGGCATAAGCTTGTTGTGCAATTTCTAAGCTTGGGAACCGCACCATGACAGTTCTTTCGTAATCGCCTTCTTCCATTTGAAACTGCTCACCACCTCGAACCAGAAACTCACCTTTAAATTGTTCTACAACACTAGTTGCTTTTGAAGCATACTCCAGAAATGCCACCTCATCATTGTATTGACACCTAACTATCCAATAGCCGCTCATAGGGCCAGACCTCCATACCATGAATTGCATTTCTTATATCCATACTCAAATTAACACTAGCAACTTTTTTCTTTTGATGGAAATCAAAAAGACTAATGGTGGATGGCGATGAACCAACAGCAATCAAATTTTTATCAATAACACACAATCCTCTTGCAAAACCTTGGCGAGCAATACGACTGTCATCAAGATCAGTATGAGTAAGAGCGTCTTCAGGATAGGTGGGTATAACGAAATGTGATTCTTCGCCTTCACGGCTAATCAACCTGATGCAATCACTTTTGGTGTCATTGAATAAAACCCCATTGTTAAAGGGTCTCGCATTATGTGTTCCTTCAGGAAGAGAACAGTATTCTTTGACATTGAGATCGCTGTCCATATAGATCATTGCATTGGTTCTGAGACCGCTGGCAAACAAACCTCGTTTGTTGCATCGGACATTATTCAAATGTAAATTATTCCCCATAGGTGGACCTTCATCGGATTGAGGATCAAACAATTGAGATTTCCATCCTTTGGGGTTCTTAGTGATATAGATGCCCCTTGTGAATGCATCGGAATCCAAATCAAAAACCAGGATGCTATCAAAGCCAGTTGAGGCAATGAATAAAAGATTCTCAAATTTAAAAATTTCATGAGCATGTCTTAAAAAAGGATTTTTGTAAGATCTTTTGATTTCAAACGATTGATTGTAGACAAACAGCTCATCACTGGCTGCTATGAAAATCTCATCACCATTGTATTCAATTCCCCTAAGGCCTCGATCCCAACCTCTGCCACTAAAATCTATGCCTGAATCATCCCAGTCAACCATCATTTCTGCTGCTTGGTTTTCAAAGTCGACAAGATAGATGCCACCATGGCTTTCTCCTTGTTGACTTCCTCTCACAACGGAAGTAGCTAAAATTATAGGTAGTTTTTTCATCAACCTATTGTAATGGAAAATAGATTCTTACAATAACCGTAAATTGATATATTTCTATGATAAGGTAGTTTTCATGCTCAAAAGCATCCAAAAAAATCTAATTTTATTTATGGTGCTATTTTTTAATAGCAGCAATGCATTTTCACAACCATCTAGTGTGATATGTGGTCATTTACTAGACGTAGAATCGGGTGAATACCATCAAAATGTTTTCATTGATTTTGATCCAAGTACACAAATGATTTCAAGTATAGATATCAATACTAATAAGCAGACTAATTCCCAAACAATCGATTTATCCAATTATTTCTGCTTGCCTGGGTTAATTGATATGCATACCCATATCTCTGAGGCTTCTTCTGGCGATTTAATCGAATTTTATACCATGACACAGGAGGATCAGTTGAAGGTTGGAAGGGTGAATGTAGAAAAAACATTAAAGGCTGGTTTTACAACGGTGAGAGATTTAGGAGTTTACATTGCTTGGACTGATAAAAAACTAAGAGATGAAATCAATGCTGATAAAATACCCGGTCCTAGAATGAAGGTTTCAGGTTACTACCTATCCATCCCAGGAGGTGGCGGGGATGTTGCAGTGCCTGGTTATGAGGGCAAGATTCCAGATCAAATTAGAAGAGGAATCACTAAGGGAGTAGATAACTTTAGAGAAAGAGCTGAGAAACTGGTAAGTGGGGGAGCCGATCAAATTAAGTTAATAGCATCAGGAGCCGTATTAGCTTATGGCAGCGTTCCAGGAAACCCTGAAATGAGTCCAGAAGAAATTGCAGCAGTTGTAGGTGTTGCAAAAGATGCAAACATGCATGTTACTGCTCATGCACATGGTGCATTATCCATTAAGCAAGCCATAAGATCAGGGGTAAACAGCATAGAGCATGCTTCACTGATTGATGAGGAAGGGATTCAGATGGCAAAAGAATATGGCGTGGCTTTATCGATGGATATATACAATGGCGATTACATTAATGAGGTTGGGATTATAGATGAATGGCCTGAAGAATTTCTTCGGAAAAATCGAGAAACGACAGATGCCCAAAGAGAAAATTTTACAAAAGCCCATAAAGCAGGTGTAAAAATTATTTATGGCACAGACGCAGGTGTCTATCCACATGGGGATAATGCTAAGCAATTTAAATACATGACCAAGTATGGGATGACTAGTCTAGAGGCCATTCAGTCTGCCACTATAATTGCTGCTGAAGTGATTGGTATGCCAGGTCAAGTGGGACAAGTTAAAACAGGGTTCTTTGCAGATATCATTGCAATCAAGAAGGATCCATTACTTAATATTCAGACCTTGGAAAATATTGATGTAGTAATTAAAGGGGGTAAGATCTACAAGCAAAAATGAAAATCAAAGTTGCAAAACATTGTTTGGCTTATGTTGTGTTGTTATTTTCTAGCATAATATCAGCCAACCCTATTATTGATTCTCCACAAGTGGCTCTGACAGGCGTGCCTTTTGAAATTAGCGTTAGTAATACTTCTTTGCAGAATGCTTGTGACTATAAGATCAAAATTAATGAACTATTCTATCAGCCAAGCAATTGTGAGAATTCACAACAATTGATTTTTAGTGACATTGTTTTAAACGATAAAGCTTCTGAGTCCATAGAGTTGTATGAGGGGGATTCACTGGTTGGTAATAACTCCATCGAAGTGCTTTGGGGTTGGCTCTCAGTAATGCCACCATTGATATCTATTTTAATTGCTTTATTTTTTAGGAGTGTTATCCCTGCGCTTTTTTTAGGGGTGTGGATGGGGGCATTTTCCATACTGGGTTTTCAGCCGTCAGTCATCTGGCAAAGCTTTCTAGATGTCGTATCAATATATGTCAAAAATGCGTTGGCCAATCCAGATCATTCGGCTGTCATTATCTTTAGCTTAATGATTGGTGGACTTGTTGGAGTTATTTCAAAAAATGGAGGCATGCAAGGCGTCGTCAATTCTCTTATACGTTTTACTAAAGATGCTAGAAGAGGGCAGTTGGTTACAGCCACATTAGGCTTGGCAATCTTTTTTGATGATTATGCCAATACCCTTGTTGTTGGCAATACCATGAGGAAAGTCACAGACAGGCTTAAGATCTCTAGAGCCAAACTTGCCTTTCTAGTTGATGCAACCGCTGCACCAATAGCATGTATAGCTCTCATTACAACATGGGTGGGTTATCAGATTGGCATGATTGATGCATCCATAGGTCAAATTGATGCAATCAATGATTCAGCCTACTCGATTTACCTCAGCTCTATTTTGTATAGTTTCTACCCTTTATTTATGTTGGCTTTTGTTTTTACTATTGCAGGCTCTGGAAGAGATTTCGGTGCAATGTATGATTTTGAATTATCAGCAAGAGAAGGTAATGATGGATCCATCCAAGGTGCTGAAATGGGTTATACCAATGAAGCTGAATCAAAACAGTTGGAGCCAAAAGATCCAGGTAGGGCTCATGCATTTAATGCATTCATTCCAATTTTAGTATTTATAGGAAGTGTCATTGCAGGTTTATTTGCAACCGGTGATGGCGATTCACTTCAGGATATCATTGGTTCAGCTGATGCTTACCAAGCTTTACTTTGGGGTTCTTTAATAGCAGTAGTGACTGCTTTTATACTGACTATTTCCCAAGGCATTCTATCATTGGAAGAAACAGTTCAATCATGGTATGAGGGAGTAAAGTTTATGATTTTCGCTATTATTGTGTTGATCATGGCTTGGTCTTTAGGGCAGACAACAGAAATATTATTGACTGCACAATACCTAGTCTCAGTGCTTGGAGATTTTTTACCTGTACCTTATGTTCCAACTATTATTTTTATCCTTTCAGCTGCAACAGCATTTGCAACTGGAACCAGTTGGGGAACAATGGGTATTTTTTATCCCATTGTGGTGCCATTGGCCTGGGAAGTTATGTTTATTAATGGAGTCGCTGATCCAGAACACATGTATATTATTTATTCTTCTGTAGCTTGTGTTTTATGTGGAGCAGTTTGGGGCGATCACTGTTCTCCAATTTCTGATACTACCATCATGTCTTCAATGGCATCGGGTTGCAATCATATAGATCATGTTACCACTCAGTTTCCATATGCAATTGTTGTAGCTTCGATTGCATTATTGATCGGCACTATTCCAACGGGTTATGGCATCTCTCCTTTTATTATGATTCCAATAGGAATAGCCATGGTCTTTTTATGCATTACTTTATTAGGGAGAAAGGTCAATTGATTGAATTAGAATTAAAAACTAAGAATAAGGTATTTGAAGGCTCACATCAGGTATTTTCTCATTGGTCAGAATCAACCAAATGTGAAATGACTTTTTCAATTTATCTGCCTGCCGTGGATAGATTTGAAGATGCACCTACATTATTTTGGTTATCAGGATTAACATGCACTGAAGAAAATTTTAGAGTCAAGTCAGGAGTGCAAAGATATGCATCAGCAATGGGCATCAATATTATTGCACCCGATACCAGTCCTAGAGGCGAAAACGTACCTGATGATTCCAACTATGATTTTGCTCAAGGTGCTGGTTTTTATTTAGATGCGATCCAATCCCCTTGGCATGAAAATTTTAAAATGTATTCCTATGTTACTAAGGATTTATTGAGTATTGCGAAAAATAATTTCTCTATCAATGAAGATAAATTGGGAATATTTGGCCATTCTATGGGTGGCCATGGAGCATTGACAATCGCACTTAAGAATCCTGATATTTTTAAGTCTGTTTCAGCTTTTGCTCCAATTTGTGCACCAACACAGGTTCCTTGGGGAAGAAATGCATTTGAGAAATATTTAGGGAATGATGAGGAATCTTGGCAACAATACGATGCAACTCAGCTAATCCATGACCAGGGTTGGTCCAGTGATATTCTTGTTGATCAGGGTCTTGAGGATGAGTTTATGGATGAGCATCTCAAACCTGAGTTACTTGAAGAGGCATGTATTAAGAATGATATCAGCCTGTCCTTAAGAAAGCATGAAGGTTATGATCACAGTTATTTCTTTATTTCATCATTCATTGAGGATCACATATCTTGGCACAGAAAACGTCTTTAGTGGAATCGAATACTAGCTTATTACAGACAAATACCATTGGATGAAACTTCTTGTACTACTTTCTTTATCAGTGAAGGGACCAGACTGATATTTGATGGAATTGACACCTTTCTGATTGTTTACAATAATTGTTTCATCGGCATAAGTAGTAGTATCCCAGAGCCACATTAGCTTATCTTTGTCATAGTCTTGACCTTCAATGGCATCATTCTTTACAAACCAATAAACATCGCATTGACATTTATCTTGAGCAGTGGGTGTAAAAATATAACCTACCATATGATCACAATAAGCTAGAAAGTAACAAACTGGCCCAAGATTGAAATCTGAACATCCCTGATTATAATCTTTAATATTACCCAATAATGGTGCAAGTGGCTTACCATCTTTACTTCCGGTGACATAGCCATCAAATAATGCATATCTAGAATAAGCATATTGTTCTTGCCCATGTTCTTTTCTGCTGAAGTCATGATTAATGGATATATCTTTCAATCCACAAGCTTCTAAGGTTTGAAGCATTACCTCTTGTGATTTATCAAATTCTGGCTCGTTTTCTATTTTAAGACTGTGAGAAAGTGAGTATTCAGGGTGAGATGCAGCACAATGATAACATTCTTGGTAATTCTCAATTGCAAGTTTCCAGTTGGAATCTATCTGATAGTTTTTATGTGCAGCTATTTTTAAGTCTTCGAAACCAAACATAGAAAAGGGTTCTTCTAAGTCTCTTTTTAGGTTTTCAATGGATTGTGGATTATCAGAGAAGTTGATAAAAATCATACCAGAGATAATTTCTAAATTGCATTTATGAAGTGGAAATTCACTCTTTTCAAGCTCATCTGGAAAATTTTTAGCAGCAATGAGGTTGCCTTCAAGATTATAGGTCCAACTGTGATATGGGCATCTAAGTCGTTTGATGGAACCTGATTTCTCAAGGCAAATTCTAGAACCTCTATGCCTACAAACATTATAAAATGCATGAATATTATTGTCTTTGCCTCTAAGGATAATCACCTCTTCAGCAAGAAGGGTGTATACAAAATAATTACCCACTTCAGGTATCTGGGATTGATGTCCAATAAAAATCCAACTGTCTTGAAATATTTTTTCTACTTCAGCAGCAAATATTTCCTCACTTTTATAAAACTCCTGATCCAAAGTCCAGTCCATTTTATGTTGGGCTATTAATTCTGATATTTTATTCATTTTCTTTCTAATACATTATTTTTCTTGAAATTTATCATAAAGTAATTTTATTTTACACTATCTTCTTTTTCTTCTTTTTAGTTTTAATGCAGGCATTTTCTCAGGAAGGTTGACAATTTTCTTAAGCTCTTTGAAATCATCAACTTTATGAGGTATAGCCATTGCATTGACAAAGTATTCTTGAAACTTATTCTCAACCGCTGTTTCTATTTTCTCTATTTTAAGAGTTTCTTTTTGTATTTCATCTCGACTAATGGTATCCAGCAAAGCCATTCTAGCACCTGTGCTAGCAGCATTTCCAGCTGAACTCACACATTCAATAACACAATCAGGGATCATTCCAAGTATCATGGCATATTTGACATCAATATGACTCCCAAAAGCACCAGCGAATCTAATTTTATCTATTTGCTTAATGTTTAATTTATCCATCAATAATTTTGCACCAGCATACAAAGCTGCTTTCGCTAACTGAATTGCTCGAATATCATTTTGAGTGATAATGATGTCAGGTGTTCCTTTACTCAAAACATAAGAAAATGTTCTGCCATTATTAATCACTCGTTCTGTTTTGAGTGTTTCTGAGCTATTGATCAGTCCATCTTCATTAATAATGCCAACAAGATACATCTCTGCAACGGCTTCTATAATTCCAGAACCACAGATACCAGTGACGCCAATTTTTTTTATACTATCACTGAATTCTGGATCGTTCGACCATAGTTCTGAACCAATAACCTTATATCTTGCTTTAAAATTCTTTGGATTTATTCTTACTCTTTCAATCGCTCCTGGAGCAGCACGTTGTCCTGAATTAATTTGTGCACCTTCAAAAGCAGGACCTGTGGGACTGGATGCAGCAAGCAATTTTTCACTATTGCCTACAATGATCTCTGCATTGGTTCCAACATCCACAATTAGATTCATTTCTTCTTGATTGTAAGGTTTCTCTGCAAGAATAACGGCAGCAGCATCCGCACCAACATGACCAGCTAGACACGGCAATACATAAATACCAGCTTCAGCATTGATTTCTATTTCCAATTCTTTTGCATTCAAATAGAGAGCTTTGTTAGTTTTTAAGCGAAAGGGTGCAACACCCAATGGAACAGGATCAAAACCTAAGAATAAATGATGCATTACAGGATTTCCAACAATGGTTATTTCAAGTATATCATCCTGCAGTAATCCAGCATGTTCGCACGCCTTTTTTATCAGATCATTGATAGCTTTTCTAACAGTTTTTGTTAACTCTTTTTCTGATCCTGGGTTTTGCATGCAATAAGAAACTCGACTCATGAGATCCTCACCAAAACGAATCTGGGGGTTCATAGATCCTTGATTGGAAACAATAGTCCCATCTTTTAGATTGCAAAGATTAATCGCTATCGTTGTTGAACCAATATCAATAGCAGCGCCATAGATTTTTTCTTTTAGATCAGGCCACAATGCTATTAATTCTTTGTTATTTCTTATCGCTACAGTGAATCCTTGAGCTTTATACAAAGCTTTGATAGTTGCTTTATCTAAAGGGCAAACAAGCTTAATATTATCCAAAGACCAATCTTTTTTTAGTAGATCATGAATGATATTCTCAGGCTTACTATTAAATTCATCGTATTTTATATTTTCTAAATTAAGATAGTACAGTCGAGTGATTGGATTGATTGTGATGTCTATCGCTTCAAACTCTTTTCTTACTAATTGCTGATGGAGTTGACTCTCAGGAGGGACATCAATGACGATGTCATTGATGATTTTTGATTGGCAGCCAAGCCTTCTTTTATTGTCTAAAGATTTTCGTTTTGAGTATTTTTCTTCAGATAGATTAAAAGAAGAGATATGACTCTTCTTGGAAGATATTGCTAGCTTAGCAAATTCTCCTTCAGAGACTTCAATTTGACAGCGACCGCATATTGCTCTGCCACCGCAAACAGAATCTAAGTCAACACCAAGGGATCGGGCAGCATCCAATACCGTTGTATTTTTTGCAAACAAGCCTCTTTTCCCTGATGGCATAAAGGCCACCTTTAAACCTTCTTTTTTCTTCTGGGTATTCACCTTAATTTAGGATCTTCTGCGTGTACGCCTAACTCTTTGTTCTGAGGGGTCTCTATAATGTTTAATCCATTGAGAGCATTCAGGATCATTCCCCATAATGGTATTAGCGCCTCTAATTGATTGCATGATTTCTTTTTCCAAAGGATTGGTAATAGCACAGGGCATACCTGAACTGATCGCCATAGCTATGAATGCAGCATTGAGTCCGCCTCGATTTGGTAATCCGAAACTCAAGTTTGAAGCCCCACATGCAGTATTAACTTTCAGCTCTGTTTGTAATTTATTAACCAACTCCATTACCTGTTTTCCTGCATTGTTGATTGCTCCGATCGGCATAACCAAGGGATCAATGAGTATGTCTTCTTTGGGTATCCCATAATCACTGGCCCTCTCAACAATTTTTTTTGCGACCTCATAACGAACATTAATGTCTTCTGAAATACCTGAATCATCATTAGAAATTCCTATAACCGCAGCATTATATTTTTTTACCAGAGGCAGGACTTTTTCTAATCTTTCTTCTTCACCAGTGACTGAATTGAGAAGAGCCTTTCCTTTGTATACTTTTAGTCCAGCTTCAAGAGCATCTATTATGGATGAATCGATACAAAGAGGAGTATCGGTTAAGCTTTGAATTAGTTCTATTGAATCAGCAAGTATTTGAGGTTCATCAGCCAATGGTATTCCAGCATTGACATCCAACATTTGTGCACCTGCTTCAATTTGAGCTTTTGCATCACTGGCTACTCTTTCTAAATTGCCATTTTTCATTTCTTCAGCCAGAAGCTTTCTTCCAGTTGGATTAATTCTTTCACCAATCACCACAAATGGAAGTCCATTTCCTATTCTAACTTCTTTGGTTACTGAACTAATTACTGTTGTGACATTTGGCATAGTAAATACTCCTAACTTTTTTTAATACCACACGATTTAATTGTTTTTTCAAGGACTTCATCAGTAAATGTATCCTCTAGATTTTTTACTGCATTGTATACTAGCTCTTCAGGATTTCCCGATACTGTTTCTATTACTCTTCTCCATTCTGACATATAAGCATCACTGCTTCCTTTTCCAGCTCTCATAGCAGCACGATCTATGGCTGTTGCAAATTTTGGATCAAGTTGCTTCTTTGTTTTCTCTCTACCATTTTTATATATCACATGAGAAGGAATATCTCTCCAGAAAATTTTTATCATTTTACCCATTGACTAAGCCTTGATACCTTTTTCAATAGCCACTTTAAACTGATTTAGACCTGTGTAATAGAAGTTATATTCAAGATTAAGAAAGTCAGCATGTTGTTTTGCTTTATTTATTAGTTCTTCTGATTCCGTCTGTGCTAAATAGGTCAGTTTTTTATAATTCCTAAAGTACTCATTTTTTAGCTGGGGATATTGATCCATACCTAACCCCTTTATAACTAGTCGATTGAAATGCTTTACTAAAAAGTCAGTGAGATAAAAGGTTCCTAGCTCTTCTTCTGTTAAGGATAGAAATTGATTTTTTCCAGTGAAGAATTCATAACAATGAGCACCCGGTAATCGTTCTATATTATAATCTTTTAGTAAGGAGTCAAGTAGACCACCGGTCCCACAATCTGCATAGCCAAGATAGACTTTATCAAAATCATCTGCCATTAAATCCAGTTTTTCCTTCACCTTTATAGGAATTAGTTTTGGAGTGTTATGAAGTTCTGCACTCAAACATTGAATGGTAATATTTTTCCATGAATTGATCCTTTTGAGGTAGCTTAATTCTTGGCTAAGAGCACCGCATGCAATCACAAGAATATTGGGTAAATCTTCACTCATTTTTTCCGTGAATTCTTTATCATTAAGTTCAGACAGAACAATATTATCGAAATCTTCTTGGTTCTCAGCCATTTCCTAATACCTATAAATTATTCTGTATAGTACTTGAGAGAATAAATATTAGCCACCACTTGGACGACGTGATCTTCTTTTTGTTCTTTTTCTTTCATCGCCAGTATTTTCTTCAGTACCATTGTTTTTTAGGTATCTTCTAATCATTTTGACATTGCCATCAGTCATTTCACCCAATGACTCAATAATTTTTTTTAATTCTATTAAATTGTATTTCTCTTCCTCAATTAATTTTGAAAAAGAGCCTGGTTCATTCTTTTTAAGAGCTTCAGACATGGCTTTGACATGTTCATGAGTTGTTCCACAGCATCCACCTATGATAGTGGCCCCTATATCTCTTGCAAAGCAAGCGTAATCAGCCATTAAGTCAGTGGTTCCATTATAGTGAATTTCTCCTTTAATAAATTCAGGTATTCCACAGTTCCCCTTGGCAACAATAATCATGGACTTATTTTTTCTTGCTTTAAAAAAACACATGATTGAGCCTATTAGTTCGGAAGCTCCAATACCACAATTTGCACCATAACCTATGATATCTGGGTAATACTTTTCAGCTAAAGATATCAATTCTTTTGGTTCAAGTCCCATCATAGATTTACCATGAGTGTCAAAACTATAAGAACATATTGTAGGAATACCAAAACCTTTTGTAGCATTAAGTGCACATCTCATTTCATCTTCTGAAGACATGGTTTCTATCCAGAAAAAATCTACTCCACCATCATGCAATGCTTTAGCTTGTTCTGAAAAGGCTTCTGTTGTTTCTGACCAAGTTGTAGTTCCTAAGGGCTCTATAATTTCTCCAGTGGGTCCAATGGATCCTGCAATAAGCGTATTTTTTTTGCTATCAATAACAACTTTCTTCGCAATCAATACACCTTCATAATTTAGTTTACTCACTTCTTTTTCTGCATTATGAAGTTGTAATCTAAATGAATTGGCTCCAAATGTATTGGTCAAAATAATATCAGAACCAGCATCGATAAAGCTCGCATGATTTTGAGCAACTCTTTCTGGATATTCTACATTCCAGAATTCAGGTGAATCACCTGATTCCAGACCCATTGCAAATAAGTTTGTACCAGTTGCTCCATCTGCCAGTAAGTACCCTTTTTCCTTAATTCTTTGTTTTAAGATATTCATAATTGATCCTTTAATTAATCGAGTTTGTAAGACCCAGAGATGCACAGACTTCTATAATTATTTCTGAATCATTAAGCGTATAGAAATGGAGTCTATCAAATCCTTCTTTTATTAGTTCAGAGCATTGTTTGATTATGAATTCAGTACTAATTTTTTTATGTTCAGACTTACTTAAGTTTGAGTCAAATAATTTAATAAATTCTGATGGTATAGAAATATCACACTTTTTAGCCATATTAGTGGCGCCTTTTAAGCTTTTTATTGGCATAATTCCAGGTATGACTGGTATTTCAATATTTGATTTTTGGAGCTGTTCTCTAAATTCTGTATAACGGGAAGTGTCCAATGCAAATTGTGTTATTGCTTTTGAAGCCCCAGCATCTATTTTTTCTTTAAGGAGATCAATATCAGTTCTCAATGACTTTGATTCTGGATGTTTTTCTGGGTAAGCGCTAACAAAGACATTAATATGAGTGTTCTGTTTTATGTATTCTATTAATTCTACAGAGCCACTATAACCTTGAGGGTGAGCTTGAAAATTCTCCATATCAGGCATATCACCTCTTAAGGCAACTATATCAGTCACCCCAATATCGATATAACCGTCAATAACACTATTGATTTGATCTTTTGTTGCACCAATACAGGTTAAGTGAGCAGCAGTTCGTAGCCTTATATCATTTATGATGTGGTTGACAATTTTATGCGTTCGATCCCTTGTAGAACCTCCTGCTCCGTAGGTCACAGAGACAAAATTTGGAGATATAAATTTCAATCTTTCGATATTGGCAATTAATTTATCTTTTAGCTTCGATGAAGTGGGGGGGAAAAATTCAAAAGATACATTCATTTCTATTACTGCAAAAAATTTATACTAAATTTTTACTAAACAGTCTAAAGAAATTTCTTTCTTGGGTCCTCTTTAGCGTTTTTTAAGCACTCGCAAGCTGGAACAAATCAGTGCTAATGTAATTATAGCCACAAATTATATATATATGTATGCTTTATTTTTTAGGTATGTTTTAAAGCATTGATTATTATGAAAATCAACATAAGTTAAAGAAAGTTATACTATTGATAGGTTTAAAATAATTTAAATATATTTTAGTATTATTTATCATGAGAAAGAGCAATCAAAATAAAATCAATCATACTAGTTCATATTATGCGGCAACCGCAAATCAGAAACTCAATTTCTCAGCACTTCAAGAAAGTATTAGAACTCAAGTATGCATTATAGGTGCTGGTTTTACTGGTATTAATACAGCCATAAACCTAGCTAAGAAAGGCTATGAAGTGGTTGTCATTGAGTCAGCTAGGGTTGGGTGGGGAGCAAGCGGTAGAAATGGTGGTCAATTAATATCTGGTTTTACTTTCAGTGATAAGTTTGAAAAAGAAATGGGAGCAGAAGTTGCACAGTCAGTTTGGGATCTAGGTGCAAAGGCTACTGATTTAGTTAGAAAAAGGATTGAGGAATTTAATATTCAATGTGATTTAAAGGAAGGATTTATTGAAGTAGCATTAAATCGCATCCAAAAGAATGAACTGATCGAAAGAAAGAAAGATTGGGATATAAGAGGCTATGGCCATAGCTTAACTTTTGTTGAGAAGGAAGACGTCACTAAGTATGTAAACTCCCCAAATTATATTGCTGGTCTCATTGATTCTGGAAGTGGGCATTTACATCCACTAAATCTAGTTTTGGGTGAGGCAAAAGCTGCCAAAGATCTTGGAGTAAAAATATATGAGCAAACAAAAGCAGAAAAGATTGAATACGGTAAAACAGCTAAAATTCATACAGGTAATTATCAAATAGAAGCCGATTATATTGTGTTAGCTGGGAATGCCTATATTGATAAATTAAATAAAAAATTAAGAAGAATGATTATGCCTGCCAACAGTTGTATTATCGCGACTGAACCACTTGATGAGGAAAGGGCTAGGAAGATAATGCCAGAAGATATGGCTGTTTGTGATCTCAATACTATTCTTGATTACTATAGGTTCTCATCGGATCATAGAATGCTTTTTGGTGGAAGATTCAATTACTCAGGAACAATACCGAGTGATGATCGAATTAAAGTGGAGATTAGGAAAAGAATGCTTAAAGTATTCCCAAATCTTGATGATATGAAAATTGATTATGCTTGGGGAGGCAATGTAGCTGTGACTATCAATAGGATACCTCAATTGGGTAAGCTGACAGAGAATGTCTTCTATTCTCAAGGCTATTCTGGCCATGGAGTAGCGCCTACTCATATGGCGGCAGAGATCATTGCATCAGGTATAACAAAAGATTGGGATATGATTGAAACCCTGGGTAAGGTTAAGCACATTCAATTACCAGGTGGGAAATGGTTCTCAGGTCCCGCAATGGCATTGGGGATGCTTTATTACCAATTCCAAGATTATTTTGCTAGCAAAAGGTAATCCTTTAAGAGATATCAATAGAGGATTTTTTTATGGTAGGAGCTATAGCTGATAAATTTCTTGGAGCCATTAGATGCGCTCCTGTTACCCCATCGACTTCTTGCAGTTGATCAATTAATTCAGCACATATTGATATGCCTTCTTCTACTTTATCAATGGCTTGTTCCATTCTATTGATCATTGCGTCAGGAATAATAGTTCCAAATAATTTATTTTTCATCCATTGAGCTGTTTTTTCACTTCGAAACGGACCTATACCTATTATAAAAGACATTCTTTCTGCCAAACCAGCATCGACTATATATTTCATATAGGTTTTTAATATATCGATATCATAACAAAACTGTGTTTGTATAAATTTTGTTCCAAGGTCAGCTTTCCTATTTAATATTTTTGGATCCCATTCTTCAGAAGGATCATGAACAATAGCAGCACCACCGGCAAAAAAATTAGACTTGGTTGAGAGAACTCTTCCAGACATAGTTTCTCCAGATTCATTCATATTTTTCATGATACTCAGTAATGTTTTTGAGTTGACATCAAAAACTGCTTTTGCATCAGGCTGATCTCCATTTCTTATTGGATCGCCTCCTAGGGTTAAAACATTCTTTATCCCTAATGCTGATGCACCCATCAGATCACTTTGAATAGCCAATCTATTACGATCTCTGCAAGTAATTTGCAATATTGGATCAATGCCTTTGCTAAGAACAATTGCAGATCCAGCAAGGCTAGACATATGAGCAGTTGCACCAGGATTATCTGTGATATTAATGGCATGCACAGAATCTTTAAGTAAATCGATTTTATCTTCTAATTCAGAAGAGCCAGCACTAATGGGTGCTGGAATTTCCCCAGTAATGACAAATTTTTCTTCATCGATTGCTTGCTCAAGTGTTATCAAGGGATTTCCTAATTAGTTTTTGTATCTTCAAAAATACTTTTCATTAATCCTACGCCCATCATTATATATACCATTAGTAATGGGGGCGAGATTAAAAGTACAATTGTTTGAAAAGGTTTTAATTTATCAATCCCCTTTAAGTCTGGAGCATCAGCGGCACCAATCAATAGTGCTAATGGTAGTAACGCTATAAAAAATGCCCAGAATATTCTATTCCAGATTTCAGGGTCTTCTCCAGCTTTCATTTTTTTAGTGGCTGATGAGGCTAGTGTATAGGCTCCAGAGTCAAAAGTTGTGGCCATAAAGACTAGACAAAAAATACCGACAAATGGCAGTATCCATTTACCCAAGATCATTCCTGAAATGCTCTTTGAGACCATTACAGCAGGGCTTTCATTACTCCATATGTCGATGATAGGCATAATCCCATTGGTTTCTAGGTATATAGCATTATTACCCATTATCATAAAGAATAACGAAGTCCCCATTGTTCCGAACCCAAGAGCTCCAAGTATCATTGACCTTATGCTTCTTCCTCTTGAGATTCTTGCGATAAAAATACCAACGAATGGTCCCAACCCAAAGAACCAGGCCCACATAAATATTGTCCATGCTTTTGAAAATTCAGACTTGCCTATTGGTGGAGGGCCAAAACTCATAGTAATAAAATTTTTGGCCATAAACACTAAACTCTCATAAGAGGTTTTTATTAAGAAGAGAGTGGGTCCAAAAATTAATATGTATAACAATACAAAGAAAGCCATATAGGCACAGAATTTACTTAGCCGTTGAATACCTTTTTCCACACCAAAATAAAGACTGATTGTGTAAATGAGAATGCAAACCAACAGACATGAAACAGTGATAGTTAAATTTTGCTCGATTGAGAAGAATTCAGTTATAGTTGCACTTACTACTGGAGATGTAAGACCTAATCCTGCACCTAAGACTCCCACAAGTGCAATCATGTATATTAGATCGATTACTCTGGATAAATTACCATTTCTTTGGTTGCCTAAGATTGCCTGACAGCCTGTGCTAGTTTTTAAACTCCCTGAGTTTCTTACATAGTAACTATATCCAATAGCTACGCCTGGAAAACAGTAAATAGCCCAACCAATAATACCCCAATGAAACATGCCATAAGTTGATGCCCAAACGATTGCTTCACTAGATTTAGGTTCAGCACCAAATGGTGGTTTTAGGTAATAATCCACCCATTCAGTGGTTCCATATAAAACCAAAGAAGCACCTATACCAGAGCAAAATAACATTGAAGCCCAACCAAAATTTCCATACTCAGGTTTTTCATCTTCTTTGCCTAATTTAATATTGCCATATTTACTCATTGCTAGGATTAAGAGAAAAAGGAGCGTCAATAATCCCATTGTTAAATAGGCAATACCTAGATTACTAGCAACTAACTCATAAGCTTTCTTGAGTAGATCATTCGTAGCCATAGGCGCGATAAACATTGGTATTAATATTGAAAGGGTGAATACAACAGTCAATATAAAATTTGTCCAATCTATGTTTTCTTTATTTTTTAGGATGTTCTTACTTGATTTATTAAGTTGAAGTTAGTCTAGTTAAAAAACTCTAATAGTCCAGTCAATTTAACAACAAAAATCGAGTAATATTTACTTTCAATTTTTCCATTGTTGGATATTATTCACTATTATGTTTAACTCAAAATTATGTATAAAACATCAAAAATAGTCATAAGTCCTAGGGTAAGGAAGTCACCATATTTTGATTCTACTATG
Source organism: uncultured Gammaproteobacteria bacterium (assembly GCA_937801655.1). Classification (GTDB taxonomy): domain Bacteria; phylum Pseudomonadota; class Gammaproteobacteria; order Steroidobacterales; family UBA11654; genus CACPJA01. Next base: position 26,230 of record CALMWC010000006.1, read on the forward strand.
AAATATGGAGCTACTGCTTTTACAGTTTACAATCACATGTACCTTCCTATTGTTATTGAAGGACCAGAAAAAGATTATGAAAATCTTCTTAAAGGCGTTCAGCTTTGGGATGTTGGCGTTGAGAGACAAGTTGAAATTAAAGGACCAGACGCATCAAGATTAGCTCAATATATTACACCTAGGGATATCAAAAAATGTGAAGTTGGCCAAGCAATGTATTCACCATTACTTGATTTTGACGGTGGTTTTATTAATGATCCAGTAATGCTGAAGATTGCTGAAGAACATTACTGGTTTTCACTTTCTGACAGTGATGCACTTTTATGGGTGCAAGGAATAGCCGCTGGTCAGAACTATAATGTTCATGTCTTTGAACCCGATGTTTCTCCTCTTCAAATTCAAGGCCCTAAATCAACTGAATTAATGAGTAAGGTCTTTGGTAAATGGGTGGAGGATCTAGAGTTCTATAGATTCAAGAAAACTGATCATTATGGCATACCAATGGTTATTGCAAGAATGGGCTACAGTCGTGAAAGGTGTTATGAGATTTTTCTAGAAGATGGCTCCAAAGGGAATCAGCTTTGGGAGCTACTATGGGAGGCTGGCGAAGAATTTACTATCAGTCAAGGAACCCCTAATCAGATATTTAGACTGGAGGCCGGTATTTTAAGTTTTGGCTCAGATATGCATCGAGAAAACAATCCATATGAAGTTGGCCTATCTTGGATGATAGATCTTGAGCAAGAAGATGACTTCATTGGCAAACAGGCATTGAAGAAGATCTCTGAAACTGGCGTGAAACGAAAAATCATGGGCGCAGAGATTTCTGGAGAAAAAATGGAATTCTTTAATGAAGAGAATCTCCAAGTATCTATTGATGGAAATAGAGTAGGTGCAATGATGTCGGCTGTTTATTCTCCAAGACTGGAAAAAAACATCTGTTATATCATCTTGGAAAAAGAATTTGCTGAAGTTGGAAAAAGTGTTTGTATTCACTCTCCTGATGGAGATTTAGAAGCCAAACTTGTCGAATTACCTTGGATTAAAAAGAGAGGTTGATATGGACCAGTTTGTTCCTCCTGTTAAGGACATGATGTTTGCTTTAGATCAGTTCATTGGTCTTGATCGGTTGAGCAGCATTAAAGGTTTTGATGAGATTGATAAGGAATTTTTAGAATCTATCTATGGCAGTGCTTCAGAAATTGCCTCGAAAGTAATTGCTCCGACCAATGTTGATGGGGATCGAATAGGTGTTTCCTTAGAGAAAGGAAAGGTTAGTGTTCCCAGAGGTTATAAAGAAGCATATGAAGAATATATTTCTGGAGGTTGGCCCACTTTAAGTTGTAACCCAGGTTATGGAGGACAAGGGTTACCAAGTTTGGTTTCTATGCCAGTCAATGAAATGGTTATGGCAGCAAATTTCTCATGGGCTCATTTGGTCTTACTAACAAATTCAGCAATTCGTGCAGTCGACGCTCATGCTGATCCATTTTTAAAGAACATGTTTTTAAAGAAACTCATTACAGGAAGGTATGCAGGAACGATGAATTTAACTGAAGCTCAGGCTGGTTCTGATCTCTCAGTGTTAAACACCACCGCCGTTCCAGATGGAGATCATTATAAAATCACTGGTCAGAAAATATTTATCACCTGGGGGGAGCATGATTTATCTGAAAACATAATACATATGGTTCTTGCTCGATTGCCTGATGCACCTGATGGGGTTAAAGGTATTTCTTTATTTCTGGTTCCTAAGTATTTGGTGAATGAAGACTTGAGTTTAGGAGAAAGAAATTCACTTGAAGCCGCCTCTATAGAGCATAAGCTTGGGATTCATGGTTGTGCAACCTGTGTTATGAATTTTGAAGATGCAAGAGGTTATTTGGTTGGCGAAATGAATCAAGGTCTCTCTTGTATGTTTACAATGATGAACGATGCAAGAATTGGGGTAGCTTGCGAAAGTGTGGCTATAGCAGAACGATCCTATCAACAAGCACTAACTTTTGCTAAAGACAGGGTTCAAGGCGAAGCTCATGGTCAAAAAGGGCGTGTAACCATTATTCATCATCCAGATGTAAGGCGGATGCTATTGAAGATGAGATCACATATTGAAATCATGCGAGTCCTTGTTTATGTGAATACACTAGAACTTGATTTAGCTGAAGAAGATCAAGGACATTCTAAAAGAGCTGATTTGTTAACTCCGATAACGAAAGGATGGTGCAGTGAACTGTGCCAAGAGATTACCTCTATAGGATTACAAATACATGGAGGTATGGGTTATGTAGAAGAAACAGGTGCCGCACAACATTTTAGAGACTCCAGGATTACCACAATTTATGAAGGCACCACTGGCATTCAAGCTAATGATTTGATTGGTCGAAAGGTCATTGGAGATCAAGGTCAAGAATTAAGAAAATTAATCGCTGATATTTCCTCAGAGATTAATACTCTAGATGCTCATGAGAATCGCCTTCAATTAATTAAAGAGTCGATGATTCATTCAATTGCTGTGGTTGAAAAATCCCTCGATTATATTTTACAAGAACAACCCAACGACCCTTTTTTAGCAGGATCAGTCAGTTATAGTTTTTTGATGATGATGGGTACTTTTATGGGAGGGTGGATAGCAACTCGTTCAGCATCATTGGCCATAATAAATCTTAAAAATACTGAGGATTCAGAATTCTATGAAGCAAAACTTGTTTCATCCACTTTTTTTATCGAGCAATCTTTACCACTGGTGGATGCATACTCGAAATCATTAATGTCAGGGTCAGTCTCAACCATGACTTTGACTGAAGATCAGTTTTAACTAGTTATAGTTTTAACCCTCCAAGTCCAAGAAGATTAACGACCTTACCTTTATATCCATACGATCCAATATCACTCATCAACTCCTTCCATTCCATTTTCATCCAAGGGGTGTAATTTTCTCCTGAATTACTTAATTCTTTTTCCAAGTCGTCAGTTTTTATAAACTTCCAATCATCAATTTCTTCCGGATTAGCCTGGATTTCACCATCAAAAAGACCCACGAAGACATGGCATAACTCGTGTTCGCTTCCCGCATCTTTGTATTGTGCATGATAGATAAATTTATATATGTAATGGAGCTTACATACAATACCCAGTTCCTCTTTTAATCGCCTTATAGCAGCTGATTTTGTCCTCTCATTTTTTCGAGGATGGCTACAACAACTATTGGACCAGTGGAGATCCCATAGTTCTTTATTTGAGCTTCTTTTTTGAATGAGTAATTGCCCTGAAGAATTAAAAATAAAGACGGAGAATGCTCTATGAAGATTTCCTTCTCCTTTATGACATTCAGATTTAGAAGAATAGCCTATCTTATTATCATCACTGTCGACTAGAATCAGTTGTTCATTTGGGTCTGAAACTATTTTTTCTTTGTAATTCATTGACTCTTAATATTAAAAGACAATGCTTTGTAACCTTCAGATTCAATGGCGCTTTGAACTTTAGATGGATTATCAGTAATGGCTACAATAGCTCCACCACCTCCACCACCTGTCATTTTAGCACCCATAGCACCAGCATCTCTTGCGATCATAATAAGTCTTTCCAGTTCGGGTGTAGAGATCTGCATAGCATTTAGCAAGCCTTGATTAACATTCATTAATTGTCCTAAATGTTTAAAATCATTATTTTGAATTGCTTGTACTGATTGGAGGACAAGCGAATCAATTTCATTAAAAAGTCTCTCAAAAAGGCTTTTATTTTGTTTCCACTGAGTTTTGACATGTGCAACAGTTTTAGCCGTTAAACCTTCTTGGTTTGTGAACCCAAGCACTAAAGAAAATTCTTCATTAATATTTAGTCTTTCTACCAATGGATTCTCTCCAGTTCTATAAATTAGAGGGTGTCCATACGTCGCCATTGTATTATCAATTCCACTTGGATTTCCATGTGCTACTTTTTCGGATTCAAATGCCATGGAGTTAATTTCCTCATCGCTTAAGCTTAAAGAGTAGTGATGATTAAGACTTTTAATAATAGCAACTGCTATTGCAGCAGAGCCTCCAAGTCCCATACCTCTTGGGATATCTGAGAAAACCTCTATGGTCATACCTTTATCACTGAGATTGAGTTGATCAAGGATATCACCTGCTGGTTTTTCAAAAGATTGCCTATTTTTTGGATCCTTATCTAATTCATATTCGACTCCCCATGAAGGGATCATAAGTACAATTCCTTTTTCTGAATCTTCAACTTTAGCCCTTATATTGAGAGGAGTGGGAACAGCAATTGCATGACGTCCATAGACTACAGAATGTTCACCGAGGAGAATTACTTTACTGAATCCTACGCCTTCAATGGAATTAGATTTAGACTCATTTTTAGCTTTTATAGAAGTTGTAATACTTGTTACCTTTTTTTGCAATTCTTCAAATATTTCACGAGCCTTCCATACTTTTATTTCTCCGCTGAGCAATACTTTTTCCAACACCTGATCAAATAACTTCATTGGCACACCAGCGGCTTTTACAACAGACCTTGCATGTAGAGTCATATGGCCCTTCTGAATACCATTAGTGACAAGGGCTTTTAATGCTGAAAAGTTTTGAGCTAGACCGACTGCTGCCATCACACTTGCCAGTTCAGTTGAGCTTGATACATTGAGGATTCTTAAGTTTAATGCAGCTGCAGGATTTGATTCAATGGGTGCCCCAACTATTCCAACCTTCATTGGGAGCTCAATGCTTCCAACTAAATTTCCTTCTTCATCAATACTCCATTTTGATAATGCAGAGTATCGACCATGTCTACAAGCATAGGCATGAGCTCCAGCTTCAATCGCTCTCCAATCATTGCCTGTAGCCAATGCAACAGCATCAATACCATTCATTATTCCTTTGTTGTGTGTGGAAGCTCGATATGGATCAACATGAGCAAAATCAGATGCAATAACAATGCCATCTCTTACTCTTTCACCTTTATAATCATTAGTTGCAAGTGAAGTCACTGGTATAGTAACGCTTGCTGAAGCGAGTGCTTTATCAGTGAGATTGGATAGTATCCTAAGGAATACTTCTCCTTCAGTGATTGTTTCAACCAAAGAAGCAACCCCTTCACACATTGAATTTACAAGGTTAGCACCCATGGCATCTCTTGTATCAACTTGAAGATCGATAATTAGCATTTCTTGATCAAATGATTCCATAGGATAAGTTTTGATGGAAAAATCAACAGCTCCACCACCCCTAGCCACCATTCTAGGATGTAGACTGTTAGCTAGATTCAGAATTTCTTGTTTATTAGCCAATAAATCATTGCGAGCTTTGTCTAGATTTTTAATATGAACCACTTGTATTTGACCAATAAGAATTGGATCAGTGCAGTGAGTAGTAAAACCATTTTTAGTTCTTGCTATTTTTGCTGCCGAACTTAGTGCTGCAACTATTGAAGGCTCTTCAACTGCAAGTGGAACTACATAGTCTTTATTGTTAATTAAAAAGTTTAAACCCAAACCTACAGGCAACCCCATAACACCTATAACGTTTTCAATCATCTTGTCTGCACTACTTAAATCCAACCTTTGTTGTTGGTTTTTTAAAGCAATATAGTCTTCTTCAGAGATCAAGCCTCTATCAAAAACTGCCTTTACTCGATCTTCGATCGAAAGCTCATAAAAGTTTGGAAATCTTGATTTACCCATTATTTTTTCTCGTTAGCTTGAAAATAATGGACTTTAGCAAGCTTTGATGCAACTAATTAGGTGAAAAAAAAATGTTAGTATGTAAGATTAAGGGTCGATCAATAATAAATAAGTAGTATGAGAACAAAAAAACCATGGCTAAAACACTATCCTGAAGGGACACCACATCTCTTGGAATTTGACCCTAGAGGAACTTTAGTTAAATTACTTGATGAGTCTGAGAAGAAATACCCTGATCATTTAGCTTTTGCGAACTTTGGTGCTTCCATTGACTACACAAAGATATCTCAAGACTCTAGGAGTTTCGCTGCTTATTTGCAAAATGTGCTTGGTCTCAAAAAGGGAGACAGAATAGCAATGATGATGCCTAATCTCTTACAGTATCCTGTGGCTATCTTTGGCGCATTAAGAGCGGGACTGATAGTAGTCAATGTCAATCCCTTATATACGCCCAGAGAACTCAAGCATCAACTCCAAGACTCAGGGGCCAAAACTATCATTATATTTGAGAATTCAGCACATGTTCTCTCAGCTATTAATGATGATCTAGAAATAGAGCATGTGATTATTACAAAAATTGGTGATTATCTTGGGGTCAAAGGTAGATTGATGAATTTTTTGGTTAAATATGTCAAAAGAATGGTGCCAAGCTATAAGCTTAAAAATACCATTCCATTTAAAACAGCTCTTCAAAGACCAGTTGCTGATTTTAATGAGGTCCAAATCACCCCAGATGACCTGGCTTTTTTACAATACACAGGTGCTACCACAGGTCTTTCTAAGGGTTCGATGTTGTCTCATAGGAATGTTGTAGCAAATATAGAACAGTTAAAAAGTATGCTTAATGATGTTGTTGAAGAGGGAACTGAAATTTGGATCAATGCCTTGCCGATGTACCATATATATTCTTTGGTTGTGCTGGTTTTCTCGGGCTATGATGCTGGTGGTTTAAATGTGCTGGTAACCAATCCAAGGGATACTAAGGGCTTTGTTAATGAACTCAAAAAATGGCCTTTTACTTTTTTTAATGGGGTGAACACTCTTTATGAAAGCTTATTAAATCATCCAGACATAGTGAATGTTGATTTCAGTACTATGAAATTATCTGGAACTGGTGGTTCAGCTTGCAGACAATCCACTGCTGAAAGATGGCAACAGTTGACAGGCAAAGTTTTACTTGAAGGTTATGGTTTATCTGAAACTTCACCAAGTGTTACGGTTTCACCAAATTATTTAACTGAGTTTAATGGCAAAGTTGGAATGCCAATTCCTAATACTGAGATCTCCATCAGAGACGATGATGGCAATGAAGTTACTCTAGGTGAGCGTGGAGAGATTTGTGTTCGAGGCCCTCAAGTCATGAAAGGCTATTGGGGCAATGAAGAGGCAACATCTGAAGCGATTGATGAAGATGGTTTTTTCAAAACTGGCGATATAGGCATTCTAGATAAAAAAGGTTTTCTGAGCATCGTTGATAGAAAGAAAGACATGATCTTAGTTTCAGGTTTTAATGTCTACCCTAATGAAATTGAAGATGTTGTTAGTATGCATCCAGATATAATTGAGACAGCATGCATTGGACTACCCAATAAAAGAACGGGAGAGTCTGTCAAGATTTATGTGGTGAAAAGCAATCCTAGCCTGACAGAAAAAGAAGTTCTCAAATATTGCAAAGAGAACTTAACGGGTTATAAAATACCAAAAGCAATTGAATTTATAGCTGAGTTACCTAAAAGCAATGTAGGTAAAGTATTAAGAAGAGCTCTTAGAGAATAGTTTATTCATTGATTCCCAGTGTTCCTCGCTACTCCAACTCCTTTTAAACTCTCTGTTTTCAAATTCTTTTAAACCCTTATGAATGGTTCTCTTATGTTCATTTATAATTAATTTATTTGCTCGAATAATTGACGAACTGCAGTTATTAATCCTTTTTTGTATGTTTTTGATATCTCTTGTTGCATCTTCCACATTTGGACAAACTGAATCTAGGATACCAATTTTATAAGCTTCACTGGTCGTTAAAGCTTTACCTTCAATTAAAGTTAAGAGCGCTTTACGATTGCCAACAATATCAATGAGATCTATTATGCCTCCCCAAGCAGTTGTGATGTTTAGAGTTGAGTGGACAAAACCAAAAGTAGCTCTTTCAGCGGCGACTCTGTAATCACATGCGATTGCTAATTCTGCGCCTCCACCCAGGGCGTGGCCATTCATCAAAGCTAAAACAGGAACAGGGTAGTATCGAATTTTATCTATAGTCCTTCTTCCTATAGCTATCATGTTTTCAATCGCTTTCTCCGATCGTACTTCATATAATTCTTTTATATCACCACCTGCTGCAAAACATTTATTGCCTGTGCCCGTTATTACAACTGATTTTATTTCATGATTGTCTTCATACTCAGAAAGAACCTCTAGTAATTCTTTTATTAAAGCAAGACTTAAGGCATTGCTTGACTCAGGTCTATCAATTGCAATTGTAAGATCAAGTGCTCCTTTTTCAACTATAAGATTAGACATATTAAGCTAGAAATAAAGCCTCATAATATTTTGTGCAACACAGGCAGGTCGGTCTTGATTTTCAACCTCAACACTATATTCTTCAATCAATTCGATGCTACCCTTTACTTCTTCAGCGGAAAGTAGTGTGCAATTTGATCTAATATTACTGCCTGCAATCACTGGGCCAGTAAATCTCAATTTATTAATTCCATAATTAATAATATTTTTTGTATTTGGGTAAGGAGGATTCTCTGGATCCACTAAACCTCTTAATTTAGGGTAGAGTGATAGAGTAAAATAGCCATGCGCAATAGTAGCTTTAAAGGGCGATTCCTTCCTGGCTCTTTCTGGATCTATATGTATCCATTGATGGTCTTGTGTTGCGTCAGCAAAAGCGTTAATCATTTCTTGTGAAATATGCATCCATTCGCTTTGGTGAATCACTTTTCCTATTTTTGATTGTAAATCTTCTAATACTTTTTCCATGCTCATAATGTCTCCATATTTATTATGAAAACCAAATCCTATCAAATTAAGAATAGTTATATATAGAAGATATTGATTTTTTTGATATTTTAAGTTGTTATGTTTTTGATGATATAATTAATCCGGTTCTGTTGAGCTGGCCTAGGATGAGGAAAATGTCAGCATATAAAAGTTATTTTTTAGTATTATTTTTATTCGTTAGTGGTTGTGCTACTCAGCAAATGAGTGGCAGTAGCCAGAGTAAACAGAGCCCGAGTAGTTCGGGAGGTATGCCCTCATCCTCAAGCTCATCTCCATCATCATCTAGTTCGGGAGGTATGCCCTCATCGTCAAGCTCATCTCCATCATCATCTAGTTCGGGAGGTATGCCCTCATCGTCAAGCTCATCTCCATCATCATCTAGTTCGGGAGGTATGCCCTCATCGTCAAGCTCATCTCCATCATCATCTAGTTCGGGAGGTATGCCCTCATCGTCAAGCTCATCTCCATCATCATCTAGTTCGGGAGGTATGCCCTCATCGTCAAGCTCATCTCCATCATCATCTAGTTCGGGAGGTATGCCCTCATCGTCACAAACCGGTAGTTCAAGTCAACAAGTGGGTCAGTCAGCCTCGAGTATTTTTAATGAGTCTTTGGGAGATTTTGATAAGGAAATGGCTGGCGAAAGAGATATTATTGCTGCATCAAATCAAGGTAATTCAAGTATGACTTCTCAAGAAATAGCTGATATGGAATCAATCATGGGAGCAGATCTGGATGGGCCAATAGATATTTCTGGAGATCTTGGAAATAATGAAAGCCAAGTTAATGAAGATAGCGAAGGTGAACTTACTGATGAAATGTCTGAGGAAGAAATTTCTAGATTGCCTAGTTGTGTTGATAAAAATGGTTCAGGTGAAGATAAGATTGCAAGACAGCTTCGAGTTTTTGCAATTAAAGAAGATGATCCAAATATACGAAATGAAATATGGAAACAGTATTTAAAACATATGGGTATAGGACAGTCAGCAATAGATGAGTGTTTAAGCAAGTGAGAATAAAAAATATAATAGCTTGTACTTTTTTTATTTTCTTGGCTTTCCCACTATTGAGTTTCAGTGAGACAATTAAATATGACAAAGTTAAACTCAAACGTGCCGAAATAGAACTTACTGAAGATCGCTTGCTTGATGTTGGCATTTTTATTTTTGATCCTAATATTCCAGAAGATATTGAAAGTAATCCTCTAGTATTCCCAGAAATAAGAAAGGCTGAAGCGAGGTATATTCCTTATCACTTGAAGAATACTCTGGAAGAGTCTGGTTTTTGGGGAGGTGTTTGGGTATTGCCCGATAATACTAAGGCTATGGATCTTAATGTTTCTGGACGAATTATAAAATCTGATGGCTATGATGTTTCCATACAAATTGGCGTTTGGGACATCTCAGGAAAGCAATGGGTTGATAAACTATATAAAGCAAGAGTGGGCCAAAGTTCTTATAGTAAACGTCGTGATTTAACACAAGATCCCTATCAAAGTTTATTCAATCAAATAGCCAATGATTTACAAAAGATAAAGAGTGATTATTTATCCAAAGAGTTAAAGCGTATAAGTGAGATTGGTAATTTGAGGTTTGCTTCTGACTTAATTCCTAGTGTTTTCAATGATTACTTGGTTCAGGATAATAAGACAAGTATTTATGAAATTTCTCGTCTGCCTGCTGATGATGATCCAATTATGCAAAGAATAGGCGATGTTAAGGAAAGAGAACTTTTGCTACTTGATACGCTTAATGAATATTATGCACAGTTATATAGAGAAATTTCTATTCCTTATGAAGAATGGAGAAAGTCTAATCGTCAAAATGCAATCAATTATGAAGAATTAAAACGATCGGCTAGAAAAAGGCAAATACTTGGCGCTGTCGCTATTTTAGGCGGCATTATGGTTGATGGAGATAGCAATGCTAGCGGCTATGCTCAACAAGGACTTATGATTGGGGGGATGCAGGCTGTTCAGAGTGGCTTTGCAAAGGCGTCTGAAGCGAAAATATATAAGGAATCCATGAAAGAGGGGGGAGAATCTTTTGATACTGAGGCTGAAGGTTTGCTCATTGAGGTTGAAGGGCAAACATTAAGGCTAACTGGTAATGCGCAAGAAATGTTTTTAGGATGGAAGAGACTACTAAAACAAATTTATACAGAAGAGACTGGATTAATTCTCGAAGAAGATCCAACAAAGTAGTTCTTACTAATGAATATTAAGAAAACTGATGATTCGGTGACAAAATCAGAGGATGAAGTTAGCTCATCATTGGATGATGGTAAAACAATTTATCAGGAAAAATTAGATCGAGAGAATCAAAAAAGATTTAATCCTAAGTTGGCTTTTCTTCTCAGTGGATTATTGTTGCTTTTTCTAGTAGTTGTCTTTTTCATCTTACCTTCTACGGTTAGTCAATATAGAGAGAAGAGCAATAATTCATCAGTTGAGAAAAATTCTGTAATTATAAAAAATAATGAACCTTCTGATTTAGCCCAAAAACCTATTGCTCAAGCTCTTTTATCTGAATTATTAGCTAGGTTAGAGAATTTGAAAGTTAATGGTGTCTTATTTTGGGGAGGTGAGGATTGGAGTGATGCACTAGTGTATCAAGAACAGGGAGATTCTGCCTATACCTTGCGTCAATTTAATACTGCTGCTCTAAAGTATCGTGAATCAATGCAGATATTGATAGATCTTGAACTCAGCATACCTCAAAGATTATCTAAGGCTCTCTCAGAAGCAGGAGATGCATTAATGCAAGGCAATCAAGAGTTAGCCATTGAACAATATGAGATAGCTCTAGCAATTGATGGAATTAATCAGGAGGCAAAAGCAGGGTATGAGAGAGCTTTAAAAGTCGATAAGGTTATTGAATCTATGGTTGAGGGAGATATTTTTAGTAATAGTGGTGAATGGGAAAAGGCAATAATGTCTTATGAGAATGCTTTAATAATTGATCCAGAATGGATTAATGCAATCAAGGGGTTGGAGACCTCAAAACAAAAACTTGATGAAGAACTTTTTCAAAATAGTTTATCTAGGGGTTATCAGCTATTGTCAGAAGAGAAATTTGAAGAAACAAAAATAGAATTCAATCAAGCATTGAAAATTAACCCTAAATCTAGGGATGCCCTTCAAGCCATTGAAGAATTGGAATTAAGAGTCAGAATGTCCAAGATTGAATCGATACAATTTGAAGCATTGATAGCTGAAGTAAATGAAAAATGGGTTTTAGCAAAAAAACATTATCAAAAAATATTGAAGCTTGATGCCAATATTAAAGATGCTTCTGAGAGTTTAAAAACCGTCAATCAAAGAATCTCTCTTGCCAGCGATTTAATCTTTTTTACAGCCAATGCTGATAATCTAAGCGATGATGAACTTTTAAAGAAAGCTAAAAAAATATTGAAACAAGCGAATGCTATTAAGAAAAAAGGTCCAGTATTAGTAAAGCAAATAGAAAATCTAGCTAATGTTATTAGTATTGCAAGCGTTCCTATGAATATTTCGATCCTTTCCGATGAAATGACAAACATCAATTTATATAAAGTAGGACAACTTGGTGTGTTTAGAAATAAAGAAATGACTTTAAGACCAGGAGTTTATAAGGCAGTTGGAACAAGAAATGGATTTAGAGATGTCAGCTTGAGATTCAAAGTTCTTCCAGATCAGATTGATCAAAGTTTTAGGATTGAATGTAAGGAAAGAGTATGACAACTATTGTTATACAAGAAGGCAACCAAACTAGGAAAATTAGTTCTGATGATTTTCCTATTAAAATAGGCACAGATTTGAATTCTGACATTGTGATCATTGGATCGCTTTCGTTAGGAATAGCTATGATCATTGATTTGATAGATGATCGTTTAGTCTTACAAATGATCAACTCAAGTGTCGATACCAAAGTTAATGATAATAAATTTTCTGGAAATCATTGGATCAAAGATGGTGACGAGTTGATTGTGTCTGATAAGCGAGTCCAGTTTAAAATATCTGCCAATCAAATAGAGCTTAATATTGAAAATGTTTCTTTAGAGGAGCAACCAACACAGTTTCAAAAACGCCAAAGTGAGAGTATTTTTCAAAATAAGACATTTCAGAAAGCTGCCATAGGATTAGTTTTCTTAGTTGGATATTTTTTATTCTATTTATTTACCTCTAAAGCTGTCGAAATAAATACGATGCCACCTGATGCTAAAGTTTCAGTCTCTGGGGGTTTTTTCCCACATTTAAAAATTAGTGGGCGATTTTTACTAAGACCAGGTGAATATAGGGCTGACTACTCTAGATCAGGTTATTTTCCCAGCAGCCTGGATATTGAAATCAATGAAGAATCCTCGCAGGTTATTGATATCAAATTAAAAAAAACTCCCAGGTATTGTTACATTCACGACCCGGCCCGATGTTGATTTATGAGCTGTATCTCGAGGGAAAAAGATCAAGCCATCTATTTGTGAAGATGTAGAGATAATGCTATCAAGAGGAATGTCGACAGAGAAGGGCTTTCCTTTTGGAGCGCTATTTTGGCACCTGGAACAAGAGATGTTGAGTTGCGATTTGATAAAGTATTTTCCCATAAAGGAGCAACTGGTCATCAATGGGATGGGAGAAGAACAAGAATTCATTTTTGATCTTGAGCCAGCTTGGGCTGATGTTCAGATAGACACTAAACCAAGTGGGGCTGAAATATTCATTGATGGTAAAAATACAGGATTGACCCCCTTGGACCTTGATCTCATAGAAGGGCAACATGCGCTTGGAATTAAAAAAAATGGTTATAAAGACTTTACGACTGAGATAGCTGTGAAAGCTAAAGAAAATATTGTCTTAGAACCATTTAACTTAAGTCTCTTAGACAGCAAACTTAATATTATTTCCTATCCTGATGGTGCTTCTGTAAATGTAGACTCTACTTATCGTGGTCTAACTCCTCTGGAACTTGAGTTGGAGCCTTTGGTTTCTCACACTATCAATCTTGCAAAACCAGGATTTAAGTCTATTAGTGAGAATATAATTCTCAGAACTCAAGAAGAAATCCTAACTGAAAGAAATGTTGCATATGTTGAATTTGAAAGAGAGTTAAAGCCAATATATGGGAGCATAAGCTTTCTTGGGACGCCAGGAGCAGATTTGATTCTAGAGGGTGAACAAATTGGAGTGGTCCCAATCAATCTTGATTTATTATCTAAGAAACAATTATTACTGATTAAAAAAGAGGGATATGTAACTGAAGAGTTGATGATTAACCCAACATCAGGCTATGAACAAACTATAGAAATAAACCTTATGACACCAGAGCAAGCTGCATTGGCAGCTTTGCCAAATAAAATAAAAACATCTCAGGGTTTAGAAATGAGATTGATTTATCCTGGAAATGAATTTGTTATGGGAGCGCCTAGAAGAGATCAAGGCAGAAAAACAAATGAAACTGAAAGATTGGTCAAAATTACTCGTCCTTTTTATGTTGGTATAACGGAGACATCAAATAAAGAATTTAGAGAGTTTGAACCTAAGCATACTTCCGGTGCAGAAGTTTTTAGAGAGTTATCCAATAATATGCATCCAACTGTTATGGTTAGTTGGCAACAAGCAGCTGCATATTGTAATTGGTTGAGTGCTCAAGAGTCTTTGGAACCAGCATATAAAATCAATAAAGGTAAGTATGAGTTAAGGAGACCAGTAAGCAATGGATACCGACTGCTGACTGAAGCAGAATGGGAGTGGCTATCTAGATTTAATGGAGGCGGTGGAGAGCAAAAATATCCATGGGGAGATAGCATGCCAGTTATGGAAGATTCTGGTAACTATGCTGATGAGTCAGCTGAAGTTTTTATGTCTAATACCTTAGGAAAATATTGGGATGGCTATCCCGTAACCTCACCAACTGGAAAGTTCAAAGCAAATTCATTGGGAGTCTATGATTTAGGAGGCAATGTTGCAGAGTGGGTTAATGATTATTATTCAGTCTACCCTCGAGATCTTAAAAATATAGAATCTGATCCTTTAGGACCGCTGGAGGGAAGCAGCAGAATGATTAAGGGTTCGAGTTGGAGACATTCCAGCATCAGTGCTCTGAGATACTCATTTCGAGATCATGCTGTTGCATCAAGATTGGATGTTGGATTTAGAATTGCCCGCTATAGTGATAAGATAGAGTAGTGGAGACAATCAAAATAAAATATATTTTTAAGCGAATTGCTATTTTTTTATTTTTATTTATTTCATTATCCCCATTGGGCATTGCTGATGATGAAAATAATAATGTAGAGAATCAAGATAGAGAAATGCAAGAAGAATTAGATCGACTTAAAGAGGTATATGAAAAAGAGAAACTCAAAGAAGAGACTGCAGAGGAAAATAAAGTCAATGCTGGTCAAGGCATGATATTTTATTCTGATACCTAGACTATTATTATGAATAACAATAATTTATCTAAAGAGTTTTTGTATCAAGGCTTTGCCTTAATCCTTTCTATAATTGTAGTGCATGCTTTTTATGTGTCATTAGTTAGACCTGAAGCTGTTGAGATTATTCAAGAGCAACAAGCCATGATTGCCCAAGATAGTAATTATGTACCTGAGCGTTCTTTTTTTGTGATCATTCGTGATTTTGAGCAAGAGTCTTGTTTTATATTGATGCTATGGGCATTTGCAATTATGGCTCTGAAAGCTCAAACATCGCTTAATGAAAGAAAGCTTCTAAAAGAAGATCTGATTCCCTTACAAAGAGGTCAGACTATACAGTCTGAAAATACTGATATGTATTTGAGGCAATTTGAAAACTTAGATGAATCACAACAAGAACTTTTATTGCCTAGAGTTTTAAGTAATGGCTTGAAACGATTTGCTACAACCAAGAATATACAGGATGTTTCAACGTCAACACATATAATGATTGAAAGTGAAGCGGATCGACTTGAGTCTGAATTATCAATGATCCGATACATTGCATGGGCTATACCTTCCATTGGCTTTATTGGAACTGTTAGAGGTATAGGAGCGGCTTTATCCCTTGCTCATCAAGCAGTTGATGGAGATATTAGTGGCGTTACTCAAAATCTAGGCATAGCCTTTAATTCAACTTTTATTGCCTTACTTATCAGCATAGTGATCATGTTTTTAGTGCATCAGTTGCAGTTGTTACAAGAACGACAAATTTTTGAAACAGAGACCTATGCAGATCAAAATCTGATTACCCACCTTAAGGGTGAATAATTAAAAACTTTTATGGCAAGAAGGCAATTTAATGTTTTCAATTTGTCTTTCCTTGATGTGATGGCATGTGGCTTTGGAGCCATTATTCTTTTTTTTATGATTATTAATTCACAAGTTAAATCTAGAAGTAATAAGGCATCTGTGGTCTTGCAAAGCCAAACTGAATTTCTAGAAGAAGAAATTATTGATGGTCAGAAGCGTATGGTTACCATGAAAAATGAAATCAATAAAATAGATGAAGATAATTCGATTATTCAAGGCAGTATAGATGAATTGCTCAAGATCATTGAGGATCTATCTGAAGAAATATCGCAATATGAAAACAGATCTCTAGCCTCACAAGACAGTGTTGAAAAGCTCAAATCTGATATTAAGATTCTAGAAGAAGAGAGTAAAAGGATGTCATCTGAAGCAGAAAAGCAATCACAACTAAGTGGGGATTCACCATTTGATAGAGGTGGTGAAGGACAAAGACAATATATTTCTGGATGCAAAGTATCTGGGCAACGTGTCTTATTTTTAGTTGATTCTTCTACCAGTATGTTGGCCAACTCTTATGCTAATGCCTTACTTTTTTCTATTTATCCCGATGAAGAGAAGATAAGAGCTCCAAAATGGAGCCAGGTGGTCAAAGGAGTCGAATGGATGGCGACACGATTGAAAGGTGACTTTCAGATTTATACATTTAATGAGTCGGCCCAATCTGTTCTAGAACAGAGTGATGGAGAATGGATAAAAGCTGATAGTAAAAATATAGTATCAGCCATTGATAAGCTAGCTTTAACAGTTCCACAAGGCGGTAATAGTTTATTCAATGCTTTTGAAGCTATTAATGCTTTTAGTATAAAGCCGGATAATATATTTTTATTTACGGATGGATTACCTACATTGGGCTCTAGAATTCCTAATTCCCCCGTAAAAGTTTATCCAAATGATAGGCAGAAATATTTTAATAGAGCAATTGATGTGTCGCCGGGAATCCCCATGAATGTTTTTTTATTTCCTTTGGATGGGGATCCAACAGCAGCGGCAAGCTTTATTAACTTAGCAGGATTAAAGAAGGGATGCTTTGTTTCTCCCTCCAAAGATTGGCCAACATCATGAGGAAAAGAAGGGACATGGAAACATTTAATCTATCCTTTTTAGATGTTGTCTGTTGTGGCTTTGGTGCAGTTATTTTATTGCTTGTGATTACAAAGATCTATGAACCCATTACCATACAAAAAAGCCAAGAAGACCTGCAGGCATTGGTCTCTAAATTAGAACGTGAATTAGAAATTATAAGAGGCGATTCAACAGTATTGAATCAAAGGTTATCCTCATCCACTACTCAACTAGCTAATAATAAAGAAAAAAAGAATAAATTGTCTGGAGATTTATTTGATATAGAGGGTCAATACGATACGACAAAAGCATTTGCACAAATACAATCAGGCGAGAGGAATGCTTTATTCATGATTAAGCAATCACTAACTGAAGTTATGAAAAAATTACAGAAAAATCAAATTTTTAGTGAAGGTAAAGCGGTAGGAATCCCAGTTGATAGTGAGTATATTATTTTTGTTATCGATAATTCTGGGAGTATGCAGAATAATGTTTGGGGCAAGTTAAAGAATAGTATGGCAGATATCTTGGCTGCTTATCCTAAAGAAAAATTAAAAGGCATACAAGTTCTCAACTGTAATGCCAGTTATTTATATCCTTCTTTTAAGAATGGTTGGATACCTGATACACCAGGAAATAGAAATGAAATTTTAAGACGATTGAATAATTGGAATGCAATTTGTGATTCGGATCCAACCAGAGGTGTTAGTGAAGCGATTACTCGATACACTGATAATAAAAAAAGAATAGCCATTTGGATAATGGGCGATGATTTAGCCAATAACTTATATGATGATCCTGTAGAAGCAATACGAAGAGTGGCATCAAAATTTAATAAAATTGATGATTCTGGGATACCCTTTATAAGAATACATGGCATGGCTTTTCCTAATAATGCAACATTTAACCCTGTAGAATTTCAAAATATGCTGAGAGTTCTTGCCAATGAGAATTATGGTGCTGTTGTTGTTGAATCGTATTAATAACTTTTAAAAAGTAAGGGTTTCTATTATTTTATGAGAATGTCTTATGAAGAATTAGAGTTTTGGGTTCTGGCTAATCCAGAATTTTCTGCATTTGTTATGTTTATTGTAGCCTTTTCTGAGTCTTTTATAATTCTAGGAACATTTTGGCCAAGCATAATATTATTACTTTTGGCATTAGCGCTTAATGAGGCTGATGTGCAATTACTTACAATTTGTTTAGCTGCAGGAGTAGGTTCTTTTCTAGGTGATTTTTTAAGTTTTTATTTGGGGTCATTTTTTGGCCCCAAACTAAAAGAAAAGAAATTCTTACAAAATAGAAACGATCAAATAAAAAAAGGAGAGGTGTTTTTTGATCGTTATGGGTGGGGAGGAATCATAATTGGTAGACTCACACCAGCTATTAGACCTTTTATACCTTTTATTGCCGGTTTGGCAAAGATGCCTTTGAAAATTTTTGTCATCAGTTCTATGTTTGCAT
This sequence comes from uncultured Gammaproteobacteria bacterium, assembly GCA_937801655.1. Lineage (GTDB taxonomy): Bacteria > Pseudomonadota > Gammaproteobacteria > Steroidobacterales > UBA11654 > CACPJA01. The sequence continues at coordinate 44,705 of CALMWC010000006.1, forward strand.
GCTTTATTTGGAGCTTGTCGCTGGCAATTTTAATCATAGGAATAGATAATATTTTAATACTTTTTAAGTAAAGGAGATTGAAATGTCAGATGATGATCTAGAAAAGAAACATTGCGTTCCATGCGAGGGAGGCGTTCAACCATTGGATATGACTGCTGCAAAGCAAATAGGTGAAGCCATAGATCCAAATTGGATTATATCGGATGATGCTAAAGAGATTGTTAGAGAATTTAAATTTTCAAATTATACAAAGACCATTTCATTCGTGAACGCTGTGGCTTGGGTTGCTGATGCAGAAGATCATCATCCAGAGATGGAAGTGCATTATGGCTCTTGTAAAGTAACTTACTCAACACATTCAATTGGAGGGTTATCTGAAAATGATTTTATTTGTGCCAAAAAGATCGATAATATTACTTCTTAGAGCTTTTCATAAAACTCGTGGGAATGATTGGGAAGTAGATAGGGTATAACTTTCATATGATGCTCTTTGCTCAAAGTTCTTCCAAAGTTAATTCGATCTTGAACTGATTCCCACTCCTCAATCATAACGAAGTGCTGACCATGATCATGATCTTCTTCACTACTAGCAGCTAGCTCTTCTTCGGAATAAGTAGCTTTTACTGCAGCAGCCATAGCACCATTTTTTGCTCGAAAGATTTTTCTACCAATAAAACCAGGGGCTGATTCATACTTAGATTGCAGTTCTTTATAGTATTCACAGACTTCATCAGCGTGTTCTTCCTTAGCATAAATAGTCACTATGTAATTTTCCATTTGCTTCCACCTATTAATTGATTGACACTAAATTCTAAATCAGTTTTAAATAAAGTAAACATTAAATTCTAATCTAATGATCAATATTAAAAACATCTACAATGCAAGCAACATACTAAACGGGATTGCTAGGCAAACTCCTATTTTATCCTCAAAAAAACTAAATGAGTTAGTCAATGGGAATGTCTATTTAAAAGCTGAAAATGAACAATATTCAGGGTCCTTTAAGTTAAGAGGTGCTTATTACTGCATGCATCAAATATTAAAGACTCATGCTTATACAAATGTGGTTGCTTGCTCTTCAGGAAATCATGCACAAGGTGTTGCTCTCGCAGCCTCACTATTTGGATTAAAAGCTACAATTGTTATGCCTAATGATGCACCTGAAGTAAAAATTAAAAGAACTAAAGATTTAGGAGCTGAGATCATATTTTATGATCGTTATAACGAAAGCAGGGAGGCAATTGCAGAGGATTCTGCTGTCAATAGGAACGCTTTTATTATACCACCCTATGATGACTATGATGTAATGGCGGGACAAGGAACTGTAGCTTTGGAAGCTATTCAGCAACTCACTTTGATTGAAGAGACCATTGATAATTTTATATGCCCTATTGGCGGCGGCGGTTTAATAGCTGGATGCAGTATTGCTTTTTCTGAGTATTTAAATGACATTGATATTTTTGGTGTAGAACCAGAACTATTAAACGATACACAACAATCTTTGAATTCTGGTAAGCGAATAAAGATTGATATCAATCAACCCAGCTTATGCGATGCATTAATGGCACCAACACCTGGAGAATTAACATTTTCTATCAATCAAAGTGCTCTCAAAGAAATATGTATCGTGAGTGATGATGAAGTAATTGATGCAATCCGGTTTGCTTATAATGAATGGAATATAACTATAGAACCTGGTGGAGCAGTTGGTTTGGCATTAATACTTTCTGGTCGCTTTGTAACTTCCAAGAAAAATACCCTCATAATTTTAAGCGGGGGAAATATAGATCCATTGGAACATCAAAATCTCATTAAATAACTATTGATGAGATAGCTTTTTACAAGTAGTCTTACACTCTAAAACACATAAGAAATGGACTATATTATGACCAATCAAGATCTACAGGGTAGAACAATAAAAGCAAGGAATCCAAGAACAGGTGAGATGGATTATTCTTTTGAGGTAACTGAAAACATTGAGATAGAAGAGATTGTCAGCGATTTAAGATCAGGACAAAAAGCATGGTCCGATAAGACCATTGACCAAAGAGCTGAAATATTAAATGATTGGGCTAAAGCCGTTTCATCCAATGAAGCTTTGCTTGAAGCCTTGGTGCAAGACACAGGAAGATACTTTATTGCTACTGCTGAGATTGCCAGATTAACGACAATGATTGGAGACTGGTTAACTATTGGACATGATATATTTAAGGATCAGCCAGGCATTCAATCTTCCGCTCCAACTGTTACTTATCAGCATCAATATAAGCCCTTTGAAGTTGTTGGAATTATTGGGCCTTGGAATTTTCCATTTTTAATTACACTAATAGACCTTATACCTGCCTTGATGGCAGGCTCAGCTGTAGTTGTTAAGCCGAGTGAGATTACACCACGTTTTATCGGACCACTTCAAGAAACCTTAAAACAAGTTCCTGAATTAAATGGTGTATGTCGATTCATCCAAGGCGATGGAGAAACCGGCCAAGCTTTAATCAATAATGTAGATGCTCTTTGTTTTACTGGCAGTGTTAAAACTGGAAAATTAGTTTACAAAAGCGGTGCGGAGAATTTTATACCTATTTATGCAGAATTGGGTGGCAAGGATCCTGTCATTATAACGGAAAATGCTGACCCTAAAGAAAGTGCAAAAATTGTACTCAGAGCATCGGTTCAAGCAACAGGTCAAGCTTGCCAATCCATTGAAAGAGTATATGTACATGAATCAATAGCAGATGAATTTAAAACAGAGTTAGTTCAACTGGCAAAAGCCGTTACTCTTAATTATCCAAATATCAGAGAAGGACATATAGGACCACTAATTTTTGATAAACAAGCCGATATTATTGAATCCCATATCAATGATGCTGAAGAAAAGGGAGCTGAAATTTTATCAGGTGGCTCAATTGAAAATCATGGTGGTGGTAAATGGGTGCTTCCAACGGTGATTAGTAATGCAGATCATTCAATGTTAGTGATGATGGAAGAAACTTTTGGTCCTATAATCCCTGTAATGACATTCACTGATATTAATGAGGCTATTCGATTAGCCAATGATACTAAATATGGTCTATCAGCGGCTGTCTTGGCTGGAGATAATCAAGAAGCTGAGTCCATTGCACAACACATTGATGCCGGTGCTGTGAGCATTCAAGATTGTGGTATCACCACCTATGTTTTTGATGGAGAGAAGAACTGGTTCAAGGAATCAGGGATTGGAGCTTCCAGAATGGGAGAGATGGGGATGTTAAGGTTTTTTAGAAAAAAAGTTCTCTATACTCAGTCTGCCTCAGAAAACTATGGCATTGATGCTATGGGAGAAAGGTAAATTAAGTAGATTTTTCTATGCAATTGGTGGAGCGGACGGGAAACTAGAACATTGCACTTGGATCCACTTCATCAATCTCTGGATCTTCATTTCTACCCTGAATAAATTCACCAGTAACCATTTGATCATAGGACATGCCGGGTCCAACCATAGGATAGACCATAGCATCAGGGTCTATTATGACTTCAAGAAAAGCAGCCTTCTCAAATTCAATAAAATTCTTAATGGTTTCTAGTAATTTATCTTTTTCAGTTAAGCGTTCTGCATACTCAAAGCCATCCGCTTTAGCTGCCATCACAAAATCTTTTTTAAGCAGTGTTTTATCGCTGCCTGAGAATCTTCCATTGTAAAAAAGCTTCTGCCATTGTTTTACCATTCCATCCCCTGAGTTATTGAGTAATAAAACTTTAATGGGTAATTCATAGCTTGTAATGGTTTCCAATTCACCAAGATTCATTCTGATACTTCCATCACCATCTACGTTGATAACCAATGCATTGGGTTCAGCAAATTGTGCTCCAATTGAAGCGGGCAGTCCAAACCCCATCGTACCCATGCTTCCTGAAGTTAACCATTGCCTTGGTTTGGAAAAATCAAAATACTGTGCAGACCACATTTGATGTTGTCCAACGCCTGTCGATACAATCGCATTGCCTTTTGTCATTTTATTAATTTCATCCAATACCATTTCTGGTTGAATTAATTCTGAGTCCATGTTGTATTTCATTCCATGCTTTTCTTTAAGCAATTGAACTTCTTCATTCCAAATTGAAAAATTAGGTTTAATTTGATTCTTATTCGCATAAGTAGTTAATTTAGATAATGCTTCTTTTAATAGCCCTACATGAGACCAATTGACTTTTTTTACTTTATTAATTTCTGAGGGGTCGATATCAAAATGCGCCACTGCTTTAGCTCTAGGCGCAAATTTTTCAGGAAGTGCAGCCACTCTGTCATCAAACCTTGAGCCAAATGCAATCACAAAATCACAGTCTTCTACAGCATAATTAGCAAAAGCTGTTCCATGCATACCGAGCATACGCATTGAGAGGTCTGATTGGGTATTGCAAGCACCAATTCCCATCAATGTTGTGACAATTGGTATCTTAAATTCACTGGAAAATTGCCTTAATTCTTCACAGGCCCCTCCAGCAATAGTTCCACCTCCAGCATAAAATAGGGGACGTTTTGAATTTTCTAAAAGATCAAAGAATCTTTTACAGTCATCCTCATTTAAAGTATTTTTTTCTATAGTTTTCAATCGCTCTCTGTATGAGGAGATGTTTAATTTTTTATTGGCATCAGGTCTAATCTTTGCAGTTTGTATATCTTTTGGAACATCCACTACTACTGGGCCTGGTCTTCCTGAAGTTGCAATCTCGAAAGCAGCCCTCATGGTGGCTTCCAGCTTTTCTTCATCGGTTACTAAGAAAACATGTTTTGCCACTGATCCCATGACACTGGTTATTGGAGCCTCTTGAAAGGCATCGGTTCCAATTGAGCTCCTGCCTACTTGTCCACAAATGACAATCATTGGTATTGAGTCTGCCATGGCATCTCTAACAGGTGTTACAGTATTAGTAGCACCTGGCCCAGAAGTAACCATTACTATCCCAGGCTTACCTGTTGCTCTTGCGTAACCAGAAGCCATGAATCCAGCACCTTGTTCATTTGCGGGCACAATTAAAGGCATGGCATTGGTTTTATTTATTTCGTTGTATTGAAAAACAGCATCGTATGTGGGAAGTATAGCTCCACCACTGTATCCAAAAATAGTATCCACCCCATGTTCTGCTAGAACATGAACTATAATTTCAGACCCAGTTATGCTTTTATCTTTGACCATATTTTCATTCTATTTTATATAAAAATACTATGCTATTTATTTAGAGCCAAACACCTTACTATAAAGAAGAGTTAAAAGTAATAGTGATTGCCTTGCTTCAATTATTAATAGAAGCATGTACAATCGATTTTTTAAGAACAACAATATAATTATTATGAGACATACGATAGCGATTCTTTTACAAAATGAATCTGGGGCATTATCCAGAGTGGCTTCTATGTTTTCTACTAGGGGATACAATATTGACTCATTGAGTGTTGCACCCACTCAAGATCCTATGGTTTCAAGGCTAACATTAGTAACCGAGGGTTCTGATGAAGTCATTGAACAGATTACCAAGCAGCTCTATAAGTTAATTGATGTTGTTGATGTTTTTGATATCACGCTTCATGATCATATTGAAAGAGAGATGATGCTGATAAAAATTGAACCATCCACTGAAAGTACTGAAGAATTGAATGAAATCATCAGCAACTATTCAGCCACCATCATTAATGAAAAAAATCAGTTAATGATTATTGAAGTAATGGCTGACAGTGATGTTAATAATAATTTTCTAACTGATATCACTAATCTTAGCAAAGTTATAGCCATTGCAAGAAGTGGCCCTCTTGCCCTGGCCAAAGGTATTTCTAAAACTAGTCTCTAACGACAAAAGATCCTTTCATAATCGCATAATGACCGGGGAAGGAACAAAAGAACGTATAGTCTCCACCCGCACTCAATAGATCGGATGAGAATGTCACTGAAGTTTCAGCTCCACCACCAATCACGTCTGATGCAGCAATCACACGAGCATCATTAACAGGCACATAGTTATTCGCCATTCCAGCTCCACCACCCGCAGTGGCTACAGGCATAAAATCCGCTGTATTGGTTAACACCCAATTGTGTCCCATGACATTGGCAGGCATCGCACCGGTGTGTTGAAGGGTGACTGTAATCTCACTGCAACTGGAACTCACAACCATTTCCTTCAGATTAAATTGCAACATGTCATTGCCTTCAATGACTTGATTGCATGAATCGGCAGCGACGAAGTTAGAAGTTGACAGTAAGATAACTAGTGTTACCAATAATGATGAATTTTTCATAAGTATCCTTAGTTAAGTATTGAAGATATATAGTCAGTTCGAACAATAAAAGGAGTTAGATTTAAGCAGAATTAAAAACAATGGTTAACCCATGTTATTGATCAAAGCATCTCCAAATTCACTGCATTTTACTGGAGTGACATCATCCATTAGACGAGCAAAATCATATGTGACTGTTTGATCTTGAATGGTCCGATCCATCGATGAAATAACTAAATCTGCTGCTTCCGTCCAGTCAAGATATCGCAACATCATTTCACCAGAAAGAATTACAGATCCAGGATTAACTTTATCTAGATTAGTATATTTTGGAGCTGTCCCATGGGTGGCCTCAAAAACAGCATGCCCAGTAAGACTATTGATGTTTCCACCTGGTGCGATACCTATTCCACCTACTTGTGCTGCTAGAGCATCGGATAGATAGTCTCCATTGAGATTCATTGTTGCTATTACGTCAAATTCAGAAGGTCTAGTGAGTACTTGTTGTAGTGTAATATCAGCAATCGCATCTTTTACTAAAATAGCTCCATTATTCATAGCTTTAGTTTGTTCTTGATTGGCTGCTTCTTCACCTTTTTCAGCTTTAGTTCGTTCCCATTGATCCCAGGTATAAACATATTCGCCATACTCTCTTTCAGCCAACTCATAACCCCAGTTTCTGAAAGCACCTTCTGTATATTTCATAATATTGCCTTTATGAACAAAGGTGACGCTTTTGCGTTTATTTTTTATGGCAAAATCAAAAGCTGATCTCAACAATCTTTCTGTGCCCTCAATAGAAATTGGCTTTATTCCTATACCAGAAGTTTCTGGAAATCTTATTTTAGAATAATCTTCTGGAAAGGATTCTTTAAAGAAGGTAAGAAACTTTTTATTCGGCTCACTGCCCTGTTCAAATTCAATACCAGCATAGATATCTTCTGTGTTTTCTCTGAATATAACCATATCAATTTGTTCTGGAGTTTTAACAGGAGAGGGCACTCCTTTAAACCATCTCACCGGCCTTAGGCAAACATATAGATCAAGCAATTGTCTTAACGCTACATTGAGTGATCTCATACCACCACCAATTGGAGTAGTGAGAGGGCCTTTGATCGAAACTAAATATTTCTTACAGTCTTCTATGGTTTGATCTGGAAGCCAGTTATTGTATTTATCAAAAGCCTTTTGACCGGCATAGACTTCAAGCCAATGGATTTTTCTTTCTCCATTGTAAGCTTTTTCTACAGCAGCATCTAAGACTCTGACGGCTGATTTCCATATGTCTGGACCTATACCATCTCCCTCTATGAATGGGATTATTGGATCATTTGGAACGGTTAATTTTCCATTTATTAGTTCAATCTTTGATCCTTCTTGTGACATACATAACCTCTATATTGCTAACATTTCAATAGATACGAAACAGTTTGGGCTGTAATTATATGTTTTTAGATCTTTTATACAATAATTATATTTGATTAATGTTGACCTAAAAAATCAAACAAAATCTTACAAAAAGCAATCTTTTGTTCTTTCCCAGCAACCACATGTGCCACATCTTCCATAGTCACACCAATGGCATTGGGAATGCCTTCTTCTATGGGAATTGTTGTTCTTGGGCCTGTAACCAAGTCTTTTGCTGCATGAATAATAAGACAAGGGGCCTTAATCTCGCAAAGTTGCTCACGTACATCATGATTCAAGCAGGCCTCAACAAGCCTTTCATGAGTTACTAGATTTCCATTTAACTCTTTCCATCCAGCGTTTTCACCCAGTAAATTATCCCTATTTTCATTGTAATACTCTGGCAGAAAAGAATAGATACTAACGAACTGTTGAAAAGTTAGGAAACCAGAATCTCTGTGAACATCTCTGAATAGTTTTAACTGATCATAAAGATAGGTATCACAAAAAACCCAAGCACCCATATTCACCATGCTTCTGACTAAATCATTTCTTTGAATAGCAACTTCTTGGGCTACACAACAACCCATGCCAACCAGTCCTATCATATGAACATTTTTCCATTGCAAGTGATCTAGAAGACCAATCAAATCATCGGCATGCATTTTCATAGAAGGAGTAACATCTAAATCATCCGAGGATTCACCTATACCACGATAATCAAAAACCAATACTTGGAATTGATCCGTTAAGCCTCTAGCCAATAATTTTTCATTGCCATGTGCAAAGGTACCCCAGCCCCCCATGCAGACAACAGGATCACCCTCACCATGAATTTCATAATACATTTCATGATTATTAATTTGGATTGTTGGCATATAGATTCTCCTCGGATTTAAATGAAAATAGTCATTGATTATATAATTGCTAATCTATTAGATCTATAGGTATTCTTGATGGAATACTGTAATCTAATTTTTATATATTATATGGGGTAAAGCCAATGAGCGAAAGAAAAGAAACAAAAACGATAATGGAGTTTTTGGCTGAAAATCCAGATGTTGATGTAAACAATGCTTGGGAGCGTTGTTGGGGAATACAGACTGGAATTATTGATCGAATTCGAGAGAGATTCGAGGTCTCAAAGGATCCATCATGCGAAGGAAGGGAGTACTTTACTTCTGAAGTGCATCCTGAAAATGGACAATTAGAAGGCTCTTTTAATTCTTATACTGGAGAGAATATTGACTGGTTAGTGCATTCTTGGCTTGGTAATAGAAAGCGAAGCATATTGGATATCAATGCTACAGCTTTCTTGAGCCAAGAAACAAGAGTGCCTCATCTGACAGTTATTTTTGGAACAATACCACGTCTTTATTTTTACGCTGAGTATACACCGAGGATGGATTTAAGAACTAATCCAGATTATTTAAACAAGTATTATGAGCCAGTGAATAAAGATTTTCTTGAATTCCGGGATCATGCTAACTGGACTAGATTTGTCAGTCATGGAACTTACCTCAGGTCCCTCATGTCCCCTATTTGTGTTAGCTCACATGCAGAATTAAATGATGAGAATATTGATTTTTGTGAAACTTATTTGCAAACTTTTATTGACCGTTGGTTTGGGTGGTTGGATGAGGCTGAAACTGTTCCATTATCAGAGAGAGATGCACTTCAAGCTTATGATTTAAGAGTAAGAGAGTTGGGATACAGAAATGATCCTATGAATGTGCTTCCAATTCAAATATTTGGAGCTGAAGAGGCAAATAGAATGTTGGAAATGAGAATCGGCGTTGATCAAATCAAAGCTGTTAGTGGTCGTTGGAAATAATTGAGTCAATGTTTAGAGCGCTTCTAATTGATGATGATGTAAAGTTGGGAAGGCTTTTAAAAGATTTTTTAAAAAAATCAAAGATACATTTATTCACTATTAGTAACCCCACTGAATCTTTGTCATCAATAGAAGAGTATCAACCAGATATTATAATTCTCGATGTCATGATGCCGAAAATGAATGGATTTGAGGTGTGCAAAACAATTAGGAATATTCATTCCATTCCTATTATTATGCTGAGTGCAAGAGGTGATTCTGAAGATAAAATTAAAGGCTTAGATTTAGGCGCTGATGACTATATTGGTAAACCATTTCAGCCAAGAGAGCTGTTGGCTAGGATGCACAGTCTTTTAAGAAGAGTATCTGATGAGAAAAAGTCCTCTATTGAGGGTTCTTTTGAAGTAGATGAATTACATCGAGAAATTAAAATGAAAGGGGAATTACTACCATTAACTAATAAAGAGTATGAATTACTTTCCCTTTTGGTTTTTAACCCTGGTGTTATCTATACCAGAGATGATCTTCTTAAAGAGATTAAAGGTGTCGAAGCTAAGCTTTTCTCAAGATCTATTGATATCTTAATTTCAAGATTGAGAAATAAGATAGAGAACAATACCGACTCTCCAGAATATATAAAAACAATTTGGGGTAAGGGATATATTTTTACTAATAGCGATAAATCAGACTCATGAGTAGGTTTTTTGAATCTTTGACACTTAAATTAACTTTTGTTTTTTTTGTTACAGCTATTGCTTATGTGTATCTATTAACTATTGGCATACAAAGACTTGTTTTTAATGAAGAGGTGCGAGAAACCCTTGGCTACTATCAATCCGGTTATTTTGAATACATGTTAGATGATTTAGGTTATCCACCTGACTTAGATAAAGCTGAGAAAATTGTAGAAGCCATGCCTTTGGATATGAAGATTTATGATGAAAATCCAGTATGGGCTTCCTCAGATAATTTTCCAGATATTGCTTCCATTGGTTTTCAAATGAGTGGCCTCAATATGGCTAAGATCAAAGCAGACATAGAGTTTGGAAGAGAAACCTCATTGGAAGGGGTGGAATTTTCTAGATACCAAGGTAGAACGTATACTAAAATTCCTTATGAAGCATTTACCATCGTAATGGTTAACCCTAAATTCTCTCAACCGACTCAAGCGATCTATATTCTTGAGCTAGTCATTGGAATCACTCTTATTATTCTTTTGGTTTGTTTCACGAGTGTGTCTAAAATTTTCAAGCCAATAAAAGCAATTCAAGAAGGCGCTAATAGAATTGGTAATGGAGAGCTTGATTATAGGATCGACGTAAATCAAAAGGATGATTTAGGAAAACTTGCAAGGCAAATTAATTTACTGGCAGACAATATAGAAGAGATGCTGCATGCAAAGCAAATGCTTAATCTTGGGGTCAGCCATGAATTAAGATCTCCACTGACAAGAGCAAGACTTCAAGTTGAAATGATAGATGATGTCTTTAACAAAGAAGATCTCTTGACAGAAATTACTGCCATGGAAGCAATTATTTCAAATTTATTGGATAGTGAAGCAATTAACTATGGGCATAAGAAATTAAATTTAGAGACTTTTAGTTTAAAGGAGAGTCTTAAAGAAGTGATTGATAACTCAGCTTTTCTTAAAGAGAAAGAGTACGGACCAAATGGCTTAATTGTGCAAGCAAATATAGAGGATGTAAGTATTGAAGCCGATCAAATATTGATTGAGGTAACATTGAAAAATATACTTGAGAATGCTGCAAGGTTTTCTCCTGAGGACAAATCAATTATTGAAGTTAGTCTTGAACAGTATGATGAAAGTTCTATCAAAATCTCTATAAGAGATTATGGTCCTGGTTTTTCAAAAGAAGACATTGAAAAAGTGACTGAGCCTTTCTACAGGACTAGCAAATCGAGAAGCAGGGAGAGTGGCGGCTTTGGATTGGGCCTTTATTTATGTAAACAGATTATCCTAGCGCATCAAGGCTTGTTATTAATTAGTAATCATGAGGTGAAGGGAGCAGTTGTGTCAATTCAACTCCCAATCGAACAATAATATAAATCTAACCAATAAGGTTCTCTTAGCGCCTAGAAATATTCTTCATTCTATGGTTTAATCGCGTCTAAAATATTAGGAAAAATTATGGCATTGATACATGTAATTGACAGTGAAGGCGAAGAGCATGAAGTAGAAGGACAAATAGGCCTTTCACTGATGGAAAGCTTAAGGGATTTAGACAATGGAACATTAGCTTTATGTGGCGGTATGTGTTCATGTGCTACTTGTCATTGTTTTATAGAAGAGCCCTGGGCTTCATCACTTTCAGAAAGGCAAGACGACGAACTTGAGTTATTGGAAGACTTAGATTCTTTTAGACAAGATCAATCTCGTTTAACTTGCCAAGTGGAATTTACAGAAGACATGGATGGAATAAGAGTAGAAATTGCACCCGATGAATAAAGGAGGTTGAAAATGATAAAGTTATTTCATGCCAAGGGCAGTCGATCAGTAAGAATTATTTGGTTATTCGAAGAACTTGGAATGGATTATCAATTGGATCCTGTAGAAAGGGGCAAGCCAAATAAAGCTTTTGGTGAAGCTAGTACTTTTGCTAAGATCCCAGCCATCCAAGATGGAGATATAACGCTCACAGAGTCAGTAGCAATTATTCAATATATTCTTCAAAAGTATGGAGCAGCAGGCCTACAACCCTCAGTTGATAGTGATGATTATGCAATGTATTTGCAATGGCTTAACTTTGGAGAATCAACACTGATACAGCCAATAGTTGAGATTTTAGTTAATACAATGTTTCGATCGGAAGAGAATAGACATCAATATTCCATTGACTCTGGTATACAGTCATTTAAAAAAATAGCTCA
>CALMWC010000007.1 GCA_937801655.1 uncultured Gammaproteobacteria bacterium
CTGTGCAAGCAGAATTGAGATCAAAAGCTGCTGCTTTCTTATTACCAATATTTTTTTGGATTCTAGAAGCAGTACTTGGAATTAAGAACTCAGGTGTGCAAGTTGCCATAATTACGGCATCTATTTCGCTTGGGTCTTTGTTTGCTGAAGCCAATGCATGCTGAGCTGCAATTGTTCCCATATCACTTAAAGAGGTATGAGCTATTCTTCTTTCTTTGACTCCTGTTCTTGAAGTAATCCATTCATCATCAGTATCGAGAATACTTTCAAGATCTTTGTTTGTAAGAACAGATGGAGGCGTACATTTACCCCATCCTGTAATCTCTATGCCCATAATTATCTATACCCCTAATGATCATTAATATACTACAGTCATTTATTCTTTAACCCTAATCGTTCTTGAAGTTTTGGACTGGTCGTAGTGTATTGTAAGTGAACCTTTTTTCCAGGCTCAATGATTGCTTTAGCTGCAAAAGCAGCCAATGCCGATTCATGGAAACCACTCAGAATTAATTTCTTTTTCCCTGGGTAATTTGCAATGTCGCCAATAGCAAAGATACCTTTTTGATTGGTTTCATAAGTTTCAGTATTCACTTCAATTGCTTTTTTATTAATATCAAGACCCCATTCAGCTATAGGACCTAATTTAGGAGATAAGCCAAAGAAGACTAACAACTGATTTCCAGTAATCATTTCCTCATTACCATTAATGGATAAAGTAATATTAGTTAATTCACCATTATTAATTTCATACCCTCTTAATATTGCCTTCTCTATAACTTTTAATTGATTCTTTTTCTCTAATTCTTTAACTTTCTTGATAGACGCGACAGCCCCTCTCCATTCATCTCTTCTATGAATGAGCTTTACGGATCCATTAGGACCTAATAATTGACTGTTTGAAGCGAATTCTATAGCCCAGTCTAGAGCAGAATCACCACCACCCATGATGATAATATCCTTATTTAAAAAATGAGATCTATCACTAACTTTATAGTGCAACCATTGGCCCTCATATTGTTCAATATCTTTAAGTTTAATTTTCTTTGGTTGAAAGGAGCCTACACCTCCAGCAATAAATATAGTTTTTGTATTGAATGAATTATTTTGATTAGTAGTAACCAAATAAGTATGGTCTTTCTTCTCAACCGATACTACTTCTTCTCCAAGAATGATATTAGGGTTAAATGGATTGATTTGTTCCATTAAGTTATTAACCAGTTCTTGGCCAGTGCAGACTGGTATGCCTGGGATATCATAGATGGGTTTATCTGGGTATAGTTCAGAGCATTGACCTCCTACATTAGGAAGGCTATCAATCAGCACTGAATCAATGCCTAGAAGCCCTAGTTCAAAGACTTGAAACAGACCACATGGCCCTGCTCCAATGATTAATGAATCAATGTTTTTAGTTTGTTCAACCATTTTTTATTAAACCCTTTGCATCCGAATAAATTGGTACAAGTAAATTACTAATTTGTAGATTCCAATTTAATGCTTTTCCATTAAGTAAATATTGTCTAATAGTAGCGATTTCATTTAAATATTGAAAACAATGTTCTGTATCAACATCTGATTGTAATAATTTTTCGAAGCTACTGGGCATGGATTTTTTAATGTTTAGAAGGTTTCCATCAATTAAATTTGATATCCACTTGTAAAGAATACTTAAATTAACATCAAGTTCTTCTGATTTCCATGAATTAGCCACTTGAGAGGGTTTAGTATTTCTTAGAGCCAATGAATTAATATCTTCACTGATTGCTTTAATTTTAGAGTTAAAATAATCATGACCTAATTCTTGAAGAAGAATTGGACGACACCCAAATATATTTAAGGCATCGTCCCATGACTCTTCTCCATAACCAGAGAGCCAGTTGGTGGATTCTTTCAGTGAGGGATTTTTAATTTTTTGTATTTGTGTTCTGCTAATGATGGTTTGAGGCAATTTTTTTATTGATTCAGAAATGAGAATAATTAGCGTATCTTCAGGTGGCTCTTCAAGAATTTTCAATAAACTATTCATTGCTGGGTATGTCATTGATTCTGCTGGATGGATAATTACAACCTTGCCAATACCTTGATGACTTGTCAGTTGAAGAAATGATTTTGTCGATCTAATTTTTTCAATCGAGATGTTCAGCTTGCCCTCCTCAGGAATAATGAACTTAAAATCTGGATGAAATGATTCTTCTTCTATAGAGTTAGTCGTTCCATTATTCAGGAAATCAGAAATATTTAAATAATCTTGAGCAAGATTTTTTGCAAGAATATTTCTACCTATCCCTTTTTCGCCATTGATCAGTATGGCATGTGAATTATTATGTTTCTTGATGGACTCCGATAATTCATTATAACAAGTCATTAACCATGGCATTTGCTCAATATTCATAATCGGATTAACTCATTAAGCTGTTCTTTTATATCTATTTGCACTTCCTTAATTGGTCTTGAGGCATCAATTACTTTAATTCTTTTTTTGTATTTTTTTGCCATCTCTAAATAACCAGATCTAATTCTATTGAAAAACTCATCTTTCTCCGATTCAAAACGATCGTCTGGATTTAGTTTTCTTCTAGATTTAATAACATGTAATGGAGCGTCAAGAAGAAGTGTAAGATTGGGTTCAAAATCTTTCAGTACCATTTGCTTAATAGAATTTACAGCATCAAAACCAAGCTCTCTCCCATAACCCTGGTAAGCAAAGCTTGCATCAGTAAATCGATCACAAATAACCCAAGTTCCTTGTGAAAGTTTTGGTTTGATAACTTCATTAATATGAGAATCTCGAGCCGCAAAAAGAAGCATCAACTCTGCTGTAGGAGATATACTTTCTTGATTTTCAAAAAGTAAAATATTTCTTATTTTCTCGCCTACTTTTGTGCCGCCTGGTTCTCTTGAAATATGCGATTTAATTTTCTTTTTTTGTAAGTATTGAGAAATAAATTTAGCATTAGTAGACTTTCCTACACATTCAATACCTTCGATTGTTATAAATAAACCGGACATACTTTGTTGCCACTATAAAATTATATTTTAGAATAATATTATGCATGAATAAAACTTGTTCAGAAGAATTATTCATCGAGGAAATGTATAAAAAAAAGAATCTTTGTTACAAGATTCCTTAAAATATTTTTTTATTATCAGTCTTGGTAAATAAGACTTAAGTAATATTAATCTGAATTTTTATTTATATAGTCTATTGCTGATTGAACTGTAAGGATATTTTCAGCATGTTCATCAGATATTTCTATTTCAAATTCTTCTTCAAGTGCCATAACGAGCTCAACAGTATCTAGTGAGTCAGCACCTAGATCATCGATGAAACTAGATTCATTTTTAATTTCTTCTGCACCCACACCAAGTTGCTCAGCTACTAAACCTTTTACTCTTTCTTCAACGCTCATTTGACTACCCCTAAGTTAATGATGAATGTATTCTATGATAATTATTTCTTTTCTCAAGTTATTTTATAAAAAAAGTTATTCCATATGCATACCACCATTCACATGAAGGGTTTGCCCAGTTATGTAAGAGCCTGCTGAAGATGCAAGGTATAAAGCTGCTTTTGCAATGTCCTCAGGCTTACCAAATCGCTTCAAAGGTATATTATTCATCATAGTTTTATTCAGTTCATCACTGATATCTTTAGTCATATCCGTTGATATATAGCCTGGTGCAATGACATTAACTGTGATACCTCTCGAGCCCACTTCTTTTGCTAATGATTTTGTCAATCCAATCAGTCCTGATTTTGCAGCACTATAATGTGCATTACCAATAGCACCTGTGTTACCAATTACTGAACCAATATTGATAATTTTTCCATGTCTTTTTTTAAGCATCGAGCTAATAACACCTTTGCTGAGATAAAAAATAGAAGATAAATTAGTTTCCATAACTCTATGCCAATCCTCATCTTTAATTCTCATGAATAAGCTTTCAAGACTGATTCCAGCATTGTTAACCAAGATTGAAGGCATTAAATTGTCTTCTTTTAATTTTTTAAGACTTTGAGAAATTTGTGATGATTCAGAGACATCCAAAACAATTCCATGTCCTTCTATCTCCATGTCTAGAAAACGTTTTGTGATTTTATCAGCGCCTTCTTGTGAAGTGGCAGTTCCTATAACTATACTGCCTTGTTGACCAAATAAATCAGCAATGCTCGCACCAATACCTCTGGATGCTCCTGTAACCAATGAAATCTCATCTTTTAGATCATTGTTATTGGTTTTTATATTCATAATTGAATTATACCTCTAGGTTATTAGATTTGAATTAACTTTCTTTGTTCTATCTCTTTATCATTGATCTTCAGGAAACTTGCAAAAATCATTGAGAGTATAACTACGATTAGAATGATTAAAAAAGAAAATTGATAACTTCCCGTTTGATCAAAAAAGAAACCAGTCATTACTGGACCTAGACCTGCACCGATCGTATCAGTAAGGTTAATTATACCCGTTATTTTACCAAGAGATTTCAAACCAAATAAATCTGCTGAAAGTAGTTGTTTTAAAGTATAGATACCACCAAAACCAAGACCAAATATACCTAGGCCAAACCAAATAAAATATGAGTTATTATTTGATACAGACAATGTCAGTAAGGAAGCCCCAATTATTAACAATACAAAGTAGCAAAGTAAAACTTTTTTTCTTCCATAATCTTCAGCAAAAAATCCACAGCTAATTTTTCCAATCAAGCTGCCTAGGAAAAGTAATGTGGCACTAATGGATGCTACCTGAGTATTAAATCCTGAATCTTTGAGAAATAAAAATGCATTTGTTGTCATTCCCATAATGGCGTAAAAAATACACATAGCCATCAATATAATAAACCAAAGATTTTTATTTTTTATAGCTTCAATGAATGTGAATTCATCTAATTTTTTTTTATCTGAGTGAATATCATTTAATATTAATTTATTTCTTTGAGGCATCTCATGAAGAAGAAAACCTACAACAACTAACATAAATATTGGAATAATTGAATTCCACATAAGTATTGTTCTCCATTCCATAAAATTTAACATCCAAGCATAAACAGGGGTTAGAACTCCAGATCCAATACTTGATCCAGCTGCCATAATTCCTAATCCCAAAGCTCTATTCTGGGAGAACCATCTTGATATCAATATGACATTTACCAGGGAACCAACAAAAATGAGTGTGGGTCCAAAAATGAGATAAATAATATAGATATCACTGAGAGAGTTAATTTTAGAATAAGAATAAGTAGCAAAGCTAAGTCCCACTAAACCAATCATAATAATGGGTTTTACTCCATATTTATCAGCAAAAATACCTGTCAGAAAGCCAAAACAAGCTGCAGACCAAATCATTATGGTCTCTCTCAATTTTAATTCACCTCTGGATATAGATTGGCCTTCAGCATTAGTTAATGTATTTAATATAATGTCATCAAAAACAGTTGGGCCCCCAAAAGTCATACCATTGACCACGATCATAAGTGCTACTGATATTGAAAGGATTACCCATCGATAAGAAGGGTCTGATTTAATTTTCCGAAGGAGCATTATTTTGTTATCTATTTGCTTCTATTTGTTTGTCATCAATTTGCAAAAGTGAAGAGGAAATTAAGGCAATTACAAGCAAACAACTGATAACCGAGAATGGTACGAGATAACCTTGAGTCATATCGTATAGATAACCAGTCATAACAGGGCCTAATCCACCTCCTAATGTATCCACTATATTAATAACTCCCATAATCTTTCCAAGAGACACTAAGCCAAATAGATCTGCTGTTAATAACTGAATTAAAGTGTAAAGACCACCCCATCCTGTTCCATAAAGAGCGAGTCCAGCCCAAACAAATACCGGATCTTTAAAGAAAATTGCAAGTACTATAAGGATGGATCCAATCAACATAATCCCTACTCCCATAAGAAGTACAGCTTTTCTACCAATCATTTCTGCTAACTTGCCACTAAAAAACTTACCAATAAAGCCTCCAAAGAAAATTAATGAAACTCCAGTAGCAGAAACCTGTGGGGGATATTCTTCATTTCTTAAAAGCAAGAAAACATGATCTGCCATGGCTAAGATAGAATAAAAAGTACAAAAAGCCATTAGTGAAAGAAACCAGAAATTTTTATTTTTTAATGCTTGAATGAGTGTAAAACCAGTTAAGGGTTTAACCTCCTCTTTTATTTCATTTTTATTTTGAGTCTCTATTAATTCTTGTGGACCATCTTTGATGAGTATTATCAATAGAGGTATGAGTGTCAGTGGGACTATACTCAACCATGTCATGACCTCTCTCCAGTCACCCATGGATAGTAGATAAGTATTAATTTGAGGAAATGTACCATTACCAACACTGGTTCCTGCTAACAGTATTCCAATCGCTAAACCACGATTATTGCTGAACCAACGAGAAATCAAAATGACATTTACTATCATGCCAGAGACGCATAGAACCAAGCCCATGAATGCATGAATGATGTACATATCCATTAATGAGTCCGCCTTTCCATATTGCCAAAAACAAGCTGACAATATAAGTAGGCCAATAACCATCAGCTTTTTCACACCAAATTTATCGGCAATGATTCCTGAGAAGACTCCAAAAATACCTGCTGACCATAATGTGATTCCACTTTTAATTTTCAGATCACCCACTAAGATATCTTCACCTGATATTTCTTTAAGTGATTGCATAATTTTCTCATCAAATACAGGAAGGCCTCCAAGCGTCAGGCCATTAGTAATTGCAATAAGAAGAAAACAGATAGGTAGGATAATCCATCTATATGTATTAGGATCTTTGGGTAATAAATTAAACATACGATTAGTTTCCTTTTATATTTAATCAAACATACAGTATTCTATATTCATCAAAATTAACATATTAATTATTCAATAGGAGTTTTAAATGTTGAAATCAATCGTTATGGTAACGATGTTAGTTACAAATCTAAATATTACAGAGGAAGCTTATAACAATCATTTAAATTACGAAGTTGTTGATAGAGGAGTAATTGATGAACAACTCGGAAATATTTGGGATGCAGATGGCATGTTGGATCATCCTTATTTGGTAATGCAGCCTAGTAGCAACCAAGAAGTTTATTTAAGATTCATTGAGTGTGAAGACACAACGAATTATAAACCCGTTGGCACTCATGGTTGGAACTCTACAGAAATATTGGTAGAAGACCCAGATCAACTGGCTCTTGATCTAAAAGATTCTGAGTTTGATATTATAGGTATGCCTTATGATTTATATCCCACTCCAGATGCACCCAGAGCAATGCAGGTTCTTGGTCCCTCCCAAGAGATGGTTTACTTAACTAGAATTATTCCTGAAGGCAGTGGATTCAATTTAGGCGGTGCTCAATCATATGTTGATCGAGTTTTTATTATGGTAGTAGGTGGACCATCCATGGAAGACCTACAATCTTTTTACAGGGATAAACTAAACATGCCGGTCACAGAAGCCTCCGATTGGTCTATTGGAGTTATCTCTTCATTGAATGATTTACCAGAAGACACTGTTTATCCTTTGGCATTAGCAACTTTTGAGAAAGATTTTGCTATTGAACTGGATGAGTACCCACCTGCAATGGTTTCTAGGGAGCTTGCAATAGGCCATCTCCCCCCTTCCACTGCTGCAGTTTCTTTTTTAGTTGAATCTCTTGATGATGCAAAAGTGGAATGGAGAGAGGAACCAAATTTTGTTCAAGCTTTTCCATACAATGGTCGACGTGTAGGTGTCACTATTGGTCCTGCTGGAGAGTGGATAGAATTAATTGAAAACTAAAATCTAAACTGACTTAAATAAATGCGAATTGGTGTAATACTTGACTCCAGATTGAGTACATCTGATATGAATGAATTGGGCCTTTTAGCAGAAAAATATGGGATTCATTCAGTTTGGTCAGCCAGTTATATAGATTCTAGAGAGCCATTTATAAATCTTTCACAGTTGGCTAGCCAATCCAATAAAATAAACTTAGGCCCAATTGCTTTAAATCCCTTTGATACACACCCAATTCGAATTGCAACAGGCTTACTGACTCTCAATGAGCTTGCTAAAGGAAGAGCCAATATCGTTATTGGTGGTGGAGGAGAATCCTTGCAGTCACTAAACTTAAAACCTGTTAGAAGAGTAAAAACTGTTGAAGAATGTATAGAGATATTGAAATCCATCTCTCCAGGTAATCCCTTGGAATTCAATGGAGAAATATTTCAAGTTAAAAACTATAATCCTTTTTGGTCGACTCAAAGACCTCCCAAAGTTTATGTTGCTGCTAATAAACCTCAAATGCTCAAGATGGCATCCAAAGCTTCTGATGGGATTATGATGAGTGATTTGCCAGCTGTTTTGATTAAAGATATTGTTGAAAAAGTTTCTACTCATTTAGAGAGTTATGGTCGAGGTGAGGATGATTTTCAATTTAATAATTTCATGGCATGGTCGCTTTATGATGATAAGAATAAAGCCATGAATGAAGCAATTCAATGGCTTGGTTATCGTGGTTTGTTTAGACGGTGGGTTATTACTACCTTTTTGTCAGATGAGGAATATGATCTTATAGAGGCTCATAAAAAAGAGATATACCAAATGCCCATATTAAATACTTCATCTGTAGACGGCATTCCTGATAACCTATTGGAGAAATTGGTAGATCATTTGACTCTAACGGGGCATGTAAGCGAAGTGGATCAAAAAATAGAACATTTGCTTGAACTCAAGGAAGCAGGTTTAACTGATGTCGCACTTGAACTGAGAGACGATCCAGCAGCTTCAATTAAGCTTCTAGGTGAAAAAGTTCTACCTGCACTCAATCCATAAACGACTTTTGATTACTTATAACTAACTCAAAGTATTACTGTAATTATTATCTTGTTAAAGTTTTTCTAGCTATCCAATAAATAATCATCGACGTAAGAAGACCGGTTATGGCTGGCATAATAAAGGCTGGTGAATAGTACGTACTCACAGCACCTGCTATATAAGCAATAAAAGCCGAAGGGTTCCAACTGGCTATTCCTTCAAAACTTCCAGAATGGAATTTCTCTTTATTGATAACATAGTATTCAACAATAACTGGACCAATTAATGGAGGCACAAGACTTGCCAGAAGAGTAAGGAATCCAAAGAAATACTGATACAGTCCCAATCCTAGGATGGTCCCAAGAATCCCACAAATTACAGTCATCACATTTTTAGATTTTTTAAGTATGCTTGATGTTTGAATCACAGGAAGATAAAGGTTGGCATCTCCAGTTGTCCAAAGAGCAAGACTCATGCCTATAATTCCAA
Organism: uncultured Gammaproteobacteria bacterium; assembly: GCA_937801655.1. Lineage (GTDB taxonomy): Bacteria > Pseudomonadota > Gammaproteobacteria > Steroidobacterales > UBA11654 > CACPJA01. Next base: position 9,301 of record CALMWC010000007.1, read on the forward strand.
TCCACCCAATAATCATTCCTTGTTGCATCAATATATTTAAATCTATACCTAGGAATGTTGAGAAGAGAGAATCACTTGATACAACACCTGTTAGTGCGCCTAGTATTTGAAGAAACCATTGTGCAATAATTAAAACAATGAATGGTATAGCTACCGCTACCCAACCTTTTTTTGCAAACCTAGTATATTCAGGCATCACAACAGCTCCTACGATCCATGAGCCAATAACTATATTGATTGCTTCAACAGTAGTCATTTGGCTTTCGGCAACAAGTGCTGAAGAAAGAGACAGGAATCCAGAAAATCCTCCAGCTTGAATAATGTTTAAGTAGATAGCATATAGTCCTACCAGAACGAGAACGCCGACGGAGGGTATGCTGATTCTTTCAAGGCCTTTAACGCCAAAATAAGTTGTTACGGTGTAAAGTATTCCAGCAAGGATAGCAGTAATTATAAACGTTGAAGATGAGAAAACATCAACGGCTTCGATTCCTGGGTTGAGAGCCAATGTCCATGTGATGCCAAAAGCACCAACAACAATGCCCTGCCAACCTATCGTTAGAATAGATATAAAGAGGACTGGTATATAGGCACCAACATTCCCATAGACATAACGATACAGTAGACCACTGTTGCAGGCTGTTTTATAGCCAATATAACCGACTATTGCACCGACAATAAAGTTAGCCAAGTTTCCAAGAAAAGTGGTAAGGATAATATCAGGCCAAAATGGAATACCATCGCCCAACTGGCTGCCAGTAAATAAACCGGTAACTAAAAATCCCCAACCAAAAGCTAAGGCAAGTAAAGGCCCAGTGTTTCTTCTTTGGTTGTCAGTTAATGCTGTTAAGGGATTATCCGCACTATTTTTTTCAGCCTCTGGATCCCATTTCCACCAATTTTTAAGTTTTTCAATCATTATTGTTACCTGTTATTAATATTTTGAACACTGTTTATCCTATCAAAAAGCTTTTCAACATCAAGGCTTGATAAGCTTCATAACAAAAAAACCCCAGTTCAAGAACTGGGGTTTTTAAAAGGAATAATCTAATGATTAAAAATCATAAGATATTCTTAAGCCTAGATTCCTAGATCTAAGTGGCGTTACTGATATTCCTTGGCTTGCAGTGAAGAGTGCAAAAGAACTCGGTGATGCAAAATCACTCCATCTAGCACAAGCTGTCCAAGCTTCTTCATCAAATAGATTATTAACATAAAGTTCTAATCTGACGTTATCTTTTTCTATACCACCACGAGCATTAGCAAGTGTATAACTGTCGCAAGTAGCTAAGTTACTTTCATCTGCATAAGTCTCACCAAAGTAATTGATATCACCTCTTACAAACATATCCCAACCATTGTTCAATGTGTCTTTGTATGTTCCACTAATTGAAGCTGAATCTTCAGGATATCTTGGCATTGTATTTCCAGCCATTTGAGAATAACCAGCAAATGCACTAACAAAGTTATAAGCAGTAATCATTGAACTCTGAGTCAGCTATACCTAGAGTACCAACAACGGAGAATTTCTCTGTTACTTGCATAGTACCTTCAATTTCAATTCCATTGATTTCGGAATTACCCATAACTGCAAAGTTACGAACGTTGAATTGAGGAGTACCATTAAGTTGCTTCTTAGGTTCGCCTACGACAGAACAATCAATATTCGCATCAGCTAAATCAGGTGCTCTACAGGTTTCATTAATAACCGCAGTACTTCTTCCTTTTTGATTCGCCCAGTCAGCTTGATAAAGCGCTACTGATAGTGTTGCCCTTCCATCTAGAAGACCACTGCCTTTCCAACCCAATTCATAGCTGTCTAGTTCTTCTTCATCTAGAAATCTAAGAACATTTGGTTGAGTTTCTCTATATTGAGCAAGCTCACGATCATCAGCTGCTTGTACAGCATCATTCGCTTTTCCTGGCAGTACCCCTTTGGAGTAACTGGCATAGAACATTGAATTCTCATTTGCTTTATATCTTAAGATGACACGAGGCAAAAGATTATCAAATGAGAGCTCATTAGTTGTTGATTGAGCAAATACTTGAGAAATCTTTTCTCTTTGCCATCTGGCTTCAGTACTTAATGTAAGTTGTTCTGAGAAGTCATAGTCAACGGATGCATAGATACCTTGTGATATAACAGAATCTGAATTATTACCAGCACCTGTATCCACTGAGTTGCCACCTTTGTATTCGATGTTACAAGTTCTACTCTCAAAATCAAATGGTGCAATCGGAGCTGGAACACCTAAGAACCATAATGCAGCTGGGCTGTTTAGATTAGGTGAACCATCGGGGTTCCTGTTGTAGAAACCTTTGTTTGGCATACCAAAGCTATTAACACACTCGAGTAATATAGCTCCACCTTGTCCTCTATGGATAAAGTCTTGCTCATATCGATTGATTCCAACTAACCATCTAAGATCGTTGTCTTGACTACTGATTAATTTAACATCAAAGGTTCTGTCTCTAGAAATATAAGGATCTCTTGCTGTGGAATTGGAGAATCCAGTGTAATCAAAATCTCTAACCCACATTGCTGCAACTTTATTAAAGCCCCAACTTGCTTCTAAAGTAGAACCATTTGAAAGATCAAATGAGGTATTAATATTAAGACGATCTGAATCCCTAGCCATTCCATACTGTCCATAAGGTAATGATGGAACATTCCCGTTAGCAAAACTTGCAGTAATAGGAAGTGCATCCATCTGTGCAGCAGCATTTGCTGTCATGATGGCATTCATATTAACAACATTTGTTCCACCAAAGTAATCAATAGCTTGCCCTGGTCCCGGTACCATTCCACAAACATAATTTTGTGGACTGACATTTGGAGCACTAGGATCATTTGTAGTAGCGGTAGTCCCTGTGCAAGTGTCATTTCTATAACCTAGAACATAACCACCTGCTGGTCCACCATCCATATCCTCACTATGGAATGCTCTGATTTTCATTTTCCATGTATCGCCTTTAGCAACTAAGCTACCTACGATTGATTCGGTTTCTTCAGCACCCATTGCTCCACCATCACTGGCAGTGAATATTCCATCTCTCTTGTATTGCTTAGCCGCAATTCTAGCAGATAGAACATCAGTAAGTGGCCCTTCAAATGAACCATAAACAATACGTTCACCGTCTTCACCGACTAGAATATCCAGATGACCTTGAGCCCCTTCTGTGCTTGGATCTTTAGTGATATAGTTCACTGCACCACCAAAAGTAGATCTACCATAAAGAGCTGATTGTGGCCCTTTGATAACCTCTACACGCTCAACTTCTTCTAGCGGTATAGAATGATAACCACCTATAACATAAATGCCATCCACAAACATGGTAGCAATATTTAGTGAAGGATCTTCAGAGAGACTGTTTACATTCATGCCTCTAAACCTTAGTTGAGAATTAACTCGACCAGGTGCTTGACCCCCTTGTGCAGAATGTTGAAATCCAGCAACTTGAAGTGATAAGTCTTCGAGGTTCTTAAATCCACTTTCTTGTATATCTCGTGCAGAGAAAACTGTAATAGCAAGTGGAATCTCTGAAAGGTTTTCAGCTCTCTTTCTTGCCGTGACTACAATTTCTTCAATGCCATCTTGAGAGTAAACTAGATTGGATGATAGAACACCTGTCAAGCTTACAAATAAGACTGTTGAGAAAATTATTAATTTTTTCATTTTTTTATTCCCCTTTTTTTACTCTTTAAATTATAGATAAATAAATATCTGTTCAGTAATGTGTAAGTACACTGTCAATTAAGCATACTTTCAATATATTACACTTAAAAGATACTTATTTTCATAAATATTTAAATGAATTGGTGATTTTATCATAACAAATGTTGTTTTTTTAATACTTATGAGCGAGACAATTCTACCAGTTCATAATAAGTTTGCATGTAACCAGCAACAGCACCTTTAAGAAAGAGATAATCACCATCATTAGTACACCATATATCATAGGGTGGATGTTCTTGAGGAAGTTCTGGATTTGTTACAAAACGAAAATGAAGTGCATCAAATGTACCTGCTTGAACAGTAACCTCTTCCTCTCCAACATATTCTATCATTGATGTAATGGAGTAAAGCATCGGTCCTGTTGCCCCTCTATGATCTGGAGATGATAAAAGCATTTCACCAATGTTTTGAGTTTTTTCTTTCTTAGAATGATCAAAAAGCCTAAAATGCCATGCATCACAGGCAATGGCATGATTTTGAAATGTTTTAATTACTGGCCCCTTTGCCTTCATGGTTTGACTGACTCGCCCTTCTAATGAGGTTTGTGTTTCGCACTCTGCCTTATCTCCTTCAAAATTAAACCATCCTGTGCCCATGAATTTATCGTTCACTGAAATTCGAACAAAGCAATCTAGAGGTAACCAGTTTTCATCAAGAGAATAGGTAATATCTCTCATCACAGCTGGCCGATCATCTATCTCACAATGTGCGACTATTTTTCTATGGCCATTAGCATGTTTATTGATGATGAAATACTCCCTTCCCCTTTCTTGACCTTTTCGATCCTCTTTCTCACTTAAATAAATAATCTTTCCTATGACGGTTTCATGATCAATTTGTAAAATATTGTCTTTACTCATTTAAATCCTCTTTATTTTTATTTATATCACTTTCCAGTTCTCTAGTAATTTCTGGTGGTTTTTCATTTTCTGGTTCAATTGTTTCCAAAGCATCCGCTTTTCCAAAGCGTACTAATAGATTATAAAGCGATGCTTCATTTAATTCTGTAACAGAAGTAATTGAAAATCTATCTTGGAAAAGGCTATTTGGAACAATTAACTCATCACCGGCATAGCCGCATATTCTTCCACTCCAAGATTGAAAACTGATCATATCCATTCCACCCACATTCAAGGCTGCTGGTGATATTTGAAGGTGATAGGCTCTCGATTTTGGGCGAGCATAAACAATGAGATTGCCACGATCCAGTATTTTATAATTGTTAATGTTTCTTTGATTGAAGCAACTGGCTCTTGAAATCATTTCACCAGAAGACTCATTTGTACCAATTTCTGATTGTTGAGAACAGGCAAAAATTGTTATTGAAAATAATAAAATAATAAGTAAGTGATAGTTTTTTTTATTTTTCTTCATAAATATTTTCTAAATCTAGTATAATTTTTTTTTCGAATAAGTCAGAATACGAGTCTGAGATTATATATATCTTATTAAATAATAAATAGATCTAGAGAAATTACCAATATGGAAAAGATTCTTGTATGCATTAAAAGAGTTGTTGATTACAACATTAAAATTAGGATTAAACCTGATGAAAGTGGAGTGATTACAGAAGGCGTTAAAATGAGCATCAATCCTTTTGATGAAATTGCTCTTGAAGCAGCTTTAAGAATAAAAGAAAGCGGTAATGCTAAAGAAGTCATTATTGTCTCCATTGGTCCTGATGATTGCCAACAGCAATTAAGAACAGGTCTGGCTATGGGTGCAGATAGAGCCATACTTATACAACATGATCATATTATTGAACCACTTAAGGTTGCTAAGTTACTTCACAAAATTGTAGAGCAGGAGAGTCCGGGTCTTATTTTATTAGGAAAGCAAGCCATTGATGATGATTGCAATCAAACAGGCCAAATGCTTGCCGAGCTTTGCTCCTATCCACAGGCGACCTTTGCTTCTGAACTTACAGTCAATGAAAATAGCTTAGAAGTTATTCGTGAAGTGGATCAAGGGCTGGAGAGACTTGAGATTGATTTGCCTGCTATTGTAACAACTGATTTAAGGTTAAATGAGCCTCGATACGTCAAGTTACCTGACATCATGAAGGCTAAAAAGAAACCCATGGATATCATGGATTCAAATGATTTTGGAATCTCACTGGAACCGTCATTAAAAGTAATAAGCGTGACGCCTCCTCCACCGAGAGAATCAGGAATTATGCTTGACGGAGTCGATCAACTGTTTATCGCCCTGAAAGACAAAGGTTTGATCAATGAGTAATGCAATGAAAATAATGGTAATGGCTGAGCATGAAGATGGCTTTATTACTTCAGCAACAAGAAAGACAGTCAATTGTGCTTCCCAGATATCAAGTGAAGTTGATCTTTTGATTCTAGGTAATAATACTGATCTAGAAAAACAAGCAATACAGATTGATAGCATTTCAAATGTTTTGGTCGTTCAAGATGAGACATTCAACCAACAATTGTCGGCAATTATGGCGCCGATTGTCTCCGATCTTTCCAATGGTTATGACTGCCTATTACTGCCTTCTACAACTTTTGGTAGAGATCTTACACCAAGAATTGCAGTGCTGAAAGATGTGTGTCAGATTACAGACATAATGGAAGTTTTATCTCCTAGAGTTTTTAAGAGACCCATCTATGCTGGTAATGCGATAGAGACAATTGAGGTTCCAGATGGCCAAATGATCGTTGCTACTGTGAGACCAGCTTCTTTTAAAGAAGTAGGTGTCTCCAATCAAGCTTCTTTGAGTGTTTTAGAAATGCCAAATATTGATTTACCAAATCACACTCGGTTTTTAGGTATTTCTTCTGAGAAAACAGAACGCCCTGATCTGCAAGTAGCGTCCATAGTTATCTCGGGTGGCCGAGGCGTTGGTAGTGCAGAAAATTTTGAAATCTTATATCAACTGGCAGATAAACTTGGTGCTTCAGTCGGTGCCTCAAGAGCAGCTGTTGATGCAGGTTATGTTGCCAATGACATGCAGGTTGGACAGACTGGGAAAATCATTTCTCCAGACCTCTATTTTGCTTTTGGTATTTCAGGTGCTATTCAACATATAGCAGGCATAAAAGATTCAGGCACCATAGTTGCTGTCAATAAGGATCCTGATGCGCCAATTTTTGAAATAGCAGATATTGGTATTGTTGCAGATTTATTTGAATTTATTCCAGAATTTTTAGCTAAGTTAGACTAAAAAATGAAGCCTCTAAAACCTTCAACCCTTTTGTTGGGTTTTGCTGCTGGTATGTCCCCTTTTGGTATGGCTATTGTTGTGCCAACTTTGGAACTGTTTGCACAAGAGTTTCAAGCATCGTACTCAACTATTCAGTTTATTATTTCAGCTTACCTTTTTGGTTTGGCTACCGCCCAACCAATGGTTGGTTTCCTTTCTGATCGAATAGGCAGAAGACCGGTTATGATTGGCGGTATATTCTTATTTATCTTTGCATCCATCATGTGTTTGATAACTGATAATTTAAATACTTTGATTTCTTTCAGATTTCTCCAAGGCATGGGAGGTAGTGTGGGAACGGTTATGGCAAGAGCTATGATAAGAGATTCAATGTCAAGTGGAGATTCAGCTAAACCCTTATCAAGAGTCACAGCAGTGATGGGAATGGCTCCTATGATTGCTCCAGTGGTAGGTGCACTTGCCATCAGTCTGTTTGGGGACCCTAAAAGTATTTTTATCGTGACTTTGATTATAGGTGTCATCATTTTAATCCCTGTATTGTTTAGGTTGCCAGAAACCAGGAAGGTCGAGCATGTTGGTTCAATGTCTAATGAATTATGGCATCAAAAATATCGCTATCTTCTTAGTTCAAAAGTTTTCCTAGGCTCAACATTTATTTATGGTTTTACCACAGGGAGTTTTTTTGCAATTCTTGCTGTCGGCTCCACGGTATTCTCAAAAGACTTAGGAATCGATTCCACAGGCTTTGGTTTGATCTGGAGCTGTATGACAGTCTTATATGCGTCTGCCGCTTTTTTAAGTGGTAATTTATCAACAAAGATTGGATTAATGAGCGTAATGAGAATAGGTGTGCTTCTAAATTTATTATCAGGAGTTATGTTTTTTACCTCTATTGCTCTTTTTGGCGTCACCTTATTCTCAATCATTATACCTTTGGTTGTTATGTTTTTTGCTCATGGATTTATAGTTCCAACTTCAATGACAAAGGCAGTCAGCAATCGTCCAGAAATTGCTGGTTCTAGCGCAGGTTTGTCCAGTGCTTTGGGTCTTGTTACTGGAGGATTATTTAGTATCTTGTCTGGAGCGGTTTACACTGGAAGTTTTTTACCAATTTCATTAATTGTAATGGCATCTACGATAATGTGTTCGCTCAGCTATGCTCTTATTAAATGGGGCGAGTAGAGTAATTAATTTTTTCTACTCGCTCCCCACTTATTCCGTTTCTTATTTTTCTAACTGCCTGGCTTTACAACGCCAATCCATACTTCAACAAAAAGAAGAAACCAGATTGTTAGGACGAATATCCGAGCTTTCGATAAACTAGCAGCCATGGCAATATCATCGGCTTCATTGATATTGTCTGTAACAATGTTATGAATGCCTGTGATGAAACCTCCAATGTATTTTCTGATCATAATTCCACAAAATATCAGAGCAGCAAAAACAATAAGTTTTGCACCTACCCAAGGATTTTCAGCTAAACGATCTGTGAATATGAATGCATAAGTTACTGAGGCAATCAGTGTGAACACCATAATCCACCTAAAGTAATAATCAATCTTGGTCATTTTCTTTACCAAGTCAGTGCCTTCATTGAAATGGATATAAATAAGTGCACAAGTCCAAATTGGACCCAATAGGATTATTCCTATCATCTGCCACAGCGGGTGTTCAATTCCATAGTAATGCGTCAAAATTCCACCAACGGTTAACATAAGGCTTAAGCAAAGTCTTGGAATGAGGTCTAGATTCATCATAATAGTGCCTGCAGCTTGTCTAGCTCCTCTGGATAGTTTCGGATTGATCGCAAATCCACTGGAATAAAAAACTCCAATATCGCCTCCCAGCCAGTAAGCAAAAAGAAGTAGATGTAAAAGTAGTGCTATATCTTGTCCTGACATATTAATCCCCCAATTAATTAGTTTATAGTGATAATTGTTTTTCCAAAATTTTCTCCACGCATCAATGAACAAAAATGCATAGGTGTGTTTTCAATACCAAAGACCTCATCTTCTATGTAGTTTATTTTACCCTCTTTTAGCCACTGTGAAGCAAGTGTAATGAATTCTTGTTGTTTGTCATAATGATCATAAACCACAACCCCTTTAATGCTCGCTCTAGATCCAACAATTGGACCTAAGTTTGGTCCTGGTGGAGGCGTCGCTAGATTATATTGAGTCATGAAACCACATAAAACGATTCTCGCAAACATTGCTAGATTCTTAGTCATGATATCAAGAGTTTCACCACCCACATTATCATAGTAGATATCTAGACCATTGGGGCAGACCTCCTTGATCCTTTCACTCAAATTTTCAGTTTTATAATTAATGCATTCAGCAAAGCCAAATTTTTCCTTAACCACATTACATTTCTCTTCACTACCAGCAATACCTATAGCTTTAGCGCCATGTATTTGTGCAATTTGACCAACCATACAACCCACAGGGCCACTGGCTGCTGAGACAACAACTACATCGTCTTTTTTCGGTTCACCATAAACCAGTAAGCCTGCATAAGCTGTTAAGCCAGGCATGCCCAGTATTCCTAGATTGGTACTGAGAGGAGCTGATGAAGGGTCTATTTTTCTAATACCTTCACCATCCGATACCCCATATTCTTGCCACCCATTAGAACACATGATTATTTCCCCAACTTGGATATCACTATTTTTTGAGTCAATGACTTTTGCTATTGTTCTACCTACAATGGTGTCTCCAATGTTTACTTTTTCAGCATAGATATGCTTACCAGTGATTACGCCTCGTATATAAGGGTCTAGTGAAAGATGGATAGTTTTTGTAAGAACCTCATTTTTCCTAAGTTCTGGTAACGGACTTTCAACTAATTTGAAATCACTCTCTTTAGGTATACCTATAGGAGTCTTTTTCAAGACAATTTTTTTATTCATTGACAAAATCTCAGTTAGATTTGTTCAAGCATATACTCGCAACTGCTGACTTCAAAACCGCCCTCTTCAACATTGAGTATTTCAATGACACCGTCATTAGCAACTAAGGAGAAGCGTTGTGATCGTGAGCCCATTCCAAAACCTGATGCATCAAGTTCTAATCCAAGAGCTGCTGTAAATTCCCCATTTCCATCAGCTAACATCATTACTTTACCATCGGCTCCTTGACTTTTGCCCCATGCATCCATTACAAAAACATCATTAACAGAGATACAAGCAACAGTATCGATACCTTTGTCTGTTAATTGATGTGCCTGATTCACAAATCCAGGTAAATGTTCTTGTGAGCAAGTTGGTGTGAAAGCTCCTGGAACTGCAAATAATGCAACTCTTTTGCCTTCGAATAAGTCTGTAAAACTTACGGGTGTAGGTCCTTCATTAGTCATTGTTGTAAGGCTAATCTCTGGAATTCTATCTCCTGCACTGATTGTCATAGTAATCTCCTTAATTGATATTTATTCTTTAACGGTAAATTTTAGCTATATCTTATTACATAAAAGTTTATTGAACCATAAATAATGCAATCCTAGGAACAAACGATACCAACATTAATCCAACTAACATAATGATTAAAAATGGTATTACCGCCTTGCAAACAGTCCAAAAGCTCTCTTTGAAAACTCCCATAGCAACTATCAGGTTGAGCCCCAATGGCGGAGTTAAGTAACCAATTTCAAGATTCATGACCATGATAATTCCAAAATGAATCGGATCAATTCCTTGTGACTCTGCAATTGGATTAAGCATAGGAGCTAGAATTAGTATTGCAGAACCTATGTCGATAATACAGCCTATCAATAGTAGAAAAAGATTAATTCCTAAAAGAGCAGAAACAGGATTGTCGATTCTTTGACTGAGCCAAGCCACTAGACTTTGAGGTACTTCTTCATAAGTTAAAAAAACATTCAAGCTGAGAGCTATCATTAAAACTGGAAACAAAGAACCTAATAGCTTAGTTGTGTCTGATACCACATCAAATAAAACTTTAAACTTCATTTCTTTGTGGATGAATATTTCTATAACAATAGAATAAACAACCGCAACAGCAGCTGATTCAGTTGCTGTAAAGTAGCCTGTATAGATGCCTCCTAGGATGATTATTGGCATGAGTAATGCCCAAATGCCATTTTGAAGAGTTTTTAGAATATATTTTATATCCCATTTACCTTCTCGGTGTCCAAAATTCTGCAAGATCGCATAACCCAACATAAGAAAAGTCAGTAACAATGCAGGCATTATTCCTGCAATAAATAAATCACCTATGGAGGTTTGAGTCATTATTCCATAGAGAATAAGTGGAATACTTGGTGGGACTACGATACCTAAAGTACCTGCAGCACATAATGCACCTAGAGCGAATTTTTTTGGATAACCGGCATTGAGCAACGCAGGATACATAAGCGTACCTATGGCTAATAATGTCACGGTACCGGATCCTGAAACTGCAGCAAAAGCTGCGCACGAGAGAATTGTTGCAATAGCTAAGCCACCTGGAATCGGAGCTGTAAGTGCCGTCATTAAATCTATCAGTCTTGAAGCCATGCCGCCTTTCGACATTATATTTCCTGCCAGTATGAATAGAGGAATAGATAAAAGAATATCTTTATTAGCAGCATCCCATGCATCAACGACTATATTGCTGATTACAGCATCACCAAAAGCCCAGTAAGAATAGGCAGTAACAGTACCTAGAATGACTATTAGATTTTGTCTTAGTAAAAATAAAACAATAATGATAATGGGTAAGAGTATCGTAGTCATGAATTGCTTGAAGTAGATTTATTCATATTCAATAGCCTCATTTTGAGGTCTATATTTAGGATGAATTGCATAAATTGAATGTCTCATCGCAGCTATCAGAAAAGCGATTGGTATAACCATCTGGAAGGGCCAGATAGCCATTCTTAATACAATTGATTGCACATCGTCTCTAAAAGTTTCTGCGACCACTTGGAAGGCAATGAGTGCAAAGAGCAAACAAAAAAGAGACATAAAACCTTCTTGTAACCTTATTAATAAAGGCTCCATTCTTTTTGGAAGCCAGCTGTCAGCAAATTTTGGTCGTAGGTGAGCACCTTCAGAAGATGCAACTCCCAAGCCAAACATAACAACAAACAGATTGGCATAGACCCCCACTTGCCTAGACCAATGCAGCCCAGTCCCAGTAATTTCTCTAATAGCCACATCAGTAAACATGACACTAACCAAAACTAGAAAAGCAAAAAATGTAATGGATTTCTCAAATGTTGTTAATAATTTTAAAGTTTGTTTAATCATGAGATATTTTCATTGTAAACTATGAACTAAGAAAAAATCATATGAATTAAAAAAAGGATTCTTTATGACAAATGACCAACAATTTACTATTTCTGATGAAGTAAAAGAATTTCTAAATTCCAATCATCAACTTTTAATTAATGGCGAATGGATGCCCTCTTCTTCAAATGAAAAAATTGAAGTTTTTGATCCTGCAAATGAACAACTTTTAACAGAAGTTGATTCTGGTAATGCAGCAGATATTGATGCTGCTGTGGGTGCTGCTAGAAAAGCATTGACTGGAGAGTGGTCAAAAATAACTTCACATGATCGTGCTCGTATGCTTGATCGTTTGGCAGATGATATTGAGGCTAACTTTTCAGTATTATCAGAAATAGAAGTCCTTGATAATGGTATGCCGCTGGAATTGGCTCAGTATTCAATTGCCAGTCATGGCACAACACTGCTGAGATATTTTGCAAGCTGGGCTAATAAACTTCATGGACAGACAATTCCAGTCTCACCAGCAGGTGCTATCAACGGAGAATCACTGACATACACTAGAAAAGAACCAATCGGAGTTGTGGGCGCAATTATCCCTTGGAACTCTCCACTCATATTTGCCATACTCAAACTAGGTCCAGCTTTAGCAGCTGGCTGCACAATTGTCTTGAAGCCTGCTGAATTGACTCCAATATCGGCTTTATTTTTAGGCAAACTGATACAAAAATCTGGGATCCCTCCGGGCGTTGTTAATATTGTTACCGGTTATGGGGAAACAGCAGGTCAAGCGCTATCAGAACATCCTGGTGTTGATAAGATAACATTCACGGGTTCGACTGAAGTGGGTAAGAAAATTGTTGAAGCCTCTATTGGGAATCTTAAAAAAGTAACCCTTGAGCTTGGAGGTAAAAATCCTGTAGTGATTTTTCCTGATGCTGATTTAGAAAAAGCCATACCAGGAGCAGCGCGTGCTTGTTTTTTTCTTCAAGGCCAGAATTGTATGGCTGGTACTCGATTGTTTGTGCATGAGGATATTTATCAAGTTGTAATTGCTGGTATTAAAGAAATGGCTGAGGCTTTTACAATTGGACATGGGCTTATTCCTGGTAATGATTTTGGACCATTGATTTCTAAAACTCAAAAAGAAAGAGTTATGTCTTATATAGGTATAGGCCTTGAAGAAGGTGCTGAACTTTTAACGGGTGGAAATTCTTATGGCGATCAAGGCCATTTTGTCCAACCAACAATTTTCTCTAACGTAGATGGAGGCATGAGGATTGCTAAGGAAGAGATATTTGGACCAGTTTTGTGTGCCCAATCATTTTCCAGTCAAGATTTAGAAAAAATTGCATCAGAAGCCAATGACACACCTTACGGTTTATCGGGAAGTGTATGGTCGCAAGATATCTCAATTGCACATAAGATGGCTATGCTTATTGATGCTGGACAGGTCAGTATTAATTGCCATGCTGCGGTTGATCCCGCCATACCTTTTGGTGGCAACAAGCAGTCTGGATGGGGAAGAGAATTTGGTGCAGAAGGCCTAGAAGCTTACTTGAAGACAAAGGCAACCACAGTTATATTTTAGTCTACCAAGCAACCTCTTTGCCAAAGCGATCAAGAAACATTCCGCTATTATTAGGTGTTAAAGTTTCAAACATATTTTGTTGGTTCTCAACACTATCATCGGCTTCAACTTCTGCTGTATCACCGCCCAGATAAGTTTTACACCAACCGGGTGCTAATGCGATGGTAATAATATCTTTCCAATCATTAGCCATACCTTTAGCAATAATATTAAGCCCCGATTTACTAGCTCTATAAGAATAAAGTCCGCCAAAGTTATTTTGTGCTACAGAGCCTAGGTCACTTGACATCATAACTAGGATTTTTTTTTCACTGTTTGCAATGTGATCATGAAAAGCTGTAGCAACCTTAAAAGGTGATAATAAATTTACTTCAATGATAGTTCGCCATATTTCATAATCCATATTATCAATTTTCTGATATTCCATGGCTCCCGGCATGCCTTCTGGCCCTAGGATTCCTGCATTATTAATAAGAACATCAATAGCCGTATCTTGGTAATTATTGGCAAGGCTATCGATAGAATGATGATTAGTTACATCAAGTTTTTCTATAATGAAGTTTTCTCCATATTTATTCTGAAGATCCAATAAGTAATCTGCTTTTTCAGGATTTCTTGCACATGCTATAACTTTCCAGCCCTTATTAGCATATTGCTTAACATGTTCAAAACCCAAGCCTCTATTAGCTCCAGTAACAAAAACAGTTGGCATACATTTCTCCTTTTAAGAATTTGAAAATAAGATCATAATAACAGAATAGATATTTCATTATAAAAATAACATAGAGGAAAAGGCATGCCAAAATCTGATTATATTTCATCGCTTGAAATGAATAAAATTATTAAAACAGATCACCTAAAACCTGAAACCCAAAAGTATTTTAACGAATGCAAAGATAAGCTTGGGTTTATTCCTAATGTTCTATTGGCCTATAGTTTTGATGAGAAGAAATTAGATCATTTTATGGGATTTTATAACAACCTAATGCTGGATGATTCAGGACTTACAAAACTTGAGCGTGAAATGATAGCTGTTGTTGTTTCTTCTTATAATCGGTGTCACTATTGTATAGTTGCTCATGGGGCAGCGGTTAGACATCTGTCAAAAGATCCATCTTTAGGAGAAGTATTGGTTTCAAATTACAAAGCTGCCTCTCTTGATCATAGACAGAAAGCTATGTTAGATTTTTCATGGAAAATGACTGATTCACCCGAGTCTATAAGTGAAGATGATAGAGTGAAGCTACGCCAGAGTGGCTTTACTGATGAAGATATTTGGGATATTGCAGCCGTGGCATCATTTTATAATATGAGTAACAGAATGGCGGCTGCATTAGACCTCAAGCCAAATCCTGAATATCATTCAAAGGCAAGGTAACATTATGTCAGTTAAGTTGGTTAATCAAACAAGAGTAGAATCAATTCTTGATCGTGAGGGGATTGATGGATTGGTTGTAGTGAACCCCATAAACTTTTACTACTTTTCAGGTTATTGGGGATTTTTTAATACACCATCAGGCTTCGATGGTTCTTACTTTTCAGTATTACCAAGAAATTCTGATAAAAAACCATCTATGGTTATCCCTGCCTTAGAGATTAGAAGAATTGAGACAAAAGGTTGGCCATGGATAAAAAATATTTTTGCCTATACTTCAGATGGTGATGGTCATTCCTTTGATGATAATTCGCCAAAAGGAATAGACTATGAAGGTTGGCCAATAAATCAAACAGCAAAATTAACAAAGCGTGAAGAAAGCTGGAAGAGTATAGTCGAGAATTTTAAGGATAGTTACAGTGAAAATTCTTTTCAAGCTTTGGTTAGAGCCATTAAATCTTCTCATTTAGATGGTAAGAGAATCTTAATAGACGATTTGAGAATTGAGAGATGGCTTGAAAAAGAAAAGAATATAAATGTTGAATGTATGTATAAACCTCACTTATTCAATGAGATGCGAATGGTGAAAACCGAAAATGAAATTAAGATTCTACAAAAGGCAGCAATCATAAATGAAGAGGCAATGCTTAGTGCAATTAATTTTATGAAAGAAGATTTAAAATGGAGTGATCTTGAAAATCATTATATGAGTGAGATAGCAAAAAGAGGGGGTAGAGGTGTATATCTTATGTGCGGTGTTGGAGAGCTGCCAGATGGAAGATGCAGAAAACATGAACCCATTATGTTTGATGCTTTGGGACAGTTTGAGCGCTATCATGGTGATTTCGGACGATGTGCAGTAATAAAGAACCCAACACAAGAACATATTGAGAAACATCAATCCTTATTAGAGGGCTGGTCCAAAGCAAAAGAGTACCTCTATCCTGGAGCTACTTATTCACAGATCTCAAATGAAGTTGGTAATTATGTAAGAAAAGTTGGCTTTAGGAATTTTAGGAATCCAATAGTGCACAGTCTAGGACTCGAACATACGGATGACCCAAAATTATTTGGCACTCAGCCGGGTGTAAAAGAAAGCCAAGTATTGGAGAAAAATATGGTGATTAATATTGATATGCCTTTTACAGAAGTTGGTTGGGGTTCAGTTCATATGGAAGATACAATTTTAATAACGAATGACGGTTATAAGAGATTATCAAATTCAAGTTTCGATCTGATAGTCTCAGGATAGGTTTTACTCTTTAGCAAGCAACTCCCCTCCCCCAATTGGAATAACTGGATTGATGATTGAGCAGTATTTTTCTTGGATAATTTCTATTCTCCTTTATTGCCCAGTCTGCTCTTGAACTATAAAGCTCTACATTATTCCACCACAATTCTGGATTCTTACCCTTTGATGATGCCAATTGAATATCTTTTTTTAACCACCCTAAACCTCCATTATAAGAGCTGAGTATCATTGCCCATTGATTGCATTCATTTTTTGTTTTAATGTTTTTATCAAGCCATTGATCAAACAGCAGCATCGCACGAATCGACCAAATTGGATTGTAGACATTGCCATTAGAAAGCTCAGGATAGAGCTCTTTCAACCAATTTGCAGTTGATGGTGTGAATTGAGTTAGGCCCTCTGCATAAGGACTTTTAGCAAGGTAATCCCATGAACTTTCTTGTTGAATCTGTGAAGCAAATAATGCAACTGGCGCATCCATTCCCCAAGTAATCCTAGAGTAACGAATCAAATCTCTTTTATATTTAAGGCTATTTCTTGGTTCGGATGCTTGGGTTGGCATGGATAGAAGTAAGAAAGTAAATAAGAAGAAAAGTTTTTTCATAAGGCAAGAGACATACCAAGGATTGTCGCAAGTATAATCAATGCTCTTCTAATTGCGATAGACGATCTTATTATTGGGTCCTGGTCTTTACCATCATTAATTCCAGGCCTCATATGAGGAAATAAAAGATAATCAATCCAATAACCCAGAATAGCAGCAAGTGTTACTAAACTTGCTTTATATATAATTACAGGAAGTTGTGCTGGGCTAATTAAAAAAACAGACACTAATAATAGGGTGGTAATGATGGCGAAAAGACTTCTATTGATTGGTGCTTGCATAATTATAACCTTCTATTTTAATGATAATACTTTACTAAATTTACATACAGATATGAAAATGATTATAAAATTATTCTATTTCATATTTCTTAAATGATAGTATACAGAACATAATTTTGTAAAAAGAGAAAGGTATATGAATAAAGAACTTCCTCAAGAAATAATCAACTATGCGATAGAAATTACTAGTAGTTTTGGCCTCAAACTGTTGACGGCATTGATTGTAGTAATTGTTGGTAAGCAATTAGTTAAAATACTGCTTAAGGTTATCAAGGTAGCACTGGAGAAAGCTAATACCGAAGAAACCGTTAGAATCTTTATAGCTAATTTACTCAATACTGTGTTTACAGTAATTATATTTGTGGCTGCTATCAATCAATTGGGTGTCGAAACTACCTCAATTATTGCTCTTTTAGGTGCGGCTGGTTTAGCGATTGGATTGGCTTTGCAAGGCTCATTAGCTAATTTTGCAGCTGGAATTCTTATTGTTATTTTTCGACCATATAAAGTGGGTGATTATATAGAAGCCGGCACTAATGTTGGCACAGTTAAAGACATACAAATTTTCTCCACTGTTTTAAGAACTCCGGATAATAAGTCCATTGTTGTTCCTAATGGTTCGATAATGGATGGAAGTATTACTAATTATTCCGAACAACCCACTCGACGAATAGATATTATTGCAAGTTGCAGTTATGAAGATGACTTGGATAAAGTTAAGGAAGTGCTGCAGACTATACTGGATAATGAAGAGCGAATACTAACCGAACCTAAACCTCAAATAGCAGTTTCTGAGTTGGCTGAAAGCAGCGTTAATTTTATTGTTAGGCCCTGGGTAAATTCTTCGGATTATCTTCCTGTAATGTATTCTTTGTTAGAAAATATAAAGAAGACTTTTGATAAAAAAGGGATCTCAATACCCTATCCACAAAGCGATATTCATATTCATGAAAAAAAGGCATAGCTCTTAAGAGCTATGCCTTTTGATACTTTAGCCTTAAGAAGCGGCTTTTACCCAAGTTTGGAATACTGGATCGCTTGGAGCATCCAAGCCTGTTTCTGCTTTACATCGTTTTTTGAGTTCAGCAATGCTTTCAAAACCTTTGTCAAACAATTTTGTTTTACCTCTGGCTGCAGACATTTTTGCTCTTAATTTAGTCGTAGCGGCTTTACTGACACTATAATCAGGTTTTACAATCACACCATAATTATCTTTAGCACCATTTCTTGTTAGCAATCCTGCTTCTACATCAAAAGCAACTCTTTCAGCAGGTCTTGTGAATGGATCTCCCCAACCACCTCCACCCCAGGTGACATGGTAAAGTGTGTCGCCTTCACAGACTTGTAACCGATCGCATTTTGAGGGAAGAATTTCAGTATCACCATTTTTTCGTACCAATGTTTTAGTACTTCTAGCGCCTGGATGTCCACCATTTACACCCCATGGATAAGTGAGCCATCGGTCGTCATGTATCGATACATTACCTGGTTCTAAAAACTTATAGGTGGTTGCTAAAGCATTTCCTCCACGATGAAAGCCTGCTCCTCCTGAATCAGGAACGGTATAGTATTCTTCTATTACTAAGGGAAAGTAACTTTCAAGAAATTCATTAGGTACGTTGGTAAAGCTGGGCCATAGAGAGTGACCATCAGGACCATCTCCCATTGGTTTTCCAGGAACACCACCAAATCCAATCATATAGAGTTGATACCATTCACCGTGTTTGTCGTAGCCTGAATACATTAAATGTGGACTGTCTGAAAATCCTGCTGCACAGAGGAAGTCAGGTGCTCCTTGTCCTAATAAACCACCAAGTACGTCAAATATTCTTCCTAATGCATGAGTCCTACATGAAAGAGCTGCAGGATATTTTGGTTTTAAGATACTGCCATCAGGGATTCTGACTTCCATCAGGTCATAAAAACCATCATTAAACATAATTGCAGGGTCGAACACCATAATCATATAAACACCACAAAACATTTTAAACATCTCTTCATTTAAGAAGAAATTAATTGAACTGGTTGACTGAGGGTCAGTTCCTTCAAAATCAAAAATAACTTTATCACCTTGTCTCCACATAGCACATTTGATTTTATAAGGACCCATTTCCAAGCCGTCATCACAAATATAGTCTTCAAAGTATTGTTTTTCAGTAGGCACTGTTGTTTTAATGAGTTTAGCCATCGCTTTTTTGTTACGATCCAGAAGTTCTTCTAGTGCAGAGTAATAAACGTTGTCACCGAATCTTTCTGCGGCTTCAATAACTCTTTTTTCTGCTGTTCTAATTGACGCTACAATGGCATTGAAATCACTTCTATTCCATTGAGGTAATCTGCAGTTATGAAGTATTAGCTCAAGCATATCTTCCTGAAGCACATCTTTTTTGTAAATCTTTGTTGGCGGAATTCTAATACCTTCTTCAAAAATCTCTGTTGCATCTGTCGGTAAACTTCCAGGTACTTTGCCACCCACATCAGTCATATGACCAAACATAGCAGCATAACTGATCAGTCTTCCATCTTTAAAAATAGGTCTAAGAAGAAGCCAATCATTATTATGACTGACGGCACCATTACATGAATAAGGATCACTAGTAAGGAACATATCACCTTCTTCGATAGTCCCTTCAAAAGCTTCTTTAAAGCCATGAATAAAGCTACCAAATTGTCCTACGACCATCTTACCCTCAAGATTGGCAATCA
Organism: uncultured Gammaproteobacteria bacterium; assembly: GCA_937801655.1. Taxonomy (GTDB): domain Bacteria; phylum Pseudomonadota; class Gammaproteobacteria; order Steroidobacterales; family UBA11654; genus CACPJA01. The sequence goes on from CALMWC010000007.1 coordinate 29,252, forward strand.
TTGGAAACTCATCACCCTGCTCTCTTATTCCTGGTGACATAGCAGTTCTAAATAACACTGCATCCATTTCCCATCTGGCTGAGAACATTGCATTTTCTATCACATCAAGAGTGATGGGATCAAGTTTAACTTTTTTGAATGGTTTATTGTTGGTTTGTATTAATTTTGCTGTCATTTCTTACTCCCTTAAGCGTCTGGGTTAATTAGAATGTTGCCGAATTTATCAACTTTGCCATTATGGCCTGATAAAATTAGTGTCGTTGAATCCATCTCAGTCACAATCGCTGGACCTTGGACAACATTGCCTTGTTTTAATAGCGAACGTCTGTATATCGTAGCTATTTGTTTTTTTCCTTCCATAAAGACTTCAGCGTTATCATCAATGATTGATTTTTTCGTAGGCTCTTTACTGCCTCTACCAACCGACGGAGCTTTTATACTTAATGCTTTGTCTTTCACTACAGCCCTAAGGTTTACTAATTCTTTTTCAGCATCCAAAGAGAATGTAAAGAGTTGTTCATGCTGAACATCAAACTTATCACCAATAGCATCAAGCCCTTTCTTTTTAAGATCCGATAACTCAAAATCTACTGTGATAGTAAGGCCCTGGCCATGATATCTAATATCAACTTGAAAAGAGGTTGATCTATTTTTCTTAGGAGAGCCCTCAGCATCCAATGTTTTAGAGGCTTTCTTTTCAAGATCAGTAAAGATCTTTACTACTTCTTGTTTACTAGTGTCTTTAAATTTTCTAATAAATGACATAGACGATTCATCTTGAATATTAGTTGTAACATCACCATAAGCACATAGTACGCCTGGTCCTGGCGGTATGATTACTGGCCAAGAATTAATTAGCTTACCAAGAGCATTGGCATGCAATGGACCGGCTCCACCAAAACCAATTAAAGCAAACTCTCTTGGATCGTATCCTTTCTCAACGGAAACCAATCGAAGTGCGCCATACATAGTTTCATTTACAATATCAATGATACCTTCAGCTGCTTTATTCATAGATAATCCTAATGCACGTCCTATGGGTTTTACTGAGTCTTGAGCTAGATCTTTTCTTATCTTCCATTCCGAGTCTCCACCCAACTCAACTCCTGATGGCATATAACCTAAAACTACATTGGCATCAGTTACTGTGGGTTCTGTACCCCCTTTATTGTAAGCCGCAGGACCAGGTTCTGCTCCTGCACTTTGAGGACCTACTCTTAATGCACCGGTTAGTTCAGGTACATGAGCAATAGAACCTCCGCCTGCACCCACCGTTCTCACATCAACAGAGGAAGCACGAACAGTCACATCTCCTACTGTTGTTTCTCTACTTTGTTCAGCAACTCCATCTTTTACCAGTGATACATCAGTGGATGTTCCACCCATATCAAAAGTTAGAAGATTTTCATAACCTGCTTGTTTAGCAATCCAAATAGCACCAGTTACGCCTCCTGCAGGTCCACTCATCAATAGATTTACAGGCGAATCTGAAGATGCTTTTGCAGAGGCTAATCCACCGTCTGATCTTAGAATTTGTAACTTGATGTCTTTTCTCATTTTCTTCAGACCATTTTGAAGGTTCTTAACATACTCAGCCACCTTTGGTCTGACATATGAGTTAGCTACAGTCGTTATTGTTCTTTCATATTCTTGCATTTCTGGAACAACTTCTGATGAAAGAGAAACAGGAATCTTTGGCAATAATTTTTTCTTTCTTATTTGTGTTCTAATTTCTTTTTCATGCTTGTCATTAGCAAAAGAATTTATTAACGAAACGGTTATTGCTTCAATTCCTTTTTTAGATAATTCTTTAATGTCATTAGCAAGTTTCCCTACTTTCAAACTGGAAATAACCTCACCTTTTGCTGACATCCTTTCATCAGCTTCAATAGTCAGAGCTAATGGTGCTAAAGGATCACTTTTATTGTAGATAACCCAACCACCTAAACCACCTGGTACAAAGGATCTTGCGATCTGCAGAACCTGACGATAACCTTTAGTTGTTATAAGACCTACTTTTGCTCCTGTACCGGTTAAGATCGTATTTGTTGCAACTGTTGTACCATGCATTACAGAAGTGATCTCACCTGGCTCAATACTCGCCTTCTCGCAAACCTTGTGAATACCATTGAAAACACCTCTTGAAGAATCATCCGGTGTACTGGGAACTTTTGCTGTATGAAGTGCCCCTGTTTTTTCGTTGACTAAAAGAAGGTCAGTGAATGTTCCTCCTACATCAACACCTAGTCGATAGCTCATTTTCTCTCCTAAATTTTACTTGTTTGTTCTAAAGAATATTTTATCTTAAATTTACTATTCCTGAATTCTACTAAACCAGATTTAACAGTTATCTTTTAAGTTTAGATGGATAATAATACTTTTATTGGAAATTTATTTCAGCATTTTCTGGAAAAATTCCTGCTTTAGGAACCATGGCTGGAACCGAATGCTCTAATTTTTCTTCTAACCATTCGGAGGTGCTAACAATTTGCTTTAAATTTACACCTGTTTCAATACCCGATCTGTCAAGCATATAAAGTAAGTCATCCATAGGAATATTGCCAGTAGCTTTCGGTGCGAATGGACAACCACCAATGCCTCCTGTGGAGGCATCAATAATAGTGACACCCGCTTCAATAGCAGCAGCAGCATTAGCTAGACCTGTATTCCTAGTGTTATGCAGATGTGTTCTAAGAGGAATATTAGGCGCTAATTCTTTAATAAGCGAAAAGGTCTTTTTAACCTGATTGGGAACAGCAACACCAACTGAATCAGCTAATCCTAGAATATTGGGTTCACCTTCAAGGACTTTTTCAGCAATGGAAGCAATGAGTTCAGGATCAACTTCACCTTCGTAAGGGCAACCAAAGGAACAGGCGATAATTACATTGGTTCTAATGCCTGCTGATTTTGCATCGGATGCTATTCTAAGCCAATTATCGATAGATTCTTGTGTGACTACATTTTGATTTTTCATATTATATGTATCAGTACTGACTATCACCATCCCCACTTCATCAATGCCACAATCTCGAGCTCTTTCGAAACCTCGTTGATTCATAATTAATCCAATATAAGAAACATCATCACGGTCAGGAAGGCTTTCTACTAACTTTTCAGCATCAGCCATTTGCGGTACTTTTTTTGGATGCACAAAGCTGGTTACTTCAATTTGTTTAATTCCAGCATCCATTGTTTTAATTATAAAATCTCTTTTAACATCTGTTGGAAGTATTTTTGGCTCGCTTTGCAATCCATCTCTTGGTCCTACTTCAAGTAGTGAAACTTTACTCACAAAATATCTCCTTTATAAGATTTAATATTTGATATGCAAGTGTATACAAATATTATGATATTCTCTATTTTTTAGATACGAGGTTTAAGATGGATATTGGAAGAATATCAGCAATCACTATTGGTGCATCTGATCTTGATATTATGGAGCAAACTTATTCTAAATATTTGGGATATCGTTCCATAAAGACAGGTTTTATAACTCATGATGAAGCTCATAACTGGGGAGCTGAAAAATTAGTTGATGCTCCTTATATAATTATGCAGCCTGAAAAATCAGATGACTTTTCGTTTCGTTTCGTTTTGCAACCCAATCAATCTAATTATATTCCTTTTAAGTCTTATGGCTGGAATGCTGCTGAGGTGATTGTAGAGAATGTGGATGAATTGGAAGAAATTATACGAGAGTCACCATTTGAGATTATCGGTCCGCCAGCAGACCTATCATTCACAAGTGATATAAGAGCAATGCAAGTTATAGGCCCAGCTCAGGAAATACTTTATCTAACTCAATTTAAAAGAAAAATTGAAGAATTTGATAGTCCCATTCCCAGATGCAGTGTTGATCAAACATTCATTGTAATTTTGGCAGGTAAGTCGATCAATTCCATGCAGGATTATTATTCAAATTTATTTAACTTAGAAAAAGCACCAATTATGGAATCTAGGATTCGCTCGATATCAAAGGCTTTTAATTTACCTGAAAGTACAAAATACAATGCTGCTGCAATTGCAATCAGGGATCAATGCTTAATTGAATTGGATGAAATGCCAAAAGAAGCATCGGAAAGATCTGTTTCGCAAGGTTACTTATCGCCAGGCATATCGATAGTTTCATTTAAGTTGTATGACCGAAATAAAATGATCAATAGTTATCAATCTCACTTGCCTAACTTAGAACAATCCAAATGTGTGATTGAACGCGGATTGAATAATGAGCTAATAGAACTGATTTACTAATAAAATTAGAATAATTAAAGTTTAAGATTTATCATTTTATTTGCATTAGTTTTTACAATTTGATCTATTCTGCTGTAGAATTTACATACTTAATTATATACGGGGAAATAGATAATGAAGCAGAATATAAAACTATCGATATTTTCATTGATTGCAGCGTCACTAATACTAACATTAGATGTCTATGCTCAAAATGAAGGTGGCCTAGAAGAGATTGTGGTTACAGCTCAAAAAAGATCTGAATCTTTGCAAGAAGTACCCATTTCTATCCAGGTTTTTTCATCCGATGATATCGAACGTCTCGCAGTTACAAATACAATTGACTTAGTGAGAAATGTACCGGGTATGGTTGGTGTTACTAATGTGGGTCTACCACAAGCAGCAGCATATTTCATAAGAGGTATAGGGCAAGATGAATCCGTATCAACTCTTGATCCGGCAGTAGGAACTTTTGTTGATGGCGTCTTTTTATCAAGACAAATTGCTAACAATTCAAGATTGTATGATATTGAGAGCGTTGAAGTCCTGAAAGGACCACAAGGTACTTTGTATGGAAGAAGCACTACGGGTGGTGCAGTTCGTATTATTACCAAGAAGCCAACTGAGGAAACTGAAGGCTGGTTTGATATTGCGTATGGTGAATACAACACTATAGAAGCTTCTGGAAAACTTAATTTTCCATTAGCTGATAATCTCTTCGCTAAGGTAACCACTTTCTATATTGATCAAGAAGATGGATTTCTACAGAATGTCACCTTGAATAAAGACCAGTGGAAAAGAGATGCCAGAGGCGCCAGAGCACAACTAATGTATGTTCCTAATGATCGCACAGAGATTTTATTCTCAGCAGAGTACTCTCAAGATGATACTGGAGGAGCTCAAGGCTCTAATAAACTGAGCGCTTGTTGTGGAGATGATTTATTTGTAGTTGAGAGTGGATTGGAAAATACTTGGGCCAGTACTGAATTAATGGCCTTGAGTGTGAAAGCAACAATGGATTTTGATAATTTCCAAATGGAAGTCATTGCTGCTGATCGTGATTTGGATCATAGCTTCAATAATGATTATTCCGACCAAATCGTTCCTGCTTACTCCATTCCAAACCTGAGTAATCATCAGCAAACCAGTCTTGAGATTAATTTTACAGGCGAAGTCGATGGTGCCAATTATCCAGGAATCCAATGGGCTGTAGGCGCATCATATTATGACGATGATAATGCTGTTCTTTTTGGCGATGCTTTATTCCTTTTTGGTGGAGCAGTGGCTGGAACATTCATGAGAGATCTAACCAACGTCACAGAAGCTCGAGCAATATATGCTGATATCTCAGTTGAACTCGGCGGTGGATGGGGCATAACAGCGGGTGGAAGACTCACTAAAGATGAACGAGAAGTTAATGTAGAACAGTTTTTAGACTTAAATGGCGTTCCATGGCAAGCCAGAACACGAGCTAATTTTATGGATCGAAGTGGATGGTTATCAACAGCGGCTATAGGTCAACCTTTTGATAATGCAACGGTTGAAGCACTTGGTACTAAAACTAAGCTTGAAGCTGATGAATTCACAAGTCGTGTTGTTCTGGACTATAAGAAGTCAGAGGATCTTATGTTCTATGCCAGTATTGCTGATAGTTTTAAGGGCGGTGGCTGGGCATCAAGAGTTACAGCTGCTGGTGATTTTAAAGATCTTAAGCCTGAATTTGTCACCAACTTTGAAATGGGAATGAAAAGTGAGTGGGCTAACGATACCGTTAGAGTGAATCTTACTTATTTCAGTGCAGATTATACGGATCTTCAAATCACAGCGATTGATCAAAATACTGGAGCCTTTGTTTATTCTAATAAAGCCGATGCATCGGTTGATGGAATAGAAGGTGAATTTGTATATATAGCATCAGACAATCTTACCCTGTTTGCTAACCTTTCAACACTTGAAGGCAATTACACTGATTTAAGACCAGGAGCTGAAGGACTTGCGACTAAAGAATTAAAAAGAACTCCAGATTTCTCATATCGCTATGGTTTATTATACGATCAAGCTATTGAGTCAGGAGAGGTAGGTGTGACTGCAGTTATCAATAAAACAGATGAGTATTTCAGCAATCAAAACAATACTCCCAATGGTTACAGACCAGCAGTGAGCAAGCTTGATTTTACAGTTACTTATCGACCTAATGATGGTGACTGGAGATTGATAGCAAGTTGTAATAACTGTACTGATGAGAGGAATGCTAACTCCACTCTTGATTTTGGTACCTTAGGTTTTGTCACTCAATTCCAAGATATGCCAAGATTATGGAGAGTCTCATATCGATACGATTTCTAAATAATAATTTTAGATAATTGTTAATATAATTGGCCGGTAGCGATACCGGCCTTTTTTATTAATGAATGTTAATCATGGAAGTATTAAGTCAAACTGAAATAATCAGTATTATTATTCTAATCTTATTCTCAGGGTCGATCGCTGGAATATTAGCTGGGTTAATTGGTGTAGGTGGAGGTATTGTGGTTGTCCCTGTCCTCTTTTATTTGTTTACTTATTTGGATTATAACGAAGCCATTATTATGCATATGGCAGTTGCTACCTCACTCTTCATCATTGTTCCAACGAGCATCAGATCGGCTCTACAGCATAGAAATAGAGGTGCATTTGATAATAAGGTTTTTAAACGTTGGCTTATTCCTCTTGCATTTGGTTCTTTATTGGGAAGTATTATTGCTAGTTTTTTATCTTTTGAAACATTAACTTTATTTTTTGCTGTAATAGCTGGTTTTGTTTCAATTCAAATGTTGAGAGACCAAAAAGAAAGAAAGTTACCAAAACTTATTTTCAATATTGCCCCTCTCTTTATAGGGTTCGTTTCAGCCATGATGGGTATTGGAGGTGGAACTCTCAGTGTTCCTGTTATGAACTTGTCAGGTATAGAGATTAAAAAAGCTATAGGAACATCCGCTGCGTTTGGAACTGTTATTGCCATACCCTCTTCTATTGGTTTTATTATTACTGGACTTTCCCAGTCTTCACTTTTGCCTGAATACACTATTGGCTATATCAACTGGTTATTTTTTATTTTAATAGTTCCTGTAACATTAATATTTGTTCCAATTGGTGTGAAAATAGCTCACAAAATACCTCAAAATATTCTGCGAAGATTGTTTGGTTTATTTTTAGGCATCACTGCTATCAAAATGTTTAGTGATTTGATTTAGAATTTAAACAGCCATACTGATCATCATTTGTTATGATTATTTTTTATGAATAAATTAAATAAATTTCTTGAAGAACTGGCGTCTCCATTAAAAAAATACGCCATCTATTTATTACGAATAGGTCTTGGCACTTCCTTTTTTCTTCATGGCTATGGAAAACTTCCAATCCAGCAGAGTTTTATTAGTTGGTTATCATCAAAAGGGATTCCATTAGCTGAAATTACTGCTCATTTAATTGCCTGGGGTGAAATAGTATCGGGTATTGGTATTCTAACAGGGGGTTTAATTGGATCTAGAGCTTATCTAGCAGGAGTTTTAATCACGAGATTATCAGGTGGAGCAGTAATGATTATAATGATCGGTGCTTTGTTAATAGCTCATTCTGATTGGGGTATTTTCTTTGGAGAAAGAGGATCTATTTTATTCGCTAGTGAACAGCTGTTTCTATTGCTCTTGGGTACTTATTTTGCAATTAAAGGAAACGATGCTTAATCGATAGTCATTAGAAGCTAAGGGCTTGTGATTCTCCACTTCTTAACTGTTCTTCTATGTTCTTCATTTGGTTTTGCAATAAGGTAACTCTTTCAACTTCTTTGTCTAAAAACTTTTGCCAGTTTTGAACTGTTCTTACAGTTGCTGGTGTTGGGCACGAAATAACTTTTCCTTCAATTTCTTTACCCATATCCTTGAATGCTTTCTGCGTTTCCAATGTCACAGTTAGTGTTTCTCTATCCATTCCTTCGGAAGCAGCACATTCATTTAGAGCAATTTCATTTCTAGCATCGGCATCAATCTTAGCTGATGCAAATGATGCTTTAGAGTCCTCATACATAGCTACTTCAAATTGACACATGCCTAATGTGATATATGAATCATCCAATCGTTTAAGATCTCCTTTGTTGATCGCAACTTTAGCAGAATCCACACAGCCCTTAAAATCAGCTATGTTGGATAATGATCTAGCAAGTCTTATGTCTAATTCTCCATCGTCTGATAATTTTGCTGCTTCTCTCAAAGCAATAATTGCATTATCGTCATACTGAGCTAAAAACCAAGACTGTGATAGTAACTTCCAATTTTTAACTTCTTTATCCAATAAGTCTTCATCCATTGCTTTTTGAAGAAGTTTTGCTGCTTCATATGGCACTTCAACAGATAGATACAATTGAGCCATTTGAACAAATTCACTACTCTTTTCTAAGAATCCTTCGTGATATGCCGTTTGATAAGCAGCCATTTGGCTTTCTTCTTGCCTGTCTTGACCATAAAAAGCGGAAAGCTGAGTCCAATATTCTTTTTTAGACCATTCAACTACTAGTCGTTCAAGAACTTCTTTAACTTTATCCATTTCTTCTAATTCAAAGTAAGCTGCCCTTAAAAGCAACCACCATTGTTCTTTTGTAGGGCCGATGGCTAGATTTTTTACATCAGTTTCTAAACCTCTAATGGCTTCTTCTATAACGGGATAATCATCCGAACTTTTTCTTGTTGAAGCTAAATCCATTTTCAGTTTATTTTTCACTTGATTGGCTAGGACAATGTAATCGAAATTATTTTTATCGTATTTAATTCTGTTTTCAGATGCAGCTGTTGTTACATTTTTTTGCAGTTGCTCCAATCTAAAAGCATTTCTTTCTTCCGATAGCGTTATTGCTTGTTCAACTATTGGTATCATTTCTCTGTATTTTTTTTGTTGGTATAGAGCTGAACCTTTTAAAATATATAAATCAGGTCTGGGTGCAGAATCATTAGCTAAAATGGAGTCCACTGCTTTGATAGCGTTTGTCCAATCTTCTAGCTGAAAATAGAGTTGAGCAATAGTAAACCTTGAAGCCGAGACCAATCCATCGGGTACATTCTCATCATCAACTACTTTTTGGTAATAAATGATAGCTCCTTTATAGTCTTCTTTTAGGTATTGCAGATATGCTAAGAAGTAGTTAACTTGTCCTCTTTCATAAGGCGATAGTTTTTTAAACGCCAATATACTTTGAAGTTCACTTAATCCTTCATCAAGTTTTTCATTTTCTATAAGATCTTGAGCTACGCCTAGTTTCTTAGCAACTTTTTCACTCATTGAACCTGTTTTCTTAGTTTTTCTTTTAGCGTTTTCTTCTTGGGCATAGACCGATGAGAAGCTCAAGCTTTTATGTTCGTTATTAAACTCTAAAAAATTAATTAAAAGAGAAATAACAATGAATAATACTATTTTAATTTTCATACTATCTTTCTAACTCAAATGTAATTTTATGTTGAACCCCAGGAACATCGATTGGCGTTCCATTGATGACTCGAGGTTTGTATTTAAATTTAGCCGTTGCTTTAACAGAGGCATTTGCAAATAAGCTGCTTGTGCACTCAACTACTTTTGCACCACTTGTGGTTCCATTTCTTGTCACTGTGTATTCAATGATACACCAACCCTCTATACCTCTTGAGAGCGCTCTGTTGGGATAAATTGGTGCTACTTTAACAATTGGTAGGTATTCACCTTCTCCTGCATTAAAGCCCCCTATTCCAGCACCAACACCGACACCTGTATCTACGGCACCAATATTAACAGTCTCAGCTGATGTATCTATATCATCGAGTTGTTGTGGTGTATCAGGGGGTGGCTCTTCTGGCTCTGGTGGTTTTTTTGGTTTTGCAGTTTTTGTATCCAATGATTCATCTTTTTTAACTCTGACAAAATCAACAAAGCGAAGATCATTTTTTTTAGTAATAGAATCTTCACCAGTAGCAATTAGAATTTGCATTAGCCAAAGGATAGAAAACGTAGTAAAAATAGAAATAAAGCCAGCTAATACAATCCTTATTATTGGATTACCTAGATCGATATTATTATTTGTTTGCTCTATTGCTTCAGACATGTTTACTTTTATTTAATCTTCTTCTGCAGCAATTGAAACATTAAAAACTCCTGCTTGTCTCGCTGCGTCCATAACTGTTACCAATGTTTCTGTGAATGCTTTTTTATCAGCTTGAATGATCACTGAACCCTCAGGATTTTCTGCATGCATTCTTTCAATATTAGCTCTTACAGCCCTGGGATCAATTCTTCTTCGGTTAATCCAGATTTCATTATTAGAGCCAATTGCTACTAGAATGTTTGCGTTCTCTTTTTTGACAGCTGTGGGGGCATCGGGTCTATTAACATCAAGACCTGATTCTTTTACAAACGAGGCTGTCACAATGAAGAATATAAGCATGATGAAGACTACATCAAGCATTGGTGTTAAGTTAATTTCGGCTTCTTCTTCTGGAGCTGCCTGAAATAAATTTTTTCTCATAATAAGTTATCCTTTATCTGTCTTAATCGTCTTGACTAAGTTCTTCTTCTAAACTATCAACCTCAGTGGTTACCTTTTGTGTAAGTAATGTTGCAAGAAATACACCAGAGAGTGCACCAACCATTCCCGCCATCGTTGGTATTGTTGCTTTTGATACCCCAGAGGCCATTGAACGAGCATTACCGGAACCCGATACTGCCATTACATCAAACACCTCAATCATGCCTGTAACTGTTCCCATTAACCCAAGTAATGGACAAAGAGCTACCAAGGTTTTAATGATTGGTAGGTACTGGTTTGCTGACATATTAAATTCGGAAATTAGCTTTTCTCTTAAGGCTTCTGAAGCCCAAGATTTTTTATCCATTCTTGCATTCCAAGTAGACTGAATGGCAGCTTTTAATGTTTTAAGTTCCGATTGAAAATATGCAATTCTCTCTAGAATTAACATCCACATAAGGAATATCACTACAGCAATAACATTAAGCACCTGTCCACCCATTTCTAGGAAATCTCTCACTGCTATAAATGTTTCAGTCATAAAATGCTCTCTACTAATTATTTATGTCTTAGCTTGAATGTTTTTCAGAATGACGAGCAATTATACCTGCACCTTGTTCTTGGATGATTTGGGTAACCCTTCTGCTTCTTCCACTAACAATTGTATGCAGCAAAGTTGTTGGTATTGCAACGACTAAACCTAATACTGTGGTAACCAATGCCTGAGAAATACCACCAGCCATTAGTTTTGGATCACCTGTTCCATATAATGTTATGGCTTGGAAGGTTTTAATCATTCCTGTTACGGTTCCCAGTAGTCCCATCAATGGAGCAACAACTGATATAACTTTAATAATCATTAGGCCTTTGTTGAGATCAGGAGTTTCTTTAAATACTGCCTCAGCCATTTTGAGTTCAAGTGTATCAGTGTCTACATTTTTATTTTCTTCATAAACACCCAATACCCTTCCAAGAGGATTATCATCAGTGATTACATCACTTTCCAGTTGAGCAGTAACTTTTTTATCAGCTGCAGTAAGAACCACTAGCCTTTGTATTGCAATACTGACACCAAAAAAACCTAGAAGCAGAACCAAGTAACCCACAATACCACCTTGGTCAACTCTTTCTCTTAAGTTTGGTCTATCAACTAGAGAACCTAAGACACCACCCAATGTAGGATCAAGGCCAAAAGCAACTTTTTCATCTGATTCAACAAATATATCTGAAGTACTTTTAGTGAATCGTCTTCCTTCTGGTTGTCTCGGAATTTCTGTCACGTTACCAGTTTCCACTGAATAGTTAAGGTATTTGCCATCGGCTACTATATTAAAAGCACCAACTCTGACAACCTCAATTGTGTTTTTAGTTCCATTTGTATCTATAACATCAGTGGAGAACTTAACCACTTTTCCTGATTCAGTCATTTCTTTTTGAAGTTCAAACCAGAGTCTTTCAATCTCATCTATCGAGGGTAATTTTGAATTACTACCAATTTTCTTAGCTAGCCCTTCGAGAAATGGGACTCTATCTGGGTATTGAATATTAGTGAGAGAATTCTCAAAACGTGTTCTAGCATCACCAGCAACTTGCTGCATTACACCAAAGAGTTCTTTTAATGCACCTAGACGTTCGTTTAGAGTTTCTTGAAGTATATTAAGTTCTGCTTCATTTTCTTCAAAAATAGCTTCCAGCCTAGTGCTTCTATTTTCTTCATTTATTTTTGTGGATTCAGAGTCAGCCAACAATTCTTCTTGTTGATTTCTTTTTTGTCTAAACTCGTTTTCTCTTTTTTTATTTTCGGCATTGTCATTAATTTTGCCTTGTTGAACACGTTCAAGCAATTGATCAACTGTTGTTGCAGCTTGTTGAGAAAAAACAGGAAAAGATATTAGAGCAAGTAATCCTATAATTATTTTAAAGTTTTTCATTATATTGTCTCCGCTGTGTCTACAGGCAGGATAACTAAATCAGGTGCAATCTGTTTCTTAGCAATTTTAAGGCCCATTTTTATTTCATTACGATGAGAGTCTGCATCTTCCCATTGCTTAGTTCTCTGATTCCAAACACCCGATGTTTTGCCATCAATGGATTGATACATGAAAGAGATTCTTCCTACTTTAAGAAAATCTAATTGTAGAGTTTTTCCGTCAACATCTAATGTATCTTTATAGGTTTCAATAGTTTTACCATAGTCATTTTCTATTTGATAAGCTTCAGAGACTTTTCTAAATTTTTCAGCAACAGTCACATCTTGTCTTTCCATAATTTCTTTTAGGCTGTCTACTCTTTTAGTTCTCTCATCCAAAAGAAAGGGAATATCTAGTGATACAAATTGATCCAATGACTCAATCATCTTTGTCATTGTTGGTACAATTTGTCTATTGATTTGTGAAGCAACAACAATTGACTTTTCAAGGTCTACTTTTACTCTTGCTTGATTTTCAATCTGCAACTCTAAAAGTTTATTGTAGATTTGTAAGCCATCAATCTCTTTAAGCGTGGCTCTATATTTGTCTTCCATTTTTCTTGTCTGTTCTACAACGGTGTCAACTCTTAGTTGTGAATCTTGAGCCAACAAGGTTCTCTCTGTCTGACCATTTAGAACCTGGCTTAATGTTTGAGCTGGAAGAATCATAGGTATAGCAATTAGCATAAAGCTAATGATTACTATATTTGTCGTTAGTCTATGAAAATGTTTCATATAGTTCCCTCGAATGATTTTTAAGTAATTAATTGGAGGACTTCTATCCTCACCAAAGTAGTTGATAATATCATAACCAATATATAGTCCAACAATAAATTTTGAATTATTCATTAAATATTTTTTTTATCAATTAGCATAAATAAACAAATTATCTTAGTTTTTTGCATATATATATAACCTTTATTTATTGAATAGTAGTTGACAAGGCAAAGGCTTAAGATGAATAATTGCAGAATGAAACTTAATTATGAAAAAATATTAATTGATTTAAACTCACAAAGTATTATTTTGCTTGGGTTACTACTGCTAGTTTTACCTAGTTATGGGGCGAATTATTAATATTGCAAAGTTAATAAATAATTTAAGCCCCGTTAACCAGCGGGGTTTTTTTTTACAAGATTGTTAAAAAGGAGATAGGGATGCAAATATATTATGATAAAGATGCAGACATAGAATTGATCAAAAGTATGAAGGTTGTGATTGTTGGTTATGGATCTCAAGGCCATGCTCACGCCAATAATTTAAAGGATTCGGGTGGAAATGTTACCGTTGCTTTGAGGAAAGACTCATCGTCTTGGTCAAAAGCGGAAGCGGCAGGATTGAGTGTTTCTGAAGTATCAGACGCTGTTAAAGATGCCGATATGGTTATGATTCTTATGCCTGACGAACTGCAATCCGATACTTACAAAAGTGAGATTGAGAATAATCTTAAAGAAGGCGCTGTTTTAGCTTTTGCTCATGGTTTTAATATTCATTTTGAAATGATTGTGCCGAGAGACGATTTAGATGTAATTATGATTGCACCAAAGGGACCAGGACATACGGTAAGATCTCAATACGAGATGGGTGCTGGTGTACCCTGCTTGCTTGCTGTTGATAAAGATGTATCAGGAAATGCAAAAAAAATAGGTCTCTCTTATGCTTCTGCTATAGGGTCTGGTCGCGCTGGCGTTATAGAAACAAATTTTAAAGATGAAACCGAAACAGATCTATTTGGCGAGCAAGCTGTCTTATGTGGCGGACTAACTTCATTAATACAAAATGGTTATGAAGTCTTGGTTGAAGATGGCTATCCACCTGAAATGGCTTATTTTGAATGCTTGCATGAAGTAAAACTAATCGTTGATTTAATTTATGAGGGTGGACTGCAGAATATGAGATATAGCATATCCAATACTGCTGAATTTGGTGATTATGTCAGTGGACCAAAGGTCATTAATGAATCAGTAAAAGATGAAATGCGTTCAATCTTAAAAAGAATACAGAATCGAGAATTTGCTGAACAATTTATGTCTGATTGTCGAAAGAGTGATGACGGCAAGGGAGGCCCAATGATGAAGGATTACAGAGAAAAGACATCCAAGCATTCAATTGAAAAGGTTGGTTTGGAATTAAGAGCAATGATGCCTTGGATTGCCAAGAATAAAATAGTTGATAAGACTAAAAATTAAATGCTGATACGCACATAAGTTATATTTTTAAGGGAAGGTAAGAATGAATCAAGACAATAACATAATAATATTTGACACTACGCTCAGGGATGGCGAACAAGCTCCTGGGTGCAGCATGACTTTGGGTGAAAAATTGAAGATTGCACATGCTCTAAAAGAACTAAATGTTAATGTTATAGAAGCAGGCTTTGCTGCTGCTTCTCCTGGTGACTTTGAATCAGTAAAAACTATAGCTTCAGAAATTGATGGACCCACTATCTGTACATTGGCTCGATGCAATGAAAAAGATATTGAACAAGCATCACTTGCATTAGAGCCAAGTAGCAATAAACGTATCCATGTTTTTGTTGCCACCAGTGAAATTCATTTAAAACATAAACTTAGGATGGCCAAAGAAGAAGTTCTAAAGTCTGCTTTTGAGGCTGTAAGGATGGCAAAGTCTTTTTGCGATGATGTCGAGTTTTCTCCTGAAGATGCATCAAGAACTGATCATGATTTTTTGAGTGAAGTAGTTAATGCAGCAATAGAGGCTGGAGCAACAACGATAAATATTCCCGATACTGTGGGTTATACAATTCCTTATGAGTTTGGGGAACTTTTTCAATATTTAATCAGTAACTGTAAAAATAGTGACAAAGTAATATTTAGCGCTCATTGTCATGATGATCTTGGGTTGTCTGTTGCAAATAGTTTGGCTGCTTTAGAATCAGGTGCCAGACAAGTTGAATGCACTATAAATGGAATCGGTGAGAGAGCTGGTAATACTTCGTTGGAAGAAATTACAATGGCAATTAAAACCAGAAAAGAGTATTTTGATTTTCAAACATCCATCGATACCACTAAGTTATACCCTACTAGCAGACTTGTATCATCCATAACGGGGATGCATGTACCAAGAAATAAAGCCATTGTTGGAGACAATGCTTTTGCACATGAGGCTGGCATTCATCAACATGGGATGTTAAGACATTCTTCAACATATGAAATTATGAAGCCTCAAGATGTTGGTATAGCAAGATCAAATTTAGTTTTGGGTAAGCATAGTGGAAGACATGCATTTTTAGATCGTGTCAAAGAACTAGGTTTTGAACTAGGTGAAGATAAGGTAAATCCTGCGTTTAAAGAATTTAAAAAACTGGCTGATAGAAAAAAAGATATATTTGATAGTGATATTGAAGCCATTGTTTTGAATACAAAAACAGCAAATATGAGTAGTTGGGAGTTAGTGGACCTAGAAACATCTTCTGGATCATCTTGGGGAGCTCAAGCTTCAGTTAAATTGAAAAATAAGAATGGGACTATCGAAGATACTAAAGAAAGTATTTCATCAAAAAACGGACCCATTGAATCAGTTTTTAAAGCTATTGAAAATATTACAGGATATAATCCAAAGCTAATTAATTTTGAAATCCACAGTGTCAGTATGGGGGATGACGCTCAAGGCGAAGTTACTGTGACTGTGAATTATGAGGGACAAGATTATCGTGGACATGGAATTAGCACTGATATAATTGAATCTGGAGCATTAGCTTATCTGGAAGTTATTAATCGAATTGATCGAAATAAAAATAGAAATAATTAGGTAACATTTAATGTCATTAAAACCAACAAAAAATATCTGGTTCAATGGAGAACTCGTACCTTGGGAAGATGCTAAGGTGCATGTTCTCAGTTATGCCTTGCATTATGGGTCTGCAGTCTTTGAGGGAATTCGAGCATATAAAACTCCAGACGGTACAAAAATATTCAGATTAAAAGAGCATTGTAAAAGGCTCTTAAACTCAGCAAAGATATATCGAATGAAAGTTCCTTATGATTTAGATGAAATCATGAATGCTTGCCGCTTAATAGTTACTTCAAATGATCTTAATAATGGAGCATATATAAGACCTATAGCATTTAGAGGTTATGGTGATCTTGGTCTACATGCATCGCTTGATGAGGAAGTTGAAACAGTAATAGCAGCTTGGGAATGGGGACCTTATCTTGGAAAAGAAAGCGCAGAGACTGGTGTTGATGTCTGCATTTCTTCATGGAGTAAGATTGCACCCAATACTATCCCTGTTATGGCTAAAGCTTCCGGTAATTATCTATCAGGAACGTTGGTGGCATTTGAAGCCAAAGAGAATGGTTATGATGAAGGCATATGTTTGGATTCAAATGGAATGGTTAGTGAAGGAGCTGGGGAGAATGTCTTTTTAGTTAAAGACGATAAGATCTATACCCCGCCACTAAGTTCATCAGTCTTAGATGGAATAACTAGGGATTCCGTTATTAAGATTGCAGACTCAATTGGCTATTCAGTTTCTGAAAAGGAAATACCCAGAGAACAACTATATCTAGCTGATGAACTATTCTTTACTGGAACGGCGGCTGAAATCACACCCATTAAGAGTGTTGATAGGCTGATGATTGCTAATGGTGCTAAAGGACCTGTGACTGATCAAATACAAAAAATATTTTTTGGGTTGTTTGATGACACTGTATCAGATGAATGGGGTTGGTTGGATTCAGTCGAGTAAATCATGGCATCCAAAGGTAAAACTTTATTTGAAAAAATATGGGAACAGCATGTAGTAGTCCCAGAAACAGAAGAAACGCCTGCCATTATATACATAGACTTGCATCTCATTCATGAGGTAACAACTCCTCAAGCATTTACTCTCTTAAGAGAAAGTAATTTAAAAATTCGAGCTCCAAAAAAGATACTAGCTACCATGGATCATTCAACACCGACAGTGCCCATAAGTTCACTCAAGGATCTGGATGTAGTCGCGGAGAAAGGTCCAGCACAACAAATTAGAGACATGATTCAGAATTGTAAAGATTTTGGTATTGAACTTTATGATTTTAATAGTGATCGAAGAGGTATTGTTCATGTTATAGGACCTGAGTTGGGAGCAACTCAGCCAGGAAGAACAATGGTCTGTGGAGACAGTCATACCAGCACTCATGGAGCTTTTGGTGCTTTGGCATTTGGTATTGGTACGACAGAAGTCGCTCATGTTCTTGCCACACAATGCTTGCTTCAAAGAAAACCAAAAACACTTGCTGTTAATTTAACTGGTAATTTAAATGATGGTGTTTCTGCTAAGGATATTATTTTAAAAGTAATCGGAGAAATAGGAGTCGATGGAGGCACAGGCCATGTTATTGAATACAGGGGCGATACTGTCTCCTCTTTATCTTTAGAGCAGAGAATGACTGTCTGTAATATGAGCATTGAGGCTGGAGCAAAAGCAGGCATGTTTGCACCCGATGATGCAACTTTTGAATATTTGAAAGACCGACCCTTTTCCCCGCAAGGAACAGACTGGGAAAAATCCATTAAAAAATGGTCTGAATTAAAATCTGATGATAATGCCGTCTTTGATAAAGAGGTGAATATAGATGTTAATTCACTGGAACCCATGATTACATTTGGAACCAATCCAGGTATGGTAATGCCCATAAATGGTGTAATACCTGACCATCAAGGAAGTGTTAGTTTTAAACAGGCATTGAATTATATGCAAGTAGAGTCTGGAAAACCTCTACTGGATCGTCCTATTGATGTAGTTTTTATAGGGAGTTGTACTAATTCAAGACTATCTGATCTAAAGGATGCAGCTACTATATTGGAAGGCAGGAAAGTTTCAGAAAATACAAGAACTTTGATTGTTCCAGGTTCACAAAGCGTGAAAAAAGAAGCAGAACTTTTAGGTCTGGATAAAGTTTTTAGAAGAGCCGGTGCAGAATGGAGAGAGTCAGGATGTTCTATGTGTCTTGGCATGAACGGCGACACTGTTGGTAAGGGTCAATTGGCGGTCAGTACCAGCAATAGAAACTTTGAAGGAAGGCAAGGAGTTGGCTCTCGAACAATCTTGGCAAGCCCAAAGACTGCTGCTGCATCAGCAATTACTGGAACGGTTCAAGATCCAAGAAAATATGAGGTGAGATAAATTGGAAAAGATTAAAAAATTTACAGCCAAAACAGTCAACTTACCCAATGAGGACATTGATACAGATCAGATCATTCCAGCCAGATTTTTAACCTTGCCATCAAAGGAAGGCATTGGTGAGTGTTTGTTTGCTGATTGGCGTTTTGATAGTTCTGGAAATACCAATAATGATTTTATTCTTAATAAAGATGTGTCTATGGGTTGTGAAATTCTAGTTGCTGGAAATAATTTTGGTTGCGGGTCTTCAAGAGAGCATGCTCCCTGGGCTTTGGTTGATTATGGTTTTAAGGCAATCATTAGTACCTCCTTTGCAGATATTTTTAAAAACAATTCATTAAAAAATGGATTATTACCAATTGTTCTCCCCAAGGACGTTCATGAATGGTTACTCGATAATCCTGGTATAGATATTACTATTGATCTGGAAAACACAAGAGTAGAATTTAATAATGGTGATAATCATGAATTTGAAATTGAGGCTTTTTCAAAATATTGTTTAATTAATGGTTTGGATCAGTTGAGTTTTTTACTAAATCATGAAGACGATATAATGAAATATGAAGGGACTTTATGAAAGCAAAAGTAACACTGTTATCAGGAGATGGAATTGGACCAGAGATTTGTCAGGAAGCACTCAAGGTCTTAAGCGCTATAGAAGATAAATACGATCATGAAATAGAAGTCAGAGAAGCTTTGTTTGGTGGAATCGCTATAGATCAAACAGGCTCGCCCTACCCTGATCAGACTAGAGTATTGTGTAAAGAGTCAGATGCTGTTTTGCTAGGAGCTGTTGGCGGACCTAAATGGAGTGACCCAAAATCAGAAACAAGACCAGAAAAAGGTTTGCTTGATATGCGATCAGACCTTGGCGTCTATGCCAATATTAGACATATAAAAACCTATCCCCAATTGATAGAGAACTCACCAATAAAAAACAAATATTTAGAAAATGTGGACATTGTCTTTGTTCGAGAATTAATTGGCGGTATCTACTTTGGTCAAAAAGAAAGAAATGAAAATGATGCAATGGATGTATGTCAATACACAAAAGATGAAATAATTAGAATAACTCAGGTAGCTATAGAATTAGCATCTGCAAGAAAAAATAAAATAACATCGGTGGATAAAGCGAATGTAATGGCGACTTCGCAATTGTGGCGTAGTGTCACCACCGATTTAATTGAATCACAATTTAAAGATATTGAGTTGGAACATATTTTGGTAGATGCAGCGACCATGCATCTTCTTTCCAGACCATCTGACTTTGATGTGATTCTTGCTGATAATTTATTTGGTGATATTTTAACAGATGAAGCATCAATGCTTACTGGGTCCATTGGGATGATTCCATCGGCTTCACTTGGCAATGAAAGTTTTGGAGTTTATGAGCCTATCCATGGTTCAGCACCCGATATACAGAATCAAGGAATTGCAAACCCATGTGGAATGATATTGTCCTTGGCATTATTGCTTAGGCATTCATTAAAACTTGAAACAGAAGCTTCAGCCATAGAGTCAGCTGTTAATGAAACATTGAACCAAGGCATCTATACTGCTGATCTGAGCAATAAGGATGTTGTCGATACAGCTCACAATGGGTTCAGCAATCGCATCTAATATTCTTTGATTAATACCCTATTATTTTACTTGTAAAGTTAGAGTCAATACATATAATGTACTACTACATTAATACAATGGTACATATATAAATGAAAATAGAAAGAGTATTAACTAATAAAGAAGAGAAACAAACTGAAGAAAGATTTTATAAAGCAGTTCAATCTTTAAAGAATAGTGATGAATGTCGTTCATTTTTTAATGATATTTTTACACCTGCTGAATTGCAATCCATCAAAGACCGCTGGTCTGTAGCAGAACTACTTAATAAGGGTTATACCTATCGTGAAGTCAATTCTTATACTGGCGTAAGTGTTACAACCATTGGCCGTGTTGCACGGTGTTTATTTAATGGTTCAGGTGGTTATGATATCGCTCTCAATCGAGTACAAAATAATGGATAACAATAGAATAAAGATTGCAATACAAAAATCAGGCAGGTTGACAGAACACACCATCAGTTTGTTAAAAAAATGTGGACTAATAATCAGTCATACTAGAAATCACCTTATTGGCTATGGAGAAAATATGCCATTTGATCTTATGTTTGTTAGAGACGATGATATACCAGGCTTGGTTCAGGATAATTTATGCACACTGGGTATTGTAGGGATGAATGAGGCACTTGAGAAAAAAATAGAAATAGAGAATTTAGAAAAAGCATCGGCAAACTTTGAAATAGTTTCTAATTTAGACTTTGGACAATGCAAGTTATCTTTTGCTTATCCAGATGATTCACCTGTTCAAGATTTGAAAAACTTAGAGGGAAAAACTGTTGCCACAAGTTATCCTAATATCGTTTCAGACTATATTTCAAAAGCAGGATTAAATATAAGCGTTACTCAGTTCTCAGGTGCGGTAGAGTTGGCTCCAAGTTTAGGCAAGGCAGATCTTATATGTGATTTAGTTTCTACTGGACAGACACTTAAAGATCATAACTTATCGGAAGGTCAAACGATATTAGAAAGCACTGCTGTAGTCATTAAATCATTGCAAGCAATGGATAGTATTGAGGAAAACTGGGTCAATAAGCTCATTGAACGAATTCAAGGAGTGCTGCAGGTCAAGGAAAGTAAATACATTATGATGCATGCACCTAGAGCATCTATAGATTCAATAACTAATTTACTGCCTGGAACAGAATCACCAACCATCATTCCACTTGAAGGCACAAATGAAACAGTTGCTTTGCATGTTGTGTGTAAAGAAAATGTTTTTTGGGAAACACTGGAAGATCTTAAGGCCAAAGGTGCTTCATCCATTTTAGTTGTGCCCGTTGAAAAAATGCTAATGTAATTCATGAGTATTCAAGAAATAATCAACTGGAATGAATTAGATAAATCTGCAAAAAAAAGGCTGATTGAGAGACCAAATGTGGCAATAGACGATAGAATTCGAGCTACAGTAGAAACTATTTTAGATAAGGTAGGATCCTCTGGGGATCAGGCAATAAAGCAACTGACCTTGGAATACGATGGTGTCAGTATTGATCAATTAAAAATGAATGATATTGAGATCAAAAATGCAATAAAGAGAACTTCAAATCAGATCAAGGATGAGCTCAAAAAAGCAATAGAGAACGTAACCATATTTCATCAAAATACCATGGCCTCCCCTTCTTCAAAAATAGAGGTTAAACCTGGGGTGTTTTGTGAAAAAATAATTAAACCTATAAACAATATTGGTTTATACATTCCAGCTGGAAGAAACCCATTGCCTTCAACAGCCATAATGTTAGGAGTTCCTTCAAAATTAGCCGGTAGTAAGAATCGTATTTTATGCTCACCACCAAATAAAAATGGATTGATTGATGACAGTATTGTTACTGCCGCCTCATTTTGTGGAATAACTGATATGTTTAAAATTGGTGGTGCACAAGCAATAGCTGCATTAGCATACGGTACAGAGTCAGTCACTAAAGTTGATAAAATATTTGGACCAGGCAATAGTTTTGTGACAATGGCAAAGACCATACTTTCTTCTACAACAGAAATAGCAATTGACATGCCTGCAGGACCGACCGAAGTCTTAGTAATATCCGATGGCAATACTGAACCTGATTATGTTGCTTATGATCTGTTATCACAAGCAGAACATGGTCCCGACTCTCAAGTAATTCATATTTCTTCTGACAGAGAATTTATTAAAAAAGTTCAAGAAAGTATCAATCGCATTATGCAAAACTTAGCAACAAAAGATATTGCAAAATATGCTTTGTTAAACAGCAAATCTATTTGGGTTCAAGATATAAAAGCAGCCATAGATATATCGAATAGTTATGCTCCAGAACATCTCATTATTTCAGTAGAAAATTCAAGACAGTATCTAGATTCAATAGAGTCTGCTGGGTCAATATTTCTCGGTTATTGGAGCCCTGAATCTGCTGGTGATTATTGCAGTGGCACAAATCATGTATTACCAACATCAGGCTATGCGAAATCATTAAGTGGAGTCTCAGTTGAAAGTTTTACAAAGTCAGTATCCGTTCAAGAACTCACTAAAACAGGGTTGGAGAATTTGTCAAAGACTATTACTGTATTGGCTAGAGCAGAAGGTCTCGAAGCACATGCAAAAGCAGTAGAGGTAAGGTTAAGAGATAATGACTAAAGCAATAGAAAAACTGGTTAGACCTGAGGTGCTTAATTTAAAACCTTATGTGCCAGCTAAGAGCATCCAAGATGCGGTTAGACTGAATGCTAATGAAAGCCCTTATTGTGTAACCGAACAAGCAAAAAAAGATGGACTAAATCTTTACCCTGATGCAGTGCCGATTAGAATAAGAGAAAGGATTTCTCAGTACCTTGATGTGGACGAAAATAATTGTGTTATTACTAGAGGGAGCACTGAGGCAATCGATGTTTTACTTAGGGTTTTTTGTCAACCAAATATTGATGAAATCATTATTTTTCCTCCAACATTTGAAATGTATCAATTTTATGCTGCGATACAGGGTGTTTCTATTAAGTCCATACCATTACTAGAAACTAATAACTATGAGATTAATCTAGAGCTATTAGGCAGAGAGTTATGCACTCAAAGTAAGTTAATATTTTTATCTTCACCATCCAACCCAATAGGCCATACAATTAGCAAAGACACTATATTTAAAGCATGTGAGATGTCTAAGGATTTTGGATTGTTGGTATTGGATCTAGCTTATATTGAATTTGCAGATGAGGATTTTACTAAAGAAGTTCTCTCAGCCTATTCGAATGTTGTTGTACTCAGAACCCTATCAAAAGCCTTTGGTTTGGCAGGATCCAGATGTGGAGTATTGCTAGCATCATCAGAAATAACTAATTACGTAATGAGAGTCCTTCCACCCTACTCTTTTTCTAAGCCTGCAGAGCAAAGTATTTTAGAGGCCTTGACAGAAGATGGTATTGAAACTTCTAAGCTGAATATAAATGAAATAATAAAAGAAAGAATCTATTTAGAAGAGGCATTCACTAGTATTGGTTGTATTAAAAAAATATATCAATCAAATGCTAACTTTATTTTAGTTGAAGTTGAAAATGCTGACCAGTTCTGTGATAAAGCTAAAGAGTATGGGCTTCTTTTACGGAATGTTGGTTATCAGCCCACTCTCTCTAATTGCGTCAGAATTACTGTTGGCACTAGGGAGCAAAATGACTTATTAATTAAAGGCATTAAAACATTATGAAAACTGATTTGAAAAAAATAATCTTCGTAGATAGAGATGGAACAATTGTATTTGAACCAAATGATTTCCAGGTAGATGCTTTGGAAAAGATCAATTTTGTACCTGATGTTATTGCATCGCTTTTTCAACTGAGACAAAAAGGTTACAGCTTAGTGATGGTTACGAATCAGGATGGCTTAGGAACTGATTCTTTTCCCGAAGAAAACTTTATTGAAAGTCAGAAATTTATTGAAAAATTGCTCAATTCACAAGGAGTAATGTTTGATGAAGTCTTAATATGCCCACATTTTGAAAAAGATGGTTGCGACTGTAGAAAACCTCTCACAGGAATGGTGACTAAGTTTCTTGTCAATACAAATATAGATAAAGAGAGATCTTATGTTATTGGCGATCGAGATACTGACATGCAGTTTGCAAAGAATTTAGGCATAGAAGGATTTCAAATAGATCCATATAAGGAATGTCAATGGACTGATATCACTACAAAGATATTAAATGTTGATCGTAGATCTTCAGTCATTCGTGAGACTAAGGAAACTAAAATTAAAACAACTGTAGACTTAGAAAAATCTGAACCTGTTTCCATCAATACAGGAATTAATTTCTTTGACCATATGTTGGAGCAATTAGCAAAACATTCAAATGTATCTATGATTATTGATTGCGATGGTGATTTAGAGGTCGATGAACATCATACAGTTGAGGATGTTGCTATAACATTGGGTCAGTCAATTAAAGAATCGTTAGGAAATAAATATGGGATTAATCGATATGGTTTTACTTTACCAATGGATGAGTCATTAGCATCGGTTGCAATTGATCTCTCAGGGAGACCATATTTTGTTTTTGATGGAGATTTTGATAGAGAGAAGGTGGGTGGTTTACCGACAGAGTTAGTTTCTCATTTTTTTCGTTCCTTGAGTCAGTCAATTGGAGCTAATATCCATTTATCTGTTAAGGGTCAGGATAATCATCATATGATTGAAGCATGCTTTAAAGTGTTTGGTAGAGCATTAGGTCAAGCCATAAGAGTATCTGGAACTGATTTGCCTTCTACCAAAGGCATTTTATAGTGCCAAAAAATACTATTGCTATAGTTAACGCAGGAGGTTCAAATATTTCTTCATTAACGTTTGCTTTGGACCGACTCAAAGCAAATTATACTACTACAAACCAAATCGCTCAGATTGAAGACTCGAGTCATGTCATCTTACCAGGAGTTGGAGCCGCATATGATGCGATGGGTAAGTTAAAAAAGTCTAATTTGATTGAGGTAGTTAAAAACCTAAAACAGCCTACACTTGGTATCTGTTTAGGCATGCAACTCTTACTAGAATATTCGATGGAAAATAATGTCAATTGTTTATCAATTATTGAAGGGGGATGTAAGGCATTTACACAACAAGACAAATACCCAGTTCCACATATGGGCTGGAATAATGTGAAATTTAATAAAATCTCACCGCTTACTGAGGGTTTAAAGAGTGAAGATTATTTTTATTTTGTGCATAGCTATTATGTACCCATAAGTGATTCTGCTATTGGTATTACGGATTATTCAGAATCATTTACTAGCATCATTCAGAAAGATAATTTTTATGGTACTCAGTTCCATCCTGAAAAATCTAGTGATCAGGGTTCAAAATTATTAAGAACATTTATAAATTTATAACAATCTATGAAACTTATACCAGCAATTGATTTATTGGATGGAAGATGCGTCAGACTTCTTAAGGGTGATTTTGGGAAGGTGACATTCTATGATACTAAACCACTGGACTTGGTTAAGAATTATGAGGCGATGGGGTTTAAGAATATACATATTGTTGATTTGGATGGAACAAGAGATGGTAAATCAAATAATGGTGATGTTATTGAACAGATTATTGAGAAATCACACTTAAAGATTCAATTAGGTGGTGGTATTAGAAGCGGCCAAGATATCAGGCAATGGTTGGATACTGGTGTCAATTATTTGATTATTGGGAGTTTTGCTATTGATAGCTTTGATGACTTTTCTCAATCAATTGAAGAACATGATAAATCAAAGATTATTATTGCCTTGGATGTAATGATCGAGAGCAAGAAACCTATAGTGATGACTCATGGCTGGAAAGAATCAAGCAATCAGTCGTTATGGAATTTAATTGAGAAATTCAATAAAGTTGGTTTTGATCATTATTTAGTTACAGATATTAGTAAAGATGGAACCCTAATTGGACCAAATATTGATCTTTACAAGCAGTGTCTTGAAAAATCATCAGAGTCATCTTTTATAGGTTCAGGAGGTGTATCCAATATTCAGGATTTATACCAACTTAGAGAAATTGGTATACAGGCTTCAGTATCTGGTAAAGCATTATTGGAGAATAAAATCTCTAAAAAGGAGGTGTTTGAATTCTTACAAGAAGAATAATTCCATGTCTTGATGTGAAAGATGGACAAGTAGTCAAAGGAATACAATTTAAAAATCATGAAATTGTAGGAGATATCATTGATCTTGCCTCCAGATATAATTATGAGGGAGCTGATGAGCTTGTCTTTTATGATATAACAGCCAGTCCAGACCGAAGGTCAGTTGATAGAAAGTGGATTAATCTTGTAGCTAAAGAAATCAACATACCCTTTTGTGTAGCTGGTGGGATAAAAACCATAGCTGATGCTGAGGAAGTTTTAAATTATGGAGCAGATAAAATATCTATTAATACACCTGCTTTAAAAAATCCGGATTTAATTGAACAATTAGCTAAGCGTTTTGGCAGTCAATGCATAGTTGTTGGTATTGATAGCTTTGCAATAAAGAAAGATTATAAGGTGCATTTATACACAGGCGATCCTGACCAATCAAAAGAGTCAAATAAGACCACTAATAGTTGGATAAATGAAGTACAGGATAGAGGAGCTGGTGAGATAGTTCTTAATTGTATGAATCAAGATGGAGTAAGGAAAGGCTATGATATTGATCAATTAAGAGAAATGAGAAATCTATGCAAGGTGCCATTAATTGCTTCAGGCGGAGCTGGGAAAATGTCGGATTTTTATGATGTCTTTAATCAAGCGGATGTCAGTGGATCTCTTGCTGCTAGTGTTTTTCACAAGAAGATCATTGATATATTAGATTTAAAGAAATATTTACAACAAAAACAAATTGAGGTCAGATTATGAGCACAAACAATAACCAATTTATATTTGAGTTAGAGGATATTATAAAAGAGAGACTCACCGAAGGGTCTGATAAAAGTTACACCTATAAACTGATGCAAGATGGAATCAATCAGGTTGCTAAGAAAGTGATAGAAGAAAGTTCAGAATTTGCTATTGCTTCGATACAAAAAAAGAATGATACAAAAGATATTGTATGGGAAGCAGCTGACTTGATGTATCACTTCTTAATTTTATTGAATGCTTCAGGAGTCACTCTAAACGAAGTTTTTAAAGAGCTTGAGAATAGAAATAAAGGTTGATATTAGTTCGATGTAATGACGCTGACTGCGTGATGATTTAAAACAACTTATTAGGATTCATTGTATTGTTAGGATCAATTGTCTTCTTTATAGCTCGCATCAGGTTCATTTTTGTTTCTTCCGAGAAGAACTCTAGTTCATCTTTTAATTTAGATCCAATTCCATGTTCCGCACTGAAAGAGCCACCATATGATTCTGCTATAGTATGCACCAATCTATTTACAGCCTGATTTTTTTCTAAAAAGATATCTTCCTTCATGGCCTCTGGTTTACTTTTAGTAAAATGAAGATTCCCATCCCCAAGATGACCAAATACAAATACATTTGATGGTCCTAATAAGTCTTCTAATCTACCGATGGTTTTTTCTATAAATATTGGAATATGCTTAATGGGCACTGAAATATCATGTGCCATGCCTCTGCCATGATGTTTTTCTGCTTCAGAAATACTGTGTCTGATTTTCCAAAAGTCATTTCTCTCTTTTTCATTTGAAGCAATGACTCCATCAACTAGATTATTTGATTGAACTTCTTCCTCAAGGTAATTCATAATTTTATCGTTATCAGGGTGATCTTCATGTATGGATACTTCAATAATAATATGCCAAGGATGAGAGGAATCTAATGGGATTCTGTGATTTGGTAGGTATTTTTCCACAGCCTTAATGCATGATGAACTCATAATCTCAAAGGCAGTTAATCGATCAGTGAATGTCTTTTTAGAACTTTTAAGAACTTTAATAGCATCCTCAACTGTTTTAACAGCTACCATTAATGAGCAATAGCTCTTTGGTAGTGTTGATAATTTAATACAAGCTTTTGTAATCAGTCCTAATGTTCCTTCAGCACCAATAAATAATTGCTTTAAATCATACCCAGTATTGTCTTTTCTAAGACCTTTAAGATCACTTAGAATGCTTCCATCAGGCAAAACAACTTCAATACCCATTATATGCTCCCTTGTCATTCCATATGACAACACATTAACACCTCCAGCATTGGTTGATATATTACCTCCTATTTGGCAACTTCCTTCAGCGCTTAAACTTAATGGAAAAAAAAGACCATTATCAACAGCATGATCTTGAATGTGAGTGAGGATACAGCCAGTTTCAACAATTATCGATTGATTATGTATGTCTGTTTCAATAATTTTATTCATTTTGGAAGTATTTATTACAATTTCTAATCTTTTGTTTGTGGAATGAGGAATGTTTGCACCGCATAGGCTTGTGTTTCCTCCCTGAGGGATTACTCCAATATTATTTGTATTGCATAGCTTAATGATAGAGGAAACTTCATCAGTTGAAATTGGAAGTATAACAATAGGTGTTTCTCCTTTAATATGCCCTCTCCAATCTTCAAGAAATTTTTTGACCATATCCGGATCAGTAATGCATCGATCTGCATCTGTTATAGCCGTCATTTCAGCAATCAATTTTTCTAGATGCATAGTGGTATCTAACTTATGGATTTTTGTATGTTTTGAATGTTGACCACAGTGCAATAAAAAGAGCAGTCACTACTGGACCAATAATAAATCCTGATAATCCAAATATCGTGATACCACCCAATGTTGATAGAAGAATTAAATAATCCGGTAAATTTGTTTCTTTTCCTACAAGGTATGGACGAAGAAGATTATCAATCAGGCCAATGATAAATATACCTGATACTATTAAAACCAATCCTTTAATTAAGGCTCCATTAAAAATAAGCATAAGAGCTATTGGAAGCCATATTATAGAGGCACCAATGCCAGGTACAACACTGAATAAAGCCATCATTGCACCCCATAGAATCGATCCTTCAATATCAAGAGATAGTAATATCAGTCCCCCAATAGATCCTTGAACTATAGCGATTAATATAGTGCCTTTAACAGTAGCTTTAATAACAGTTGAAAATTTATTCATTAATAATCTTTCTTGGTCATCATCCATAGGAAAGGACTTAATGCATGACTCTATTATTGTCTCTCCATCTCTAAGGAAGAAAAATAATAAGTAGAGCATGATAAAAAAAGAAAGTAAGAACTGAAGTAGATTTTGACCAGTATTCATCAAAAGAGTGACAATGAATTTTGTTGTCCCTACTCCGATATTATTTAATTGTTCAATGAGTTGATTTGCATTTAATCCTATGGAATCAAGTCGAACTAAGAGGTTTGGTAATAATGCATTAAACCAATTAACTATTTGCCCTAGATTGTATTCACCCGACTCAATTTTATTTAATATGATTAAAGATTCTGAGCCAATGATAGTGAAAACAATAAATCCAGGCACTAATACTAATACTACAATAGCGATAATAGTCAGAAGAGAAGCCAGTGAAGGACTCGATTTTTGTTGTATTAGATAGTTTCTTAAAGGGTAGAATAATATGGATAAAACAATAGCCCAAAGAATCGGTAAAAAGAAGTTCCATAAGATTGCAGTGAATAAAATCGTAATTAAGCTCAATACAAATATGAATGCATTTTGACTTTTCATTTGTGTTTTCTTCTCAAAAATCTTTAAATAAATATAATAGTTATAAATTAAGTTAAATAATACTCATTTTGAATAATATTGTAGACAACATAATAAGGGAGCTTGAGTTTCAAGCTGGAATTGTATTAGGCTCATTTGGTTTGAATGCAGATCTTAAATCAATTCAGAATCTACTTAGCAAGGAATCTATTGATAAAGAGTTAAAAGATGCATGTCATATAATATTTAGAACCCATTTTATCAGACAAGCTTTGATAAGAAATGATGCTGAAGACGCTTGTTATAACTTAATCATTCTTTGGGATCATTGCTCAACTGCAGAAGATACAACTTATAACTCTATTCTTGTTGATTCGATAGATAAGCTTTTAAAAGTTACTAATAAAAAAACCCAAACCGTTAAGAATAGGCACTTAAGAGTGCTGGAGCTCAATAAAATGAATTGGTCTATCGATGCGATTTCAGCTGATACTGGTTATTCTAGGAGACAAATATCTAGAGTAATTAATGGCCATACTAAAAATTAAACTTATGGTCGGGACGAGAGGATTTGAACCTCTGACCCCCTGACCCCCAGTCAGGTGCGCTACCAGGCTGCGCCACGCCCCGTGTAAAGTTAATCTAATATGTCTATTAAATTTTCTACTTCTGATTTGATAGCATCTAGTGTTGAAGATTGAGCTTCTTCATGATTCTCGTCATCACTGAGTTTTTGTTTTGCGCCTTTGATTGTGTAGCCATTACTGTAAAGAAGATCTTTAATTTGTCTAATCAGGATGACATCATGTCTTTGGTAATAGCGCCTATTGCCTCTTCTTTTTAGCGGCTTTAATTGTGAAAACTCCTGTTCCCAATAACGTAAAACATGAGCTTCAACTTCGCATAAGTCACTAGCTTCACTTATAGTAAAGTACCTTTTTGTAGGAATTGAGGGAAGTTGAGGATTAATCTGAGGCATTAGATAGTGTTTTTACTGCCTCTTTTAATTTTTGCCCAGATTTAAATGTTACAACTCTTCTTGCTGAGATCTCCACATCTTCTCCAGTTCTTGGATTTCTACCAGGTCTTGACGTTTTATCTTTTAATTGAAAATTTCCAAAGCCAGACAGCTTAACTTCATGTCCTTCTTCTAGTAGCTTTTTAATGTTATCAAAAAGTGAGTCAACTAATTCTTTAGCCTCTCTTTTATTCAATCCTATTTTATCATTAAGATCTTCTACTATGTCTGCTTTGGTGAGTGTCATTGTCTTATTATTATTTCAAAATTAGATTGTATATGTTTATTGATATTTATCATGAATTCGTCAATTTCTTCATCGGTTAGGGTGCGTGATTTTGCTTGAAAAATCAAGCCTAATGAAATACTTTTCTTTTCGGGTTTAATGGTTTTCCCATCATAAATATCAAAAATTACTACATCTTTGAGTTCTTTAATATTCAGTGTATATATCGCTTTAACAACAGTATTAATTTCTATGTCTTCAGACATCAATATCGATGTATCTCTTCGAGATGAAGGAAAATATTTTTGTTCTTTATATCCATAAGCAATTCTTTTACTCACAATAGAGTAATCAATCTCAAAAACTATAGGCTCACTATTAAGATTTAAATCAAAAATAATTTCAGGACTGAGGCTGCCTATGTATCCTATGGTTTTATTTTTGAAAAGTATCTTTCCAGATTTTCCAGGATGAAGCATTTTATGATTGGATTTTTTATAACTGATGTAGTTAGAAATCCCCAATGATTCAAATAGAATTTCCAGATGGCCTTTCATGTCGTAATAATCGACTAATTCAGATGAATAACCCCACTGTTCTTTATTTCTTGACCCATGTATTAAGCCAGATATTTTTTCATCTTCATTAATTTTATTTTTAGTTCCAGTAAATATCTTACCCACTTCAAATAATCTTATATTTTTATGCTGCCTTTTAAGGTTATGCATAAGATTATTGATTAAGCCTGGTAGGAGTGAATTTCTCATTACTGACATTTCTATGGAAAGAGGATTTTGTAAATCCATAGATTGACCAATCTTATTTTGATTGAGGTCATTCATTATAGGACTGACAAAGCTGTAATTAATGACTTCTGAATAGCCTACTCCAGTGAGGATATTGCACAGGTTATTTTTATCTATTAGTCGACTTGATTCATTTATGAATTCACTGGGTTCATCTTCAATGCATTCTTTAATGTTGTTATAACCATAGATTCTTGCTATTTCTTCAATCAGATCGCATTCGTCATTAATATCAAATCTGTAGGGAGGTGCTTTCACATTCCAACCCTGATAGCCAAACTCATTTTCTTCAATATCCATTTTTAAGTTTTTCAGTATTGATAATATTTCTATGTTTGGAATTGTGATGCCTAATATTTTTTTAATCTTATTTTTTCTCAAATTAATTGTTTTATTTATCGGTATATATTCCTCAGATATTTTTGAACTAATTGGACCGTTTTCTCCACCAGCAATCTTATTGAGCAATATTGTAAACATATCAATTGCTTCAATTTGAATCGTTGGGTCTACCCCTCTTTCAAATCTTAAACTCGCTTCACTATGAAGGTTTAACATTCT
The DNA here is from genome assembly GCA_937801655.1 of uncultured Gammaproteobacteria bacterium. Classification (GTDB taxonomy): domain Bacteria; phylum Pseudomonadota; class Gammaproteobacteria; order Steroidobacterales; family UBA11654; genus CACPJA01. The sequence continues at coordinate 61,937 of CALMWC010000007.1, forward strand.
AGGGCAACCCATAATTGTCTTAGGGTTAAAATAGGCAGATTCTATAACTATACTTTTTGTTTGGTCTGTTATCGAAGAGCTTATACCTCCCATGATACCTGCAATACCAAGTGGTTTATTTTGATCAGCTATGATTAGGAAATTATCATTCAGTGATTTAGAACTTCCATCCAATAGCTCAATTGATTCTTTGTTGTTAGCTTTTCTAACAACAATAGGAGAATTGATACAATCTAAATCATAGGCATGTAATGGTTGTCCAATTGTAAGCATTACATAATTAGTGATATCAACAATAATATTTATTGATTTATAACCGGATTCTTCTAATTTTTGTCTTATAGCTTGGGGTGTTTTTGCATTAGAATTAATATTATTGATGATTCTTGTAGCAAAGACAGGGCAGTCTTCTGAGGAAGATACATTAATCTTTACGCTGCGATCATGATGCACTGCAGCAGATTGAAATTTATTTTTAGACTGTTTGATTAGATCCATAGCTAATAGCTCATTTGTTATGCCTCTAACACTAAAGCAATCAGCCCTATTCGGAGTGATATCAAATTTAATTATTTCATTACTCTTTTGATTGATTATTTCACACTCAACCCCTGACATTGTTAATCGTTCCACAAGCTCACTGCTTGTAAACTTAGATTTACAATGCTCATTAATCCAGTTGGTTGATAATTTCATAATTTATTTAAATTGATTGAGAAAATGCAAATCATTATCATAAAAAAGTCGGATGTCTTTAATTTCATGTCTTAGCATCGCCAATCTCTCTACACCCATACCAAATGCATAGCCAGTGTATATTTCTGGATCTATTTTTAGGTTTTCTAAAACTTTTGGATGAACCATTCCACAACCAAGTATTTCAAGCCAACTTCCATCCTTGGAGAGAATATCAACCTCTGCAGAAGGTTCTGTAAAAGGGAAATAAGAAGGCCTAAACCTCAATTCCATATCTTTTTTATAGAACGTATTAATGAACTGATGAAGCATACCCTTTAAATGGGTAAAGTTGATATTTTTATCAATAACAAGTCCTTCAATTTGATGAAACATTGGTGTATGGGTTATATCAGAATCTCTTCTATAAACTTTCCCTGGAGCAATAACCTTTATTGGAACACCATGTGTTTCCATGCTTCTAATTTGTATTGGGGAAGTATGAGTTCTTAGTAAGTAGTTTGTATTAAAATAAAAAGTATCATGCATAGCTCTTGCAGGATGATTCTCTGGAATGTTTAAAGCAGTAAAATTATGATACTCATCTTCAATTTCAGGACCATCTTCAACTCTAAATCCAGAACTGTGAAAGATGCTTTCTATTTCACGAAGAATAGAAGATATTGGATGTATATTACCTCTGTTATTTTTACGGCCATTTAAAGTTACATCAATCGAAGACGATGCAATTTTTTCTTGAATGCTAACATCTGCAAGCACTAGTTTTTTGGTCTCGATCAGTGATTGAACTTTTTCCTTTATACTATTAATTCTTTGACCAGCTTTCGGTCTTTCAGGTGGAGTGAGCTTACCCAATGATTTTAATTCTTTGGTTATTTTACCTTTTTTACCAAGATACTTTACACGGAGTAGTTCAAGTTCTTTTAGATTAGAACACTCTGATATTTCTTGAATTGATTTTGAAGAAAGGTCTGACAAACTGTCTGACATTTTATGAATTCTCTAATGCTGATTTAGCTTTCTCTGACAGTACTTTAAACGCATCAAGATCATTGACTGCAAGGTCTGCTAGAATCTTTCTATCAATTTCTATATTGGCAGACTTTAAACCATTCATAAATTTACTATAAGAAAGATCATGCATTCTTGCCGCTGCATTTATTCTTACAATCCATAGCGAACGAAATGTTCCTTTTTTCTTTTTTCTATCTCTATAAGCATACTGCCCTGCTTTAATTGCGGCTTGTTTTGCAACCTTAAATAATCTGCTTCTAGCTCCATATTGGCCTTTAGTCTTTTTTAAGACTTTCTTATGTTTTGCCTTAGATGTAACGCCTCTTTTTACTCTTGCCATTTTTTTTCCTAGTTAGTTTAACTGTAAGGTAGAAGTTTCTTAATGCTCTTAACATCTCCATCAGAAATAATGGAAGAAGCCCTTAAGTGTCGTTTTCTCTTACTACTCTTTTTTGTTAAAATATGATTCTTATTAGCTGAACTTCTTTTAAATTTTCCCGTGCTGGTTTTTTTGAACCTTTTAGCAGCACCTCGATTTGTTTTTAATTTTGGCATAATTTAACCTTTAATTATTTTGGAGCCACAACCATTATTAGTTGTCTTCCTTCAAATTCAGCTTCCTGTTCAACAGTGGCAATTTCTTCTATATCAGTCAGTACCCTTTTGAGAAGATCTTGTCCTAATTCTACATGTCTCATCTCTCTTCCTCTATACCTCAGTGAAACTTTAACCTTATTACCTTGTTCTAAAAAATTGGTAATTTTATCAACTTTAACATTGTAGTCACCCACTTCAATCAGTGGTCTAAATTTAATTTCTTTAACTTGTATTGTTTTTTGTTTCTTTTTAGATCCTTGCGTTTTCTTTTTTTGCTCAAATAAGAATTTACCATAATCTAAAAATCTACAAACAGGCGGCTCTGTATTTGGTGAAACTTCTACAACATCCATTCCTTTTGTTTTCGCTAACTCTATTGCATCCTCTATAGCAAAGATCCCCAATTGTGTTCCATCTTCATCTATAAGCCTTATTTCTGAGGACTTGATTTGTTCATTTTTTCTTATCTTTTTTCTAGCAGCGATATCTTTCCCCTACATTTTTAATTCTTGTCTTAAAATTCCTAAAAATTTGTCTAAATCCATTTTACCAAGATCTTTACCATTTTGGCTTCTCACACTTAAAATATTATTCTCCACTTCTTTGTCACCAACGATTACAAGGTAAGGAACCTTTTTTAATGTGTGATCGCGAATTTTAGAACCTATTTTTTCGTTTCTCAAGTCTAATTCGACTCTAAAACCTTCTTTTTTTAGATTATCGTGAATAAATTCACCATATTCTGCCTGAGAATCACCAATTGAAAGGATACTGACTTGATTTGGTGCCAACCATAATGGAAATTTTCCTTCAAAATGTTCTATTAAAATACCAAAAAATCTTTCTATTGATCCTAATAGCGCACGATGAATCATAATTGGATGATGTTTTTGACCATCGCTGCCTATGTAATTCATATCAAATCGCTCTGGGAGGTTGAAATCTAACTGTATTGTTGAGCATTGCCATAGGCGTCCTATAGCATCTTTTATCTTAATGTCTATTTTTGGCCCATAAAAGGCACCACCTCCATCATCAAGCTTGTATTCTAGATTTTTACCTTTTAATGCATTCTCCAGTGCCGAAGTTGCTTTTTCCCAAATTGAATTACTTCCAACAGATTTCTCAGGCCTTGTTGCTAGATGTATCTCATATTCTTTGAAGGTAAATGCATTAAGCATGTCTATGGTTAAATTAAGAATACTGGTGATTTCATTCTCAATCTGATCTTCCATACAAAATACATGTGCATCATCTTGTGTAAAGCCTCTAACTCTCATAAGACCATGAAGTGCTCCTGTCATTTCATGTCGATAAACCGTTCCTAATTCAGCATATCTAATTGGCAGTTCTCTGTATGATTTCAGTGAGTTTTTGTAGATTAGGATATGAAATGGGCAATTCATTGGTTTCAATTGATAGAACTGATTTTCATCTTCAATTGCCTTAAACATAGATTCCTGATAAAAATCAGCATGACCTGAAGTTTCCCATAAACTGTCTAGTGCTATGTGTGGTGAATAAAGTAACTCGTAATCTGCATCTTTATGTTTAGCTTTCCAAAAATCTTCAATAATGTTTCTAATTCTTGATCCATTGGGATGCCAAAATACCAGGCCTCCACCGGCTTCTTCCTGAATGCTAAATAGGTCTAGTTCTTTACCAATTTTTCTGTGATCTCTTTTTTCTGCTTCTACTAAGTGATCTAGATACTTATCTAGTTCTTTCTTGTTTCGCCATGCAGTACCATAGACTCTAGTTAGCATCTCATTTTGTGAATCACCCTTCCAATAAGCTCCAGATACTTTGGTTAACTTGTAAGACCCTATAAAACCTAAATCTGGTAAATGAGGACCCACACATAGATCTATAAAAGTGCTATCTTGATTGGTGTATATCTGAAAGTTTTTTTCTTGATCACTGTCTTCAATTATTTTAACTTTGTAGTCTTCATTAAGATTTTTAAAAGAATTAATTGCATCCGCTCTATCATGGAGTGTCTTTTTGATAGTTGATTTTTCTTTTATGATGAGACGCATCTCTTTTTCAATTGATTCTAAATCTTCTGAAGAAATAGATTCATCTGAGAGAACATCATAGTAAAAGCCATCATCAATTGTTGGTCCTATAGCAAGTTTACAATTTGGGTATAAAGTTTTTATTGCAGATGCAAGAACTTGGGCTGTAAGCGTATGCCTCATGATTTCCAAGCCTTCATCAGAGTCTATCGTGATAATTGATACATTAGTGCTGTCTGCAAGGAGGTCACTTAAATCTTTTTGTACACCATCAATCGTAACAGCTATTGCACTTTTAGCTAACCCAGGTCCAATTGATTTAGCTAAATCATAACCGTTTGAACCATCGGGTAGTTCTTTTTCTGATCCGTCAGGTAATGTAATAGATAACATGCTTAAGTGTTTATAATTTCTCTAATTTGATTTTTTTCATTTACTCTGTTCTTTTGCCACTTAGATCGATGATCTGCAGGTTCAATTTCTACCGCTGTCACTTTGTACTCAGGACAATTAGTAGCCCAATCACTGTTTTCTGTTGTTACAACATTCGCTCCAGTTTCTGGGTTATGAAATGTAGTATACACAACACCAGCAGGTATTTTTTCAGTAACAATTGCTTTCAATGTAGTTTCACCTTTCCTACTTCTGAGCAATACTAAGGAACCATCTTTGATGCCTCTAGTCGAAGCATCCGCTGGATGTATCTCCAAAACATCTTCATTTGACCATAGATTATTATGTGTCCTTCTGGTTTGTGTGCCAACATTATATTGGACAAGGTTTCTGCCAGTTGTTAGCAGTAAAGGAAATTTACGATTAGCAGTTTCAGTAGTTGGAACATAATCTGTGATCATAAATTGCCCTTTCCCTCGAACAAATTCATCCACATGCATTATTGGTGTTCCTAAAGGTGCTGCCTCATTACAAGGCCATTGAATACTTCCTACCTCATCTAGTTTCTTGAAGGACACGCCAGTAAAGGTGGGTGTTAGTTCAGCTACTTCATTTAAAATTTCTTCAGATGAATTGAAAGACATTTCATAGCCCATAGCAGTTGCTAATTCTTGTGTTATTTCCCATTCATGTTTACCCGTGAGTGGCTTCATCACAGGCCTGACTCTATTGATCCTTCTTTCAGCATTAGTGAATGTCCCATCTTTTTCGAGAAATGAAGTCGCTGGTAAGAAGACATGAGCAAAATTTGCTGTCTCGGTCAAAAATAAATCTTGTATGACCACACATTCCATAGACCGGAAGGCTTCTTCAATATGTTGTGTGTTGGGTTCGGACTGAACAAAATCTTCGCCTTGAATGTATATGCCTTTAAATTTACCACCAACAGCTGCATCGAACATGTTTACAGATCTTAATCCTGGTTCTTTTTGTATTGTTACATTCCATTTCTTTTCAAAAGTAGCTCTTGCTTTGTCATCACTAATTGGGCGATAACCAGGTAGTTCATGAGGAAAGGATCCCATATCACATGAACCTTGAACATTGTTTTGGCCTCTTAGAGGATTCACTCCTGCTCCGATATAACCCACATTGCCTGTAGCCATAGCCAAATTTGCCATACCCATTACCATAGTAGATCCTTGTGAATGTTCGGTAACACCAAGACCATAATAGATAGCACTTCTTTCCCCTGAAGCATAGAGGCGAGCAGCTTTTCTAATAATATCAGCACTAACACCAGTAGGTTTCTCTGCAGCTTCAGGTGAATTTGAATCATCTTTTATGAATTCAATCCAATCATTAAATGCCGCTTCTTCACATCTGTTCTTGATGTAGTCATGATCAATTAAGTTTTCATGAACCGCGACATGAGAGAAGGCATTTATAAGCGGAACATTGGAACCTGGAAGTATAGGAAGATGAAAATCGGCTTTTATATGTGGCGATTCCACTATGTCTGTTTTTCTTGGATCAACAACAATTAACTTGGCACCTTGCCTTATTCTTTTTTTCATTTGCGATGCAAAAACAGGATGGCCTACGGTTGGATTTGCTCCAATAATAACAATTACATCTGCACTTTGAACACTGTCAAAATGTTGAGTTCCAGCGGATGTACCAAATGTTTGCTTTAAGCCATAGCCTGTTGGTGAATGACAGACCCTCGCACATGTATCAACATTATTATTTTCAAATGTAGTCCTGATCAGTTTTTGAACAATATAGGCCTCTTCATTAGTGGTTCTAGCCGAGGTGATACCACCAATAGAATTGGTGCCATAATCATTTTGAATATCTTTGAAACGTTTCGCAGTATATTGAATAGCCTCATCCCACTCGACCTCTCTCCATTGATCCTTAATACTTTCCCTTATCATCGGCTTAATAATCCGATCTTGATGTTTTGCATAACCCCAGGCAAACCTTCCTTTGATGCAACTGTGTCCTTTGTTTGCCTTACCGTCTTTATAAGGAACCATTCTTACAACATCATTATTTTTTATTTCAGCTTTAAAGGAACAACCAACACCGCAATAGGCGCAAGTTGTTAATACGGTTTTATCCGGTACGCCTTTCTCTACTACAGATTTTTCTATTAAACTTCCCGTGGGGCAAGCTTGAACACATGCTCCACATGAAACGCATTCTGATTCAAAAAAGTTATCAGAAATACCTGGTTTAATTTTAGATTCAAAACCTCTTTCATCCAAAGACAATGCAAAAGTACCTTGAACTTCATTGCATGCTCTGACACAACGAGAACAGACAATGCATTTTTCAGGATCAAAATTAAAATAGGGGTTTGAAGAATCAATATCAATTCCTAAATGATTACAACTATTATCATCGGAGTATTTTGATGGCTCTAGTTGATTGTTTTGTAATAGTTGATGATCATCGGCTTGTGTTTGTAGGTCACAGTCACCGTCTGATGAGCAAGTATTACAATCCAATGGGTGGTCTGAAGTATACATCTCTAGTAAATCTTTTCTTAGGGCATCCAAATGATTATTTTTCGTTATTACTTTCATTCCATTATCCAGTGGAGAAGTACAGGCAGAGGGGTAACCAAAACCTTTTCTACCTTCAAAATCTATAATGCACAGCCTGCATGAGCCAAAGGCATCAAGATTATCTGATGCACATAAGCTGGGTACATCAATGCCAATAGTAGACGCGGCTCTCATGATCGATGTTCCTTCGGGCACCGTTACCTCAATACCATCTATGAAGCCAGTCACATTGTTTTTAGATTCTACTTTTGGTGTACCGTAGTTTTTTTCTTTTAGTAAAGTCATTTTTGTATAAGCTCATTTGGAAAGAATTCAATTATAGAACGAATTGGATTTGGCGTCATTCCACCCATTGCACATAATGAAGTTGCTTCCATTGTCTCGCATAAATCATTTAGTAGGTTAGCATCATCTGCATTCGCTTTGTTTTTTTGTAATCGATTAATTATTTCAACGCCTCTCACAGAACCAATTCTACAAGGTGTGCATTTTCCACAGGACTCTTTCACACAAAATTCCATAGCAAATTTTGCTTGTTCAGCCATATCTACCGTATTATCAAATACGATAATACCTCCATGGCCTATTGATCCTTTGAGTTCTTGTAGAGCCTCTATTGTCAAAGAGGTATTAAGCATACTTGATGATAAATAGATTCCTAATGGACCACCAATTTGTATGGCATGTATTGGGTTGCCTGATTTTGTACCAGAGCCAAAATCTCTAACCAACTCTTCGAGGGAAATATCAAATCTAGTTTCAATAAGACCACTGTGTTTTATATTACCGCTTAATTGAAATGGCATGGTTCCAACTGATTTATTACTTCCTATTTTTGAAAACTCATCTTCATCACTATCTAAAAGCATGGGAATCGTAGCCAAAGTAACGACATTATTTATTAATGTAGGTTTTTTAAATAAACCACTGATAGCTGGCAATGGAGGTTTTGATCTAACTAAACCTCTCCTACCTTCAATACTTTCCATCATCGCTGTTTCTTCTCCGCAAACATAAGAGCCGGCGCCAATTCTTAGATCAATATTGAAGTCAAAACCTGAATTGAGAATATTCTTTCCAAGAAAATTATTCTCTACTGCAATCTCTATAGCTTGTAAGAGAAAAGTTTTTGCTAATGGGTATTCAGACCTTAAGTATATATAGCCTATAGAAGCACCCACTGCATATGCTGCAATGGTCATACCTTCGATTAAAGAAAATGGATCTGATTCCATAACTAACCTATCTGAGAAAGTACCACCATCCCCTTCATCTGCATTGCATGCTAAATACTTAATAGAACTATCTTGATCAAACACTGTTTGCATCTTAATGCCTGTTGGAAAGGCGGCGCCTCCTCTTCCAGTAAGGCCAGATTCTTTGATCGTATTGATGGTCTCTTGAGGTCCAATTTTAAGGGAATTTAATAGAGGCTTATATCCTTTAGTATTTTTATAACACTCGATATCTAAAGGATCATGATGCCCTATTCTGGAGAAAACTAGTCTTTTTTGTTTTTTAATAAAATCAATAGATTGAATATCAAAGGGCTCTCTCTTATTAAAATCTATGAAAAAATCCTCAATAGTAGTTAAATCTGATAAATCTATATCTCTATAGCTAACACCCCTTCTTATCCCTTCTTTTTCTATTTCAATGTATGGTTCTAACCAAAATGCACCCCATGAACTATTTCTGATAATTTCTATGTTATTTTTATTTATTAGTTTACTAATAACTTCATAAATATATTGTGCTCCAACAGAATTTGCGGAAGTTTCATTGGGTATGAAAATTTTAATTGCTTTATTCATTATTTTGGATCTTGTGTTTTTTCAAGTGACCGATAATCTTTTTTGTAGTTGCTTCACCGATAACCTCATCGTTTATCATTACTGATGGCCCTAGTGCACAGTTACCCAAACAAAAGACTTCTTTTAATGTAATGTTTAAGTCGGATGAGGTTTCGTCTAAGTTCAAATTAAAATGTGAAGTAACATCACTAAGAAGCTGTTTACAATTTTGACTTTGGCATGCTTCAGCTTGACATAGTTTTATTATATTCTTCCCAATCGGCTCTAATCTAAAATCATCATAGAAAGTTATTACATCAATTATTTCAGCTTGTGAGTAATTAAATACAATCGCTAATTCTGATATATTGTCTTTACTGATAAAGCCTAGATGGTCTTGTACAGCATGCAATGCAGGCATAAGCCCACCTTTGATGTCAACGAATGGTGATAGTATTTTTTTTAAATTAGTAGACATAATCATTAAGTACTAGCTAACTGGTTTTTTCCAATCTTCAAAACCTCCATCGACACTATAGACTTCTATAAAGCCCATGGAAGATAAATACTGAGCAGCATTTTGACTTGAGTGTCCATGATAACAATAGACAATTGTTGGTATTTTTTTATCTGCTTCATTAATGAAGTTTTCAATGTTTTTATCATTTAAATTAATCGCATTATCCATATGACCACTATTGAAACTAGTCTGATCTCTAATATCTATCAGATATGTCTGACGAAGAATTAACTCATTTGCATCAGTTGTTGATATTCGCTTAAAGTTGTTCATATAAAGTAATGAAAATTATAAAATTAATGACATTATAATTACTAGAATCATTAATAACATTACTTATTTAAACGAAAATTATGGATTTCGATGTCATCATCATAGGTTCTGGGCCAGTTGGTTTAAGCTTTGCTCGTGCACTTTCCGACAGTGATCTGGCTATTTGTGTTCTTGAGCAAAACAATGAATTGTCATTGTCTAAGCCTAAATACGATGGTAGAGAAGTAGCTCTCACTCATCTTTCTAAAAAAATTATGTCGGAATTAGAGATATGGGACCGAATAGACCCAGATTCTATTTCATATATTAAAGAAGCAAAAGTATTAAATGGTATGTCCCCTTATTCATTACATTTCAATCATGAAGAAACTAGTGAGAATGCTTTAGGCCATCTTATTCCTAATCATGAGATAAAAACTGCAGTTTATGAATCTATCACAGACGTAAAGAATATTACTTTACTTACTGAGACTAAAGTTGAGAGCTTTAGTATCAATGATGGTGGTGTAAGTATTGAGCTGAATAACGGTGAAATACTAACTTCTAATTTATTAATTGCTGCTGATGGAAGATTGTCTAATGCTCGAAGAGCGATGGGTATTCCGTCAGAGGTAAAAGATTTTGGTAAAACTGTTATTGTTTGCAAAATGGATCATGAAGAAGCTCATAATAATACCGCTTATGAATGTTTTCATTATGGTAGAACATTGGCTGTATTACCTATGGTTGGTCAATGTTCATCGATTGTTATTACGATTTCCTCCGATAAGGCAAAGGAAATAATCGATATGCCTGATAAGCAGTTTAATTTAGATATCCAAACTCGATTCAGAGATAAGTTGGGTGAGATGAAATTAACAGGTGATAAATATTCTTACCCATTATTTGCTTCGCATGCTGATTATTTTCATAGCGAGCGGTTTGCTCTCATTGGTGATGCAGCAGTTGGAATGCATCCGGTGACGGCTCATGGCTTTAACTTGGGCCTTAGGGGTGCTTATAATCTTTCTAAAATTATTAAATTGTCATTGACGAGTAATCAAAATTATTACTCTGTTGAGACTCTGAGTGAGTACAATCGGAAACATCAACTGGTGACAAGACCTCTTTATTATGGAACCAATCTGATTGTTGATCTCTATAATAGCGATAGGGTCACAGCGAAAATGCTAAGGCGACTAGCTTTGAGATTTGGTAATAATTTCTGGCCAGTAAAAAAACTGATTATGAATCAGTTAACTGAAACAAATTAGTTTGATCAATGAAAACAGAAGTTCCTGTTCAGCTTAATTCAATTGTTAGGAGAATAACCGCTTCTAATTCTAGTGTATTTACAGGCCCTGGAACCAATACTTATTTGATAGGAAATAATGATGTTTCAATTATAGATCCCGGTCCAAACATAATTGAGCATATAAAAGTTATTGAATCGTCATCTAAGAATATCAATAGAATACTTCTCACCCATACTCATCCAGATCATTCTCCTGGTGCCACTCTACTCCAAAAAAGATTGAACATTCCAATATATGGATTGGCTACAGACTCTTCTTTAGAGAAAGATGAAATTATTGACTTTGAATCTTACTTTTCAGATGGTGATTTAATCACTACTGAGGAGTATAGAATTGAGATTATCCATACACCGGGTCATGCTTCTAATCATTTATGTTATTTATTACAACAAGAGCAAATCTTATTCACAGGCGATCATATAATGGAAGGATCTACAGTCGTGATTGCTCCGCCTGATGGCAATATGTCAGATTATATAAATTCTCTAATAAAAATTAAAAACTATGATGTCAGTCAGATAGCACCAGGTCATGGCGAGGTCATTACAAACCCAAATGAAATTATTGATTGGACTATCAAGCATCGGTTAGAGAGAGAAGCAAAAGTCATTAAATCCATAGAAAGGTTTGGTGTATGTAAGCTTCAAGAGCTCCTAAAAGAAGTTTATTCAGACGTTGATCCAAGACTTCATCCTATAGCTGAATGGTCTCTGAATGCACACTTAGAGAGACTTATGGAACTTGGAAAGGTTGTTGTCGATAATCATGAGTATTCGGTAAACAAGTAATTATTATTTTCATAAATTGATTTATTATTATTGAATAAGTAGGCTAGTCATATGGATAGCTCGATATACATAACTTATGCGGTACCAGTCTTCTTTTTAATGATTGGTATGGAATTAGTTTTCGGCCTTATAGCAGGAAAAAATAATTATCGACTCAATGATTCAATTGCAGCTATATCTTTAGGATTGATTAGTCGACTGCCCCCATTACTTAACTTAGGGCTTCAAGGTATCGTTTGGACATATGTCGCTAAGAATCTTAATTTACAGTTACTCTCAAAGGAAAGTTGGATCACTTGGATCGTTGCTTTTCTACTCTATGATCTTTGTTATTACTGGATGCATCGAATGAGCCATGAGATTAAGTTCTTGTGGGCCTCGCATGTCGTTCATCATCAGGGGGAAGAATTTAATTTAAGTACTGCATTGAGACAAACCAGTACTGGTTGGCTATGGAAATTTATTTTCTATATCCCACTTTTTGCTATCGGTGTTCCAGGAGAAGTATTTTTCACAGTGGCAGCAATGAACTTGTTGTATCAGTTTTGGGTTCATACTGAGCATATAAAAACATTAGGCTTTCTCGAGAAGATATTTATAACACCCTCAAATCATCGGGTCCATCATGCACAAAATGCAGAATATATAGATGCTAATTACGGTGGTGTATTTATACTATGGGATCGAATTTTTGGCACCTATATTCCCGAAAGAGATAATCTTAAACCAATTTATGGAACGGTTAAACCTCTTAAAAGCTGGAACCCAATTTGGTCAAACTTTGAGATTTATTACCAAATGATAAGAGATAGTTTCTACACCAAGAGTTATAAAGATAAAATAAAAGTATGGTTCTCTGATACTCGTTGGAGACCTGAAGATGTATCGTTAAAGTTCCCTACAAGTTCGAATGACTTGAGCGCTTTTGAGAAGTATAACCCCCAGGTTAACAGTACATCTAAAATATTTTCTACAATTCAGTTTGTCATTAATAGCATCATCTCAACCGTAATCATTTTTACTATAGATGATCAAAGTTATGTTCAAACAGCACTCTTAGCTATTACATTAATAGTCTCCACAACATTAGTAAATTTAGTTCTAGAAAATGCAAAAAAATGTTATCAAATAGAGTTAGGTTGGACGGCAGTTGTTTTAACTTTGATATTTTTTGAAGTATTAAATCCAAATCTTTTAGTGACTCAAATCTTTTTTTATCAATCTGTGTTCAATATTTTTTATATAGCTATTTTCATGCCATTGAATAAACGTTTCTTAATTACTAATTAATTTATTTAATGTCTCTAGAAATTGTTTTCCAAATAATTAGTATTCTCATACCTGTTATATTTGCAATAACAGTCCATGAAGTCGCACATGGTGCTGTTGCTAGAATGTTAGGTGATGACACAGCAGAACGACAAGGACGATTAACACTCAACCCTATCGCTCATATTGATCCAATAGGAACACTAGTGCTTCCGAGTGTATTGTTGTATATCGGAGGCTTGGTTTTTGGATGGGCAAAGCCAGTACCTGTAAATGCTTATAAACTAAGAAACCCTAAAAAAGACATGCTCTTTGTAGCAATCGCTGGACCGATAGCTAACCTACTGATGGCATTATTGTGGGCATTCATGTTATTTATTCTTCGTTCTATGGATGTCCAGATATCTTCCGAAGCCGTTTATATATTTATAATGACTATGATTCAAACAGGTGTTTTTATAAATTTGGTACTCATGTTCTTTAATATGCTCCCTATTCCTCCTTTGGATGGTGGACGGGTGCTAAGAAGTCTTGTAAATGATGATATGAGTAGAAAAATAGACTCTATAGAACCCTTTGGTATTTTCATCGTGTTGGGATTATTATTGATAGGATTGCTAGACCCTATGTATAGGGCCATTGAATTTATTACATCCATTTTGATATGAACAGATCAATATTGATATCAATAATTTCATATTTATGCTTTTTTAATGGTGCTTTTGCATCTTTCCAAATGGATAAGCTTAGCCACTCATTAGAGAGCATAGAATACATTGAAAAGACGGATTTTAGATCAGAGAGTCTCAACACAAGAGTTAGGTTTATTGTCATACATTACACCTCTTCAAATTGGGAACAATCACTTAAGATTTTAACAAAAGCTGACTATGAGGTGAGTTCACACTATTTGATACCAGAATCATTTGATGAAAGCTATAAAGAAGATGACTTGTTTGTTTACAAAATTGTTGATGAGAATGATCGTGCATGGCATGCAGGTGAAAGCAATTGGCAAGGAAGGAGTCATATTAATGATCAATCTATTGGCATAGAGTTAGTTAATAATTCTGAGTGCTACTATCAACCGAATAATAAAAAACTAAACTATAAAGAAAATTATATTTGTAGTTTTTACGACTACGATCCAAAACAAATACAACTATTAATCAAAGCAATAAAACCAATGCTTGAAAGACATGATGAGATAAAGCCAACACATATTATTGGTCACTCAGATATAGCACCCAATAGAAAATATGATCCAGGTCCTCGTTTTCCATGGTATACGCTCTACCAAAATGGTATTGGTGCATGGTATGACAATGAGACTGTTGATAAATACTGGCGTCAGTTTACAACAACAAAGATGCCATCAACTCTTGATATTCAATGTGCCTTAAGAAAGTATGGCTATGAGGTGGATTTAACTGGGACAGAAGACGAACAGACATATGCTGTGGTGAGAGCCTTCCATTATCATTTTCAGTCATGGAATAACAAAGGAGATATTGATGTCGGCACAGTATCAACATTGTGGGCTCTGTTGGAAAAGTATAGGCCTGATGTTCTTGATAGTAATTCAAAAATTGTCTGTCTGGAGGATTAAAAAAATCAATGAAGATTGACATCATACTTGATCCCACTCATACAACCGATGAATTTTTAGAGTTAGGTCTTATGGCAGAAAGACTTGGATTTAATGCGGTCTTAACTGCAAACTACCCTTCAGCTATTGATCCATTTATCAACTTTTCCATCCTTGCTAAAGAAACCGAGAAAATCAAGTTGGGGCCTGTTGCAATAAGTCCATTTGAAACACATCCACTGAAACTATCTAATCTTCTTTATGGTTTGAATCAACTCTCCAAAGGCAGAGCAAAAATCTTTATTGGTGGTGGTGGTGGGACACTTATCTCAATGGGTCTAAAAAATAATCGCCGTGAAATGCATCCCAATATGGTGCAGGGAGTCAAAGAATGTGTTGATTTTCTTAAGCAGTTGTCACCTGAGAAAGAAATAAACTTCAATCAAGATGTATTCCAAATCAATGCTCCAAAACCACAATGGATAAATCAGCAAAGACCACAAATATTCATAGCAGCTAGCAAGCCCAAGATGCTATCGATGGCTGCTGAAACAGCTGATGGAATTATGATGAGTGATGTTCCATTAGTTCGTGTTAATGAATGTATGGAGATTATTAATACTTCCTTAAAGCATTCAAGACGAGAAAGAGCATCAATCTCAGTGAGTAATCTTTTTTCTTGGCATGTTAAATCAAATCGAAAAGAGGCTATCTCTGAAGCAAGAAAGAAACTCTTTGTTCGTGGAATGTTGGAGAATTGGTACATATCAAAATTTTTAGATGAAGATGAATGTAAAATTATTGAAAATAATCTTCATGCATTTGCAATGGCTTATGCAAATAATAGTGATGTTATCGAAGGTGTACCAGACCATCTCATTGAAAAACTCATAGAGCAGCTAACTTTTACTGGTCTTACTAATGATGTTGATCAATTTACAGATGAGTTGATACAGTTTAAGAATGCTGGACTGGATGAGTTTGCTATTCGTTTGTATGAAAAGCCAGAAGAATCAATGAAACTTATCGCAAATAAAGTTCTACCCTATTTATAATCAAACCAGAGATAAAGATTAGTTTTTAGCAACTGGAACCTTGAAAAAGACATAAAGAAAACCAATAAGACCCAGAACTCCAACTACAACTCTTAAAATAAGATCCTTCAAGCCAAATAATGTGGCATAGCCAACAAATATGATTATCATCGTTGTGGCTAATATCTTGGCTTTTTTAGGTATGCCCTTCCCCTCTCGGTAATCTTTTAGATAAGGACCAAAAGTTTTGTTCTTAATCAGCCAGTCATAGAGTCTCTGCGATGATCTTATATAACAAGCCGCAGCAAGAATTAAAAAAAGTGTTGTTGGAAGACCGGGAATGATTACTCCAATGGCACCAAGAATTACAAATATTGAACCGAGTACTACCCATAGAACTTTCACAAATAAATTACCCGTTTCATTTGCTGTATGTATATTTGATTTATTTTTATCGTTGTTCACATTCTAGTGTTCGTATGAATAGAAACTAAAAGATTCAAATTATTAGATTATTTATTATGAAAAAATATTTAGAGATTTGTTGGCAGCAAATAAAACCTAGTTGCAGTAAGATAAAGAAATAAGATTTAATGGAGTAAATACTAAAATGAAATATCTAACACTAACAATTGCAATCACTTTTTTAAGTTTAAATCTATCAGCAGCACATCATGAGGAGCCAAAAGGTATTGGAGGACTAATATCATCTGAGGTTTTTGATTTAGCTGGAGAAATGGATTTGCATGTTGAAAAGTATCAAAGTTGTGGAGACAGTGCTAATCAAAAACACTATCACCCAGTTGGTACTTTGGTTTATGTCATCAATGGTAAAGGAGCTTCCAATGCTTCTGGTGAATGGAAAACGTATACAGATGGGTCTTATTGGTTTGAGCCCTCTATGTGGAAACATGGTGGTATTGATCCTAATGAACCTAAGTTTGGAGATGATCAATGTACAGAGAACCTAGTTATTAGAGTGAGCAGAAAAGGTGAAGAACCCACTGTATTTGTAGAATAATATAATAATGATGGCTTATATGATTGTTGTTTAAAAAAATTTGTAAACGGATATAGCTAAATCACCTTAAGTTAATGGTAGGCGCGGACGGATTCGAACCGTCGACCTCTTGCGTGTCGAGCAAGCACTCTAACCAACTGAGCTACGCGCCTATATATAAATTTCATTTTATAGCATTATCAATGCTTCTTTTAAGCTTTATTTGAAAAATAGGGATTCGTCCCTATATTTAGTAGTAGGTATTAAGAAATGAACAATTAAGGATTAATTATGGAACGAAGTGTTTACACATCACCCGAAGAACAAATGAAAAAAACCTATCCAGTCAAGGAACGATTGATAAAAGGACTCTTTGTTCTTTTATTCAGTTTTGCTTTTTCCATATGCCGTTTTCTTATCGGTATTATTGCTCTCGTACAGTTTTTATTTGATTTGATCTCTGGGGAGCCAAGCATTCGTTTATGTAACTTTTCAGCCAAGTTAAATGATTATGTTTCTGAAATCATTGCTTTTGTGAGTTATCAGTCAGACATAAAGCCTTTCCCTTTTTCTGATTTCCCAAGCAATGAATTAAAAAAGAACTAAATAAAAAACCCACTACTCGGTATTATTTATTTAGGTAAGTAATAGTTAATTGCAAGCAAGTGGCAAAAGTAGCCCAGAGAAGGTATGGAATATTTGCGTAGACTATCCAGCGAAGCTCAGGAGCAGCCTGCCATAATGCATAGAATGCCCAGACAAGCGTTCCAGCAACCAACAGAATATCAATTGAGGCAAGGAAGTTATTTTTTAGACCAAACTGTAGTGGCGTAAATGCGAAATTAAATACAAGATTTAGAGCAAAAGGTAGTACAACAACCCAAGGAATCTCTTTTGTAACCGCCTTATAAAAAACAGTACCGAATGAAATAGCAATAATCGTATAAAGCATTGCCCACACTGGACCAAAAAGCCACGCTGGTGGAGACCAAAAAGGTTTTATAAGTTGTTCATACCACTCAAAGCTTTGCATATTCTAATTAGGCAATCATCATATAAACTTTCCGAATAGTCTCTTTTACTTCCGCAGTACCTTTCCAACCTTTAGGAAAAACAAAACTATCTCCTGCTTTAACCTCTGTGACTATTCCTGAGTCAGAGGTAAGTATCCAATGACCCTTGAGAATATGACAAAATTCAGTTACCTCTAAGTCCAATTGAAGTGTTCCTGGTTCACATTCCCAAGTTCCAGCAAAGGTATTATCTTGATCTAGAAAACCTGAATCTGTTTGTTTTGGTAATGGACCTATCGGATCTCCAAAAGAATCAGTTTCAATAAGATCATGTAAATCAATACATTGATGTTGAGCTTTAATTTCTGGCATAAAATATTATCCTAATTGTAATTAAATAAATCGAAGTTTAGTGTCTATGTTTTTATGATTTATTAGCTTCGACTGACAGATAGACAGATAAATCTTTAATGTCCTCTTCGGTGAAACCTGATACATGCCATGAGGCAATTATTCGATCCATGATTTGGTTAGCAGATGAGCCTTTAAATTTATCAATAGAATGACAACCCAAGCACCCTCTTCTCATAGCAGTATCTGCTATTGTTTTTCCAAAATCATAATCGCCTATAACTTCTGAACTATCATGACCATCTGCAAATGAAATTGAAGTAATTGTTATTGAAATTATCGCGATAGCTATTTGTATGTATTTAATCATTGTCTCATGATATAAAAGTTTGGTTTAAAAGACCATGTAAGGTTTTTTAATTGGTTGATGTTCTATCTGATTCTACGTACTTAATACCGAAGTTAAATTCTTTTACTAATTTAATCTCATCTCTTAATTTTGCAGCTTCTTCAAAGTCAAGATCTCTAGCTGCATTAAACATTTTTACTTCAAGTTCGTCGATAACTTTTGATATTTGCTCAGGTTTAGAGGGATCAAAGGTTTTTCTAATAGATTTAGGAATCTTAATGAATTTTTTTGTAGACCGTGCTCTAGCACCTTGCATCACATCTTGTATATTCTTGATTATTGTTTTTGGCTCAATGCCATGCTTCTTATTGTATTCAATTTGAGTATCTCTTCTTCTCGTTGTTTCTTTAATAGCACGTTCCATTGAACCAGTTATCTTATCTGCATACATAATAGCCTTACCATTGATGTTTCTAGCCGCTCTTCCCATAGTTTGTATCAATGCACCTTCTGATCGTAAAAAACCCTCTTTATCCGCATCTAAGATGGCTACAAGTGATACTTCGGGTAAATCTAGGCCTTCTCTGAGTAGATTGATGCCGACAAGCACATCGAATACACCTAATCTTAAATCTCTCAATATTTCTGATCGTTCAACAGTATCAATATCGGAATGCAAGTATCTAACCTTAATGCCATTATCATTGTAATAGTCAGCAAGATCTTCCGACATCTTTTTAGTTAAAGTGGTGACTAAGATTCTTTCGTTATTAGGTGTTCGTTTTCTGATTTCAGATAAGAGGTCATCCACTTGGTTGGATACGGGTCTAATATCAACTTGAGGATCAATTAGACCTGTCGGTCTTACAATTTGCTCAATAACAGCTCCTGACTCTTCCAGTTCAAATTCTCTGGGTGTTGCAGATACATAAATAAGTTGGGAAGCAATCTTTTCAAACTCTTCAAACATCAAGGGTCTGTTATCTAATGCTGAAGGCAGTCTGAACCCATATTCTACTAATGTTGATTTTCTTGAATGATCACCTTTATACATACCTCGGAGTTGAGGAAGAGTGACATGACTCTCATCAATGATAATCAATGACTCATTTGGAAGGTAGTCAATCAAACATGGCGGCGGTTCGCCTGGATTTCTTCCTGATAAGTAACGACTGTAATTTTCAATGCCAGAGCAGAATCCTAATTCTTTGATCATCTCTATATCGTATAAAGTTCTTTGTTCTAATCTCTGATATTCAACAAGTTTATTGAGTTTTTTTAATTCATTTAAACGTATGTGTAATTCTTTTTTTATTTCTTCTGTGGCCTGAATCATAATTTCTCTTGGCGTTACATAATGCGTTTTTGGAAACACAGTAAGCTGTCTAACCTTTCTTATAATTTCTCCCGTTAGTGGATCAAAGAATGATAGACCCTCTATTTCATTATCAAAAAGCTCTATTCGAAGTGCTTGATTATCTGAATCTGCTGGATAGACATCAATAACGTCACCCATGACTCTAAATGTGCCTTGTCTAAAGTCAATGGCGTTTCGTTGGTATTGCAGTTCGGCTAATCTTCTTAAGATATCACGCTGATCAATCTTATCTTTAATGGATAAATGTAGAACCATATTCAGATATAATTTTGGATCACCCAAACCATAGATTGCAGAAACCGAAGCAACGATTATCGTGTCTTTTCTCTCTATGAGTGCTTTGGTAGCAGAGAGCCTCATTTGTTCTATATGAGTATTAACCGATGCATCTTTTTCAATGAATATGTCCGTTGAGGGAACATAAGCCTCAGGCTGGTAGTAATCATAATAGGAAACAAAGTATTCAACTTTATTTTCAGGGAAGTAATCTCTCATTTCACCATAGAGTTGTGCTGCAAGAGTTTTATTTGGAGCCAATATTAAGGTTGTTCTTTGTTGGTTGTTAATGATGTTAGCTATAGTGAAGGTTTTCCCCGATCCTGTGACGCCTAATAGAGTTTGCTTCAGGAGTCCAGAATTCAGACCATCCTCAAGTCCTTTTATCGCCTGAGGCTGATCTCCTTTTGGTTTATAATTTGAAACTAATTTAAACTTATCATCATTCATATTTTGCTATTATAGCTGTGATAAAATCATTATGAATTAAAAAGGTAATAAAATATCAATGGCATTATTAACAAAAAGAATCAATAGTGTAAAACCATCAGCAACAATAACTATTTCAGCCAAAGCGATGGAGTTAAGAGCACAAGGAGTTGATGTTATTAGCCTTAGTCAAGGTGAACCTGATTTTGACACACCTAAGCATATTAAAGACGCTGCAATTCAAGCGATCAATGATGGTAAAACAAAATACACATCAGTCGATGGAACGCCAGAGATTAAAGAAGCTATCATTAACAAGTTTAAAAGAGACAATAATCTAGATTATAAACCAGAAAATATTTTGGTCTCCACAGGTGCTAAGCAAACATTATTTAATTTATTTCAATCTGTTCTTGAGGAAGGAAATGAAGCAATTGTTATCAGCCCCTATTGGGTGTCATATCCAGACATGGTTATATTAGCTGGAGCAAAACCAGTCATTGTTGATACATTGCAGAAAAATAATTTCGATCTTGATTTAGATCTTTTAAGAGAAGCTTTATCCGATAATACTCGATTAATAATTTTGAATTCTCCATCCAACCCAACTGGTGTAACGTTTACAAGAGAGCAATACCAAGGCATGGGTAGTATATTAAAAGATTATCCAAATGTCTTAATTGCTACAGATGATATGTATGAACATATATATTGGGGCAATGAAAAGTTTTGTAGTTTTGCTGAAGCCTGTCCAGATTTATTTGATAGGACAATAACCGTCAATGGGGTGTCTAAGGCGTATGCGATGACCGGTTGGAGAATAGGATATTGTGGTGGACCTACTGACGTCGTGAAAGCTATGAAAAAGATACAAGGTCAAAGCACATCGAATGCATCATCAATATCACAGGTTGCAGCTACTGCGGCCCTAAATGGTTCCCATGATGAAGTCCTAGGTATGGTTAAAGAATACAAAAATAGGCATCAATACTTGTGTGAGGCCTTAAATTCTCTAGATGGTTTCAAAGCCGTTCCAGGAACTGGAGCATTTTATTTATTTCCAAATATCAACGAAGCCATAGAAGCATTGGGTATGAAAGATGATTTAGAGTTTTCAGAATATTTATTAGAAACAGCAGGAGTTGCTGTTGTGCCAGGAACTGCATTTGGTGCAAAAGGCTATATAAGAATATCTTATGCTACTAGTATGGATGTTTTGGAAGAATCAATTAGTAGAATAAAAAAGGCCTTAGGTAATAAGAACTCTTGACTATTAACACTTGATGAATCAAAATCCATTTTAGTTCTACTCCCCGGTAGCTCAGTTGGTAGAGCGATTGACTGTTAATCAATGGGTCGCTGGTTCGAGTCCGGCCCGGGGAGCCAGACACAATAAATCTTCAATTGTTTCTATGTGTATTTATTTGATTGAGCTTTTTTTTCATAATGAAGCTTACGAGATGAAATTAATTGGATTTCCAGATTCCCAGGACCTGCAGGTAGGACACTGCCAAGATAATGCTATGGTTTTATAACCACAATTGTTGCATGTATATTTATAGTTATTCTTGGTTGCCTTATGCAAACTTTGCCTTAGGTTTGAGATAAAATCTTGATTGTTTATTGTTGTAGTAAAAGAAGCTTCATTAAATTTAAGTATTTCATTGTAGTATATTTGCTTTGAAATATATTCAATCAATGATGTGGTAATAATTTTTTGATCTAATTCTAGATTCATTATAGACAGATGGGCTAGGGATTCGTTTACCTCAGGTTTTTCTTTGATTATATTTTCTATAACAGATATAACTTTATCTTCTTCATTGGATTCTTTTGATAGTTTAAATAATATTGGCAGTAGTAAAAGATGTCCAAGTTTTGATACTTTGGATAGGTTTTCATAATGTTTAATTGCATTAGTTAAATTTTTATTATCAACTTCAATTCTTGTCTGGAGAAAATATGCTCTAATTGAATGATTGTTTTGAGCTTTTGCTTTATTAATGTATTCAATTGATAATTCTTGGTTATCAGACTTTAGATGATCATCTGCTATTTGACATAAGTAATGAGTAATCATTGTATTAGAATCATTCAGTGGATCAATATCAATCAATTCTTCAAGAGCAATAAGAGCGTTATCCCATTCAGATGTGTATTCATAAATCTTAATGAGTTTTCTTAAAGACGATATTTCATGATGACTTTATTGTTTTTAGCTTTAGAAATATATTTTCTGATTTATCATAAATACCAGCTGCAAAGTAATCTTCAGCTAGTTCTTCTAATGTTTGATAATAATGATACTCATTCAATTGATCTTTTTTTAATATCATTTCATGAAGTTTTATAGCTTTATCGATATTTCCTTGTCTTCTAAATAAGACTCCTAAAGCTAGATGAGTTTCAATCGTATCATCGTCTATATTAATGATTTTAGAGAAAAGATTTATAGCTTTATCTGATTTTTCATCAAGTAAATACTTAAGTCCAATTAAATAATCTGGGTTAATTACATTTGTATCATCTTTATCAATGAATCTGAGGTAAAGATAGCTAGCAAGACCAAATAGAATAAAAATGGCTGCTAGAGTAGATTGTATTTTCTGATGGCATTGATTGCTATTACCAAAGAATATTACTTACCTTCATTAACTATTTGTTTTAGTTTTTTACCAGGTTTAAAGTGTGGAACATAGCGTTCTGCTATTTCAACTGACTCACCTGATTTAGGATTTCTACCAATTCTTGATTTTCTATATCGCAATGCAAAGCTACCAAAGCCTCTTATTTCTATCCTTTTACCTGATGCTAGTGATTCTAGCATTGAATTGATAATAGTTTTAATTGCTAAATCTATGTCACGCTGTGGTAACTGATCTTGATCTTTGGATATTAATTCAATTAAATCTTTTTTATTAATGTTCATTTATTAATTACATCAAAAATAAGTAAAAAAAGGAACTATATTAAATAATTAATCTTTTTTAAATTTTGATTTTAAGAGTTCCCCTAAACTAGTTTTTGAAATAGATTCTTTTTCATCTGCTTTATAAGAATCAATGGCTTCCCTTTCTTCCTTCTCTTCTTTTGCTTTAATGGATAGTTTTAAAGTTCTACTTTTTCTATCAGATCCTATAATTTTAGCTTCTATTTCATCGTTTGGTTTAAAGATAGTCCTCATATCTTCCACTTTATCTCTAGATACTTCTGAGACATTAAGAATTCCTTTTATTTCTTTATCTATTAGTATTAGAGCATTTCTTTCATCTACTTCACTAACAATGCCTTTTATAATTGATCCTCTGGGATTGGATTGATTGAATTCTAAAAACACATCTGCATTTAACTGCTTAATACCTAAAGAAATTCTTTGTCTGTTGGCCTCAATTGAAAGTATGGATGATTCTATTTCATCAGATTTTTTGAATTGTGATAGGTCAATATTATCTTCTTCATTCCATGAAATATCTGATATATGTATGAGTCCATCTATTCCACCATCAAGTTCAACAAATATTCCAAAATCAGTAATGGATTTAATTTTACCTATTATCTTGCTTCCTATAGAATTATTTTCAGCAAAATTCTTCCATGGATTATCTTTGCATTGTTTGATTCCTAATGAAACTCTTCTTTTTTCATTATCAATATCAAGAATCATGACAGTTACTTGATCGCCAATATTTGCTATTTTATAGGGGTTTGGGTTGCTGTTGGTCCAATTAATTTCAGAAACATGCACTAATCCCTCGATGCCTTCTTCTATTTCAACAAATAAACCATAGTCAGTTATATTGGAGATCATACAATCTATTTTGTTTCCTATTTGATGCTTGCTTATAATTTTCTTCCAAGGGTCTTCATCCAGTTGTTTTAGTCCTAAGGACACTCTGTATTTTTCTCTATCTATGGATATTATTTTAACTTTAACTTTATCTGCCATAGAAAGTATTTCAGATGGGTGTTTGATTTTTTTCCAAGCTATGTCTGTAATATGAAGTAATCCATCCAATCCTCCCAAATCTATAAATGCGCCATAATCTGTTAGATTCTTTACTATTCCTTCTATTATTTGTCCTTCTGTTAGTTTTGAAATAATTTCTGATTTATTTTCTAGGGTGTCTCCTTGCAATGCACCTTTTCTAGAAACCACAATATTATTTGTTTTTCTTTCGGCTTTAATAATTTTAAATTCAGAGACTGTTCCTTCTAGATACTGTGTATCTCTTACTGGTCTTATGTCTACAAGTGAGCCAGGCAAAAATGCATTAATTTGATCAATGAGTACAGTGAAACCTCCTTTTACTCTGGTTTGAATATAGCCTGAGATAATTTCATCTTCATTCTTTGCATTGATGATATTTGCCCAGGTGGTTTCATTTTTTGCTTTTTGTCTGGATAGTCTTGTTGTCCCGTCACCATTTTCAATTTCTTCAATGACAACTTCAACGTTATCACCCACTTGAATCTCAATTTCACCACCCGGATTTTTGAATTGGTTAAGACCTACAAATGATTCTGATTTTAGTCCTGCATTAAGTACTGCATGATCATCGGTTATCTCAATTACTGATGCTTCTATTAATTGTCCTTTTTTTATAGTTTTACTATATTCGCTATTCTCAAATAAGCTTTCAAAATTTTCATTCATTTTTATTTATTTATATATTTTAATGTTTTATCAAATACTTCATTAATTGTTAATTTATCTGTATCTATTATATATGCATCAGTAGGTATAACTAATGGTGATATCTTTCTAGATACATCTCTACTATCTCTATTGTCTAACTCTTCAATTAGATGCGGAAGGCTAACATTAATTCCCTTCTGCTTCAACTGCTTATGTCTTCTTTGAGCTTTAATTTCATTTGAAGCTGTTAAGAATATTTTTATTTGTGAATTTTTAAATATAACGCTTCCCATATCTCTGCCTTCAGCAATTAGACCAGGTTCTTTGTAAAAGGATCTCTGTAATCCTATCAAAGATTTTCTAACATCAATATTTGATGAAATTATTGATGCTCGTGTAGCACATTTCTCATTATTAATTTCTTCAGTAATATCTTTATCGTTACAGATAATTTTAAATTCCTTATTAGCAGTTATAAATCTAATATTTAGAATAGAGATAAGAGATATGATTTCTTTAATATTATCAGTGTTAATGTTTTCAATTTCAGATAAGTATGCAACTGCCCTGTATATAGATCCACTATTTAAATAGTTAAGACATAAGTGATTTGCTAGTGATAATGCAAGCGTACCCTTACCTACTCCACTAGGACCGTCTATAGTGATTATCTGTAAATTCATAATTCTTTTTGAATGATATTCATTCCAATTGAATTCATAAGAGTAATAAATGATGGGAAAGAAGTATTAATATTCTCACAGTTTTCTACTTCTATTTTTTCTTTTGCAACCGATGAGGCAACCAATGCCGTCATAGCGATTCGATGATCCCCAAAAGAATCAACTAAGCCCCCACTGATAGTTCCACCTTTTATTATTAATCCATCTTGATACTCATTAACTTCTACAGATAGATTTTTAAGTAGATCTACCATAGATTTAATTCTATCAGATTCCTTAAAGCGTAATTCTTCAGCGTTTCTTATTGTGGTTTCACCGGTAGCAACAGACGCAGCTAAAAATATTAATGGAAGTTCATCAATTGCTAGTGAGATAAGTTCATTTGGAACTTTTATACCAATTAGTTTAGAGGAAGAAACTATTACATTCCCAGTCGCTTCATAACTATTATTAGTAATCTCTATATCAATATCTGCACCCATAAGTTGAAGAATATTTATCAATCCTGTTCTAGTTGGGTTTAGCCCTACATCACGAATTACTATTCTAGAATCTTCTGATAATAATGCTGCAATAATAAAAAAAGATGCAGATGAAAAATCACCAGGCACTTTAATTATATTTGGACTTTGAAGTCTTCCAGGATTAACTTCAATGCTATTTTTATTTTAGATATTGGGTAATTAAAGAGTCCCAACATATTTTCAGTGTGATCTCTAGTTACTGTATCTGTGTGAAGAATGGTCTTATTTCTACAAAATAATGAAGCTAGAATTATCGCAGATTTTATTTGAGCACTAGGTATATTAAGCTTGTAGTCAATTCCATTTAATGAACCTAGAGGCGGCTTAATTGTTACTGGTGCATTACCATTATTAGTTGAAATATTAGCACCCATTAGTCTTAGAGGAGAAGCAACTCTCTCCATTGGCCTCTTAAGCAATGAATTATCACCGGTTAATGTAGTGTTAAATTTTTGGGATGCTAGTATGCCCATGAATAATCTTATAGATGTACCAGAGTTGCCAAAATCTAGTTCCTTATTTGGTTCTGATAATCCATCTATACCAAGACCTTTTATTTCTATGCACTTTTGATTAGCCACTATATTTAATCCAAGTGACTTACTGACATCAATTGTTCGCCTAACATCTTCAGATTCCAGTAAGTTATGTATTGTCGTCTGACCTTCGCATAGCATAGAGAATATTATAGCCCTGTGTGATATTGACTTGTCGCCTGGTACAAAGATTTTTCCTGATATTGTTTTGGTGGGATTAGCAATTAAAGTTAAGTTACTCATTCAATAAAGCGTCTAGCATATTAATTATGTGGTTTATAGGAGCCTAGAATCTTTATTTCATTATCACTACGCTGAATGATATTGAGGGTATTTTTTATTGCCTCATCTTCATGATTGCCTTCAAAGTCGATATAAAAAGAATACTTCCAGTTTTTTGTCTTAACAGGCCTAGATTCTATTCTTGTTAAATTTATATTGTTATCAGAGAAAGGTTTAAGCAAGCTATATAGTGACCCTGATTTATTTTCTGTTTGAGGAATTATAACGATTGAAGTTTTAGACTTAGATCTAATACTTTTCATTGATTTAGATAAGATCAAAAATCTTGTTTCATTGTTTTTAAAGTCTTGAATATTGGTTTGAATAATATCGAGATTATAATAACTAGAAAGGATACTTGGCCCTATGCATGCATCGGTATTAGATTTTACTTTAATAGCGCCTTCGGAGTTACTTAAAACAGGTGTTAAATTAGATTTTGGTAAATTGTCATTAATCCATTTTCTGCATTGAGCAAATGATTGTGGATGCGAATAAACATTAATAATCTCCTTGTTTTCTATATTTTTAGCGAGTAAGCATTGATTGATAGGGATTTTAACTTCACCAATTACATATATTTCTCTTTCCAACAGTTGATCAAGAGTATTATTCACAGCTCCTTCGATAGAATTTTCTATAGGCACAACACCATAAATAGACTCTTCATCAGTTACTGATTGAAAAACGTCTTCAATGGATGGTTTAGGTAATTTAACAGGCTCATTACTAAAGTAAGTTGCTAATGCTATTTCTGTAAATGTACCTTTGGGTCCTAGATAAGCTATAGTCATTATGATTAGCCGATACTATTAATTTTAATTACACCTTCAACCTTTGATATTTCATCAATTATATGTTGTTCAGGAGGCTTATCTATAACTAGTATTGTATAACCTATTTGATTTAGGCTCTTATGTGAAAGATCATTGATATTGATGCCAGACTTACCAAGACAAGTTGTAAATTGACCTACTATATTGGGTACATTTTTGTTAGTGATGCATAGTCTGTTTTCACCATTGTTGGGAAGATATACGTCTGGGAAGTTTACAGAATTAATTGTATTACCATCTTCTAGGAATGCCTTGATGCTTTCAGCTACCATTATTGAACATTTAATTTCTGCTTCATTTGTTGAGGCACCTAGATGTGGCATATTAATGACTTTAGAGTTATTGATTAGATCTCTTGATGGAAAATCTGTTACATAGTTTTTTAGCTTATTGTTGTCTAAAGCTTTGAGGACAGCCTCTGTATTTACAATTTCTTCTCTAGAAAGATTGATTATTACGCACTGATTATCCAAGTGTGATATTTCTTCAATATCTATGAAGTTTTCAGTACTTTTTGTCATTGGAATATGAAGAGTAATAATGTCTACTGATTTTAAAAGGTCTTTCATTGTTTCTGCTTTTTCAATTCCAGGTTTGAGTTCCCAGGCATTATCAACAGTCATCATGGGGTCAAATCCAATAACATTCATACCTAAATCTAGACATGTATTTGCAACTTTTACGCCTATGGCTCCTAATCCTATTATTCCAATAGTTTTATTAGGAAGTTCATATCCTACATATTGTTTTTTTCCTTTTTCAATATCTAACTTCAAACTCTTTGAATTTTGAATGTCATCAACATAGTTAATTGCTTCATTGATATTTCTTGCAGCTATCAATATAGAAGCAATAACTAGTTCTTTTACAGCATTTGCGTTTGCTCCAGGGGCATTAAAAACAGGTATTGCATGATTTGCCATTTCTTGTATAGGTATATTATTAACACCTGAACCTGCTCGGCCTATACACTTTAATGATTTTGATATACTCATCTCATGCATATCATAGGATCTTAAAATAATTGCATCAGGATTATCAACAGAAGTGCCAATATGATATTTGTCACTAGAAAAAGCTTTTACTCCTTCTTCAGAAATACTATTTAGTTGTAATACTTTAAACATTATTTAAGTTTCTACTTTGGAAATAATCCATAAAATCAATTAGTTTTTTTACACCTTCAATTGGCATTGCATTGTACATACTTGCTCTCATACCACCAACTGTTCTGTGTCCTTTTAAGTTTTTCAGTCCTTCTTTAGAGGCCTCGCAAAGAAAACTTTCATCAAGACTGGCATCTTTGATTATAAATGGGATATTCATCCATGATCTATATTTTTTTTCTACAGGATTTGAATAGATGGAGGAATCATCAATAAATTCATATAGTAGTTTTGCTTTTTCTTTATTTATTTCTCCCATTGTTTTTAATCCACCTTGTTCTAGTATCCACTTAAAAACTAATCCAGCTACATACCATGCAAAAACAGGAGATGTATTGAGCATAGATTTTTCTTTTGCATGTGTTTCGTATCGTGAAATTGGAGGTAGATTTTTAGCTTTATTTTCAATGAGATCATTGTTAGCTATAACAACTGTTAATCCAGCAATTCCTAAATTCTTTTGTGCCCCTGCAAATATTAAACCATAGTCATTAATATTGATTGGTCTAGAACAAATTGTAGAAGACATATCATTAATTATAGGTACATTGACAGCTGGAGTTTCATGAATCTCTAGGCCATGAATGGTTTCATTAGAGGCATAATAGAAATATTCAGCATCATCATTTAGAGACCAGCTAGTTATGTCATTTAAAGTTGTATAATTATTATTTATAGAATTAGATACAATGTTTACACTGGTATGGTAACTTCCATAGTCTGCAGCTTTAGCTGACCAAGCGCCAGTAACTAAATAATCTGCAGATTCTTTATAAGATAAATTCTGAGGCAGCATTGAAAATTGATGCGTTGCCCCTCCTTGTAAAAATAATACGGAATAATCTGAATTTATATTAAGTAAGTTTCTAAGATTTTCTTCTGATTCATCGGCATATTTTTTAAACGCAGAACTTCTATGACTGATTTCTAATACAGACATGCCTTGATCAAAGTTATTAATTTCTGATTTTATAGTATCAATAACACTCTCTGGGAGTGCTGAAGGACCAGCACTGAAGTTGTATATCTTATTGGTCATTTATTTACTCTTCATCGTTTGGATCATTGATAATTCTTTCCATACCGAGTAGTTTATTATCATCTGATAAACGAATTAGTGTTACACCTTGAGTGTTCCTTCCGATTAAAGATATGCTATTGATTTTTGTTCTTATAAGATTGCCAGTTGAACTGATGAACATAACTTCATCGTGTTCTTCTACTTGATTGGCACCAATTAATTTTCCAT
Organism: uncultured Gammaproteobacteria bacterium; assembly: GCA_937801655.1. Lineage (GTDB taxonomy): Bacteria > Pseudomonadota > Gammaproteobacteria > Steroidobacterales > UBA11654 > CACPJA01. Next base: position 92,499 of record CALMWC010000007.1, read on the forward strand.
TTCTTTTCGAGGTTTGAATAGCAATTACACCTTTGCCTCCTCTTTTTTGAATAGAGAATTCTGAGGTCTTTGTTTGTTTTCCATATCCATTTTCTGTCGCGGTAAGTATGTTGCCCTCCTCAAGAACTAATAGGGATATTACTTTTTGACCTTTGTCAATTCTCATTCCTCTAACGCCCTGAGATACTCTGCCCATAGGCCTGGCATCTTTTTCAGAAAAACGAATTGATTTACCAGAGTCAGCAAAGAGCATTATGTCTTTACTGCCATCTGTAATTTCAACATTAACCACTTTATCTTGATCTTTGAGTTTTATAGCTTTAATACCATTTTTCATTGGTCTAGAGTAAGCAGAAAGGCTTGTTTTCTTTATGGTTCCTGATTCAGTAGCCATAAATACAAAACTCTTATCATTGAATTCTTTTACAGGCAGAACTGCTTGAATTCTTTCATCTTGCTCCAATGGTAAAAGGTTAACTATTGGCCTACCTTTAGCATTTCGACCGCCTTTTGGAAGTCGATATACTTTAATCCAGTAGACTTTTCCATAACTAGAAAAACAAAGTAACGTATCGTGAGTATTCGCAACAAAAAGCTTAGAGATAAAATCTTCTTCCTTGAACGACGTAGCTCTTTTACCTGTTCCCCCTCTATTTTGTGCCTGATAAACATCTAACTGTTGAGTTTTTGCATATCCTTCTCTAGATAGAGTAACAATTAAATCTTCTTCTGGTATGAGGTCTTCATCAGTCAGGTCTGAGTAAAACTCTTCAACTTGAGTTTTTCTTTCATCGCCATATTTTTCTTTTGATTCTATGAGTTCATTTTTGATTACATTTCTCAGCGTGTCAGGGTCTGAAAGTATTTTTGAAAACCTTTTAATATCTTCCAGTAGTTCTGTGTATTCTTTATAGATATTATCTTGCTCTAATCCAGTTAGGCGATTCAATTTGAGATCTAAAATTGCTTTAGCCTGATCTGTAGATAACCTATATCCACTTTTTTCAATTCCAAACTTTTCATTTGGATCTAAAGTTTTAGGTATAGTTGAAACATTACCTGCTCTTTTAATCATCTCTTTAACTTTGCCAATTTTCCATAGTTTAGACACCAATGCTTTTTGAGCATCTGCTGGAGTTTTAGACTTTTTAATGACTGCAATCATTTGGTCAATGTTCGTAAGTGCAATGGTTTGTCCTTCTAATATATGTGCCCGATTGATCGACTTGTTAAGATTATAAATTGTTCTTCTGGTTACAACATCTCTTCTATGTCCTAAGAAAGACTCAAGGATATCTTTGAGATTCATCAATTTTGGTTGTCCATTAGCTAAAGCAACCATGTTTATTGAGAATGTATTTTCAAGTAGTGTTTGCTTGTATAAATTATTCAATAAGACATCTGTAACTTGTCCTCTCTTTAGTTCAATTGCAATTCTCATTCCATCTTTATCAGACTCATCTCTTAGCTCTGATATGCCTTCTATTTTTTTATCCCTGACTAATTCTGCAATTTTTTCAATTAATTTAGCTTTATTAACTTGATAAGGTAATTCAGTTACGATGATGGCCTCTCTATCTGTGCCTTTAATTTCTTCAATTTGCGTTTTAGCTCTAATATGTACTCTTCCTCGTCCAGTTTCATAGGCAGTTTTGATTCCA
>CALMWC010000008.1 GCA_937801655.1 uncultured Gammaproteobacteria bacterium
GAGGGTTTGCAGCTGAATTAGCTGCTGCTGGAACTGTTGTCATAGCTTCAGGCACTGGCCTACCAATTTCAACTACTCATACACTGGTTGGAGCAGTTCTAGGTGTTGGTTTAGCTCGAGGAATAGGCGCTATTAATTTAGGTGTAGTGGGGAAAATTATTCTGTCATGGATTGTGACATTGCCGGTGGGTGCTGGACTTTCAATTCTTTTCTTCTTCGCTCTGAAAGGGTTTTTTGGATAGTAAGTAAATAATCATTTAGAACATATCTTATGGGTAGATATATGAAACAATTCTTAGTTACTGCAATCACAACTCTCTTCTTTTTCAATCTTTCTGCAGAACAAAACACAGTTGAGGTGAATTATGATTTTCGTTATCGTTATGAATATACTGATGACGAGAGTAAAGCGGCTACACGAAGGCGAAACAGGATTAGAGCTAGGCTCGGTGTGGAGTATAAGCCAAGTGATAAACTAAAAATAAAAATTAGGCTTGCCACTGCAGAGGAAAAATCAACGTCTGCTAATCAAACACTTGGTCATGATTTTTCTTTAAGCGACATTGGCATGGATCAGTTTTATTTTGATTATGCTATTGATCAAAATTCAAAATTAGTTTTTGGAAAACAACCAAATCCATTTTTTAAATCGAATAAAAGTCAGGTTATCTTCGATAATGACTTCAATCCTGAAGGTATGGTTTATCAATTTAGAAAAGGTATGTACTTTTCAACATTAGGCATTTTTTCTTATGATAAGAAACCATCTGAATCAGTATCCATTGATGGATTTCAAATTGGATTGTCTAACTCTTTTAGTGATGCAACCTCTTTTAAGTTAGCTCTTGCACAATATAAATTCGATAAAATTAAGGGTAGACCAGCTTCAGAGATAACTTGGAATGGTAAGATTTTTGGAAATCCAGCAGATGCTAATGGTAACTATTTAAATAATTTTAATGTCACTAATATTTCTGCAGAAATAAAAACAACAATTGGCACCCAATCAATTCCTTCTTTGTTTTTTATAGATATTCTTAACAACAAAGATGCAAAGGATCATGAGAGAGGATTTCAAGCTGGCATTAAACTTAACTTTAATAAACTTTGGAAAGTGACTTATCTATATAAAGACGTTGAGAAGAATGCAGTTTTTGGCGCCTTAGTGGATTCTACTTTTGGCGGCGGGGGATCTGGTCATAAGGGTCATCAAATGACTATTAGCTATCCTTTATCAAAAAAATTAACTTTCGACTTCACTTGGTTTGATAATAAAAAGAAGATGGAATTTGATTATCAAAAAGCTTTATTAGATTTTAAGTATAAGCTTTAATTTTTTCAGTCGGTTAAGCCCCATCCACCGTCCGTATAACCTTTAGGAAGACCTGAATCAATGGTGAATCCATATAATTCTTCATTTGGGAGTGCTTTTTTTACCATTCGATTTACTGCAAGCAGGGCTTCAATATCTATACCTGTATTTATACCCATTGCATCCAGCATGAAGACTAGATCTTCTGTAACAATATTACCACTGGCACCCGGTGCAAATGGACAACCTCCAATTCCTCCTAGAGAAGAATCTAATGTAGTGATACCTTCCTCGAGTGCTGCAAGTGCATTGGCCAGTCCCAATCCTCGAGTATTATGCAAGTGAACACTTGTAAGATTTTCATTGCCAACTTCTTTTTTAAGCAATCGAATGAGTCTCTTGATTTGTGCAGGATTAGCATAGCCAGTTGTGTCCGATAGACCAACTTCATTGCATCCCAACTCCATCATTTTTACACCCAAACTGAGTACAGCTTTTTCTGAGACCTTGCCTTCAAGGGTGCATCCAAAAGCTGTTGAAAGATTACCCTCAAATTCAGGTCTGTCATTCTCATCTAAGGTTTTTATGTATTGACTAATAATTTTAACTTCTTCTAGAACTTGACTGTGATTTTTTTTAAGATTTGCCTCACTATGCGTTTCACTGACTGACAGAGGAAGGCACATTTTATCAACACCAGCATCAATTGCATTTTTTGCACCGATAAAATTAGGCACTAATGCCGCTACAGTTAAATTAGGAATTGTTTTTGCATAGCGAACTAGTTCTGCTGTGTCAGCCATTTGAGGCAACAATTTTGCTGGTACAAAAGAACCAACTTCAATTTCTCGAACGCCTGCTTTTGCTTCCGCTTGGATCCAATTCTTTTTATCTTGAGTGGACATAATGCTTTCTATACTTTGCAGTCCATCTCTTGGTCCAACTTCGCTTATTAATATATCTATCTGTGACATCATGCACCCTTAATTATTGTTGTATTATGATATTCTATCTCTGGCTTGAAGAAAAAGAATAATAATTAATTTTAAGACATTACTTAAAACCAAATAAAATAACTCAACGAAATAATTATTTCAAAATAATAAAAACTATTACTTCATGAATTCACTATTTGATCGGAGAAAATTTATAAAATTTTTTGGTGGTGGCATAGCATTGGCATCATCCAGTTTAGCTTTTACTCATTCTATGAATGAGAAAGCCAGTGAAATACTGCTTGCTTTAATTAAAAAGTATTCTTGGAAGCCACTAAAGTTATCTATTCCGCATATTACTTTTGGTTTACAGCCTAAAGAGCAATTAGAATCGTATGCCTTTTATGAGATTGAAGATGATCTTATTCTACCTGAGGGATTTACTTATAATGTCATTGCTTCTTGGGGAGACCCAGTTGGAGATTCTCGTTATGGTTTCAATAATGATCATATTGGATTGGTTGAGACTGACAAAGATGAAGCTTATTTAGTTATTAATCATGAGTGTGTAGATTTTGATAACTTCAAAACATATCTGGAAACGTTTCCAAATGTGATGAAGTATGAATTACCCGATGAAGTTTTGGAAAATATAAAAGATGGTTATATTTCTGATTTTTCGGCTATCGATAATAGCAACCCAGATAAAGATAAAATAAAACAAATTGTTATGGAAGCTGCTGAAGATATGGGAATATCAGTTATTTCAATCAAAAAGAAGAAAAATGGTGATTGGATCAGAACCTATTCTGATAAAGATAGGCGAATATCCATTGCAGGTGCAATCAATGATCCTAAAAAAAGATCGAAATCAACTGGACCTGCTCGCTCTATTTTCATTAAGAAAAATAAGCAAGGCTTTGAAGATGGATTAGGGGATAAGTGTCTTGGAAGTTACTGGAATTGTTCGGGTACCACTACACCTTGGGGCACTGTTTTAAGTGCTGAGGAATACTATGCAAGCCATACGCCTGAACCCGTTAGAAGCGATGGCACATCATTTCCTCCCAATTCTGTGCCTTTTGTACCCAGTATGGGTAATGGTTTTGGAAATATATTAGGTCTGGCAGGCAATAAGTATGGTTGGGCTGTTGAGGTGGATCCAAATGATAAAAAAGATTTTGGTACTAAGCATACTATGTTGGGTCGATATTTCCATGAAGCGTTTGCCGTAAATTCAAAAGAGGATATGCCAATAGCAGTTTACTCAGGGTGTGACAGAAAGGGCGGTCATATTTATAAGTTCATCAGTGAAGAGAGTACCTCTGATCCAAAATCTAAATCAAATTCTAAACTTTTAGAAGCTGGCATATTGTATGCAGCAAAATTTAATTCAGATGGAACTGGCAAATGGATACCACTCTCATCGTCAACAAATATTAATCCTGTTTTACCATCCGAGGTTATTGGCTCCATTGTTTCTATGCCACATCCAGATCGAACACTAGGTGGAGTTAAAACATATGAAGACAATAAGACTCTAGAAAATGATTATGTTGATTTAGGATCAACACTGGGTGACCTTTATAGTGGAGAGAATGAAGAACAAATTCAGGGAGCCATTCTAATTGATGCTCATTTTGCAGCGAATGCAATTGGCGCAACAAGCTGTCCTAGACCAGAAGATTGTGAGTTTGATAATGTCAGTGGCGAACTTTATTTTGCTTTTACTGCAATCGATGTGAGTTCGAGCGACAGTCCAAATAAAGAGATCTTTGGTAACAGTGGAGATCTGGATCCATATCAACCAGGACAAATAGTAAAGATTAGAGATACTAATGCTTCGCCATCAGCATTAAATTTTACCTGGGAAACCTTGTTGATGGGTGGAGAGCCATCCGATGATAAATCCGGTTGGGCAAACCCCGATAACCTTGAAATTGATGGAAAAGGAAATCTATGGATGATTACGGATGTGGGTAGCGACAAATTAAATCAAACGGTTGAAAATAGAAACAATATCTCCAACAGTGATCTTCGGGGAATATATGGCAACAATAGTGCTTGGCTAATTCCAAGGTCTGGAGAATTCATAGGGTTATCCATTCCTTTTGCTATCGGTCCTTCAGAATCAGAGCTTTGTGGACTTGAATTTAGCGGAGATCATAAAACATTGTTTCTTACACCACAACATCCAGGGCTGTTTAATGGAACTAGAATAAATATGGCCTACGAAGAAAGGGAGTTTTTAATTAAGACAACTGATGGTAAAGAATTTAAACAAATAAGAAGAGTACCTATAGGTTCAAATTGGCCTTCAAAGAAAGTCAATGATCCACCTAAACCATCCTTAGTTGGTGTCAGGAGAAATAATAATCAATCAATTATTTAAAGCAAGTAAGGCTCTATTCTTTATACAGTAGATTTCCATGAGGCATTCAACCAAGGATTGGTTTTTTTATGCAGCTTTTCAAATTCACTGATTATTGAATTTTTCTGGAGAGTTTGCTCAATTTGATCCAGTCCATTTATTAGAAATTCTTTGTCTTGTTTTTGAATTACAAAGGTTTCAACGATTTCATTTGAGTATGAAACCTTATTTTTAATGAGGTTAACTGTGAGTCGATTTTCTTCTGGATTCTCTTTTATATATACAGACATTGAAGAAATTACCCTCTCATCCATTACAATTGGAAGAATTCCATTTTTAATGCAATTACTATAGAAGATGCTTCCATAGCTTGGAGCTATGATTGCTCTTATGCCCCATTCACTAAGAGCCCAAACTGCGTGTTCTCTAGATGACCCACAACCAAAGTTATTTCCTGTGACAAGAATGGATGCTTTTTTGAAAGGTTCTTGATTGAGTATAAAATCAGGATTTTCTTTCTTAGACTCTAATGAAAGGTATCGCCATTCAGCAAACAGACCAACACTCAGTCCTTTTTTTGAGACCGTTTTTATTTCACGACTGGGGATAATAGCATCCGTGTCTATATTGACTCTAATCAAGGGTGCAGCAATTCCAGAAAAGGTTTTAAATGACTTCATTGTTCTATGCCTATGCTTTTTGCATCCGATATTTTTCCAGCAATAGCTGATGCTGCTACTGTCATGGGGGAAGCTAGATGAGTCCTTGTTGATTTGCCTTGTCTATTTTCAAAATTTCTATTGGTGGTAGAGATGACTCGCTGATTTTGACCAAAGCTTTCCCCGCCAGCAAAAAAACACATTGAACAACCAGATTCTCTCCATTCAAAGCCTGCTGATTTAAAAATCTTGTCGAGTCCTTCTTCCTCAGCTTGTTTTTTAACTTGCGAAGATCCTGGCACACATATTGCTGTTATATTATTTGCTACTTTTTTATCTTTTAAGATTTTAGCTGCGGATCTTAGGTCACTAATTCTGCTATTTGTACACGAACCAATAAATGCAGCATCAATTTTCTGATCATTGATGCTCTGACCTTGCTCCAAACCCATGTATTCCAGCGCCCTAATCATCGCTTCTTTTTCATTTTCATTTTTAATTTGATCCACAAAGGGTATTGAATGACTTATTGGTATTGCTTGTTGTGGATTGGTACCCCAAGTTACATAGGGTGTGATGTTACTGCAGTCAATGTTTATTGTTTTATCAAATATTGCATCTTGATCCGTTTTTAATTCAGACCAATAATCTCTAGCTTTATTAAAATCATTTTCGTCTGGTGAGAACGCTTTTCCTTCAAGATAACTAATTGTTTTATTATCAGGAGCAATAATCCCAGTAGTTGCTCCAAATTCAACTGCCATATTACAAAGCGTTAGCCTGGATTCAATCTCCAGATCTTCAATTACTGATCCCATAAATTCTATTGCATGGCCTTTGGCTCCATCTGCACCATGTTGTGAGATTAAATGGAGTATGATGTCTTTGGACGTTACTCCTAATGGTAGAATCCCATCAAGCGTGATCTTCATAAGTTTCGGTTTTTTCTTTATCAGAGTATTTGTTGCTAAAGCATGCTCACACTCTGTAGAACCAACTCCCCAAGCAAGTGTTCCGAGTGCTCCCAAACTGCATGTGTGAGAATCAGGACATATGTAGGTGATTCCTGGAAGTGCAATACCTTGTTCGGGTGAGACAACATGAACTATTCCTTGATTTGGGTCATCAATATCAAAGAAGTGAATTTTAGATCCCTTAACTGAAGCCCTTAAAGATTGAATAAAATCCGACCCACTGGGCACAAGTGTCTTATCGCCTCTACCCGGAAATGTATCGACAATATGGTCTATTGTTGCAAAAACTTGATTAGGATTTCTTATGGATACCTTTCTTTCTTCCAAGCTTTTGAGGGCAATACTTCCTGTTCGCTCATGAAGAAATATTCTATCAATATAAATTAATTCGTTGCCATCACCCAAGTCACAGATCGAATGTTGATCCCAAATTTTTTCAAATAAAGTTGATCCCATGGAATTCCCAATGATTACTTGTGAGCATTATAAACTAAATATAGTCAATACTGGTTCTAGATAATAAATAACTTCATGATTAAGGTTTCAGTTATGACATTATTGTTATAATAAAATTTATTTAAATGAATCCGTTGAGATTAACGAAAAATGATTACCCATGTGGATAAAAATAATAGACCTACTATGGTCGATATATCAGATAAAGAAGTGACCCTGAGAATAGCAACTGCCTCAGCAAGAGTTCAGTTGCCAAAAGAAGTAAAGGAAGCATTCTCCAATGGTGAATTGCATACTAAGAAAGGCCCAGTGATTGATACAGCTATAGTGGCAGGAACTATGGCAGCAAAAAAAACTCATGAACTCATCCCTTTTTGCCACCCTTTGAGTTTGGATTCTTGCAAGATTAAAATCAATTCTAATGAAGCTGGAGACTTAATAATCAATTGTAAAGTCAGCATAGAGCATAAAACAGGAGTTGAAATGGAAGCTTTGACCGGTGCTAGTGTGGCTGCTCTTACAATTTATGATATGTGTAAGTCACTGTCTCATGAGATTGTGATTACAGATATAGCTTTGGAGCATAAATCTGGTGGAAAAAGAGATTTTGGTTAATCAGGGCGTTATGGAATCAAAGATTCATGGACTAATTCTAACAGGTGGATACAGTAAAAGAATGGGACAAGACAAAGCTCTGATATCTGATGGCAATCAAACAGCTTTAGAAAAGATCTATGATTTATTAAGACATTCATTGCAAGAAGTGTTTGTCTCTGTAAGAGCGGATCAGAAAGAAGAAGAAAAAAGAGCCGAATTTAACTTGATCGTTGATCAAAATCAATATTCAGGACCAATGGCAGGTATTTTATCGGCTTTTAATTCTTATCCAGATATTGCTTGGCTGGTTGTGGCTTGCGATATGCCACATCTTGATAAAGAAACGATTGATCAGTTAATACAGAATAGAAATAAAGAAAAAGTGGCAACTCTTTTTATCAGTCCAAAAGACGGTCTTCCTGAGCCTCTATGTTCTATTTATGAACCATTATTTTTTGAAACTGTGTCCAATGATAATCGATTGATTGAAAATAATAGTCCGAGGGATACTCTGATGCGAATGGATACTGTTTTGATAAAACCTAAGAATCCAAAATCACTAATTAATACGAACTATCCATAAAGGATTTGAGTGAAATTCTACTTCGACTATGAGAGGATGGTTGCCATAATTCTATAAATTATAAATTTTTAGAGGAATAAGATGAGTGAAATTAAAAACAGTCCTTCAAGACAGGATGCAGAGGCAGCTGTGAAGACATTAATTGAATGGGCTGGAGATGACCCTAAACGTGAAGGCTTGATAGATACTCCTAAAAGAGTAGCTAAAGCCTATGAAGATTGGTTTAGTGGATACGATGAAGAACCTGATGAATTCATGCAAAGAACTTTTGATGAAGTTGAAGATTATGATGAAATGGTCACTTTAAGAGGTATTGAATTTACTTCCCATTGTGAGCATCATATTGCGATGATTACAGGTAAAGCTTATGTGGCTTATTTGCCCAATAATAAAGTTGTAGGAATCAGTAAATTAGCCAGAGTTGTTGATGCCTATGCCAAACGTTTTCAAGTGCAAGAAAAAATGACAGCACAAATAGCTAAATGTATTAATGATTCTTTACAACCCAAAGGAGTTGGAGTTATCGTTGTTGCCAGACATGCTTGTATGACAACCCGAGGAGTTAATAAGAAAGGTGTGGATATGGTAACCAGCATGATGTTAGGTGCTTTTAGAAGCTCTGAAGCAACAAGGATGGAGTTTCTTGAATAATATTGGTCCTGTTCAAGCCTAGATTATGACTCATTTAATAGAAACATTTGAAGATCTAAAAGCTTTAGAAGGGCAAGAAATCGGTGTTTCTGATTGGAAAGAAGTTACCCAAGAACAAATCAATCAATTTGCAGAATCTACTAATGATCATCAATGGATTCATGTAGATATTGAGAGAGCTGAAAAAGAAATGCCAGACGGTAAAACTATTGCTCATGGCTATTTAACACTTGCTATGATACCAGCGATGACAGCAGAATTTATAGCATTTAAGAATTTGAAAAATGCCATTAATTATGGAGTTAATAAAGTTCGTTTTATGAATATGGTGCAAGTTGAAAGCAAAATTAGAGCCAGAGCTTCCATTAAGATCACACGTCAAAGAGCAGGTGCAATACAAGTCATTGGAGATACTACTGTTGAAATTCAAGGCCATGATAAACCTGCTTGTGTTGCAGAAACAGTTTCTTTCTATTATTTAGACCCACAATGAAAAAAGAAAATACCCTAGATACATCAATTGAGCGATTGGTGAGTTTGCTGGACCTTGAAAATATTGAAAAAAATATTTTCAGAGGAGAGAGTCAAGATATTGGTAGCCCACAGGTATTTGGCGGGCAAGTGCTTGGACAAGCATTAATGGCAGCAAGTAGAACAGTGGAAGGTAGAAATGTGCATTCCTTGCATGCTTATTTTTTGAGAAGAGGAGATTTTGAGGCTCCTATTGTTTATGAAGTTGATAGAGCCCGTGATGGCGGTAGTTTTTCTAATAGAAGGGTAATTGCAGTTCAGCATGGCGAACAAATATTCAATATGACTTCCTCTTTTCAAGTCCCAGAAGATGGTCTTGAGCATCAATCAGATATGCCTATTGTTCCTCCTCCAGAAGAGTTAGAAGATTTAATAGATCTAATAAAACCTGAATGGGTAGAAAAACTACCCTTAAGAATTAGGAGAATGTTAACGCGTGAGAGACCTTTTGAAGTTAAACCAGTTGAGACACCACATTTCTTATTAAATGAAACTAAAGATCCAATTAAGCATAGCTGGATAAGAGCTAAAGGTAATATGCCCAATGACATTGTTATGCATCAGGCTTTACTTGCTTATGTTTCTGATTATGATTTATTAACAACGGCGATACTTCCTCATGGAACTAATTTAATGCAAAATAAATTCCAAATGGCAAGTTTGGATCATGCCATGTGGTTTCACAACACAGCTTCAGTAGATCAATGGATGTTGTTTGCCTATGAGAGTCCAAGATCAAATGCATCTAGAGGCTTTGCAAGAGCTCAAATTTTTTCCAGAGATGGAGTATTAATTGCTTCAACTTCTCAAGAGGGATTAATGAGGATTAGACGGACTTAAGTGATTTTATAAATCGTTTTCCATTTTCCACATAATGTTCAGCAGAATATTGGATCATTTGAATTTCTTTCTCATCCAAAGATCTTATAAATTTAGCAGGCGAGCCCATGATTAATGAGTTATCTGGAAAAACCTTATTTTCAGTGATCAAAGAGTTGGCACCAACCATTGAATTTTTTCCAATTTTTGCATGATTAAGAATTGTACTATTGATTCCTATTAGACAGTTATCTGAAATATTGCATCCATGCAACATTACTTTATGTCCTATAGTTACATTTTTACCTATAGTTAATGGAGCTCCAATATCAGTATGCAATATGGATCCATCTTGTATATTGGTTCCTTGACCAATGTTGATAGGGTCATTATCACCACGTATAACCACATTGAACCATATGCTGGCATCACTATTTAGATTTACTTTACCAATGATTGTTGCATTCTCAGCTATAAAATTTGAGGCATCATATTTTGGTGTATTTTCATCAATACTATAAATCATTGATTAACCTTTCCTTGCTTAGCAACCATTTCAGTGGCTTTTTTAATTATTTCTTCATCCCCAATGAATCTTTTTAATACTGGCTTTAGATTTTCATTAAATTCATATAACAATGGTATACCTGTTGGAATATTCATCTCAACAATATCTTCATTGTTAATGTCATCAATCATTTTAATTAAAGATCTCAAACTATTGCCATGAGCTACAATCAGTGTGTTTTGATTCCCCAGTAGAGAGGGTACAATAATGTCTTGCCAATATGGTCGAACTCGACTGAGTGTGTCTTTTAGGCTTTCGCCACAAGGCAGGTTATCAATACCATTATATTTATTGTCCAGACGAGGATGATTTGGGTCATCTACTTCAATTAAAGGTGGCGGAATATCATAACTTCTTCTCCAAATCTTTACCTGCTCTTCTCCATATTCTTTTGCAACTTCAGATTTATTAAGACCTTGTAGGGCACCGTAATGTCTTTCATTTAATTCCCATGCATTGGTAACAGGAATCCATGTAAGATTCATTTCTTCAAGTATTATAAATAGGGTCCTTGTAGCTCTTTTTAAGAGCGATGTATAGGCAACATCAAATGAAATATTTTCTTTCGCTAAATTGAAACCTGCATCCTTTGCTTCGTTTTCACCTTTTTCAGTTAAGTCTACATCTTCCCAGCCAGTGAAGCGATTTGATAAATTCCATTCGCTTTGACCATGCCTACAGAGTATGAGTTTTCCAGCCATAATTGGACCTATTTTTTTTTATTTTATAAAAATGCTCATAGCATTATAGATTATATGATTTTGTATGTAATTAATCTTTCATTTGGGACTATAAAAATAGCTTATAATCCTCCACTAAATAGTATTTATAATCTTAATACGGTAATATTCATACTATAATATTACCAATTATTTTAGGAGCTTTGAGTGGAACGTGAATCGATGGAGTACGATGTTATTATTGTGGGTGCTGGTCCTTCGGGACTCTCAGCAGCCATTCGATTGAAACAGTTAGCCAATAATCAATCAAAAGAACTTAATATTTGTGTGATAGAGAAAGGTTCTGAAATTGGGGCTCATATACTTTCAGGAAATGTATTTGATCCCAAGGCATTAAATGAATTGATACCAGATTGGAAAGAGCAAGATACTCCAGTAAAGACATCAGTTGTAAAAGATGAAGTGAGATATTTGCTTAATGAAAAATCATCCATTTCAGTGCCACTGCTATTAGCTCCCACATTTAACAATCATGGCAATTATATTATTAGTTTAGGCAATCTATGCCGATGGCTAGGAGACTATGCTGAAGGTTTAGGAGTCGATATCTTTACTGGGTTTACAGCTTCAGAAATTATCTATGAGGATGATATTGTTGTAGGGGTAGCCACCGGTGATATGGGTATTGATAAGAATAAAGTTAATAAAGACAGTTATGAGCCAGGCATTGATTTAAAAGCCACTTATACTATTTTCTCAGAGGGTTGTCGTGGGCATTTAGGGAAGCAACTTATTGAAAAGTTTAACTTAGACCAAGATTCAGATCCCCAACACTATGGCATTGGTTTCAAAGAAGTATGGGATATTGATCCATCATTGCATCAAGAAGGACTGGTTGTGCATACGATGGGTTGGCCAGCACAAAGTGATACCTTGTCAGGCTCATATTTTTATCATGCTGAGAACAACCAAGTTTTCATTGGGTATATTGTACCTCTCGACTATGAAAATCCACACATTAGCCCTTATGAAGAGTTTCAACAATGGAAGCATCAACAATCAATCAAGACTTATTTGGAAGGGGGAACAAGAGTTTCCTATGGTGCGAGAGCTTTAATAAAAGGCGGCCATCAGTCAAGACCTAAGATGAGCTTTCCAGGAGGATTAATCATAGGTGACAATGCTGGCACTCTTAATTTTCCTAGAATCAAAGGCACTCATACAGCTATGAAATCAGGAATGATAGCTGCTGAAAGTATTTTTAAAGAGATTGCTAAAGAATCACCGATGAAAGATTTAGAAGACTATGAGAATCAATTTAAGTCGTCTTGGGTGGAGAAGGAGCTTCTTAAAGCCAGAAATTTTTTACCCTTAATACATCAATTTGGAACTAAAATTGGCGTCTTGTTTGCTGGCATAGATCAACTGATATTCAGAGGTAGGCTGCCATTTACCCTGCATCATATGACACCTGATCATGCATGCTTAAAGAATGCAGATGCAATGTCAAAAATAGACTATAAGAAGCCAGATGGGTTGTTATCTTTTGATAAATTATCATCAGTATTCTTATCAAATACGAATCATGAGGAGGATCAGCCTTGTCATTTAATATTAAAAGATGCTTCCATTCCTATAGCGAAAAATCTTCCTCTTTATGATGAGCCTGCACAACGATATTGTCCTGCTGGTGTTTACGAGATTGTTGAAAAAGAAGGTAAAAAATTATTCCAGATTAATGCTCAGAATTGTGTGCATTGCAAGACTTGTGATATTAAAGATCCGAGTCAAAATATAAACTGGATAACACCAGAGGGAGGGGGAGGTCCAAACTATAGTAATATGTAGTTTTTTAGTGGTTTAATGGATACAAATAATCATATACAGTCTTCCTTAGAAGCTTTCACTGGCGCCTTCTTTCTGATAAGTTGCACTAGTGGATTAGTCTTATGAATATTAAGGTTAACTCTCAGGGTAGAAAATATTGTGATATTTGAAAAAATAAAAAAGAAAAGCTATGCATGTCTTATAGCTGGTTTAGTCCTTTCCATAGGAGCTACAGCGTATTCTCAGTCTGATAATCAAGAAGAAATTATACTACCTAATCCAATTGATATATTGGGCGACAGTCTTGTAGTTCAAAGTACTACATCAGAAGATTCACAACAATCACAAGTTATGATTTCTAATCTGTCTAATCAAACACAAGAATTGCTAGGCGAGTATCGATTGGTCTTGCAACAGATTGATCGGCTCATTGCATACAATGAATATGTTGAAAGATTGATTGAAGATCAGAAATTTCAAATCAAAGACATTAATCAACAATTGATTGATTTTGCAATTATAGAAAGAGGTATTGTTCCCTTAATGTTGGAGAGTATTGATATTCTTGACAAGTTTATTGATCTGGATATTCCATTTCTATTGGATGAAAGAAAGCAAAGGATTGCTAGACTGAGAATTATTATGGATCAGTCTGATATCACAGTTTCTGAAAAATATAGACAAATTATGGATGCTTATCAGATTGAGACGAGTTATGGCTCTGATATTGAAGCCTATATTGGATTTCTTGATATTGATGGCGAGAACAGACAAGTGGATTTCTTAAGAATAGGTAGAACTTCACTCACATATCAAACACCAGATCAAGAAGAAACTGGGTTTTGGAATAAAGAGTTACAAGAATGGGAAGATCTTCCTCGAAAATATACAGATTATGTTAAGCAAGGTTTAAAAATTGCAAAAAAACAAGTGACTCCTGATCTTATTGAACTTCCTATTGAAGCTCCTGGTGTCGTTAGATGAAAACTTTTAAAACAAAATATATATCCATTTTATTAGTCCTGATGGCTATTAATATGCCATTGGTGGCTCAAGAGGAAGTGGAAGTTATTACTGATCCTGTCATTTTGGAAAAACTGAGAAACATTGAAACAATGCAGAAATTGCTTGAAATAACTCGTAGCAATAATATTCAAATTAGTATTGAAAATACCGAAAGAGAAAGAAAATTTATTGAGGCAAGAGACCAACAAGAATCACTGCTTAATGATGCTAAGAAAAGACTCCAAGAGCAAGAAGATCGGAGTGTAAGGCTGCAAAAAGAATTTGAAGATAATGAAAAGATTCTTGAAGAAATTGGAGAGACACTCAGAATTCGTATTGGAAACTTTGGTGAGCTTTTTGGAGTCTTTAGGCAAGTTACTGGTGAAGTTATTGCTACAGTTAAGAATTCAATAGTCTCACTACAGTTCCCCAATCGTGAAGAGTCTCTGACACAATTGGCTGAAAACAAAGGATTGCCTTCAATTGATCAAATGAAGAGCTTAGTCGTGTCTATGCTTGAAGAAATGACTCAATCAGGCAGGGTTGATCGTTTTGATGGTCAAGTTGTTTTACCTGGAGGATCTATAGCTGATGCTGAAATTGTTAGAGTAGGTGTCTTCAATGCTATTACTGAAGATTTCTTTTTAAAATTTGTACCAGAAACACAAACCTTGCAAGTTCTAGCTAGGCAACCTGCAAGAAGATACAGATCTATGGCCGGTGATTTATTTGATGCAGATGAGGGCTTTGTAACAATGGCTGTTGATCCTAGTCGAGGGCAAATCCTTGGATTATTAATTCAGGCACCAGGACTTAGTGAGAGAATTAGTTCAGGTGGACCGGTTGGGTATTTTATTATTTTAATCGGGCTTATAGGGTTAACTTTATCTGTTTGGCGATTTAAGATCCTTAAACAAGAAGGGGAGGCTATAGATCGCCAGCTTTCAAACCAGAGTATTTCTCAAGACAATGCTTTGGGAAGAATTTTATCTGTTTACGATAAGAATGAAGGCATTAATATTGAATCACTTGAATTGAAAGTAGATGAAGCTATATTGAAAGAGGTTCCTAAGTTAGAAAAGTATCATAGTATTATTAAAGTTTTTGCTGCAGTTGCTCCTTTATTAGGTTTATTAGGTACCGTAACAGGCATGATTTTAACCTTCCAAGCTCTGACACTGTTTGGTACGGGAGACCCCAAATTAATGGCTGGTGGAATATCCCAAGCTCTAGTCACAACAATGCTTGGGTTGATAGTTGCAATACCCTTAGTTTTTCTGCACAGCATTTTAACAAGTTGGAGTGGTTCTTTGATCGAAATTCTTGAGGAACAAAGTGCTGGTTTAATCGCGAGAAATGCTACTAAAAAATAATTTCATACCATGAGTTAGATGAAATATCCCCTGATATATAAAACACAGCAATACCTTGAAGGAAGAGAATTCTGGTTTTTATTATTTTTTATAAGTGCTCTACTACTAATTATATTTGTTTCTGTTTTTGAGGATATCAGAACTTTTTTTGAGGCAGGTGGACCTGTTTTATGGGGTATTCTGCTTGTGACTATAATCATGTGGACATTGATCATAGAACGTTTTTGGTTTTTTTATTATGTACTACCTTCGAGTATAAAAAGTACTACTGATGAATGGAATAAAATGAATCCAGAGATTGATTGGTACTCAAAAAAAATTAGAGATCAAATGATTTCTGAACTATCAATAAATTCAAAAAGATTCATTCTGACTATTGAAACGATGATGCAGATACTACCCTTACTTGGTCTGCTTGGAACCGTTGTTGGAATGATAAAAGTGTTTGATGTAATGACATTTTTTGGCACGGGAAATGCCAGATTAATGGCGAGTGGCGTATCGCAGGCAACGATTCCAACCATGGCAGGTTTGGTGGCAGCCATATCGGGTTTGTATATCGCTAATATGTTAAAAAGAAAAGCCGATGATGAGATAGACAAAGCCGCTGATCATTTAATGATGAAATAAAAAAATATGAGAAGACGATTTAAAAAGAAATCAGATGAAAGTGAAATCAATATAACTCCTATGTTGGATATTGTTTTTATCATGCTCATTTTTTTTATAGTTACCACCTCTTTTGTTAAAGAAATTTCTATTGATGTTAATAGACCAACCAAATCTCCAATTAAAGAACAAAAGAAATCAGATGTCATTTCTGTTCGTATATCAGCAGAAGGTCAAGTTTTTGTTCAAGATCGTTTGATTAACTTGGATGCCGTTAGGGCAAATATTGAGTCAAATCTAGCACTTAAACCTCAAGCTTCTGTAGTTGTTGTTTCCGATAGAGATGCTGATGCTGGTTTTTTAGTTAAAGTAATCGACCAATCCAGGTTAGCGGGTGCTTCGAATGTTTCATTAGCATCACAAAAATAAACTATGTTGAGAAGAAGAAAAAGAGAAGAAGAGGATAGTGAAATAAACATCACGCCTATGATGGATATTGTGTTTATTATGTTAATCTTTTTTATTGTAACTACCTCTTTTATTAAAGAAACAGGAATAGATCCCAATAGGCCAGAAGCTGAAACTGCTTCCAGATCTGAATTAGGCAATATTCTTATAGCCATATCTCCCAGCGATCAAATTTGGATGAATAAGAATCCTATTGAATTGCAAGCAGTAAGAATTCTTATGGAAGCCGCTCATGCAGAAAATCCTGAAAGCAGTGTTGTAATTGTTGCTGATGAACTGGCTTCAACTGGCATAGTTATAGACATTATGGACCAGATAAGATTAAGCGGAATATCTAAGGTTTCTATTTCTGCACAGGAGAAATAGAGTTTATGAATACACTTTCATTAACGTTTAAGCCTGAAATGAGATATTTATCAGCAATGATATTGGGTGTCATTATCTCTCTGTCTCTATTTTTCTTGATGCAAGCTCTCATTGATTCTGGAGAGCAAGATTATAGCGCTTCTGGTGAAGGACAAATCATGGAATTCATTAGAATTAAAGACGATGAGAGCCTAAGTTTCAAGGATAGAATAAAACCAAAAAAACCTACACCGCCAAAAGAGCCACCTCCACCACCTAAGCTTATTGTTGAAAAACAAGCGAAACCCACTGTTAATAAAATTAAAATAGAAATTCCTAATATAGATTTACCAACCATTGCTGGAGGCGGACCTTTTTTAGGTAACTGGCAGGGCAATCCATTAGCTGAAGGAGATGTACTTCCAATCGTAAGAATTGATCCTCAGTGGCCAAGAGAGGCTTTAGCTAGGGGTATTGAAGGGTATGTTGTTGTTGAGGTAACTATTGCTTCTGATGGAAGTGTAAGAGGTGCCTCGATTATCGAATCTGTACCTAAAAGAATGTTTGATAGGAATGTTATAAGAGCCGTACTGAAATGGAAGTTTAAACCTAGAATTATTAATGGCGTTCCTGTAGAAAGAAAAGCCATTCAAACTCTTGAATTTAAAATCAATGCATAGATTACATAAACTAATTTCACTACCTGTAAAGTGGACAGCATTATTTTTATTGATTTTACTTTCTTCTTTCTCAGTTGATTTACTTTCCAAAGAACTGGAGCTATACCATCCTCTTAGGGAAGATAGAATTGTTACTGTAAGACCTGATTCAGGGCAGCAGATGTCACAAAATGTTAATTATAAATTGGAAGGTGTAGCAGATCGTTTTGGAGATTCAGATTACGATGGTGCTTTAAAAAATTTAGAAATGATGTTGGATTGGAATTTATCAGTCTATGAGAAGGCCGTTATTTATCAATTTATGGGTTTTGTGTATGTTAATAGAAATGATACTAATGCTGCGATTGATGTATTTAAAAAATGTGTGGACTTAAATAGGCTTTCTAACTCTCAACAACAAAGCACAATATTTAATCTTGCCAGCCTTTATGGCTCTCAAGAAAAATGGGATTTGGCCGTTGATTCTCTAATGAGATTTTATAAGCATGAGCCAGATCCAGCAGCCGAATCATACATAATGATGGGTATAGCCTATTTTCAAAAAGGCGAGCCATTAGAGGCGCTTCCTTATATTCATATAGCGAATCAAAAATCCTTAAAGCCTAAAGAAAGTTGGTTGCAACTTGAAGTGGCTATTTTATTCTTAAATCAACGATTTGAAGAAGCTATCACTGTTGTAAAGACACTCTCAACATATTGGCCAGAAAAAGAGAAATATTGGGAAACAATGGCTGGAACTTATATGGAGATGCAAAAAGATACTGATGCATTGGCAGCCTTAAGTTTGGGTTATAAGAACGATGCATTGAGCAAAAAAGAATCCATAGAAAATCTTGCAAGGTTGAGTTTATATCTTGAGATACCTTATCAGGCGGCTGTAATAATCGAAGAAAATATGAATTCCGGTTTAATCGATAAAAATGAGGATAATCTCAGGTTACTTTTAGGAGCTTGGACAGCTGCTAGAGAATTTGACCAAGCAATTTCTGTGATAGATGTTTTGGCTTCAATGACCAATGAAGGGAAGCTCTATATTCAGAAAGCTATGCTTCTAAATGAAAAAGGGGATTGGGATGGAATCAAGCTGGCAACAAGCCAAGCATTGAAAGATCTGAATCTTAAAAATATTGGAGATGTTTATATCTTAAGAGGCATGGCGCATACAGAATTAAAGGAGTATCAAGAGGCCGTAGGTTCTTTTACAAAAGCTATTGAGTTTGGAACGGATACCAATAAAAGAAATGCAGAGGCTTGGCTGGATTATGTATCAGATAGGGAAGGCGTCTGATTAACTTCCAAAAGACTTATGATTTAAGTCCGGTTCATCTAGATTGCTCAATATCATTTCTCTTGATTGCATGGAAATCTCATCAGCAGTTATATTCCTGTCTTTTGTTTCAATCGGTGACGATATAGAAATCACTAAATCTACTTTTCTTGGAAGCCAACTCTCCGATCTTAGAAATGCTCGACTTCCTGAAATAGTAATGGGTATAACAGGGACATCATTCTTAATAGCGGTCAAGAAAGCACCTTTTTTAAATTTTAATAATCCTTCATTTTTGAGGAATGTAGCTTCAGGAAAAAAAATAATTGAGTCTGATAATTTATTACTGGCCATAATTTTTTTGAAATCTTCAGCACCTTTTCTGGGATTCACTCGATCAACTAAATGTGTCCCTAACTTACTTAATATGTATTCAGCAAAGGGAATATAGCGAAGCTCTTTTTTAGCAACATAGGCAAAGTTGGAAGGTAATGCAGCTGCAAGAATCATCGGATCGGCATAACTTGCATGATTGGCAACAAGAATTGAGGGCCTATCTAATAAATGTTCTTCTCCTTTAACAATTAAATTCAGCCTCAATAACTTAATAATTAAGGAAGAAGATTTTTTTGCTAAATTTCTTGTTGATTTAAAATTTCTAGTAAATGGAAAGCAAACAATCATTCCTAAAGTAATAATTGTAAAGACAAACCAGGCCCAAGAGCCAAATATATATAAAGAAAGACTTTTCATCAGTTTATTTATTAATATAAATATATGATACATACTCTAATACCATGAAAAAAATGAGTAAAGAAGATTTTCAATCTAAAAACACTATTGATAATTTTATTGATTCAATTTGGTTAGAACAAGGGTTATCAAAAGCAACATTGGATGCTTATCGTTCCGATTTGAATGGGTTAGAAAATTGGACCATTAAGAAAGGTTTTACTTTGATTAATATTTCTAGAGCAGACCTACTAGATTATATTTCTGATAGAGCAAAAAATGGTTCAAGCTCAAGGTCTTCTGCAAGAATGTTGTCTTCATTTAGACGATTCTATGGGTATCTTTTTCATCAAGAGTTAATTGATAGTAATCCTACAGAGAAAGTATCTATGCCAAAAATAGGTAGATCCTTACCGCAAATAATCTCAGAAGAACAAGTACTTAGGCTGATTAAGGCTCCTATAGCTAAAAAATCCTTGGGATGTAGAGATAGAACCATGTTGGAATTACTTTATGCCACTGGTTTGCGTGTATCAGAGTTAGTAAAATTAAAGAAAAACCAACTGAATTTGAATCAGGGTTTTATTAGAGTTATTGGCAAAGGAGATAAAGAAAGATTAGTTCCTATAGGCACTATTTCTCAAAGATGGTTAAAAAAATATCTGGATACAGCATTCCATGAAATTATTGGCGATCGACAAACAGATTATTTATTTCCTACAAAAACTTCTGAAGCAATGTCCAGACAGGGATTTTGGCAGATGATAAAAAAATATTCTAAAAAAGCAGATATTAAGGTTCATTTGTCACCCCATACACTCAGACATGCTTTTGCTACACATTTAATTAATCACGGTGCGGATCTTAGGGTCGTTCAAATGCTTTTAGGTCATAGTGATCTATCCACAACTCAAATTTATACTCACATAGCACAAGCTAGACTTAAAGATTTGCATGAAAAGCATCACCCTAGAGGATAAATATTCTACAATACTAATGATATGAAGAATTCTGTGAAAATTAGTTTATTACTTTTCGTCCTTACTTTTTTTGGCGACCTTTCTTTTGGTGAAATAGAGGAAAATAATCCAAATACATCATCAAGCATAGGAGTTGTTGAAGAGCTTTCTAAGGTTATGCCTGAGGCAATTGTATTGGAATCTGAAATACCAGGCATATATTCAATCTCCATTGGCACGAGTATTGGCTATATCTCAAAAGATGGAAAGTATATCTTGAGAGGTGATATTTATGATATGGAAACCAATGAAAACATAACAGAAGGATTAAGAGCCGAATCCAGAGTGAATTTATTAAAGCAAATTGATGAACAATCAATGATTATTTTTACGCCTGATAATTTTGATCACACTGTGACTATCTTTACCGATATTGATTGCGGTTATTGTAGAAAATTTCACGATCAGATCAAACAAGTAATGGATCAAGGTATTAGAGTCAGGTATATGTTCTTCCCAAGAACAGGACCCGATACAGAGAGCTGGGATAAAGCCAGACAAGTATGGTGCAGTGATGATAGGTTGAAAGCCATGACACGAGCAAAACAAGGAACATCACTTTCATCAGAAAACTGTCTGGATGATCCAGTGAATACCCATTATAGGACTGGGTTAGAATTTAAAGTTCGAGGTACACCAACAATGGTAACTGATTCAGGAGAAATGATCGTTGGTTACATGGAAGCAGAAAATCTGAAGGCACAATTAGATTCTCAATTTTAATTATTTCTCAAGATATTGAAGCTTATTCTTCACTTCCCGCCATTCATCAGCATCATCAGGAGGAGTTGGAGCATGAGAAATAACAGGCCATACTTCACATAATTCTTGATTAATTTCTAGAAAATTTTCCTGTCCTTCGGGTATTTCGTCATCCGCAAAAATTGCATCTACAGGACATTCAGGCTCACATAATGCACAATCTATGCATTCATCTGGATTAATGACAAGCATATTAGGACCTTCATGGAAGCAATCGACAGGGCAGACTTCAACGCAGTCACCTAATTTGCATTTAATGCAATTTTCCCCCACTAAAAATGTCATTTTATTTCACACCTTTAAAAATAAATTATCTATTCTAAAATCTCTAATCTATTGTTTTGTATATTGGATTAAAGTCATTTTTTTCTTTTTCTATTTGAGCTTTCAATGTCATCTTAACTGTTTCAAAAGCAATTTGCTCCCATGGGATATCAGATAGTGTAAACATTTTTACATCCAATGATTCTACTCCTGGTGAGAATTGTAAATTATTCAGTGTTGCTCTAAAAAAAATATGCACTTGATTGGCATGAACAACATCTATAACAGAAAGCAGCGGCCCTATATTTGGTGTGATCATAGCTTCTTCTTGTGTTTCTCTAATAGCACCATCTGCTATACCTTCACCATTTTCAAGAAATCCAGCAGGCAGTGTCCAATAGTTGCTTCTTGGTTCGATAGCTCTCAAACAAAGGAGAACTTGATCATTGAATATTGGAATCGTTCCTACAACAATTTTTGGATTTTCATAATGAATGAAATAACAACCAGTGCAAACATACCTCAATCTACTATCATCTTGAGGTATTTCTAACCTGATCACTTCCCCGCATTGACTACAAAATTTCATAAAATCCTTTTCTTAACTGCCGGGAGAGAGACTCGAACTCTCACGGGTTTAACCCCACCGGATTTTGAATCCGACGCGTCTACCAATTCCGCCACCCCGGCTAATATTTAAGAAGAATACAATGAGAGGCACAGCCAGTCCATAAACTTTAGTGATAATTACTCAATGTGATCATTATTTAATCGAGTAAAATGATCCTATGAAAACATCAGATTACTATTATGAGTTGCCTAAAGAACTCATAGCGCAAACACCGACTGCAAATAGAAGTGATAGTAAGTTATTGTGTGTTCGTTCAAATAGTTTTGAAGATAAAGTGTTTTCTGATTTATCAAAAATTCTTTGTGAAAATGATTTGCTGGTTATAAATAATACTAAAGTTATTCCTTCCAGGATGAAGGGAGTCAAAGAATCAGGAGGGAAAACAGAAATATTATTGGAGAGAATTATCGATCATAATCAGGCTTTAGTTCAAATTAAGTCAAGTAAGAATCTGAAAGCTGGATCTTCACTCTATTTAAATAACGATATCGAGATTCGTATTGCATCTAAAGAAGACCATTTCTATATCGTAGAGTTTCCAGAGTCAGTCGAAAAAACTTTATTAAACTTTGCTAGTGTTCCATTGCCTCCTTATATAAAAAGAGAGGCCAACTTTGCAGATGAAAAAAAGTATCAAACAGTTTATGCCTCTCAACTGGGAGCAGTTGCCGCACCAACAGCAGGACTTCATTTCACCAAAGAATTATTAAATGAAATCAATCAAATGAATGTGGATATAGGTGAAATTACATTACATATTGGTGCAGGAACATTTATGCCTCTAAGATCAAAACAGTTGAAAGCCAAAAAACTGCACAAAGAGTATTTCAATATTGATAAAACACTCTGCAATCAAATTAAAAATACAAGAAGACGGGGTGGTCGAGTTATAGCAGTGGGTACAACAGTTACAAGAGCTTTAGAAACAATTGGCTTGACTAATATTGATCCCACCAATGGTTATACAGACATTTTTATATATCCTGGTTTTCGATTTAAAGTGGTCGATGCTATGATTACCAATTTTCATCTACCGGAATCTTCTTTAATGATGTTGGTGGCAGCATTTTCAGGTAAAGATGAAATTCTAAGTGCCTATGGGCATGCTGTGGAGAATCGCTATCGATTCTTCAGTTATGGGGATGCTATGTTTTTAGAAAGAAAGGAAGTGTAATTAAATGAAATCTAAGCTTATCAATCAAGATGGACTAGCGCGAACTACTGAAATTGAGTTTGAGAAAGGTGTTATTAAAACACCAGTTTTTATGCCTGTAGGCACTTATGGAACTGTTAAAACGTCAACACCAGATGAGCTTCTAGATTTAGGCGCCGAAATTATTCTAGGCAATACCTATCATCTTATGATTAGACCTGGAGAAGAAATTATTAATGCTCACAATGGCTTGCATAATTTTATGGGCTGGAAGAAACCCATTTTGACTGATTCAGGAGGTTTCCAAATATGGAGTTTATCAAAAAAAACAAAAATCAATGATGATTATGTAGAATTTGATTCGCCAGTCAATGGAGACATCATTAGATTAACTCCAGAAAAAGCAATGCAAATACAAAATATTTTGGGTAGTGATATACAAATGGTTTTAGATGAATGCACTAAATATCCAGCAACAAAA
Organism: uncultured Gammaproteobacteria bacterium; assembly: GCA_937801655.1. Taxonomy (GTDB): domain Bacteria; phylum Pseudomonadota; class Gammaproteobacteria; order Steroidobacterales; family UBA11654; genus CACPJA01. Next base: position 23,753 of record CALMWC010000008.1, read on the forward strand.
ATGGAAGCCAGTCTATCAATGAAAAGATCTGAACAGTGGGCTCAAAGAAGTTTTGATGCATTTCATGCGCATCAAACAAATAATGACAGCGCTCTATTTGGTATTATTCAAGGAGGCATGTATGAGGATTTAAGAACAGAAAACCTTGAAAAGTTAACCGAAATTAATTTTGATGGGTTGGCAATTGGGGGACTGTCGGTAGGTGAACCTGCAGAAGAAAGAGCTATGGTTCTTGAGTCACTGATTCCTATGATGCCTGTAGAAAAACCAAGATACTTAATGGGACTAGGTACACCAGTAGATATTATTAATGCTGTCTCTGTAGGCGTTGATATGTTTGATTGTGTAATCCCAACAAGACATGCTAGAAATGGGCAAATATATACTTCCAAGGGTGTTTTAAGAATTAAGAATTCGCCATATAAGAATGACATGTCACCCCTAGATGCAGAATGTTCATGTTACAGTTGCGGAAAATTCACTCGCTCATACATCAGACATCTTTTCAATTGCAATGAAATACTTGGTGCCCGGTTGGCAACCATTCATAATTTATCCTTTTATTTTAATTTAATGACAGCAATTCAAGACTCAATTAATAAAAATCAATTTGAAAAATTTGCTAAAAAATTCATAGAGAAGTATCAGCAATAATTATTTCTATGTCATAATTGCAACACTAATTTTTGGAAGGTAATAGAAATGTTTATAGAAAATGCTTGGGCACAAACAAGTCCTGCAACGGGTGGAGAGTTTTTAAGCTTTCTCCCCTTAATTATTATATTTGTTGTTTTCTATTTTTTACTGATTAGGCCTCAGCAAAAAAAACAAAAAGAACACCAAGAAATGATTTCTACATTAGAGCTAGGAAATGAAGTTGTTACTGCTGGAGGACTGTTGGGTAAAATTGTAAAGATTGGTGATCAATACCTTCAATTGGAAATATCTGAAGGCGTTAAAGTCAAAGTACAAAGAACTACAATTGGTTCTCTGATGCCTAAAGGAACCATTAAAAAAGGTTAATCTCTATATGAATCAATACCCCCTTTGGAAAAATATTTTGGTCATGGTTATTGTTTTAGCAGGACTATTATTGGCCATTCCAAATTTTTATGGCGAAGATCCAGCCTTAATAGTTGCTAAAGAGAATGGGCTTGCCTTCACTGAAACTGAAATTGAAGATATTAAAGTTTATCTTCAGGAAAAAGATAAATCTTTTAGTTCTATAAATCCTAAAAATAATCAACTTCTGATTCGTTTTAGTGATGTTGAAAGTCAAATAGGTGCGAGTGATACCATTCGTTCCTATCTGAATAGAGTGGCAACTGTAGCATTAACTTTCGCTCCGAAAACACCCAATTGGATTAATAAACTCGATTTAAATCCTATGAGCCTGGGTCTTGATTTAAGAGGTGGTGTTTACTTTAAGTTTGAAGTGGATTTGGATGCAGCAATCGATCAAAGGGTTAATCAGTATGTTACTGATATTAATAAATCATTAATTGATCAAAGGATCAGAAGAAATATTAAAAAAGAAGGAAATAGAATTCGGATTGAATTGTCTAATCCAGATGATTATACGGCCGCGAGAAGAACTATTAGAGATCTAGATAATTTATTAAAAGTGACAAATTCATCCAATTCATCTATCACGTCTATGATTGTAGAAATGACTGAGGATCAGCTTAAAGAGAGGAGAGATTTTGCCATTCAGCAGAATATTCTAACAATGAGAAACAGAGTCAATGAGCTGGGTGTTGCTGAACCCATAGTTCAAAGACAAGGTTTGAATAAAATCATTGTTCAGCTTCCAGGGGTTCAAGATCCAGCCCAGGCTGAAAGGATTCTTGGAGCTACTGCAACACTTGAATTCAGGCTTGTTTGCGAAAATGAAAATGCATTTGAAGCAGAAGAAAAGGGAAGGGCGCCCATTGGTTGTGATTTATTCTATGAGCGATCTGGAAATCCTGTTCTTTTGAAAAAGAAAGCTATAGTTACTGGCAATCAACTCGTTGATGCATCTCAGTCTTTTTCACAAGGAAGGCCTGCTGTTTCTATCAGACTAGATAGCAAGGGATCAAAATCAATGCTTGAAACGACAAAAAGGAATTTAAATAAGCCTATGGCTGTACTTTTTATTCAGCAAAGACAGGAAACGAAAGAAGAAGATGGAGTGTTGGTAAATAGTGCTGTACTAGATAAAGAAGTCATTAATATTGCAACCATTAGAGGAGTCTTTAGTAGTCAATTCGAAATCACAGGTGTTTCAGTCTATGAAGCCAAGGATCTTTCAATTTTATTAAGAGCTGGAGCTTTGGCAGCACCAATATTTAAGGTTGAAGAAAAAACTGTTGGACCAAGTTTGGGGCAAGACAATATTAATAAAGGTTTTAATGCAATCTTAATAGGGTTGGCGGTTGTGATTATTTTCATGGCTTTTTATTATAAAGGGTTTGGTTTAATTGCTAACTTTGGGCTATTGATCAATTTGGTTTTAATTGTTGGACTCCTGTCCCTATTACAAGCTTCTCTAACCCTTCCTGGAATTGCGGGTATCGTTCTAACAGTCGGCATGGCAGTTGATGCGAATGTCCTAATCTTTGAGAGAATCAGGGAAGAGATTAGAAATGGTAACTCACCACAAGCAAGTATTACCGCGGGTTATCAAAAAGCTTTTGCTACCATTACTGATGCTAATGTAACAACATTGATTGCTGCATTAGTGTTGTTTACTTTTGGCACAGGCCCCATTAAAGGTTTTGCAGTGACGCTTTCATTAGGAATTATTACCTCTTTGTTTACAGCAATTCTTGCTTCAAGAGCTGTTGTTAATATTGTTTATGGGCAAAGGACCATTAAAAAATTGAGGATATAAAAGTTGAATATAAAAAAGATAAATTTTCTATCCATTCGTTATGTAACAACTTGTTTGTCTATCATTCTAATGCTTGTATCCATAAGCTCACTGGTTTTTAGAGGTCTAAATCCAGGGATTGATTTTACTGGTGGATTTTTAGTAGAGGTTGCTTATGACGAAGCTCCATCCATAGTGGAAGTTAGAGCAAACCTTAAAGACGCTGGTTTTTCTGATGCGATTGTTCAGAATTTTGGTTCATCCAGAGATCTTATGATTAGAATTCTACCCAGGGAAAATCTTGATAATAAGGTGGTCGGTAAGCAGATTCTTGATAGCCTAGATTCATCTTCCAATTCAGTGCAACTAAGAGGGTCAGAATTTGTCAGTCCTCAAGTTGGTGAAGAATTAACCGAGCAAGGTGGTTTAGCAATGATCTTTGCATTGATTTTGATTATGATTTATATCATGGCTAGATTTCAGTGGAAATTCTCCATTGGAGCTGTCATAGCTTTGGTTCATGATGTGCTTATTACATTGGGTATATTCTCTATCTTTCAGCTTTCTTTTGATCTGGCTGTTTTGGCAGCAATACTTGCAGTTGTTGGTTACTCTCTCAATGATACGATAGTAATATTCGATCGTATTAGAGAAAATTTTAGAGCTATGAGGAACACTGAAACCATCGATATACTCAACAGTTCCATCACACAAACGATCAGTAGAACGATTATAACCAGTGGAACAACTTTGTTTGTTTTATTTGCGTTGTATTTAATAGGTGGGAAATCTTTAGAAGGTTTCTCAGTTGCTCTAATTATAGGTGTTCTGATTGGAACCTATTCATCAATTTTTGTAGCCTCCATCACAGTTCTGTATCTCAATGTTTCAACCACTGATTTAATCGTGACAAAGAAAGAAGAAGTGGATGATGGAATGCCCTAGATAGCGTTCATTAAGAATACAGTTCTTTTAGCCTGTGATCGTATTTTTTTATAACTTCATTCATCAGTTCAAAGATTCTTGGATTTCCAGTAATGATGCTACCTGTTTCTAAAACGTCTTGATCGGGTATTAGATTTTTAACAATCCCTCCAGCTTCTTGAATCAATAAGATTCCTGCAGCAATATCCCATGGTTGAAGTCCAAATTCCCAGAATCCATCGTATCTTCCTGATGCAACATAAGCCAGATCAAGTGCAGCTGAGCCAGGTCTTCTGATAGCACCTACTTTTTTTGTAAAATCTGAAAAGATATCCAGATAAACTTCCAACCAATCTTCTTGATCCCGATAAGGGAAACCAGTTCCAAGAAGAGAACCCTCGAGTGCAGTTTGTTTACTGACCCTAATTTTCCTGCCATCCAATTGACTTCCCGCACCTCTAATTGCTGAGAAAAGTTCCTGTCTGGAAGGGTCATATATAACAGCCACTTCCAGTCTGCCTTTAATTTTTAGAGCAATAGACACACAATAAACTGGAAATGAATGGATGTAGTTTGTGGTTCCATCGATTGGATCTATAATCCATAAATAATCTGAATTGTTATTTTGGTACCCACTTTCCTCAGCAAGAATATCATGATCAGGGTATCTGGATTGAATAACCTCTTTTATAGCTCTTTCTGCTTCTTCATCAACGTAGGTAAAGAATTCATTGTAAGCTTTAGTTTTAATATCATTTGCATCAATTCGATTGAAATTAGACTGGGCGATATCACCTGCTTTTCGGGCTGCTTGAACTGCGGTATTTAGTAAACCTTGCATGATAAAATCTCTTGTTACATTAATTAAGGAAATGAATAATGTGTAGAATAACAAAACTTTCTAACTAATTGTTTGACTTTGTGAGAGATCATTAAAATAACAGATGAAAAAAAATATTAAATTTGTCCTTTTCCAACCTTCGCATCCGGGAAATATAGGAGCTGCAGCAAGAGCTATTGCTACCATGGGTTTTTCTAGATTGGCACTTGTGCAACCAAAACAAGAGCATCCTCATCCTGAATCCAGAGCAAGATCATCCGGCGCTCTTGATGTTTTGATTAATGCTGAGGTGTTTCCTAATCTTCAAGAAGCCATTAGTGATTGCGGATTTATTGTAGGGACCACAGTTAGAGGGAGAAGAATTAGTGTTCCATCTTCAACGGTTAGAGAGTTTGCAGCAGAGATTAATGAAAAGGCAGAAAAACAAAGTATAGCGATTCTTTTTGGCCCCGAGAAAACTGGTCTTACAAATAGTGAGATTGATTGCTGCAATCATCTTATTGAAATTCCATCCAGTGAAACCTATTCTTCATTGAATTTAGCTGCTGCAGTTCAGGTCATAGCCTATGAATTAAGAGTAAATGATAAGACTATGAAAGAGACAGTCATTGATAGAGATTTAGCTTCCAATGAGGAAATGGAACTTTTTTACAGCCACTTAAATGATGTATTGCTTGAAACTGGTTTTTTGAATCCAAGAAATCCTCGACAATTAATGCGAAGGTTGCGAGTGTTGTTTAATCGAGCTGAATTGGATGAGAATGAAATGAATATTATGAGAGGCATCTTAGCTTCATTTCAATCAACGAGTAATAAGAAACCATGAATTCGATTTATCTTGATTACGCATCATCAACACCTCTTGCCAATGAGGTAGTCGATGAAATGGTTAGTGCCATAAGTAATAATGATTTTGGAAATCCTTCATCAACTGATCATGAATATGGAAAACACGCATATGATTTAATTGAAGATTGCAGAAGGGATGTAGCCAACCTAATCCATGCAGATCAAAGAGAAATCATTTGGACATCTGGAGCAACAGAAGCAAATAATTTAGCAATATTGGGTTCTTATGAATTCAATTTAAAAAATAAATCGGGCAACATCATTACATCAATGACTGAGCATAAATCAGTTATTGAACCCTTTAAAACACTTGAGAAAAAGGGATTAAGAGTTCTATTACTGTCTCCAAAAAAAAACGGGGAAATAGATTTAAATAAGTTAGAGAAAACTATTAATGAAGATACGCTGATGGTTAGTTTGATGCACATCAATAATGAAACAGGTGTTTTGAATGATATAGAATCCATTGGTGAGATTTGTAGAAAAAAGAATGTTATTTTTCACGTTGATGCAGCACAAAGCATTGGAAAAGTTTCCATTGATGTAAAAAATTTTAAAGTAGACATGATGTCATTGGCCTCTCATAAAATTTATGGTCCTAAAGGGATTGGTGCACTCTATATCAATGGTGAAACGTTGGGTCGCATAGCACCAATTTTACAAGGAGGCGGTCAAGAACGAGGAATCAGACCTGGTACGCTTCCTACTCATCAGATTGTGGGTATGGCTGCTGCATTCAGGTTGGCTAAAAAGCATATGAATAATGACTTGAATCATATTACGAAATGCAGAGCATTGTTTTTGAAATCAATTGCTAGTATTGAAGATGCAGTTATTAATACCGATGAAGTTTCAACATTTCCTGGGATCATGAGTTTACGCCTGCCTGACTTGGATGCCGAAAGTATTATTTTTGGAATGAAAACAATAGCATTATCAAAAGGTTCAGCTTGTACTTCTGATAGTGATGAACCTTCTCATGTGTTGAAGTCGATGGGTTTAAACCAAGAAGAAATTAGAGGAACATTACGAATTAGTTTCGGAAGATACACAACGATGAATGAAGTTTCCATTGCAGCTGAAGCTCTTACAAAGATTGTTACTCATTTAAAATTGATCAAGGGACAATAACCATGGAAAGTCTATTAAGGCAATATTTTAGTGACAATAAGTGCGCTTATATTACTGCAAATCATGCCGATATAAGTTTTCATATTGGTGTTGCTACTCAAGCGAATGGTAATTTTGTTAAGTTATATTTAAAGCTAGAAGAAGACCGAATCGTTGATGCAAAATATAATGTATCTGGATGCCCATTCATGATTGCTATTACTGCGTTTTATGTTGAGAAAATTAAAAATAAGACTTTATTGGAAGCAGCAGAGATTCAAGATTTTAATATTGAAGAAACACTTAAATTACCAATAAATAAAAAAGATAGGCTTTTTTTATTGGAAGATGCTCTAAAAAACTGTATAAAGCAGATAAACAGAGGTAAATAGATGGACATTACAATTACAGACAATGCTATGAAAAGGTTCAAGAAGAACTTATCGAATAATCCTGATGCATTGGGATTGAGAATTAGTGTGAAGTCTACAGGATGCAACGGATATTCTTATGTGCTTGACTATGCTTCTGTAATCAATGATATGGATAAGGTTTATAAAGTTTCTGAAGTCTCAATCCTAATAGACAATGAATCCATGCCTTTTATAAAGGGAACAGAAATTGACTTTATTGACGAAGGCTTAAATCAAGTTTTTAAATTTAAAAACCCGAATGCCACAGGTGAATGTGGTTGCGGTGAAAGCTTCAGTATATAAATTAAATAAAGGATTTTAGATATGGAGCAAACACTTTCAATTATCAAACCCGATGGAGTCAAAAAAAATGTCATTGGGGAAATTTACAAACGTTTTGAGCAAGCTGGATTAAAGATTATTCAAGCTCAAATGATCCATCTCACCACTGAGCAAGCAGAGGGCTTTTATGCGGTGCATAAAGAAAGGCCTTTTTATAATGATCTTGTCTCATATATGATTTCTGGTCCTGTCATGGTGCAAGTTCTTGAAGGCGATAATGCTGTAGCTTTAAATCGTCAGTTAATGGGTGCTACCAATCCTGATGAAGCCGATGAAGGAACCATTAGAAAGGATTTTGCTGAAAGCATTGAAATGAATACCGTCCATGGTTCGGATGGAGCAGACACAGCTAGAGAAGAGATCCAATTCTTTTTTGGCTAATTGATTTCTCCCTTGTCTCCCGAGTTAAATAATCTAATAGGATCACCTTACGATGATCTGTCTGATTTTTTTATAGGCATAGACCAGAAAAAATTTAGGGCAAAGCAATTAATGAGTTGGGTTTATGATCTGGGTGTTTATGATTTTCAACTGATGACTAACTTTAATACCTCTCTCAGAGATTATTTAGAAGAAAATTGTACACTCAGTTTTGATCAACCATCCACACTAGAACAATCCAAGGATGGAACTTGTAAATGGTTGATACCAAAGGATAAAACACAAGTTATAGAGACAGTTTATATTCCTGAAGAAAATCGAGGAACGCTTTGCATATCCAGTCAAATTGGATGTCTTATTGATTGTCCATTTTGTGCAACTGGGCATCAGGGCTTTAACCGAAATTTGTCAACGAGTGAGATTATTGGTCAAGTCTTAGTTGCCAAACAAGACTTAAAAAAGCGTTTCAAGCGCGATGATCTTGTTACTAATGTTGTTTTTATGGGGATGGGCGAACCTCTTGCAAATTACACTGAAACAATAAAAGCAATTAAAACTCTGAATCATCCCAATGGTTTTAATATTTCTAGAAGACGAATTACTTTGAGTACTTCTGGTTTAGTTCCTCAATTAATTAAATTATCAGAACAGGTCAATGTGGCTTTGGCTGTATCACTGCATGCTCCTAATGATGCATTAAGGAATGAATTGGTTCCAATCAATCGCAAGCATCCAATTAATGAATTATTAGATGCTTGCTGGCTTTATGCTAAAAAGCAGAATCTAAGAACTGTTACGTTTGAGTACACGATGCTTAAAGGGGTTAATGATTCTAAAGATCATGCACATGAATTAGCAAAGTTACTGAAAAATAAACCGGCCAAAGTAAATTTGATACCTTTTAACAGTTTCCCAGGAGTTAATTACGAATGTTCAACGCGAGATAACATCAATGAATTTAGGAATATACTTATAGAATCTGGGATAATGACCATAACAAGAAAAACGAGAGGTGATGATATACAGGCTGCTTGTGGTCAATTGTCTGGTCTCGTTAATAATTTAGCTAAGAAATCATTAAGACAGAAACTCAAAAGACCATTAAATTAGGATGTAATGAAGGAATCCACTATTAATCTGACAAGCAATGAGCAATTACCAAGCGTTGGTACTTTACTGAAAGAGGCTAGGGAAAAAAGAAAATTATCGATAGAGCAAGTTGCTGCAAAACTTTTCTCAGATCCTGACATTCTTAAAGATCTTGAAAATGATATTTTTAAGAAACTTGGAGGAAATGTATTTATAAAAGGTTATATTAGGAATTATTCAAAACTATTGGATTTGGATTCAGCTGAGTTGATTGATCTGGTAACAAATCAACTAGAATTGGAGGAAGAAAAAATTGTATTACCTAAAATTACAGAACATCTGGTTGCATTAAGAATTATTGCCCTAGTAAGTTTGATCTTATTATTGGTCACTGTTGCAGGAATGTTTGTTTCTCATAACTAAATTAATCGCATAAAAAAGGAGTAAAAAAAATGTCAGAAGATTCTAATTCAAAAACAATCGAGCATATGGTTGCTTTGAGGATTATTGCAGGAGTAAGCCTAGTTTTATTACTAGTGACTGTTGTAGGAATGTTTTTTTCGCATAATTAATTCTATGCATTAAATTTACGGAAGTTATATTGAGTGAAAAAGTAAAATCCATAAGAGGAATGCAGGTTCTTTTACCTGAGGCACTTGAGAAATGGCAAGCAGTTGAAGAGACTGTAAAAAGTGTTTTTAATGCCTATGCATTTAAAGAAATAAGAACCCCCATTGTGGAGAGGAGTGAGCTATTTCATAGAACTATTGGAGAAAATACAGATGTAGTTTCCAAGGAAATGTATTCTTTTAAAGACCGTAAGGATCAATCTCTCTCTTTGAGACCCGAAGCCACTGCTGGAATTGTCAGAGCAGGCATAGAGCATAGCCTCTTCTATAATCAAACCCAAAAATTATGGTCCATGGGTCCTATGTACCGTTATGAAAGACCACAGAAAGGAAGGTATCGACAATTTCATCAAATTAATATGGAAGCTTTTGGCTTCTCAGGTCCAGAAATTGATGCTGAGATTATTTTGATGACGGCAAGAATTTGGAAACTATTGAAAGTGGACAATTTACAACTTGAGATCAATTCATTAGGAATGCCTGTTTCAAGAAAAAAATACAGGACTCAGTTAAAGAATTACTTTTCTGATCATAGGGCTATCCTTGATGAGGATTCATTAAATAGATTGGAGAATAATCCTATGAGGATTTTGGATAGTAAAAATCCTGATCTGCAATCAATTATAGAGACAGCGCCAAAAATGTTGGATTTTCTTGATACCGAATCAAGTGAGCATTTTGAAATATTGAAGGAGGCCTTAACAGCCAACGGCATACCTTTTATTTTAAATGATAAATTAGTCAGAGGACTAGATTATTACACCAAAACAGTTTTTGAATGGACAACGGATCAATTGGGTTCACAAGCAACGGTTTGTGGAGGCGGTCGATACGATGGCTTGGTTCAAGAATTAGGAGGCCAAGATATTCCTGCAATTGGTTGTGCCATAGGGGTAGAGCGTTTAACTGAATTAGTTGCAGTATCCAATGAAAACCCTCAGAATAAGCAACCCAAAATCTATATTGTTGCTGCAGGCAAGGAAGCTCAGAGTCAGGCTTTAGTTTTGTCGGAAAAAATTAGAGATCTGGACAATGGGGTTAGCGTGATTATGAATATGGATGGAGGCAGTTTTAAACAGCAATTCAAAAGAGCTGATAAATCTGGATCGGACTTGGCATTGATTATAGGTGAGGAAGAAATAGAATCAGGAACTGTAGCAATAAAATCAATGAACTCAGATACAGAACAAAAAAGCGTTGAAGAAGCTAAGGTTTTGGATGAAATTAAACAATATTTATAATTTTGGGTAATAAGAAATGGATAATAATTTAACAGATCAACAGCAAGCAGAAGTAGTTAAAAAATGGCTCAAAGATAATGGATTATCTATTTTAGCTTTTATTGCTATTGGTATTGGCGGTACTGTTGGTTTGCAGTCTTTTCAAAACAGTCAATTAAAAAAAGCTGAGAATGCATCAAGGCTTTTTTCAGAAATAGAATTCTCGGTCAAACAGCAACGCCTATCTCAAGCGCAAACACTGTTACAAGAAATGGATAATAATTTTGCCAATACTCCCTATCAAGACCAAAGTCATTTTGCCATGGCAAAACTCTATATGGATTCAGTGGATTATGACAATGCTATTGTGCAATTGGAATTTTTATTAGAAAACTCCTCAGATGATTCACTCAAACACATAGCTAGACTTAGAATTTCTCGAATTTTAGTTGAGCAAAGTAAACTGACTGAAGCAATGGCTTTATTGCTTTCTGTGAATGAGATATCACAATCATACCAACCAAAATACGAGTCCATTAAAGGCGATATTTATTCTCTTCAAGGCGACATAGAAAATGCTCAAATGGCATATAAAAAAGCTTTGGAGATGATGACACCTGGAAACTTTGAATATGATTTTGTCAAAATGAAAGCCAATGAAATGGGCATGAATGATGATACCGATATGGCAGATGAATCGTGAGCGAGGATTTCTTTAAAGACATTTTCTCTCGAGGTGTTTCTGCCAGTAGAACTATCAGTATCTTTATTGCAATTGCGATGATACAGGGTTGTTCATATTTTGGTGATGACGATGAAGACGTTTCACTATTACCCGCTGAACTCATTGAATTCCAAGAAACTATAACAGTGAAAAAGCAGTGGAAGACATCAATTGGGAAAAGCCATGAGGGTTTGGGTATTCGATTGAGTCCCAGTACGGATGGAGAGACTATTTATGCTGCTAGTTTTGATGGCAATGTGACTGCTTTAGATGCTAAAAATGGTAGAAAAATTTGGAAAAATAATTTTGATTTAGCATTTACATCAGGCCCTGCATACAAAGATGGAATTCTTGTTCTTGGAACCAGTAATGGTGAATTAATCGCTGTTGATTCACTGACAGGAGAGTTGATATGGTCTGTCAATGTCAGCAGTGAAATACTTGCACCAGCATCGATCAAGGGCAATCAAATATTCATTAGAACTGTGGATGGTAATCTGACAGCTTTATCAACAGAAGATGGGAGTGCGTTATGGACAGTCAACCATAAAGTACCTAAATTGAGTCTCAGGGGCACAACAGGACCTGTCAGTTTCGCTAATGCAGTTTTGAGTGGTTTTGATGATGGTAAAGTCAGTGCTTACGATATCAATGATGGCATGCTCTTATGGGAAACGATGTTGACTCCTCCTGGTGGGCGAACAGAAATTGAGAAAATTACAGACATTGATGCACCTTTAGTGATTCAAGGCAGTGAAGTTTATGCAGGAAGCTATCAAGGAGCATTGGGGGGTATGGCTTTAGAATCTGGCAATCTAATTTGGTTGGTAGAAGCCTCAATTTATTCTGGTATAGCAACGGATGACGATGATATATATGTGTCACAGGCAGATGGTTCTGTGATGGCCTTGTCACGTTTTACCGGTCGAGAGATATGGAAGAAAGAGAATTTATTAAACCGATTTCCTTCTGCGCCAGCCTTATTAGAAAACTCCTTAATCATTGGTGATCTAGAAGGTTACATTCATTGGTTGGATAAGAAAACAGGAGATACGCAACAAAGAATTAGTGTTGGCTCCTCAAAAATTACTTCAACTCCTTTGGTATTAGATAGAACTATCTATATTTTGACTGACGATGGAGATCTGATTTCCATTCTTACTCTTTCAAATAGTTCCTAGTATGCGGTGGTTGAGAAATGCTTCCAGTCATAGCAATAGTTGGTCGACCCAATGTCGGCAAATCAACACTTTTTAATCGTCTATCAGGCACAAAAGATGCGTTAGTAGCAGATTTTGAGGGACTGACTCGTGATCGTATATACGGTTATCTCAGAAATGAAAGATTTCAATCCATTTTAATTGATACTGGCGGTTTGGTTCATGATCATGGAGATTTATCCCATGTCATCCAAGAACAAACATTACTGGCTATACAAGAATCGGATTTAATTTTATTTGTGGTTGATGGGAGAGAAGGTCTGGTGAGCAATGACCTTGAAATCGCTAGAAGCTTAAGAAAAGAAAATAAACCTATTATCGTTGTCATCAATAAAACAGAAGGCATTCCTGAAGAGTCAATTGACACTGATTTTCTCAAATTTGGTTTTAAGGAAATAATCAAAGTATCAGCAATTAGAGGCGATCAATGTGAAGCATTATCAGAGAAAATAGCCTTTTTTCTAGATGAAGATTTAGCAGAGAATGAGTTTCTTGAATTACCAGATGAAACCACTTCAATTGCTTTAATTGGGAGACCTAATGTTGGTAAATCTACTTTTATTAATAGCTTGATCAAAGAGAATCGCTTGCTCACTCAAAATAAACCCGGAACCACTCGTGACAGTATTTATGTTGATTTTAAATACAAACAGAGAGAACTGGTTTTAATTGATACAGCCGGTATCCGAAGAAGAAAAAATATTGATTTGGATATTGAAAAATTCAGTATTGTTAAAGCTTTACAGGCAGTTGAGCTATCAGATTCAGTTATAGTTCTAATCGATGGAATGGAAGGCATCACCGATCAGGATCTTTCTTTAATTGGATTGGTCCTGAAAAATGAAAGAGCTTTAACCATTGCTATTAATAAACTTGATGCTTTGACAGAATATCAAATGGAAAATATAGAAAAACAAATAAGACGTAAATTAAAATTTGTGAATTTTGTGGATGTTAATAATGTTTCTGCCTTGACCAAAGAGAACATTACTCTCGTTCTCAAATCGGCTATTGATGCTGCTGATGTTTCTTTGAAAACAGTATCCACGTCTAAACTCTCCAAATTAATTGAAAATATGGTCGAGTCCGATCCACCGCCATACAATCAAGGCAGGAGAATAAAATTAAAGTACGCTCATCAAGCGGGAAGTCAGCCACCCATGTTCATAATCTATGGCACGCAGACTAAAAAGTTGAGAGACAATTATAAGAAATTTCTTGAAAATAGAATCAGAGACTATTTTTCTTTTTGGGGATCGCCCATTCGCTTGGTCTTTAAAGACAGCTCAAACCCTTATGCTGAGAAGAAGAATAAGCTCAGTTTTAGACAGTGGAAAAAGAGAAAAAGAATTATTCGCCTGAGAAAGAAAAAGAAGTAATTATTTTTTATCCTTTTTTAAATCAGATACTTTTGATTCAAAAATACCATCTTGCAATTGAGTTTGCACAACAGTACCAATGGAAATATCAGCAATACTTTTGATGCTCTTTTTTGTCTTGCTATCACTAACAAATGCATAACCTCTGGACAAGGCATGAAGAGGAGAAGCACCATCAAGCTTTGCTAATGCAATAGAAAGACTTTGTTCTTTGATGTTCTTATTGTATTGGATGGACTTTAAAAGATTAGCTTTAATACCCTCCAATTGATTGCTTAAATCGTGGATATTTTTTACAGGATTCATGCTTTGTATTTCAGTGATTCTTTGATTCAAGTGATTCTTTAATTGTTCAAGATAATTTTTTGATATAAAACTCATGCTTTGAGACAGTTGATCCAGACGCTGATTGAATTGTTGTAACTGGCTGGCGGGATGTTTTTGCTGCAAATTAGAATCTTTTTGGATCAGTTGGTTTTTGATACCAAGCAAGGCATAACTAATGGATTGATACATCTGCTTGGTTAAATCTTTCAGATCATCGACGATGTCTTGTTTTTCAGGAAGAACGATTTCTGCTGCACCTGTCGGTGTAGGCGCTCGATAGTCAGAAACCATATCGGCTATAGTGAGGTCAGTCTCATGACCAATGCCTGAGATAATAGGGAGGGATGAATTGTAAATCTCTCGAGCAACACTTTCCTCATTAAAGCACCATAGATCTTCCAATGAGCCACCACCTCGAGCAATGATTAGTACACTGCAGTCCATACGTTCATTAGCAATCTTGATGGCATTGCATATTTGCTGTGTTGCTGATTGCCCTTGGACCAGAGTTGGATAAACAATAAGATTACAGTCGTTGTATCTCCTATTAATGGTATTAAAGATATCCTGTATAGCAGCACCCGATGAGGATGTGATGAGGCCAATGTTTGTGGGGATATGGGGAAGTGCTTTTTTCTTGGAAGGATCAAATAAACCCTCAGCATCAAGTTTCTTCTTTAGAGTTTCAAATTGTTGGCGAAGCAAGCCTTCTCCAGCTTCTTCTGCGTATTCAATAATTAGTTGGTAATCACCCCTAGCTTGATAGAGTCCAACTTTCGCTCTAGCAATTATCTTTTGTCCATCTTCCATGGAAAAAGAAATGGAGGCGCTTTGCTGTCGAAACATAGCGCAACGAATATTGGATTTTTCATCTTTCAAAGAAAAGTAGGAATGACCTGCAGCCGATTTCATGTAGTTGGAGATTTCGCCTTCTATCCAGATGACTCCAAAATTGGATGCCAACAGTTGACCGACTTCTCGATTCAGTTCGGAAACAGTAAAAACATGTTTTTGGTCGTCTTCATTCATAACTTTTATTATTGAATTATACAAAACTATCCATCCGGAGGTTTACAAATTCTCATTGATGTGTAGAATGCTTTTGACAAAATCCATAGTGCATGGAGTGTCAAATGGCAAAAGAAAAACTAGCATTAACATTCGATGATGTTTTGCTCAAACCGAACTACTCGGAAGTTCTGCCTCGCGAGACCGACTTAAGCTCGCAACTCACACAACGTATACATTTAAATATTCCACTGATTTCAGCTGCAATGGACACAGTAACTGAATTTCAATTGGCTATTGCAATTGCTCAAGAAGGTGGATTGGGTATTATTCATAAAAATCTCAGTGTTGAGGATCAGGGCGCTCAAGTGAATCGCGTCAAAAAATTTGAAAGTGGCATTATTACAGACCCAATTACAATCTCTCCTGATAAAACCATTAGAGAAGTCTTGGAGATTACCAAGAAGAATAATATATCAGGTGTTCCCGTGGTGGACAATGATGAAACCGTTGGCATCGTAACCAATCGTGATTTGAGATATGAAACACAACTCGATGCACTGGTCAGTAGTGTGATGACAGCAAAAGAAGATTTAATTACAGTCAAAGAAGGCGAGGATAAAGAAGAAGTCTTAAGACTGTTGCATCATCATCGAATTGAGAAAGTTCTTGTGGTGGATGACCATTTTAAACTCAAAGGAATGATCACGGCTAAGGATTTTCAAAAAGCAACTGATAATCCACTCGCTGCCAAAGATGACAATGGCGCTCTTCTAGTGGGAGCAGCGGTTGGCATCGGTGATGATTCCAACGATAGAATTGAAATGCTGACTCAATCCGGTGTCGATGTCATTGTTATTGATACAGCACATGCACACACGAAAAGTGTGATTGATCATGTTCAAGAAACCAAGCAGAAGTACCCAGACTTAGAATTAATTGTTGGAAACATTGTCACAGGTGAGGCGGCGAAAGCCCTTGTTGATGCTGGAGCGAATGCTGTGAAAGTCGGTATCGGACCAGGTTCAATATGCACCACTCGAGTTGTTGCAGGAGTTGGTATGCCACAAATAACTGCAATCTCAGATGTCTATGAAGCAATTGGCAAGCAAGGGGTGCCTATTATTGCTGATGGTGGTATTCGCTATTCAGGTGATATCTCAAAAGCCATTGCCGCAGGTGCAAGTACGATCATGGTGGGCAGTTTATTTGCGGGAACCGATGAATCACCAGGCGAGGTAGAACTGTATCAAGGAAGAAGTTTTAAAGCCTACAGAGGTATGGGTTCGATTGGAGCCATGGCACAAAAACACGGCTCAAGTGATCGATATTTCCAAGGGGATATTGAATCGGCTGATAAATTAGTACCAGAAGGCATTGAAGGAAGAGTCCCTTGCAAAGGACCTTTGACCAATAATATTGAACAACTGATTGGTGGCTTGAGGCAATCAATGGGTTACACAGGCTGCAAGAATATTAAAGAATTACAAACCAAAACTGAGTTTGTTCGCATAACCGATGCTGGTAAGAAAGAAAGCCACGTTCATGATGTGACGATCACCAAGGAACCACCCAATTATTCCATCGACTGATTCTTCATAGTACAGTTTAGGAATATTATAAATCTGGCATGGATACAAAATTAGATAAAATATTAATTCTCGATTTTGGCTCACAGTACACTCAATTAATTGCACGCCGAGTCAGAGAGGCTTCTGTCTACAGTGAAATCTATTCATGGGATGCTGGATGCCTCTCAGATCATTGAATTCAAACCGAAGGGTATCATTCTCTCAGGTGGACCCGAGTCCGCATTTGCTGAAGGATCTCCTAAGGCCCCTCAAGAGATATTTGAAATGGGCATACCTATTTTGGGTATTTGTTACGGTATGCAGACCATGACTGAACAGCTGGGCGGGAAAGTATTGTCCTCATCGCATCGAGAATTTGGTTACGCCCAAATAAATTTTGATCATAAGAGTCAGCTATTTGATGGAATTGATGAAGAAGATCATTTACTAGATGTGTGGATGAGTCATGGAGACAGGGTAGAAGATTTACCGCATGGCTTTACTTCACTTGCCAATAGTGAGAATTCACCATTAGCAGCTATTTGCAATATAGAGAAAAACTTTTATGGATTGCAATTTCACCCTGAAGTTACCCATACAAAAAATGGGCAAGCTATTTTAGAGAATTTTATACACAAGATATGTGGATGCGGTTCAGCTTGGAATCCTGGCAATATCATTGAGGGAGATATCCAAAAGATTAGAGAAGAAGTAGGGGATGATCATGTTCTTTTAGGCCTCTCAGGCGGCGTTGACTCCTCTGTAGTGGCAGCACTTCTGAATAAAGCCATAGGTGACCAGTTAACCTGTATTTTTGTTGATAACGGTTTACTGACGACTTGATGAGGGCGATCAAGTGATGGATACGTTCGCCAAACATCTCAATGTTCGAGTCATCCGAGTTGATGCCGAAGACATATTTCTAGGTAAATTGGAAGGCATCACAGACCCAGAAGAAAAAAGAAAAATCATAGGCAATACTTTCATAGAGGTTTTTGAAGACGAAGCCAATAAGATTGAAAATGTTAAGTGGTTGGCTCAAGGAACGATCTATCCTGATGTTATAGAATCAGCTGGCTCAAAGACTGGAAAAGCACATGTGATTAAATCTCATCATAATGTTGGTGGTCTTGCCCGATCACATGACACTCAAGTTAATAGAACCATTAAGGGATCTTTTTAAAGATGAGGTAAGAACCATCGGAAAAGAATTAGGCCTATCAGATTTGTTGGTTAATCGTCATCCATTTCCAGGACCTGGCTTAGGAGTAAGGATACTGGGCGAAGTTAACAAGGAATATGCAGATCTATTAAGACTTGCTGATAATATTTTTATAGACGAGCTTTTGAAACACGATCTTTATTATCAAGTCAGCCAAGCCTTTGCTGTTTTCTTGCCTAGTAAAATCAGTCGGTGTAATGGGAGATGGCAGGAAATATGATTATGTTATTTCACTCAGAGCAGTTGAAACAATTGATTTTATGACTGCCAAGTGGTCAAGATTGCCTTATGATTTTCTTGATATTGTATCCACAAGAATCATCAATGAAGTAGAGGGTATATCAAGGGTGACTTATGATATTTCAAGCAAACCACCAGCTACTATTGAGTGGGAATGAGGGTATGCTCTGAAACCCTTATAAACACTGGGTTTCAGGACTTCAATTTTCTAAATCTAATTTTTTAAGTTATTGATATTATTGAGTTTGTGAAATGCGAACTACACA
This sequence comes from uncultured Gammaproteobacteria bacterium, assembly GCA_937801655.1. Classification (GTDB taxonomy): domain Bacteria; phylum Pseudomonadota; class Gammaproteobacteria; order Steroidobacterales; family UBA11654; genus CACPJA01. The sequence continues at coordinate 42,362 of CALMWC010000008.1, forward strand.
GATTACTACACACTAAGGTGACTATTGCGTTTCATAAGTCACTTGGAGTTGTATAAAAGCACATGTTCGTATTTTTCTTAATATAGAATCCTTTAAAACTTTCCAATATGGAATATTATAACTTTCCAATATAGAAAACTATAACTTGCCAATATGGAAAGTTAAGCGTATTATAATTTTTTTAAATATGGATTGTTGGGATAGAAACTATGAATAATGAAAAAGAAACTATAAGCAAAGAAGAGGCGGCAGCGACATTAAAATCAGTAGATTTAACCAAACGTGATGCTATCAAGTCATTCAGAATACCGTTATTACTAATAACACTAATAAGCTTAAGTTACTCCCTTGTCGTCTTTAGCTGGGGGATGACAGAACATGAAAACATGTGGGCTTTGGGCATGTACATAGGTGCAGCTAGCTTTGGTATTTTTGTAGCTCTCTATTTATACACCTTTCGTCTTTTGGGGATAAAGGTAAGTGTTTTACCTAGGACAAAAGAGAGGATAAGAAGTGAGTTAGTATTAGCTGTTATTTTTGCGGTAATTCTTATTGCAGGAAGACAAGTTCGATTGTTAGGGTTCGAATTTGCACCTCACATAGCCGCATTGATTGCAGGTGGTTATATGGCTTATCTGCTATATAAATATCCTACTGGTGAGTACTTGACAAGGAATCAAAAATAATGACTAAGGCAACATTCGACACCGTCATCCATGCACCTAATCGCCTACAAATATGTGCTTTGTTGGAAACTACAAAAGAGTTGGAGTTTCAGATTGTTAAAGAACAACTCGATGTAAGTGATTCAGTACTATCCAAACATTTAAAGGTATTGGAAGATGCAAATTACGTTCAATTAATTAAAAAGACAGAATTCACTCGCCAACGAACTTGGCTATCATTGACGTCTTTAGGAAGAAAAGCTTTCAAGAGTCATTTAAGAGAACTCAAAAGAATTATTGGAAAAATATAAAAAATTAGTGGGGGTAATAAAGGAGAAAAGCTATGTTGGGAAAAAATAAAAAGGGAGGATGGATAGGAGTTGGTGTAGGAGTGGGCACAGCAATAGCGGTGGCGACTAAGGAGCCAGCTTGGATAGCAGTAGGTATTGCATTTGGAGCCGCAGTAATCGCAGTATCTAATCTTAAATTTTATAAAAAAGAAAAAAAATAAGGAGTAATAAGATGGAAACGCTTGGGATAATGGGATTTATTTTTGGTTTAGCGGCGCTTGGAAAAGTTCTGTTGCTTGAAAAACAGCTGAAAGAAAAGGGAGTTCTAGAACAGGATGACAAAGAAGAGTAATTCACTACACACTAGTAAAACGCGCCTCGCAAACCCTTATAGAAAATAGGGTTTTTCTCATGTCTACTATTGAGTGGGAATAAAGTGAGGTAGTATAAGGAGATGAAATCTCCCATGCATGACAGGATACAGCCCCATTCGACCGTGGCCGTGATCGGTGCTGGGGCCTCGGGTATCATAGCCAGCGAGAAGCTCTCTCCGATCGCAATGGATACGTCGACGGAGCGTGGAACGACGGACAAAGGGCAGCCTCTGCGAACATCGATGCGTGAGTGGGAATGAATAGAAAAAGCTATAGAGCGTTAGTGTTATTACTTTTAACTATTGTCTATGGCTTTAACTTTATTGATCGCCAAATAGTTGGTATTCTCGCTCCTTTTATTCAAGCAGATCTAGGCTTAACGAACACACAATTAGGCTTACTCATAGGCTTAGCTTTTGCAGTTCTTTACACAACCGTTGCAATTCCTATTGCTTGGTTGGCTGATAAATATAATAGGGTGAATATATTATCGATTGCATTAGCTACATGGAGCGGTTTCACAGCACTTACTGGCTTGGCAAATAATTTTTTACAGATAGCTATTGCGCGAATGGGAGTTGGTATTGGAGAGGCTGGTGGAAGCCCGCCATCCCATTCAATTATTTCTGATATGTATTCAAAAGAAGAAAGAGCAAGCGCTCTTGGTGTTTATTCTATGGGGATACCTTTAGGAATAATGGCTGCTTATTTTGCGACCGCAGCACTTTTAGGAAGCTCAAATGAAGATGTAGATTGGCGACGAATCTTTATTTTTCTTGGTCTCACTGGGATAGCCCTTGCTGTTTTGGTTAGATTAATTTTAAGAGAGCCAGTAAGGGGAGCAATGGAGCTCTATGAAAAAGTTGAAATAGTTCAACCGCCATTTTCAGAATCACTAAGAACCCTTTTAAAAATTCCTGCATGGTGGGCTATGTGTTTTGGAATAGCCTTTGGTTCATTTGCATCATATGCCACTTCAGCTTTTCATACGAAGTTTTTAATTGCTTTAGATCCTACATTTAATTTTCAAAAACTAGTAATTATTTTAGGAATAATAAATGGCATAGCTTATGTTGGAGGTACTTTTTTTGGAGCAAAACTTGCTGATAAATGGGCACAAAGAGATATTCGAGCCTATGGATGGTTACCTGCTATAGCAATTTCCTTATGTCTGCCAATTGGCATTATCAGTTATTGGGTTGATTCAGTAGAAATGAATCTTTTTTGGAGTACTCTATTTTTAGTTTTTATTGGGGTTTACTTAGGCCCAAGTTTCGCTATTGCTCAAACTTTAGCACCAATCAAAATGCGTGCCATGTCTACAGCTTTATTTTTCTTTATCTTAAATATGGTTGCTCTTGGAGGAGGCCCAACTTTTGCAGGTTGGCTTATAGATGTCTTTAAAGAAAATTATAATGACTTAGAATCAATGCGATATGCAATGTCAGTTACTTTTTGTATTTTCATTCCATCGGTTATAAGCTTTCTTATTGTTGCTAGAGTTTTACCTAAAGATTGGGATGCTGCTGATAAACGAAATCTCGAATCAACAAAATCTTAATTTAAAAATATATTACGTAACTATAGAGTCGGAGTGAAATGAGAATTTGCATAATATTTGGACATCATAATACACAGAATTCTTTTAATGCAGCAGTCAGAGATACCTTTATTGATGAAGCAAAAAAGAATGGTCATGATATTGATTTAATTAATCTTTTTAACGAAGAACAACAACTGCCTTTTTATAGAAGTGACATCAACCCTCCACCAGAACTAGTCTTAGAATATAGAAAAAGACTTGAAGATGCAGATGCTATGTTTTTAATGGGTGCATGTCATAATTTACGAATGAATGTAATTATTGAAAATTGGATTGATTGGGTTTTACATCCAAAATGGTTTTTTTCATATAGGTCTTATTTACCCGAAAGTAAATTTTTTGGAAATTATGGTTATCCTGTTCCTGGAGCAATGAAAAATAAAATTGGCATAGTTTCAATGACCTATGGAGGACCTATGTTAAGTTATTTTAATTTTTCCTTATTTGATAATATTCCCTACAGGAGATTAAAAAAATCAGTTTTCCAATTGGGAGGATTAAAAACAAAGTACTTAAGGTTTTACTCTGTTTTGCCAAATATGAGTAATACAGATTTTGAGAGGCATATGACAAGAGTAAGAAAATTTGCACGAAATTTTAGAAAATGAGAACTATCTAATATCTCGGATAGCCTTTCCTGGTAAATGCCGGAAAAAAAACACGAGGGCTATCAGAAATGCCGCGAGCTCAGCCAATGGAATAGCAGCAACGAATCGATAATCAGAGACAAGCAGATAAAGAGTAATCAAAAATGCCGTCGGAAAAATCAAGCTACGGCAAAGGGCAACCATGCCAGACTGAAACGGCATATGGATAGCGGTTAGGTATCCTGAGATCAACATGTTTATACCTGCGAATAAAAATATGGGCCAAACATAGGTAACAAACTCTAAGGCCATAGCGACCATCTCCACACTGTCTTCACCATCAACAAAAATAGAGATAAGGACTTCACCAAAACTCAAAATGATTATTATAAAAATAGAACTTAAGACAAATATACTGATGCAAGCCGTCTTTAAGAATGCCACCATACGCAAAGCATTGCGTGCTCCATAATTTTGGGAAACCATCACCTGTATTGTGTCAGAGATTGAAAAAAACATCATAAATCCGAGCATCAAGACATAGTTCACTACAGTAATCGCCGCCACGCCTACCACCCCAAAACGCTGCAATAGCATCCAGTTGAAGATAAGCGTGATGATGCCACCTGAGATTTCATTAATAAACTCAGAGATGCCGTTATAAGCAGCTTGAAGCACTTCCCTCCAGTTTTTTTGCCTAACACTAAATTCCATTGTCCTATCTGGACTAATGAAATAGATCATCATCACCAACATGGGAAGCGCTTGAGAGATACCCGTTGCAAACGCTGCACCACGTAATCCAAAATCTAGTACTCCAATGAACAGATAATCCAAAAGTATGTTTACCAGGGCACCGATAGCCAGTGCGACAGCGACAAGATTGGGAAACCCATCCAAGCGAATAAAAAAATACATCACTATTACGATGAACTGTGCAAAAAGAAATGGCAGGATCACCCGATAGTATTCACTCATGACAGGAAACAGTTCCTCATTGGCACCGAGGCCAGCAAAAAGCTCTAACTCAAAAAAGAGCCCCAAAAAGATTGCCAACACACCATAGCCAGCAACAAAAATCAAAGTCTTACTAAAAATTGAGGATGCTGCGGTGTAGTTTTTTTCTCCTAAATACTTACCCGCACGAACTGAACCACCAATGGAGAGCATCATCGCAAACCCAAATAGTAATGCAGTCACCGGAATCGTAAGATTGACTGCCCCTAGGGCGGTAACACCAACATAGTTACCAATAAAAATCCCATCCACCAGGGATGCTGAGGTCATCGCAATTAAGCCGAGCATGGAGGGAATCAAATACTTAAAAAATGTAGGAACGATTTTACCATCCAATGCCAGATTCTCTTTTGTAGCCTCCATTTTCATAGCACTAAGGTTTTCTCTAAATCCTCAACTTCATTGCTACAGTCAGCAACTTTAAGAAGTATGCTATCCAGATTATTAAACATCACCTTAAACATCAATGTGTTCAATCAAGTTCATTATTTCTTACCTTTTAATCACTTTGGAGGTAGCCATAATAGTGATAATATTTTATTTAAGATACTTACAAAATGAAAAAACTAATAAATATTTACAAAAGCCTTACAAACTCTTTAAACCCCCCATTTAAATCAATGGTTTCAGAGGTTATATTCACTGAATGGGAGTAAAACGGAAAATATGAGTGAAAGGAAGCAAGAGAATAAACTATTGCTGATTTTATCAGTCCTATTATTTTTATCTGGAGTTTTGCTGCCTGAGTTTATTGGGTTTCTAAGTTCTGATTACAATTCAATAAGTAATTATCTTAGTGAACTCGGAGCAGTTGGAGCAGAATACTCAAGAGTAGTTAACTATTTTGGATTTTTACCAACTGCCTTTAGTGTATTGTTTATTACACTGCTTCTTCAATCTAATTTTTCAAATACTAGATTATCTAGGGCAGGGTTCTTATTGGTTGGGATCGGATATTTTATTGGATATTTTGGTGCTTTTATTTTCCCTTGCGACTTTGGTTGCCCTAGTGAGGGAAGTTTTAGTCAAAACATGCATATGATCCTTGGATTGATATCTTATTTGATTGCTCCTGTTGGGCTTATTCTCTTAGGGATTGGGTTGAGAAAAGACCCTATGATTATTCATTCATTAGCCTCATTTATTGCAACTTTTATTTTCTTATTAGGATTCTTTATGATGCTTAATCCAAGTCAAATTGATCTATTAGGTTTCTGGCAAAGATTAATAGATTACACAGTTTTCTTATTATTAATCTTTTTAAGCTTGAATCTAAAAGAACAAACTTAGGAAGTGATTGAGTGGGAATGATGGGAATAAGATTATCAATACAGACTATTTAAGAAACATAGTTAAATTAATTTCTTCGTAGTTTAAATAAATCCTCAACAGAGCAGTTGAGAGTTTTAGCAATTTTCAATGCAAGAACTGTAGAGGGAACATAAATTCCATTTTCGATTGCATTGATGCTTTTCCTTGAAACCTCTGCACCCTCTGAGAGTTCTTGTTGAGTTAAACCGGCAGATTTTCTTAATGTTTCAAGATTATTTAAAAGATTTTTATGGTGATTACCCATTAATTTTACTCTTCAAATTTTTCAACCGCTTTTGTGATTTCAGCACTCTCATTGGGATATAGATACCCAGCAATGATTGAACCAACACCAATTGCAGCAACTAGAAGACCTACACTCTTTAGGATATCTATATTAAATACACCAAAAAGAAATAAACCAACACCAACAAATAAAGTGATTACTCCGCCCCGTCTGTAATCAATGGGTTTCTTTTTGTCACTCAAACTGTCGAGAATATCGTCGATTTTAGATGAATCATCAATATTTTTAGAAACCTCAATAATTGCATCATATTTGGCCTTTTCCATTTTGGAAGTGAAAAAGAAAATAACACCTACAATCATTACTGGTAATAATATCGCAACATAACCTTCCATAATTAACTCCATTGTTTATATGTGTGACAGAGATCACACGATTAAATGTAACGCAAACTTATCATAACCCCGAAGGGAAGTAAAGGTTACATATAGAATTATTTTCTTATTTTATTTTATATACATAAAAGTAATTTTTAGAGAGACATTCTTTGTCATAAAATGGGTTAAAATAAGGAATATGAAAAGTCCGAAAAAGTATTTGAGCAACTTCGCAGGTATTCTTTTGGTGATACCGGGAATTGCTCCTATTACCCAGATCTTTGTATACCAGCCTTCAGGCAATAATAAATTGAAATGATTGTTGATTATTCAGGAAGCTACATAAAAGAAATACTTAAAGAAGTAAAAACTATTGCAGTAGTTGGAGCTAGTGCAAATCAAGACAGAGATAGTTACAAAGTTATGGAAGCACTTATTCAATATGGTTATCAAATATTTCCAATTAATCCCAATGAAGCAGGTAATCTTATTTTAGGGCAGCGATGCTTTGCAGATCTAAGTTTTGTTTCAGGAAAGATCGATATGGTTGATGTTTTCAGAGCCGAAGATGCAGTTATGGGAGTAACCAAAGAAGCAATTAAAATAGGAGCAAAAGTTCTTTGGACTCAATTAGGTATTATCAATGAAGAGGCGTCAGAATTAGCAAAAGAAGCTGGCCTAAAAGTTATTATGAATAGATGCCCAAAAATAGAATTAGCAAAACAATATTAGATTAGTAGAAAAAAATAGCTTTTAATAGATTTGACATGAAAGAACATTTGAAAATATTAATTAAAGAAAAGTCTGAGGAGGGAGTATTGCGTCTTATCATGAATAATTTAGATCAAAGAAATGCTTTATCTGAGAGCATGATGAGCATTCTAATAGATGAGATTAAAGATGCATCTTCCGATCAATCCATAAAAGTTATAGTTTTAGCAGCAAATGGGAATGTATTTTGTTCGGGGCATGATTTAAAAGAAATCACAGCCGCTAGAGAGAATGATGATAGCGGTGAAGCCTACTTTAAAAATCTTTTTGATTCTTGCTCTTTATTAATGCAATTAATAGTTAATACACCGAAACCATTTATTGCTGAAGTTGATGGGGTTGCTACAGCTGCAGGTTGTCAATTAGTTGCAAGTTGTGATCTTGCCATTGCCTCTCATGAATCTAAGTTTGCAACACCTGGGGTAAATATTGGTCTTTTTTGTTCAACCCCAATGGTTGCTCTTTCTAGAAATGTTAATAAGAAAAACGCTATGGAGATGCTTCTTACTGGTGATTTTATTAATGCTGAAAAGGCAAAAGAAATAGGTTTAATTAATAATATGGTTGAAAAGGAAGAGCTAACATTTGAGGTAAACAGGTTAGCAGAAAAGATTGCTAGCAAATCTTCCATGACTGTATCAATTGGGAAGAATGCCTTTTACGCTCAAACTGAAATGGATTTATCTGAAGCGTATAAATATACGTCTAAGATTATGAGAGATAACTTATTAAAACATGATGCTAAAGAGGGCGTTAATGCATTCATAGAAAAAAGATCACCTACTTGGAAAGATGAGTGATTAAAGTTTAGAACCAATATGGACCCAATAACTCAAGGTACAGTTGGTGCAGCATTTGCACAGTCAACCGCTCAAAAAAATAATATCCTACGGATAGCATTGATTGGTTTTCTTGCTGGTTTGGCACCTGATCTAGATGTTTTGATTCAATCCTCAGACGATCCGATTGTTTTTCTTGAGTATCATAGGCAGTTCAGTCACTCACTTTTTTTTATTCCCTTTGGCTCTTTGCTTGTTACTCTTTTTATTTTTCCTTTTCTTAGAGGTTCAATGAGTCTCAAGATGGTTTATACAGCAAGTTTTTTGGGGTATGCGACTCATGGATTACTAGATGCATGTACTTCCTATGGCACCCAACTCTTTTGGCCTTTTTCGGATCAGCGAGTCGCTTGGAATAATATATCTATAGTTGATCCACTCTTTACAATACCCATCATAATCCTGACAGTAACAGCAATAAAGACACGAAAAAAAATGTTTAGTTTTTTTGCAATTGGATGGATTACTTTTTATCTATTTTTAGGATTTATACAATATGAAAGAACTCTTTCAGCAGCAATGGAACTTGCTTATTCTAGAGGGCACGAAGCCGAGCGACTAACTCTTAAACCTTCATTTGGAAACTTAATTTTATGGAAGTCTATTTATCAGCATGATGAAATTTATTTTGTTGATGCAATTCGAACAGTTCATTCATCAACTTGGTGTTCAGGTGACAGTATCAAGAGGTTTGACTTTAACTATCATATCCCTACTATTGACAAAGATAGTCAACAAGCAAGGGATATTGAGAGATTTCGATGGTTTTCACAAGATTATTTGGGTTATGACGAAAAGAATGATCTTGTTACAGATATTCGTTACTCAATGATCCCAAATCAAATAGCACCAATGTGGGGGCTAGTTATCAACAAAAAGCTTAGTATGGATAAGCATGCTTCTTGGTGGACAAGTCAGAGTTTGGATCAAAGTCAGTTAAAGTTGTTCAAAGAGATGCTAAGAGGCGAAGTGTGTGAAGACTTTTAATGATAAAGTGGCAATGAGAGGGTAAAAAAATGAATAGACGACAGTTTTTATATGGAACAACGGCGGTTGCAATGCCAGTGCTGGCAGGTTGCGATAGAGATCAACCTGTTGTGAGCATTGACAATAGCTATCCAGTGGGAGGTTTTGGTGCGACATCGACAGCTGAGGAGGTCACATTGGGATTGGACTTAACAGGAAAGACAGCCTTAGTTACTGGCTGTAACTCCGGCTTAGGGCTCGAGACTATGAGGGTATTAGCGTTGCGAGGCGCACATGTCATTGGTACCGGTAGAACCCTTGAAAAAGCCAGTAAAGCCTGTGCCGGAGTGCCGGGCACTACCACACCCGTAGCGCTAGAGTTATCCAGTTTACAATCCGTTATAGAGTGCGCAGACACAGTTGCCGGATTAGGCCTCCCTATTGATATCCTGGTGTGCAATGCAGGCATTAATACCTTTGGCGAGTTGGAATTAGTGAACGGTATCGAGAAGACATTTGCTGTGAATCATTTGGGTCACTTTGTATTGGTAAATAGATTAATGCCCTTGTTGAAAAAGGCTCAGGAAAGTCGCATTGTTAATGTTGGCAGTATGTCTGCCTATATTCAGGCTCCTGCGGTGGGTATAGACTTTGACAACCTTAGAGGTGAAGGTGTATTTGATGCCCAGGAAGCTTATGGTCGATCCAAGTTAGCCAATGCCTTATTTTCACTTGAACTGGCTACACGATTGGAAGGTTCCAGTATTACTTCAAATGTTATTCATCCGGGTTTAGTCAAAACCAATATTGCCCGCACCGCCCCTATAATTATGCGTAAAGCATTTGATTGGTTTGGTGACCTCATTGCGAAGTCACCCCAAGAGGGTGCTGCCACTCAAGTTTATGTGGCCACCAATCCTTCTCTAAAGGGAGTCAGCGGTGCCTATTTTGAGGATTGTAATGCGGTTACAGTTGGTGGTGATAATTATATATTTGATAAACCAATGGCAGAGCGCCTGTGGACCATTAGTGAAGAGATGGCACAAGGTTATCTGATAACTATTGAGTGGTAATGGGAAGCGTAATCACTTTTATATCTAATATTTTTTCAACACTGCAACTACCAGTTGGTTTCTGGAGAAAATTAGTTCTATTTGGATTGGCTGCTTTTTTTATCAACTTTGGAGTAGACCATTTTATTAATCCAGACTTTTATTTATCCATTATGCCTCCGGCTTTTCCATTGCATCCCGAGGCAGTTTATATCAGTGGGTTTTTTGAAATACTAGGAGGTGTCTGTGTTTTGATTCCTCGCCTTCGCAAAATAGCTGGTTGGGGATTAGTTGCTCTGCTAGTTGCCGTTTATCCTGCAAATATTTATATGGCTATTACACCTGAGGCTTTTCCTGATCTCCCTATTTCTCTGCTTTATGGTCGTTTACCATTACAATTTATTTTTATCTATTGGGCTTACTCGGTAACGCAGC
>CALMWC010000009.1 GCA_937801655.1 uncultured Gammaproteobacteria bacterium
GTATCAAATAACAAAGAATATAGTAAGGTAAACAAATAAAAAAAATTCTAAACAATTTTATAAATGAATCGTAATGTTATTGTTAGCTGTGCGGTGACCGGTTCAGGGGCTTCTGTTGATAAACATCCTGCCATTCCAGTCACGCCAAAAGAAATTGCAGCTGCAGCGATAGAGGCTGCTAAAGCTGGTGCTGCTATTGCCCATATTCATGTGCGAGAACCCGATAGTGGCAAATCAAGCAGACGTATAGAACTGTATCGTGAAGTGGTCAGTCGTATTCGTGAAAGCAATGTGGATGTTATCATTAATCTTACCACTGGAATGGGTGGTGATCTTTTTCTAGGTCCTGATGAGGAACCGATGAATTTTAGTGACAACACAGACTGTGTTGGAATGATGGAGAGAATAAAGCATGTTGAAGAACTCTTGCCAGAAATTTGCTCTCTTGATTGTGGTTCATTCAATTATGCGGAAGGAGATTATGTTTATATATCAACTCCAAACATGCTGGAACAGGGTGCCAGAAGACTACAGGAAATAGGTGTTAAGCCAGAACTTGAAGTGTTTGAACTTGGACACATATCCTTTACTAAACACCTTATTGCTCAAGGATTACTGGACGATCCACCACTGTTTCAGGTTTGTCTTGGTATACGTTGGGCTGCTGAAGCAAATACCGCGTCCTTTAAAACCATGGTTGATGCACTACCAGAAGGTTGTAATTGGGCAGGGTTTGGCACAAGTGCTATGGAAATGCCCATGGTGGCTCAAGCCGTACTCTTGGGTGGAAATATTCGAGTAGGTTTAGAAGATAACCTCTATTTGGAAAAAGGTGTTTTTGCATCGAATGGCCAATTGGTGGAGAGGGCTTGTAATATTGTTCAACTCATGGGATGTTCAATTCAAACACCATCAGAAGCGAGACAAACTCTTGGCCTCAAAAGGCCTACATAGATGACAAAATTTATTGGAGAATTCTTATGGTTTTAGTACAAAAAAACGTTGCACACCCGTGGATGTGTGACATTTTAGGTCATATGACCACTCGTCATTATGTGGCCATGTTTGATGATGCTGCTTACCATATGTTATACACGGTCTTCGGATGGACCGGCTCTAGCGATGCAGAGAATAAAATTGCTTGGGCAGACGTTCAGCATGTGATTGATTACAAGGCAGAAGTTTCGGTTGGCGATATACTCGAAATCGATTCTAAACTAACTAAAATTGGGAACAAATCCATCACAATTCTTTATGAGATGAAGAATCTTGGTAATAATGAAGTCGCTGCAACACTTAAATGCATTTGCGTGCTCTTTGATTTACACACACGAAAATCTGTTGAGATCTCTAAAGAATTAAGAGAGCTGGCATCAAAGTATTTGATAGAAACAACAAGCGACAAATAAAATACTGAGATTGTAGATACATTAATTAAATTGAATATAATGGAAACATATGAGTAGCAAAGAGGAAAAAAAAGAATTGGATCAATCTGGTTTGTACGGAACAATTATAGAACCTGCGTTTTCAGGCTCGACTTCTTTTTTGCGAAGAAAGGCGACACGTGACTTGGATGGCATCGATTTAGTTGTTACTGGAATACCATTGGATACAGCTACTACCAATCGTCCCGGTGCTCGTTTTGGTCCAAGAGCGATTAGGGCGGCATCGACACATATGGCTTGGGAAAGACCTTATGGAATGAAGTTTGATCCATTTGACAGATTGGCTGTGGTTGATTATGGCGATTGTTTATTTGATTTTGGAAAGCCAGAGAGTATATCTAATGATATTGAGTCTCATATTGAAACAATAATCAATCAAGGCCCTTGCACTTTATCTTTTGGCGGTGATCATTTTGTTACTTATCCAATACTCAAAGCCTATGCAAAAAAGTACCAAACACCAATATCATTAATACATTTTGATGCTCATAGTGATACATGGCGAGATGATGAAGAGGAAAGAATTGATCATGGAACTATGTTCTATAAAGCTATGAAACAGGGAATAATTGATCCTAAAAAATCAGTACAAATCGGGCTGAGGACAGAGAATCCAGATACATTTGACTTCAATATTCTTGATGGAGACTGGGTACATAAAAATGGTAATGATGCAGTCATTGAAAAGACGCTTTCCATCGTTGGGAATCGTCCTGTTTACATGACTTTTGATATAGATTGTTTGGATCCAAGTTATGCACCTGGAACAGGGACACCAGTATGTGGTGGGCTAACAACACATCAAGCTATGAGTATTATTAGAGGGTTTATGGGTATTAATTTAATTGGCATGGATGTTGTTGAAGTGGCTCCAGCCTATGATGTATCAGAAATTACTGCTTTAGCTGCCTCACACATAGCAATGGAGATGATTTCAGTTTTTGCCAGTAAGCCTGAGTTCGACTCTTAAATACCAAACACACCAAACAGCAATAATCCAATCATGCCAAGCATCATGAAAAGACCCAATAGTAATATTATTTTATTTCCTGGCATTTAATTAAGTTCCACAAAAAGTTTCCAGAACCCTTTCTGAAGGTTGAGGAGGATTCATATAATCTTGATCAACCTCTTGTAACTTATAAGGAGTCTCTAAAACTAAAGACAGATTGAACATCACTGAATAATCTCCATCATTAACTCCAGCTTTTATTGCCCTTTCCACAAGATGGTTTCTGGGAATGTATATAGGATTTATTGTTTGCATAGACTCAATGATACTCTTCTTAGAACTTTCCTCAGCATTAATCAATTCCAACCAGTCCACTAACCAATGTTCAATCTCAACTTTATTGTTAAATAGTTCTCTGAAGGATGATTCATTTTCATTATTGAGATAATCTCCTAAATATCGGAATGCAAGAGTGTAATCTGCTTCGCTACTTTTCATTAAGGCAAGTAAATTTTTTAAAGACTCTTGGGATTTTTTATTTTTTGAGTTTAATCCTATTTTTAAACACATCACCTCTGAAATATCTGAGTTCACTATTCCAGAAAAACCCTCAATGATTTTTCTGACACTATCTTTTGCCTTATCTTCATTATTATCAATCAATGGCAATAAACAACCTGCAAGTGAGGCTAGATTCCATTGTGCAATTTGTGGTTGATTTCCAAATGCATAACGACCATGTCGGTCTATAGAACTGAAGACAGTCGAAGGATCGTAATTGTCCATGAAGGCACAGGGTCCATAATCAATAGTTTCCCCAGAGATTGAAGTATTGTCAGTATTCATCACTCCATGTATAAAGCCAACACCCATCCATTTAGCAATCAATGAAGCTTGTTTTTTTGCAAACAACTCTAAGAAAGTAAGGTAAGTATTTTTCGATTCATTGGCCTCTGAATAATGTCTATTGATTGTATAGTCTGCGATTATTTTAAGTTCATTGGTCAATTGACGAGATGCAAAATATTCAAAGGTACCCACTCTTAAATGACTTCCTGCTACACGAGTCAGAATACCTCCAGGAAGAGGTGTTTCTCGAAATACTTGCTCACCTGTTTCTACGGCTGACAGTGCCCTTGTTGTTGGAATTTTTAAAACATGCATAGCTTCACTGATCAGATATTCTCTGATCACAGGACCAAGAGCTGACCGACCATCTCCACCTCTTGAGAATTCCGTTTTTCCTGAGCCTTTTAGTTGAATATCAAAACGATTGTTGTTTGCAGTTACAATTTCTCCCAAAAGAATGGCACGACCATCGCCCAACTGAGGAACAAAGTTCCCAAACTGATGTCCTGCATATCTTTGTGCAAGAGGGGAAGCTCCACTTGGAATAGTATTGCCAGAGAATATTTCAGTGTAGTAATCATTATCTTTATCAGTATCCATACCCAACTCTTTCCCTAGTTTTTTATTGAATATAATTAATTTAGGGTCCTTTACCGGAGAAGGGCTAATAGATTGATAGAAAATTTCTGGAAGAGAAGCGTATGTATTTTCAAAATTGATTACAGTTTTATTTGAATTATTCATTTTTTTTATCAATTTCTTATGATTGGTTGTTGTATATTCCTATTTAAACTAGTTTGATGGTTTATAGTAAACTAACCACTCGATAACTTTAACTCTTAGTCAGTAATAAATGGATACTATTAAAAGATTAAAAGATTTCATATATGTTCCAAAAGAAGATTTAAGCTCTTTATTGAAGGCCTTTTTCTTTTTCTATTCTGTCCTTTGTGCTTGGTATGTTTTAAGACCCGTTAGGAATGAAATGGCGGTTCAAGCAGGCCTTGAAAATTTACCAGGTCTTTTATCCATAGTTCTTTTAATAATGTTGATTGCTAATCCTGTCTATTCTTGGCTAGTTTCAAAAGTTAATAAGGATAGGGTGGTTCTCTATACTTATCTATTTTTTATTTTAAATCTGATACTTTTTTTTATGGGTTGGAGTTTTCTAGATGCCTCAGGAAGAGTGTTTATTGCCAAGGCATTTTATATTTGGTGCAATGTCTTTTCATTTTTTGTTGTTTCAATCTTCTGGGTAGCAATGATTAATCATTTTTCCAGCAACCAAGCAAAGCTATATTTTGGAATCGTTAGTGCAGGAGGTTCATTGGGCGCTTTTACTGGTTCATCCATTGCTCGTTATTTTTCGACACAAGTTTGTGGTACTGCAACAATGTCCGATTATGGGCCTTTTTCTCTCATTTTAGTTTCAATCATTGGTTTAGCCATTGCTATAATTCTTAGTTACAGTTTTCCTGACCGAAAAATGACATCCAATCCAAATGAATCTAATGCTATTGGTGGTTCTAGCTTTGATTCCATACTCAGTGTTTTTAGACTACCTTCCATCAGAAATCTAAGTGTTTATATGATTCTTTGGACTGGATTAATGACTTTGGGTTGGATGATTGCATTAGGTATCATTCAGGAATGGTCCAATGACAGTTGTGAAAGAACTGCTTTCTTTGCCAGGGTTGAGCAAATAGTGACCCCTTTAACTCTATTCTGTCAATTCTTTTTAACTTCGTTTATTTTGAGGAAGTTAGGCACAAAAATTATTCTTGTTATGTATGGAGTAATTTTATTTCTCGCCTTACTTGCTTATGCTTCATATCCACAAATTACCACAGTACTAGTGGTTGTAACCCTTCTTAGAACTTTTGAATACGGCTTTAATAAACCAACAAGAGAAACATTATTTACCTCACTGCAAATACAACAACGTTACAAATCCACAGTTTTTATGGATACTTTTTTTGCTAGAGGAGGAGAAGTACTGGGGAGTTTATTTGCAACCAAGGGCATCCTCTTACTTGGATTAACTACTATGGGAGCTTCGTGGGTTGCGATGCCATTTGCAGCATTGCTTTCATGGACAGGTTATCAGGCTCAAAAAACAGTTGATAAATAATCAATATTCTTAAGGAGGATGCAAAAAAAAACAGAGCTTAAAGCTCTGTTCTTAAGTCGAGTCCTTTAGGTGTCTGAAGTGAGATTTCTTCTCCAGCTCCTTGCCCGATTTCTCTTTTCGGTCTTGGTGGGTATCAGTTCTTTTTACTTGCTAGCTTATTTTCCCTGATTCGCTTTCACCTTTTAGGTCTCTTTCTCTTTTTAACTCTTTCGTCTGCGTCTTAAGTTACTTTCAAATCGGTCTTAAGAGATGTTTTAAATAATACTTTTTGCCATATTTTTATCAAGCAATATTGGATAATAAAAATAAAATACATACACTTTTATTTTTTATGTCCTATAAATAAAAAAAATCTAGATTAAGTAGATTCTATAACTTACTGAAAAATAATATTTTTAAAAAAAAATATCTAAAAAAATTGTCCTATTCTGATTTTATTTTATTTTTCTATTTCTTCCAATTGCAACCAGTGCTTTGCGCAATTAGTATTTTATTGTTTAAAAAAAAGGATGATTTCCATTAATCATATATAATCTCATCATTGTATAAATGCGCCTGTAGCTCAGCTGGATAGAGTACCTGGCTTCGAACCAGGCGGTCGGGGGTTCGAATCCCTCCGGGCGCGCCATATGATTTTCCTCTTAGATAGCAGTTTTGTGAGTTTCTCGTATAATCCTTTTTTTTACTAATCGCTATGAAAACAAGTCATTTAAGAAATATTGCTATTATTGCCCATGTAGATCATGGCAAGACAACTTTGGTTGATAAGTTGTTGCAACAAACCAATACTTTGGATCGGAAGAGTCTTTCTGAGGAAAGAGTCATGGACTCCAATGACCAAGAGAAAGAAAGAGGAATCACCATACTCGCAAAAAATACCTCTATTGATTGGAATGACTATCGAATCAATATTGTTGATACGCCTGGCCATGCAGATTTTGGTGGAGAAGTTGAGCGAGTATTGTCAATGGTGGACTCAGTCTTGTTACTTGTGGATGCTGTTGATGGACCGATGCCACAAACTCGCTTTGTAACGCAGAAGGCATTTGAGAAAGGTTTGAATCCAATTGTTGTTATTAATAAAATTGATCGTCCAGAAGCTAGACCTTTTTGGGTTTTGGACCAAGTATTTGATTTATTTGATCGACTAGATGCAACAGATGATCAGTTGGACTTCCCAGTAATTTATGCTTCTGCATTGCAAGGTATCTCTGGCCTAGATCCAGAGAAATTGGGTGACAATATGGATTCTTTACTAGAGATTATTACCACTAAAGTAGAACCACCTGAAGTGGACAACAAAGGGGCACTACAAATGCAAATCAGTGCATTGGACAGTAATAGCTATGTTGGAGTGATTGGAATAGGGCGAATTACTCGTGGGTATTTAAAGCCCAATGCAAATGTTGTGGTTATTGACCGTGAAGGCAATAAGAGAAAAGAAAGAGTTCTTCAAGTTATGAGTCATCAGGGGCTTGAAAGAGTCGATGTAGATTTAGCAGAGGCGGGAGACATTGTTTGTATAACAGGAATCAATAAATTAAACATATCAGATACCATTTGCGATCCAGAAACTATTGAAGCCCTTCCAGCATTGTCTGTTGATGAGCCAACTGTAAGCATGACATTTCTGGTTAATGATTCACCTTTTGCTGGATTGGAGGGAAAATTTATTACTTCAAGAAAAATCAAAGAGAGGTTGGATCAAGAATTATTGCATAACGTCGCACTCAGGGTGGAAGATGGAAAATCTTCAGACAGGTTCATTGTTTCAGGACGAGGTGAATTGCACTTATCAGTTCTCATTGAAACCATGAGAAGGGAAGGTTTTGAATTGGGAGTTTCCAGACCTGAAGTGATAAAAAAAGAAGTAAATGGAGAGATTCACGAGCCTTTTGAGCAAATAGTGATTGATATTGAAAGTGAGCATCAAGGCTCAATCATGGAAGAAATGGGACCGAGAAAGGCTGATTTACAAAGCCTAGAACCCAATAGTAATGGAAGAGTAAAGCTCGAATTTATTGCACCATCCAGAGGTATGATTGGATTTAGATCTCATTTTTTAACTATAACTAGCGGTACAGGGATTATGACCAGTATCTTTGATCACTATGGTCTAGTTAAGATGGGCGATCTGGCTAAACGTCAAAATGGAGTCATGGTGTCTATGGTTCCAGGTAAAACATTGGCTTACTCTTTGTTTAATTTGCAAAACAGAGGCAGTCTTTTTGTTGGGCATGGTTTAGATATTTATAAGGGGCAAATCATGGGACTTCACTCTCGGAATAATGATCTTGTGGTGAATCCAACAAAAGCAAAACAACTTAATAATATCAGAGCTGCTGGTACCGATGAAAATCTTATTTTAGTTCCACACATAAAACATACACTGGAGCAAGCACTTGAGTTTATTGAAGAAGATGAACTGGTTGAGGTTACTCCAAAGTCAATTCGTATCAGAAAGAAGACAGGTTGGACACTTTAAAGCTTACCAAGGCATAGGAGTACCGTCGCAATTGACAAAAAGTGGTTTGGTATCAATTGATAATTGATCTATATATTGCATCATGTTTTGAACGGACTCCAAAGAAGTGATCATAGGTATTTTCCCTTCTTGAATCATCTTTATAAGAGTAATAGGAACCATTTTTGTTAAATGCTCTGGTATTGGATCTCCTAACTTAAGGTCAAGAAACCCCCTAGTATCAACCATTCCAGGATTAATCAATGAAACGATAATATTTTCAGAGTGAAGATCATGGTAAAGATTATTAACTACTAAATGCAATGCAGCCTTGCTGGCTCGATAAGAATAAAGAGTGACCGGAGGCATAATTTGAGTTATCGATCCAGCTCCACTTCCTAAGAAAATAATTTTTTTCATATCCGATTTTCGAACATTGTTAATTAATTTTTCAGTAATACGAATTGGACCAATGGCATTGACCTCAAAACTTTCGCTAAAAATATTATAGTCAATCTGACCAAATTTTTGAGGTTCAGGGGGGCCTAAATATGCAGCATTATTGATCAATATATCTATTGGTTTTCCATCTAATTTATTTGCTAATTCTTCAACACTATCCTTATTGGTAATATCAAGATCCATCAAACTGAGATTATTGTTATTTTTCGATAACTCAATTAATTCTTCGGCTTTGTTTGTATTTCTGCAAGTAGCAATTACATCCCAATTTTTCAAAGAGTATTGTTTTGCAAATTCAAGCCCAATACCCCTATTAGAGCCCGTAATAAAAATAGTTCCTAAACTACTCATTTTTTTCTAATCTTGGAATCATTGGGTATCCCCATTTTTCATTACTGTTGTTTCGATTAATGGAAGGCATGACACAGTATTCTCCTTCGGTAGTCATTTGATGCCACTTCTTATTATCAATTTGCCAACCTTTGTCTCTCATTTCATGCATTATTTCCCAGTATACTTTCAGAATCGTATCTTCATATCTGCCAACAATATTAGGCATACCATCGGGTCCATATTTTGGTTCTTGTGCCTCAGCTATTACTTTATCTTCATAGATGTTTTTAAGATTCCTCTTTAGGGCAAAATCATCCATTTTTTTATCCGTCATGAAATTTCTAAAAAAATAATAACGCATCATTGTTGAAGTTTGTGTAATTGGTGTTGAAAACTCATAAAAAGCATTAAATTGACCGGAGTCAATAGCACCAATTTCTACTTCGCCACGTAACGTTGCACCGGCTGTAAAATATTTAAGTATTGATTTAACTCGAGTACCTTTTTCTCTGACGTCTTCCCATTCACCTTCACTAGGTGTGGAATCGGTTTCTATATGGGCAGTTAAACCATAGTCAGTTCTTTTAACATTATGTGGAGGAGGGCGATATGGGTTGTCTTGATCTTCAAATCTTATGCCATGAACCACTGGCAGATGAACATAATCAAGATTACTAAATTTAGCAGTATGAAAGTTTGATTCAAATATTACATCGTGTTCTAGCACAGTATAGTTAGGGTCGCTCTCTTCCGGTATATCAAGAATAGGACTGGCATTTTCTATATCATCGCCTAGAAAAGTCCAGATAAGCCCTTGTTGTTCTTTCGTTGGGTAATGATCAATTTTTACACCTGGAGCAGCTTTATCTGGATCTTCGTTCCCGACAGAAGGCATTCTTGTGCATTTACCTAAACCATTGAATTCCCAACCATGAAATGGGCATGTGATGTAACCTTCTTCATTTAGGGTACCATTAGCAAGACTAGCCCCTCTATGAGGGCAAACATTATTTAAGCAAACTGCATTTCCTTTTTTATCTCTGAATAAAACGAAATCGGAACCTAGCATTTTTACATACAACGGTTTGTCTACTAGGTCACTGCTTCTTGCCGCAACATACCACACGTTTGTATACATATATTTTCCTTAGTGTATTAAGGTTGTTTGACTTAACTAACAACTATCTAATGCTAATATAGTTAGAATTAAATTTAAATGTATTAAGGAAAATTACATGAAAGAAGAATTTAATAAAATTGGCCCTTTATTTCTCATGCCTAATGTAGGTAGGATGAATGCTTTAAGTTTTTTCCCTGTCGCCATGCTGAATACCTCAGTATTTGCTTTTATGAATTTTATGCAACCATATATTCTTTCCGAGCATTTGGGTATAGCCCAAGGGATCCAAGGCACAGTTGTGGGCTCCATAAGCACTATGCAAGAATTAATCATTCTTTCACTCACAGCATTGATGGGAGCTTTGGCTGACAAACTTGGACGGCAACCTATTTTCTCCCTTGGATTATTGTTAATGTCTGTCGCCTATTTTTGTTTTCCATTAGCAACTGAGTTGTATCATCTTTATCTAATTAGAGCTTTATTTGCTATTGGTGTATCGGCTGCATCAACAGTTTTAATTATCTATACAGGGGATTACCCACAAGAAAAATCCAGAGCTAAATGGAATGGGTTTATGGGTTTATTCCAGGGGGTGGGTATTACTATTACTTCTTTATTCTTGGCAAAAATGCCAGCTGTTTTTCAAGAAAAAGGATTCGACGCAATTCAATCGGGAACCTATACGCTTTGGATAGGAACTGCTATTTGTCTTACTGCTGCCATATTGGTTGGAACTCTGTTGAAACCAGGATCCAGCCAAAGTAAGCCCTCTAGAGCCTCACTAAAAGATTTATTTCGAGATGGACTTTCTGCTGCAAAAAAAGATTCAAGAATAAGATTGGCTTTTTTAGCATCTGCTGCAGCAAGAGGTGATATTTTTGTAGTCGGTATCTTTACATTCTTATGGATGTCAAATTTTGCTTTGGATAATGGTCTTACAATCAATCAAGGTTATGCAAGAGGGGCATTTGTTATTCCTATAATCGCTGGTACCGTCCTGATAACTGCACCTATCTTTGGTTTTATTATGGATCGTATTGATAGAATCTATGGGGTTATGATTGCGTTTAGTTTGTCAACAATTGGTTATACCATGATGGGATTGGTTGATGATCCTATGTCTAATACAATTATACCTGTTGCCATGATATTGGGTGCAGGAGAGGGAGCGTGCATTATTGCATCCACCACTTTGATAGGAAAAACAGCACCAATTGCTATTCGGGGAACTGTTTTTGGTGCCTTTGCTATGTGTGGTGCTATTGGGCAAATTATTGCTGGAGGGGTGGGTGGTATCTTATTTGATTATATTTATACTGGACCATTTTTATTAATGGGAGTTATGAATTTTCTAGTGTTACTCATGGCTATTTATACGTGGTTGAGCCGAAAAAAAAGCGAGTAATGTTCTATAAATATTTATTAGGTGTTAACTGTAAACTTTAAAAAAGAATTTAAGATTAATTTAAACAATTGGAGAATAAAATGAGTCAAGCTCATCCGTGGCTAGAACAAATACCTTGGACAACTAAAAAACTCCCAAGGGATCAACTTGAGCATAAGATACAAAGAGCTCTAACCTTAAGCAATATTGGAATGTTGGGAACACTTGGTCTTAATGGCCCTATTGTTAGCCCATTAGAATTCTATGCTGATAAAATGGCCATATATGTTCTACCCCAACCCGGCAGCCCTAAATTAAAAGCTATGCAGCGTGATCCAAGAGTTTCTTTTGCTGTTGCTGGGGTTATGGCTGGTTGGGTTGCAGCTCAAGGTGCACAATTATTTGGTAAAGCTGAATTGTTAGAGCCAGGAACAGAAGAATGGAAGTATGGTATGGGTATTTTTAGATGGCAAGCATCTGCAGCTGAGATTGGCACTGGATTTGATAAAGCACCAGAATATACTTTGATGAAGTTAGATCCAGATAGAATAGTTTATACAGAGCATTTTCTTAGAAAAGACGGTTATGGACCAAGACAGATATGGCGAAAAGATGAAAAAAATGAACAGGCATCGGATGGCTTCACTGAAGCTAAGAAAACTTAAGTATCTAGCTCATTGTGAACTGGCCTGGGAAATTTTATAAATTGGAAATAAACACCTAAGAGTAGGACTGTAATCCCTCCATAGTAAAAAGGATAACTGGTATCTAAGTTGTAAAGAAAAGCTCCAAGAGGAGGACCAAAGATCATTCCAAGGACAGGCGCAGCTGCTAAAAGACCTGCAACCTCACCTTGTTCATGAGCCTCAACACTCAAAGTTGCTCCAGCATTCAGACCCGGTGTGATCATGCTGAAGGCAATACCAATTCCTGAAAATGCGAGGTATAAATGAGTTAAATTCTGCACTAAGGTAATGGATAATAGAACGGTTCCAAAAATTAAAAAACACATCCTGAGTAGAGTTTGGAATGAGATGTTAAATATTTGCAATACTACGGCCTGCATTAGAGTAGTTGTTAGAGCCATGGAGAGTAATGCAATGCTGGTCGCTTTTATAATTTCATTTTGACCAGTAACTCCCAAACGGTCTTCAATAAAGAATGCAGCAATCACCTGGGTACCGGTAAAAACTAAAAAAGCTATGCACCATCCAACAAGAAATGGAAATATTCTTTTATCGTAAAATTTGAGAGAAGTTTTTGTTGCTTCTATTTTTTCTATTGTTGATTCTTTGAGGTATTTCATGGCAAGAAATCCACCAAAAACTGCAATCATTGCTCCAAAGTACATTGGAAAAAGTGGGTGTATGAACGCTAATCCACCACCCATTACGGGTCCTATCATTGTCCCTATACCTGCGGCCATTCCAATTAATGCCATTCCTTTGCCTCTCTCAGAAGGCTTTGTATTATCAGACATATAGGCAACTGCTGCAGGCTGAATGCCCCCGATCATACTTCCATAAATCAATCGAATAATGAATAGCATAATGAATAATTGCATTGGAGCCAAGAGTTGCCAAATACCAATTTGAATTCCAAAAGCAAATAAGGAATATGCCAAGGCATAAGAGAAAAGACCAATGATGAAAACAGGTTTCCTGCCCATTGTCTGACTTTTTTTACCCCAATAGTAAGATGAAAAAACAAGAGCAACATTTGAGATTGCAATGAGAATACCAAAATCAGTGGTTGAGAGTCCTATGCTTCTTGAGAGTGGAGCAAAGATAACATATAAAAGTGAGAAACCAGTCCCATATATAACCATACCAATAATTAGAATAACTTTATCCAAAGTAATTTTTGATTGGTCAGCCATTTTTCTTTTTTCTATTTTTCATCATCTCTAATTGTTCTTTGGTAGCAGGTTTTTGATAGTCTTCTTTCCATTGCTGATAAGGCATGCCATAAATAAACTCTCTTGCTTGATCAATATCAATAGTTATATCTCTGGATTCAGCTTCTTCTGAGTACCACTTACTCAAACAGTTTCTACAAAATCCTGCAAGATTCATTAAATCTATATTTTGTAAATCACTTTGTTTCTTTAAATGCTCAACCAATCTTTTAAAGACCGCTGCTTGTAATTCTTTATCTTGATTTTTATCCATGGTAATTTTTTGAGTGATATCTAAACATAATATTAATTAGAATAGTAAAATATTCATTATAAAACTGTAAAAAGACGATAGGAAAAATTATGGAATTACCATTATCAGGAACTAAGGTAATAGAAATGACTCATATGGTTATGGGTCCAGCTGTTGGAGCAATACTTGGAGATTTGGGTGCAGAAGTGATTAAAATTGAGCCTATTGGAGGTGACAAGACTAGAAATTTAAAACAATCAGGTTCTGGTTACTTTCTCACCTACAATCGAAATAAAAGAAGCATAGCTTTGGATATTAAAACCCCTGAAGGACAAGAAATAGTCACTAAACTATTGCTTGATGCTGATGTTTTCATTGAAAACTTTAGACCGGGCGCTATGGATAAGCTTGGTTTTGGCTATGATGATGTAGAAAAATTAAATCCACGCTTAATTTACTGTTCAGCAAAAGGGTTTTTAAAAGGACCTTATGAACACAGAACCGCTTTAGATGAAGTGGCTCAAATGATGGGTGGATTGGCTTATATGACTGGCCCACCTGGGAAACCATTGAGAGCAGGTTCCTCAGTGATTGATATTATGGGAGGTATGTTTGGTGCCATAGGTATAATGGCTGCTCTGGAGGAAAGGCATAGGAGCAAAAAAGGTCAGAAAGTTACAAGTGCACTTTATGAAAATGTTGTCTATTTAATGGGCCAACATATGGCACAAACTTCAACCACAGGCTCCGCACCGCCACCAATGTCTGTCCGGGTATCAGCCTGGGCAGTTTATGATATTTTCGAGACCAGAGATCAGGAACAGGTCTTTGTTGGAGTGGTGAGCGATGGACAATGGAAATCTTTCTGCGACTCGTTCCAGATCAATGAATTTATTAGGGATAAAGAGATGGACTTGAATGCGGGAAGGGTAGAGAAAAGAGACATCATTATTCCAAAGATCCAAGATCTATTTAAAGCTTATGATAAGGCTGATCTAATGAAGAAACTGGATGAAACTGGACTACCCTTTGCCCCTATTTCAAAACCTGAAGACTTATTCGACGATGAACATCTCAATGCTTCCGATGGTTTAATTGATATTAAGGTTCCTTATAAGGATATGTATACAAAGCTCCCTTCATTACCAATTGAGATGAATAACCATCGTTTTGGCCTTCATCATCCAGTGCCAGAAATTGGAGAGCATAGTAAAAGAATATTAAAAGAGATTGGTTTTGATGAAGAGACTATCGAGGATTTATTTATGAAAGAGATTGTTTCTTAGTCTGTATCTACTATTGTAGGCTGGTCTCTAAAATAATTCAGTGATTTGAATCCTGCATAAATACCAATCAAACCCACCACCAATGAAACAATGGACATTGAATACATGATCAAACTTTCATCTTTGAAAATAAAGTCAGTGATCAATGCCACACTTGTTGGCCCCAATGTGTATCCTGTCATGCTAATGACAAAGAAGTAGACTGCGGTAACTTGCCCTCTAATTTGATTTGGAGTGATATTAATCATAGCAACAGGCGCCAATGCTGTTTGACCAGCTGCCATGACAATTTGTGGTATAAACATTAATGTTGCTGTCTGATAACTTGGCATTAATGGAACCAATACAGCTGCAATAGTGAGAATGATCATGCTATATGCAAAAAGGAGAACATGAGAACTATTGTTGTATTTTTTATAAAGCCTGTCGCCCAACCAGCCGCTCATGGTAGCTCCAAATGGACCTCCTACTAGGAAAGCAACTCCTAGCCAAAGTGTAATGGTAGGTATGCCTATATTGTATGACCGAATATACATGGTTGGCAGCCAAGAAAGAAAAGCATAACCAATTAAAACAGAGCAGGCCATCGATAAGAAAAGCCAACCGTAGGCTTCTTTTCGTTGATAGATGAATCGAATGGTTTCCTTAATGGATATTTCTTCACTTGAATCACCACTTTCATCAACCACTTTCATCTTGCCTTTTCTTGAAGGTTCTTTGACGGTGGTCATTAATAAGGCAACAACTAAGCCGGGAATGCCTATGAATATAAATAAGGCTTGCCATTCATAGATCTCTCCCACAATAGGCAATATAATGGGTGGAAATTCAGCAAAATAGGCAACAATTTGACCGCCAAGAATTAATGCAATTCCTGATCCTACGGATACTCCCATATTAAAAAAACCCATTGCTGTGCCTCTTTTTTCTTTTGGAAAGTAATCACTGATTATCGACAAAGCACTTGGGCTTAAAGTTGCTTCACCCACACCCACACCAACTCTTGCAATGAATAATTGAGCATAAGTTTTGACGATCCCTGTCACAGCCGTCATGAAGCACCAAAAGGTGATTCCAATACCTATTATTGCTCTTCTGCTTTTTTTATCAGCAAGTCTACCTATTGGAATTCCCATCGTGGTGTAAAAAAGAGCGAAAGCAAATCCGAGAATAATACTCACTTGACTATCGGTTAAATCAAGATCCGCTTTTACATCAGTCACCACCAATGAAAGTAATTGTCTATCTAAAAAAGAAAGTATATAGGCAAGCGTTAATATCACAACTCCATACCAAGCCTGCTGAGAAGAAGGATAATTATTCTTATTCATCGCAATAGAGTTGTATCAATAACTCTATTTACTAGTCTTTTAGTGGTGGAGCAGGAGTCTGTTCTCTTGAATAGTATTCAAGACTCGAAATACTTGGTCCGTAGTCTTCTGTAGGAGCAGACAACATTCCTGGATACCTCTCTTCAGAGAACTTCCTGATGTGTTCTGGAATAATATCAATATTTTCAGATTTTAGCATCGTGCTCATATAGAGACAGTGGCCGGGTGTTTGACCCATAAGCATCCATGGCAACCACTGAGTGATTCTGGTCCAAGTACCAGTGTAGTTAACCGAGGTTAATTCTGGATTCTCTAGATCTTTAGCGGATACAAAATATCGCATCATTTCTGAAACTTGTGCCATTTTTCCTGATGATTCTCTGACCCATTTATCGGGTTGAAGTGCATTGGGATAATACAGATGCATATCAGTATTTAAAGTGATGACATCACCCGATCGTTTCCAAGGAAAAAGTAATGGGAGCTTCCTTGGTTCTCCTTTTTTTCCTCCACCAAAGTCCTCCGGTGCAAGAATAAGCCATTCTGAAATTGTATAATTAAAAGGGTCATTAGATACATGGACAACGTCAACCACTTCATCAGTCCATGGATTAGTCCATTGATCAATCATTTGTCCCGTTCTTGAGTCAGTATAGAAAATGACTTCTTTGTTTAAGCGTCGAATACTTCCATCTTCAGCTGCTGGCATTAAGCGTGTGCAAAGAAAAGTTTCAAAACCACAAAGTTGTTTAACTGCTTCGCCTGGTTTTACCCCGAGGATTTGTCCGGTGGTGTAACAGATGGATTCTTTTTCAGAATCAAGATCAGCTTGAATTCTTGCCCAAGCGTCTCTGTTCCATGTATTGGATTTAAAATCAATTTCAGTCTCAAATTTTATCGACATTTTTTTCTCCTTTTATACTAATTCTTCATTAATAAAAATAAACAGTGACTATCTTCCCACTCTTGATAGCAAGTAATCGTAACATTTCGTAACTTTTTTACTTCGATTCTCTTAAAAGATGATTGATAATTAATTGTCTAGTTTCTGCATCTTCGATTCCGCTCACTCTCATTCTATTACCAGGAATATATCCCTCTGGATCGGATATGAAACCATCCATTGTCTCAGGTGTCCATATTAATCCACTTTCTCGTTGCTGAATTAAAGCTTTAGAGTAAGTGAAGTTTTTAGAAACCCCTGCTGGTTTTCCAAAAATTCTATTCAAATTAGGAGCCATTCGATCCCGATCATCGCTCTTGACTGTATGACAGAATCTACATTTACCCCCATCCCAGTTTTTAAAAGCATTTTCTTCTAGAAGTCTCTGTTCTTCTGTTAACTCAGGAAGTGCTCCTTGATAAGGGGAAGAGGATTCATAGTAGCTGGGTAAATACATATCAGAAGTTAATTCTGTGATAGCGTCTTCAGATAGATTAATTTTTGTAGCAAAAGGATAAGCTCCAAAAATAAGAAAGGGCAAATAAAAGGAGGTTGATAAAAGAATGATGATCAATAACCAATGACGTTTTTTTGCAGTTTTAAGGTATTTTTTCATAATGATTAAGCAAATACATTCAGGCTAAAAACCCGATAACGAATCATGTGATAAATTCTAAAAAGTATTATAAAGAGTATGAGGTTAATATAAAAAAATCCAAAAGCACTATGTAGGTAGCCTACTGTGACCCATAATCCATGATTCATTGTGTCAACACCAGGCACAAATTGAATCAATCCATCCCACCATGCACTCAATATCCCTGAGATACCTTGAGCAATAAAAGCACAATAAAGACTGAATTGAAGCACATGAACTTGTGCATAAGAAGTATCTGGTAGTTTAGAATTATTATTCTGAGGTGGAAATACAAGCCATAGTGCTGCTCTAAACAAGCTGCATATAAATAACAATGACCCCATAGCTATATGAAAATTACGCAGCAATAATCTTTCAGGAGATTCTGTTGGCACGGTAGGCACTTCAGCCATATTCTTAAAGACAACTAAAAACAGCAAGAACAATATCCAGCTGGTCATGGTAGTCAGGGTTTTTAATTTATTGTCATTCATAATGCTTATACAGTGTTTATAAATGATTTGAAGTTATTTGCAATGGCTTGTGTATCTAAATCCGGTCCTAGATTCTTTCCTTCAATTTCAAGAGTTTCTGAATCGGATTTAATGAGTTTGGTTTTTTTAAAGAATGGATACATCACATCGTCTTTTGCACACATAACAAGACTGGGACAATTTATAGCTTTATATAAACCGATAACATCCTGATTCCATATAGCATGGTGGGATTGATGAGAGGAATGGTGAGCTCTAAGTGCATCAAGTGTTTCCCTATGTTGTAATTCCAAATTACCCTTAGCGCCTAAAACTTCTCCAGTTAAATGCCATACAGTATTGAGAAAATCACCATTCTCATCGGGTGACCAATCAGTGCCAACGCTTTTTTTTAATTCATTTTTTTCTTCTTCATCAGCAAAGAAAGGACCAATCATACTTAAAGACAGAACATCTTTGGGTCGTTCTGAGCTGATTTGTATTGCTAAGGATGATCCTGTGTGATGCCCAAATAAATGAAATTTATCGAGATTGAGAAAATCTATCACTTCGAGTATCCACCCTGAATAATCTTCAATACTAGGAGCCCCGATGGGATCAAAGCTTTGACCAAAACCAGGAGTATCAATAGCATACATATTCATTCCGCTAAGTGAATTCATCAGTGCCTCAAACATCAAAGAAGAACTGGGTGTTTGATGAAGTAGAACTACGGGTAAACTGTCACCCTCGCTAAAACGATAATGGCATTGACCGGCTGAGGTATTGGCATAGGCTTTTTTAATCATCACTATAAGGTTTCTTGATTTTCTTTGAAGTTTTCCCCAGGCGCCTTAATTAAAATGTATACAGAGGCAATAAATAAAACAGCATTCACAGAAGCAATCAATAAAAATGGGCCTGCTGGGGAAAGGTCAAATAAACGTCCACCAACGGCTGTGGCAATCAAAATTCCAATAGCACCAAAGAATGAACTGAAACCAATTACTGTTCCTCTTTCTCTAATGGGGGCTTCTTGCCCTATTAAGCTTGCTGTTGCTACAACCGTTCCAATTGCACTGCAAGAGATTAGAATAAAGATCGGTAAATTACTCATATCAAGAGGGGAATCAACCGTAATTATCAAACTGTAAGCTATCATGCCCATTCCCATAGCAATTGTCATCGCTGCAACACGATTAATCCGATCAATAATCCAACCAAAAATAAAGGCCCAAAAAACACTTATTAGATTTGTAATGACGATTACTGGAACTACTTTTAACATGGATTCTGAAGGGGTGAGTCCCATAGCATTACCGCTGATGATTGCCCATTGAGAAATGAACAAACCGTTGACTGAGACATCAGCTCTTGCTAAGAATGTGGCTGCGAATGACAGGGCAATTCTGGGATTTTTCATTGACCTAAGGCCAACTTTCACAAGCTCTTTAGTACCTGGTTTTTCAGTCTTTATTGAGCTATTTTCATTTGGGGTCCCGCCTTTTAATCCCTTATAGAAGACCCATGCAGAAATTAAACCAATGACTGCTGCCAATAGCATTGTCAGTTTTGCAGCCTCAATAGGGGCAAACCCGCTACCCTCGAGTGTTTTAGGTAAAATTCCTAGAATAACAGCAAATCCAAGTACACCAAAAGCATTGAGAACAGAGTGAGCACTGACAAATTTTCCTCTTGAACGTTCTGCAGGATAATCTCCAGTGACAACAGCCAAGACACAGGATAATGATGCAGCACCAATTGCGAAAAATGTTCTGAATATGAATAGTTCTGTTAATGTGCTGGCATAAGGATAGATTGCAAAGCCCAATGATATAAGGACTGTTCCAAAAACAAAAACAGGCTTTCTTCCTATTCGGTCACAAAGGATTCCAAATGGACCAATGAGAGTAATCGCAATGATCTCCTGTACAAAAGCTAAGTTTCCAGTAATCGTTCCTTGGCCTGACATAGGAATATCTAAGACCACTGTAAGAATATAGCCTTGAACAAAATTCATTCCAGCTAGCAACCCTATGCAAATAAAACAGGAATAGAAAAAAGTAATAACATTCATCCGACTTATTCCTTCCGCCAAGAATATTGGACCTAGTTTATGATTCATTTATTTTCCTTAGAATTATTTATAATTTTCCTCTGCCGAGTTAAATTTAAAGATTAAAAAATATTATCATGCAATGCATTAAATGTAACTGCTAATGAATTATTTATTGAGTTTTGGCTAAAATAATATCACCCCAATCATTGATATTATCTGGGAGCTCTATCAATTTACAATTATCAAGTTCATGAGCCAAAGATTGATATTTTTCTATCAATGGATGTGAGTCTTTAGCTGCAATAAATAGGGGCAGTGTTAAATGTTTTAAATTATCTTCAGCATTATAGAGAAGATGTTCTCGTAAGTTTCCTCTCCAGTGAATGTTTGCTCGGATCAACTCAGTCAATTCAATTTGCAGTTGATTTTCATCAATATTGGGCTGTTCCCAGATAATTGCCGAAGCTTTTCTTTTATACCAAGGCCAAAAGAGTTTTGAATCTCTGATCATATACCAATATTTTAAAAGATGTCCCCCAGCCCAATCTAATTCTATTTCAGGCAATCCATATTCCAAATAATCATCAATCTCAATTTGATCCATAAACCAAGGCTCTATTAATATCAGTTGATTAACTATAGTGTTTGATTTCAAGGCTAGTTGAATGGATAAAGAGCAACTGTCATTGAATGAGATTATTGATGCTGACTGAGTACAATGGTCATCAAAAACTTGATTGATAATTCTTGTATTCAATTGCATTGAGTTATTTATATCAAAGTCCTTAAAAGACTCACCATGACCGGGTAAATCAATCGAGATTAAGGGTTTACTCTTTGAAATTGGATCGGTTAAATAGTTTATCGTCTCTGATGATCCTCCTGCAGGATGGATAATGAGCAATGATTCTTCTTGATTATTGAAATTCTTTTTAAGCCTAATATCTCCTTCTTTGCAATGAATGATTGAGTTTAAAAGATCATCATCTAAGCATTGTGATTCTTGTTTTTGATAATGAGATGAAGCAGGGAATTTTAGTAAATGTTTTCTTGACTTCTCCAATGCTGTTTGATGATCCAATGACTCTTCTATAACAGAAGTGCTCGCAGGTATCAGTGTTTTTAAAGATGCACTCAATGGATCCAGAGAAGCAGCAGTAATTAAATTTGGAATGGTTAATTGGGGAACAAAATTTTCATTTCTATACTGAAAAGCTGCACCATAAGCTGCTCTATAATGGTCACCTGATCTCAAAACTTCCAGTGTATTTTCATGCAGTATTTCTGGAGGAGAGATATCAAATTTCATTCTGGCTTCTTTTGTTCTCTCATGCCATGGAAAGAAAATCAGTTGTTCTCTCATTCTGGACCAAAGCCATGTCAAATGTCCGCCATCCCATTGAGGTATAAAAGGAGGAAGATAGTTTTCCATTATTTTCTCCAAAGCAGAATCCTCTAAAACCACAACTCCATTGCAAGCAATCGAAGAAATTCTTTGTGGAAATTGATGACCAATAGCAATTGAGATACTGGCTCCTGTATGAAAACCATACAATCCAAACTGATCAATTCCCAATGAGTCTGCTAATTCAATGGTTGCTTCAGCAATATCCTGAATCGTAATATTTTCAGCATTGAGAGGATCAGACCCTCCATAACCAGGTGTATCCGGAGCAATAATTGTAAAATCCGATGCCCATTGACTGATTTGTGGCTTATATTCATCAGCTGATTTTGGCGATTGATGAAGGAGAAAAATAATTGGGCCTGTGCCCGAAACTAAATACCTTACTTGCCTTTTACCCCATTTACCTTGGATGGTACAAAATTCTGTTTTTAAGTTGTTCAAGACGATTGACCTTTTTTAAATATAAACTAAGTTTATTATCTTTAGCATCACAATGTTAATCACTCTGTTAAGAAATCTTACTCAATACTTGAGCCATCTAAATTGATACAATAGTTTTATGAAGAATATGATTTCAAGTGGCGAAGAATACATTGACAGCTTGAGAGGCAGGAAGCTCAATGTTTATTTATTTGGAGAGCTCATTCAAGATCCAGTGGAGCATCCCATAATCAAACCTTCGATTAATGCATTGGCTAAAACTTATGATCTTGCTAATGAGAATCCTGATTTAGCAACCGCTGTCTCGCCTTATACCAATGAACGGATCAATCGATTTTTACACATTGTGGAAAGTGAGAAAGACTTAATTTTACAAAATAAGATGCAAAGAAAATTAGGTCAATTGACTGGCACTTGTTTTCAAAGGTGTGTGGGGATGGATGCAATCAATAGTCTACATTCAGTTACTTACGATATTGATCAAGCCAATAATACTAATTATCACAAAAGATTTCTTAGTTTCTTAACATCAGTTCAGAAGCAGGGTTTAGTGATAGGTGGAGCAATGACGGATGTCAAAGGAGACAGGTCTTTATTGCCTCATCAACAAGAAGATCCTGATCTTTTTGTTCATGTTGTAGATAGAAACGATGATGGAGTCTTTATCACTGGTGCTAAAGCACATCAAACGGGTGTGATTAATTCACATTGGATGATTGTGATGCCTACTCTTCGTCTAACAGAAAATGATAAAGAATATGCAATTGTTGGAGCCATTCCAGTTGATGCAAAGGGAATTACTTATATTTATGGCAGGCAATCTGGCGATACTAGGCATATGGATAATACTCCAATCGATGCCGGTAATAATAATTATGCAGGGCAAGAGGCCCTTGTGGTATTTGATAAAGTATTTATCCCAAATGAACTAATTTTTATGAATGGAGAGTATGATTTCTCAGCCAGTTTAGTGGAAAGATTCACTTGTTATCACAGACGGAGTTATGTTTGTAAATCGGGTGTTGGTGATGTTTTGATTGGTGCAGCAGCAGCAATCGCAGAATACAACGGAGTGGAGAAAGCTTCCCATATTAAAGATAAGCTCACTGAAATGACTCATCTTAATGAGACAATTTATGGAACAGGTATTTCATCCAGTTATCAGGCTAAGAAGCTGGAATCAGGTGTGTTTATTAATGATGATATGCTTGCCAATGTTTGCAAGCATCATGTAACCAAGTTCACCTATGATATTGGTCGTTTGGCTCAAGACCTTGCTGGAGGCTTAGTGGCTTCCATGCCTTCTGAGAAAGATCTAAAGCATCCTGATTTAGGAAAAATTATTAAGAAGTATTTAGCGACAAAACCAGATTTAGATCCTGAGGATCGTATCAGAATACTTCGTTTGATAGAGAATATGACTTTGGGTAGGAATGCTGTGGGTTACTTAACTGAATCGCTTCATGGCGCTGGGTCTCCACAAGCCCAGAGGATACAAATATCAAGACAAATGCAATTGGGTTTTAAGAAAGAATTGGCTCAAGCACTCTCTGGTATTATTCCTGAAAAGGATTCCTTACCAGTGACAGAGAATGAAACGTATATGGATCGGGTTTTTAATACCAGTAAAGAAACCGATTAATTATTTACCTTCAATCAATGGTATAGGGTCTAGTACCCAGTTTTTTTCTTTTTTCCTAGCAGGGCAGGGTATTGAAAAGGCCATTTTATGTTTGTTTTTATCTAGAGTTTCACTATCAATCTTGTAACCTTTCGATTCCCAACCTTTCATGGTTTTTCTATACTGTCCCATAATTAAATCAGCAGGGACCAGAACTTCTTTTGTCATAGTATCAGGAGTAACTTGAGGCCTAAGGTCAGTCATGACAGCTATGTCTTCTCCCGCTATAATAAGATTTCTTTCCATTACCATTTCATCCCATTTTTCCTCTAAAATCCAATTTCTCATATTGACAAAAAAGATTTTCGTTTTGAATTGACTGATGGGCTGCTCAAAGAAGTATTGATGAAACCAATTGATCTCTTTTTTTGTATGAATTTGTGTGATGACTACATTTGGGCCATGGTAACCACCAAAAACTGTCAATTCTCCAGATTCTTCTCTCGCAGTCTCACCATAGATTTCTTGGTCAAGGGGAGGTGCATCAAATAATTGTTCAAAATTAGCTCCCCAAGCAGTTTCTGTAATCTTTGATGGGTTCACTTGATAATCGTTTTTTGATCCCTCAAAGCCATGGGTTGGATGGATAAATTCATTGTGAGCCGGGTCTAATGCATTTTCGATAGAACGTTCATAATTATAATTCAGATCTAGCGTAACTGTTTTATTAGCTCTCCAACCATCTTTTCCATATTCTTCAATTTCATAGAGTGGAGATCTTTCTTTTTCAGGAAGATCGCCTAGGAAAGCAAAAACAATATCGTATTTTTCAGTAACAGGATAGCTGTCTACTTTTGCCCTAGGAGGAATTTTACCTTTTAACCCCAAAGAAGGAATCTTAATGCATTTTCCTGTTTTATCGAATCGCCAGCCATGATAAGGGCATGCAATGGTGTTGTCTTCTGCATGACAAAGTCCACCTGATAATGAGCCACCTCTATGAATGCAAACATCACTGAGACAATGGGCTTCACCGTTACTGTCTCTAAAAGCGACAAAATCAAGACCAAGAATGGTTACTTTCAGTGGCTCTTTCTTAAGCTCTTCACTGAGACAAACTGGATACCAAAAATTTATATACATAGTATTTTTAATTTAAAAAAATCAATTAATTATAGTATTACTGATTGAACTTATAAGGATCAAATCGTAACTAATTGTAACAGCAATGGTTCTTTATTTTAAATAAGGGGTATTGAATCTATCACCCAGCCTTTATTCTTTCTTCTTTCAGGACTAGGAATAGCATAAGCATGGGATAGTTTATTACGATTAACTAATTCACTATTTATTCTCCATCCTTTTTTCTCCCATTTATCTAAGAGTTCCCTATAGCGTTTAATAGGCTTATCCATAGTGACAAAGAATTCATTCTTAGTTTCATCGGGCGTAATAACTGGATGCAGTCCCATAAGAACATCTCGGTCTTGGAATGCAACAACTTGGTTTCTATCAATCACTGTCGCATCATCTTTTTTATCGGTAAGAAAATTTCTGGCAGTAATTAGATATAGATTGGTATGAGTTTCATCGATCGGTGTTTCAAACATATATTGATGAATATGGACAGCCGGTGTTGGGTGTATATAGGTCCAAAGCATTGAGATCCCATGATGACCTGTGCCAGCTTCAACAAATGTATTTTGATTCTCACCAGCTGCATCCCTCATTGACTTTTCTTTAAGAGGAGGTGCATACATTTTATTGGTAAAGCCGGTTCCCCATTTAGTTGATTTCATATCAATGGGAGGAGATTTATAGTCATCATCTTCACCGGAGAATCCATGTGTCGGATGCACAAATTCATTATGAGCACCATCAATACCATTCTCAATGGATCTTTTGTAATCAATATCAAAAGCTAGTTTTTGATTGGTGATAGCCCAGCCTTCCATCCCAAATTCTTTTATTTCTAAGATTGGACATCGATCTTTTTTTGGAATATCTCCAAGAAAACAAAACACAAGACCATACTTTTCTTCAGTAGGGTAAGCATCAATTTTCGCTCTCTTGGGGATTTTTGCTTCTTTGCCTATAGACGGGATTCTTTTGCATGACCCTTCACCATCAAAATGCCATCCATGATATGGACATTGAATGCAATCACCGACCACTTTTCCTCCCGAAAGAGAACCTCCTCTATGAATGCAAACATCACTTAGACACTTTACTTTTCCTTTGCTGTCTCTAAATAAAACAAAGTTTTGCCCAAGCATTTTCTTTTTCAAAGGCTGATCAGTAATATTTTTACTTTCTTCGGCAACATACCAGAAATTGATATACATTAATTTAACCTTGATTTTTTTCTTTATAAAGTTTTTCTTTTTCGCCTGTTGGAGTAAAAATAGCTATTAAAATTCCGACTGATATGGCTCCTAAGATGATGGCTAACTCCATCATATATTCCTTAGGATAAACCCAGAATTCTACTAAAATACCCCACCGACCAATGATTTCATAGGAGGTATAAGCAATAATTGCAGTTGGTATCGCATATCGAATTGCTCTTGTTACATTCCAGAATTTACTCAGCCTGTATAATAAATAAAGAGACCAAGCAGTATTAATGAAGAAGAAGGCATAGGTTAATGTATGACGATCTCCTACAAATGAATCTTCAAATAGCAATAGAAGAACAATGTAAAAAAACCAAATTACATATACAGTTTCCATGGCGGTTATAGCTGCATAATTTCTTTTATAACCTCTTGTTGGTTTTCCTGTTGAAAGTTTCATATTTCTTTGAAAGAATCTAAAGAAATTACATTTTGTTTCCCGATTAAAAAAGAAATATAGAAGACTGGTCATTAGAACCCCGATTGATGATTGCATCACCAAATATTCAGGGAATTTATTAATACTGCCATCAGGGAGTATTTGTACAATATTTAGATAGTCAGCATAAAAGACAAATGAGAATTCAACCCACCCAGTCCAAAGAAAAAATCCTGCAAAATATCCCAACCAAGTTGCTGGAACTTCTTTGTCATTTTTCATTCCAATAAAAAGTAGTATTGTGCCAATCAAGCCTAGTATAAAGGCCGCTTGAAACTGATAGTCAGAGCCAAAAAACTGTTCCACTAAGACCATCAAGGTATGACCTAAACCCTGAGTAATAAAAACAACTATGAAGGCAAGTAATCCAACAAATGGAGGTCTATAGAATAATTTTTTTATAGTTTGCATGACTAAACTATAACACTACCTGGATCATAATTAAAAAGTCCTAATTCTTCTTCGTTCTTGTGGTCTTCTTTAGTGTATTTATCAGGATTGGCACCTGTAAATCTTTGTCCGGCCTTCTTGGAATGTTCAGTGATAAAGTGAGCTCTCTCAATACGAGCATTTTCATAACGCTTTATAATTTCATTTGGGGTTGAAGAGTCTTCTATGACTCTTCCAATAACTACTGCATCCTCAATGGCTGTGCTGGCTCCTTGTCCCATAAATGGTTCTACTGGATGGGCTGCGTCACCCAGAAGAGTCACTTTATCAGTTGACCATTTGTGTGTCGGTTTTCTTGTAAAAATACCCCATTTATAGCACTGATCCTTG
Organism: uncultured Gammaproteobacteria bacterium; assembly: GCA_937801655.1. GTDB lineage: Bacteria > Pseudomonadota > Gammaproteobacteria > Steroidobacterales > UBA11654 > CACPJA01. The sequence goes on from CALMWC010000009.1 coordinate 27,108, forward strand.
GGTGTCGCTGCAATGATATTTTTAACCTGTTGATTGTAATCTGAAAAGACATCAAGAATCGTTTCAACTTTTGAAGGTATGGACCAACCTTCTTCTGCCCATTCATCTGTTGAGAGAAATCCAACATAATTATAGATGTCACCATTTCGAACCAAATATCTTGCAAATACTCTTCCTGGTGATATGAATGCTGAAGATCCACAATCATCAAAATCATTTTCCGATAATCCTTTTGTTGGAACTAAGCCACGCCAAGCCACATAACCTGCAAATTCTGGTTCATCATCACCAAGAATAATATTTCTAACAGTGGATCTATTGCCATCTGCGCCGATGACAAAATCAAATTCATGTTTTTCTCCATTTGTGAATTGAAGTGCAACAGATTCAGAAGATTCTTTAATATCACTAAGCTCATGATTCACATAAATAGAGTCCGGTGCATTTTTTTTAAGCTCATTCACTAAAACATCATGGATATCAGCTCTATGAAGCTGGAATTGATAAGCACCATATTGTTCAAGCATTTTTTTTCCTCTATGCAAGGGAACTATCATATCGCCTGTTTTGTAATGTCTGACACCTTGTTTCTCATGAGCCATACCAACTTTTGCTATTTCTTCTCCTAGATTGAGGTACATCAAGCCTTTTGTAGCATTTGGGGTAACTGTGAGTCCTGCACCCACTTCACTCAATACGGGAGCTTGCTCAAAGATACTGATATCAATGCCTTTTTGAGACAATGCTACAGCTGTTGTCATTCCCCCAATACCTGCACCTATAATGGCTATTCTTTTTTTATTCATCCTTGGTATGAACTCCCATTTTAAAGATTTGATAATAGTACTCTTTGTTTAATTGTACTGTTATCGTTACAAAAAGTTACATGAAGACTATAGATTATATAAAAAAAATGTACAAAATAGGTTGTCAATAAATGTATTCACTGTTTAATAGTCAATCATAGGACATGAGATTAGATGTATGAATAATATAATGTATATATTTCCTGGTCAGGGATCACAATATCAAGGGATAGGCCATGATATTTATAATGATTTTACTATGGCACGAAATGTCTATGATCAGGCGTCTTCTATTCTTGGATATGACATTGCTGAACTGTCCTTTAATGATCCAAAAAATAAAATTGGTTTAACGGAATACACACAGCCCATTTTATTAACCCATCAAGTTGCATGTTATAAAGTGTTCAATGAATTAACCAATGACTCAATGCAGCCAATATTAGCCGCGGGTCATAGTTTGGGGGAATACACTGCTCTTGTTGTATCGGGTTCCTTATCTTTTGAGGAAGCTTTACATTTAGTTAGAAAGAGAGGCCAACTCATGAGTCAATATGGTCAAGGGTCAATGCTCGCAATGCCAATTGAGCAAGAGGAGGCAAAAAGATTTTCTGAGAAATACAATTGCCAAGTTGCAACGATTAATCTTTTAAAACAAACAGTTGTTGGTGGAATGGATCATGATATTGATGCTTGTCAGAAAGCTTTTCAAGATTTTCATCCAAAGAAGAGAACGGTAAAGCTAGACACAGAAGGAGCATTTCATACTGATTTAATGAGAGAGGCAGCGGAGCAGTTCATCACGCATTTAGATGAGGTTAATTTTGCTTCCTCTGATTTAAAAGTATTATCTAATTTTACTAGTGATTGCCATCAACAAGACGGTAGCCTTACTAGAGATTTACTCTACAAGCAATTATACAGACCAGTCGATTGGCTGGGCTGCATGGAGACTGCAACAGCATTCAAAGTAGGTATTATCATTGAGTTTGGCGGTGGCATTGGAACGGGCACTTTACCCAAAGAAAAAAGACCAAACTTGGAATCCATTACTAAAAAGAATTTTAGAGGCTTGGACCAAGAGATAAGCTATTACTCAGCAATCAATACTGACAGTATTACTCAAAGTGCAAATTCATTAATCAAACTAATTCATCCTAATGACTAGAAAAAATAAATGGATTCTTTTAATCCTCATTCTGATGGTTTCTTCGCCAAGAGCAGAGATAATTATTGATGGAAAATTAAATGAAAAAGAATGGCAAAATGCACAGGTATTAAATGATTTCCATGTAACCGTTCCCTTCAGTCTAGAGTCGACACCACTGGAAACACAAACCCTTTTTTATTCCGATGATGATGGGTTGTATGTGGCATTTATTAATGCACAAGACGAAGAGAGTAGAGTCAGGAGAAGACATCCAAGAGATCGTAATCAGGATTCTGATGCCAATGTAGTGGTCATTGATTTTGATAACAATGGAAACAATGCCTATATGTTGGGCGTTTCTTTGAGCAATTCATTAATTGATGCCACCGTCACTAATGAGAATCAAACTGATAAAGATTGGGATGGAGAATGGTTTGCAAAGACTTCTGAGTCAGATGAAAATTGGTATTCTGAATTTTTTATACCTTGGACTATGGTACCAATGGGTCAGCAAGAAGGTGAGCAAAGAACCATTGGAGTTAGTGTCCAGCGTTACATTAGTTATCTAGGCATTGAAGTTATGTTTCCAAGTATAAGCCCTAACAGGCCAAAATTCTTATCTGAACTTCACAAAATAAAAGTAGTCAAAAAGAACCCTAGTCGTTTGGATTTCTTTCCATATGTGGTTGCCAATAATAATTTTATCGATGATGATTCATCCTTTGATGCAGGAGCAGAAATTTTTTATAACAATGGTCGTGGTGGAGAAATTAGTGCGACAATAAATCCTGATTTTGGGCAAGTGGAGAGCGACAATATTGTTATTAATTTTTCACCCAGGGAAACTTTTTACTCTGATAAGAGGCCTTTCTTTACTCAAAGTCAATCCATTTTTGATGTCAGTTTAGATTGGTACCCTGGTTTTGAGTTGTATTCACTTCTCCATACTCGAAGAATTGGAGATTCGCCAAATTATGATTGTTCTCGTTATTCTTCCGCTGAAGGTGGAAGCGATGAATTGGAATCTGAATGTGAGGATAATAAAATCAATAGTAATGGCATTGATACCGCTATTAAATATACACAGATTGGAGAAAATACTGATTTTGGAATATTTTCAGCCTTTGAATCGGATGAGAATTTTAGTGAAGGAGATGATTTTTTTGCATTCAGAGCCTTGCATCGCAAAAATGAACATAAGATTGGTTACATGGTTACTCACGCTGAAAAAAGCTTTATAGATCGACAAGCAACCGTTAATGCCATTGACTATCAGTACCTTCCAAGTGAAAAAATAAAGATTGAAAGCTTGGCAATGTTGTCCAATTCCAATGAAGAAGAAGCTGGATTTGGTAGCAGAACTGCTATTTCATTTCATCCATCCAAGGAATGGAGATATAGTGCTGAATTTTATTATTTTGATGAGGATCTAAATATCAGTGATATGGGTTATTTATGGAGAAATGATTTAGCTTCATATGGCGCCAGTGTTAATTACACCAGAACAGATTTTCCTGAAGATTCTTCCATCAATAACCGTTTTTATAATTTTGATTACTGGGATCAGAACAATGCATCCAATGATAATTTGGCTGAATTTTATACTCTTTTCTTCAGACAAAGTTTTAAAGATACTTCCTCTATTGGCATTAATATTTTTGCTAAAGGAGAAGGCGGAGACGATGAAATCACAAGAGGGAGTCTTATAGCTCCAGTTGTAAAGTTAGGTTCAGGATACAATGTTGAACTCAGTTATGGCAGTCCAATTTATGGTTTTTGGGAGTATCACTTAGGCATTGCTTATGACTTTAATGATTATTATGCTTTTGAGAACAAAAAGAAAAGGATAGGTGGAGGCTTTTCTTATAACCCTAAAGATAATTTAAGATTTTGGTTTAGGCTTGGGCATTCCACAAGTAATAATTGGCTAACTTATTTGAGCGATAATCACTTTGGAACTTTTAATCAAACTAGAAGTAACATGAATATAGGTGCTCGATGGTATCCAAGTGAGAAACAGGAATTGCAACTTAAACTGGAGATGCTTGCTTTTAGGAATCAGGAAGGGCGAGGATGGTTTGTCGATAGTTCAGGATTTATGGTGAGTAAGGAACAAAATGAGGAAAGTATTAATATTGGTAATCTCTCCTTCCAAATTCGGTATAAATATGAAATAGCACCCCTGTCTAATTTCTATTTTGTTTACACCAGAGGCGGGGGTTATTATTTTGATGATGAAGCCAATACTTCTAAAATAATCAGCACCACATGGAGGGAACCTGAAGGCAATCGATTGGCTGCAAAAGTCAGAATTCGATTCTAATCTCTAGACTTGTTCGAGCTCTATTAGAGTGCCCATAAAATCTTTTGGATGCATAAAAATAACTGGTTTATTATGAGCACCATTTGTTGGCTCACCTGAGCCCAGAACAATAGCTCCTTTTGCAATCATTTCATCGCGAGCTTTAAAAATATCTTCAACCTCATAACACATATGATGCATTCCACCTTTAGGATTTTTTTCAATAAACTTTGCTATTGGTGAATTCTCTCCAAGGGGTTCTAATAATTCAATTTTTGTATTGGGTAATTCTACGAAGACTGTAGTAACTCCATGCTCGGGCATGGCAATAGGCTCTGAAACTTTTGCACCTAGTACATCGTTGTATACACTGCTGGCTTCTATTAAATTAGGCACAGCAATGGCTATATGATTTAATTTTCCAATCATTTACTTCTCCTAAGTTTATTTATAAACTTCTCAATCATATTAGTTGCTTCAGTTTTTACTGATTTATCCTTATCAGACAACGTTTGTTTAATAATTTCCAGTTCATTTTGAAATTCTTCATCATTCTCTATTTGTTCAAGGAGTTTTTCTTTGGTTGCTTTGACTAACCAAAGTTCTTTTTGCTTCTCTCTATTAGTGATTAATTGTCCAGTTTCTCTCAAATGTTGTGTTAATTTGTTTATTGTTTCCCAGCACTGATCAATACCTTTTGTTTCAAGAGCAGAACACGATAATACAGGTACTTTCCAATCTTTGATTCTTGGTTTTAAAAGTTTCAAAGCATTCTTATAATCCAAAACAGTGCTTCTGGAAGAAGCTTCTAGGTTTCCATCTGACTTATTAACAACAAGAATATCAGATAACTCTATAATACCTCTTTTAATGCCTTGTAATTCATCGCCTGCTCCAGGATTCAATAGAACAAGAAAAATATCTGTCATTTCAAACGCTTCAGTCTCAGCCTGACCAACGCCTACAGTTTCAATGAGAATTGTATCAAAGCCAGCACACTCTAATATGATCATTGATTCTCGTGTTGAACGATTAACTCCACCAAGGTTCATTCCAGAAGGGGATGGTCTGATAAATACATTTTCATTACGACTCAGTTTCTCCATCCTAGTTTTATCACCAAGAATAGACCCGCCTGTGATAGAGGATGTTGGATCGATTGCTAGAACAGCAATCTTTTTATTTTCTTTTAAGATCTCAGATCCTAAAGCTTCAATAAATGTTGATTTACCTGCGCCTGGAGGGCCTGAAATAGCTATCCTAATACTTTTATTGTCAATTGAAGAAAGATGGTTGATAAGCAGTTCTGCAATTTTTTGATCTTCTTCTTTTTTTGATTCAACCAGTGTAATTGCATTGGCAATAGCTTTTCTATCTTGAGATTTTATTTGTTCTATTAAATCTTTTATTTCCTGTTGTTTCAATTCAGTCCTCAAATTCAAGAATAGTTTGGTCAACCATTAGATTATCGCCTTCTTCAGCTAATATCGATTTTATTTTTACATCATTGGCCGCTCTTAAGCTATTTTCCATTTTCATGGCTTCAACCACAGCCAATTCTTCTCCAGCTTTAACCGTTTGGTTGTCACTCACACAGACTTTAATGAGAAGCCCTGGCATCGGTGACAATAGAAACTTAGATAAATCGGGAGGTGTTTTCTTTGGCATCATTTGATTCAAATGAGCTGTCTTTTTTCTAGTGACTAATGCTTCAATCACTCTTCCTCTATAAGTTAGAGTATAGCCCGGTTGATTATCTTCTATTTTAAATAAGTATTTTTGATCATCAATTATGACCTCAGTTATCGGGTTATTGACACTTTTATTAATCTGAATATGTTTGCTTTGATCTACTCCATGAACCATAAAACTAGTATTAACTTTTTCCAGTTTAAGAGTGATTAATTCCTCATTTAATGTAACAGACCATTCTGATATATTTTCTATCAATGGGTTGATACGTTCTTTTTTTATATGATGATAGCAAGCCAATACAGAAGCGAATATTTCATTGAATTCTTCACTCTCTTCTTCTCCTTGAAAACCATCTGGATAATGCTCATCAATAAAATTAGTTGTGGTGTAGCCATCAATAAATTGTGAGTTCTGCATAATAGAACTGAGAAAATTAAGATTATGTGAGACGCCTGAAATATTGTATGAATCCAGTGCAAGCAACATGGTTTCTCTTGCAGTGTTTCTATCTGGACCGTATGTAATCAATTTTGCAATCATGGGATCGTAAAACATAGAGACTTCACTGCCTTCTCTAAACCCAGTATCAACTCTAATGAATTCTGATTCAGCAGGAGTCAGATAGGAAGTTAATCTCCCTATTGAGGGCATAAAATCTCTATAAGGATCTTCAGCATAAATTCTACATTCCAATGCCCACCCTTTTATTTGGACATCGTCTTGTTTGATATTTAATTTATTACCGGCTGCGATCAAGATCATTTGCTCAACAAGATCCAGACCAGAAACCATTTCAGTTACTGGATGCTCAACTTGCAGTCGGGTGTTCATTTCTAGAAAATAAAACTGTTGATCTTTATCAACAATAAATTCAACTGTACCTGCTGATTGATAGTCAACTGCTTTGGCTAATAACACTGCTTGTGCACCCATATTCTTTCTGGTTTCATCATTAATAAAAGGTGAGGGTGATTCCTCAATAACTTTTTGATGCCTTCTTTGAATTGAGCACTCACGTTCCCCGATATAAAGAGTATTACCTTCTTGGTCAGCTAAAATTTGAATTTCAATATGATGAGGCTCAGTTATAAATTTTTCTGCAAAGATTCGATCATCTCCAAAGCTTGTTCTGCTTTCATTCTGTGCTCTTTCAAATCCATCACGGCATTCCGCATCACTATTAACCACTCGCATGCCTTTACCCCCTCCACCAGCGCTTGCTTTAAGCATTACTGGGTAGCCAATATCCTTAGCTACTTCAACTGCTTGATCGGCATCTTTGAGTGCTTGAGTAAATCCTGGAATAACATTGACCCCTGCTTTTTCAGCTATCTTCTTAGACTCAATTTTATCTCCCATATTGATTATGGCTTCAACATTGGGACCAATAAAAGCAATATTTTGTTTTGCTAACTCTTTTGCAAAAGATTCATTTTCAGATAGAAAACCATATCCTGGATGAACAGCTTCTGCATCTGTGTCTCTACAAGCCTTTAAAATATTTTCTATGACAAGGTAACTTTCTGAAGATGCCGATCCACCAATATGTATAGCTTCATCAGCCATAGCAACATGCATTGAGTGAATATCAGCATCCGAATATACTGCCACAGTTTTAATGCCCATTGATTGACAAGTTTTGATTACTCTACAAGCAATTTCTCCACGATTGGCTATCAATATTTTTTTAAACATAGTGTTTTATAAGGGGATATTGTCGTGTTTTCGCCAAGGGTTGATTTGTTCTTTATTTTTTAACATCTCAAAGGAATTTATCAATTTTTCTCTGCTTTTATGAGGCATGATAATATCATCGATATAGCCACGTTGAGCAGCGATAAATGGATTGGCAAATTTTTCTCTATACTCATCTGTTCTCTTCTCAATTTTATTTTCATCTCCTATGTCTTGTCTGAAAATAATTTCAACAGCACCTTTCGAACCCATCACAGCAATTTCAGCAGAAGGCCAAGCAAAGTTAATATCCCCTCGTATGTGTTTGGAGCTCATGACATCATATGCTCCTCCATATGCTTTTCTTGTAATCATAGTTACTTTGGGAACTGTAGCCTCAGCATAGGCAAATAAAAGTTTGGCCCCATGTTTGATGATGCCACCATATTCTTGAGAGGTTCCCGGCATGAATCCAGGCACATCCACAAGAGTAAGAATAGGAATATTAAATGCGTCACAGAATCTTACAAATCGAGCACTCTTTATGGACGAATTAATATCCAGACAACCTGCTAGTACCATAGGTTGATTACCTACAACACCAATTGTTGAACCGTTTAGTCGAATGAAGCCAATAACAATATTTTGAGCATAGTTAGATTGAATCTCAAAAAACTCCCCCTCATCAGCCACTTTATGAATCACTTCTTTTATATCATAAGGTTTGGCTGGATCCTCTGGAATTAAGGTATCTAAAGATAAATCTTCCCTATTGATTGAATCTTTGCATTCAATAGTGGATGATTTTTCCTTATTATTTTGTGGCAAGTAACTTAAAAATTCTCGGGTCATCAACAGAGCTTCAGTATCATTAATGAAAGTCAGATCAGCTACTCCTGATTTTTTACTGTGTGTGGAGGCACCACCTAATTCTTCAGCAGTGACTTCTTCATGGGTTACTGTTTTAACCACATCAGGACCTGTGACAAACATATAAGAACTGTCTTCAACCATAAAGATAAAATCAGTCATCGCGGGAGAGTAAACAGCCCCACCGGCACAAGGACCCATGACCAAAGAAATTTGAGGAACTACCCCCGATGCCAGAACATTCCTTTGGAATACTTCTGCATAACCACCCAGTGAAACCACACCTTCTTGTATTCTTGCCCCACCTGAATCATTCAATCCTATAATGGGTGCACCATTCCGGATTGCATGATCCATCACTTTGCATATTTTCTCAGCATGAGTTTCAGATAAAGAGCCACCAAATACAGTGAAATCTTGGCTATAAACATAGACTAATTTACCATTAATTTTTCCATAGCCAGTTACCACTCCATCGCCTGGGATTTTTTGCTCATCCATTCCAAAATCAACAGCTCTGTGTTCAACAAACATATCCCACTCTTCAAAACTTCCATCATCAAGAAGAATCTCTAACCGCTCTCTGGCTGTTAGCTTGCCTTTGGCATGTTGTTTTTTGATGCGTTCTTCACCACCACCCATTCGAGCCGCTTGTTTTCTTTTCTCTAATTCTTTTATATTTTCTTTCATGCTTTATTGATTAGATCCAAAACTTTGATTGCAGCATTATTGATATTTGTACCGGGACCAAAAACTGCTCCAACTCCAATTGATTCCAGTTCCGGTATATCTTGTTCAGGAATGATGCCCCCACAAACAACCAGAATATTATCAGAATTTTCTTTTGATAAGGCATCTATTAGCATTGGAACGAGAGTTTTATGACCCGCAGCTTGTGTGGATACTCCAACAATATGTACATCATTCTCAATGGCTTGCTTTGCTGCCTCTTCAGGCGTTTGAAATAATGGACCTACATCGACATCAAAACCCATATCTGCAAAAGCGGTGGCTATTACTTTAGCGCCTCTATCATGTCCATCTTGACCCAATTTAACCACTAATATTCTTGGTCTTCTTCCATTCTCCTTTTCAAATTCTAAGACTTTTTTCTCAATACTCATAAAATTTTCATCTCCTTCGTACTCACTTCGATAGACTCCACTAATGGATTGAGACACTGCTTGATGACGGCCAAAAACTTTTTCCATAGCCATGGAAATCTCACCAACTGTTGCTCTTGCTCTTGCTGCATTAATCGCAACTTCTAGTAAATTAGCAGTATTATCATTGGCAGCATCTTCCATTACTTTAAGAGTTTCTAGACAGGCTGCTTCATCTCTGGAACTCTTAAGAGTTTTTAGTTTCTCTAGTTGTTTATTTCTGACGTCTTCATTATCAATAGAAAGAATATCAACTTTAGCCTTATCATCGGACTGATATTTGTTTACTCCAACTATGATTTCCTCTTTTTTTTCTATTTTAGCTTGTCTGATAGCTGCCGATTCCTCGATTCTTAACTTTGGAACACCAGCTTGTACTGCTTTGGTCATACCACCAAGTTCTTCTGCCTCTTCAATTAATTTTCTTGCTTCATTAACGAGAGAATTTGTTAAAGACTCCATATAGTAAGAGCCAGCCATCGGGTCAATAACTTTAGTAATTCCTGTTTCTTCCCTTAAAACCAATTGTGTGTTTCTAGCGATTTGAGCAGAGAAGGGAGTCGGCAAAGCAAGTGCTTCATCAAAAGAGTTGGTATGCAAAGACTGTGTTCCCCCTAAAACAGCCGCCATGGCCTCAATGGTGGTTCTCATAATATTGTTATAAGGATCTTGACTTGTAAGACTTACACCTGAAGTCTGACAATGTGTTCTAAGCATCAATGATTTAGGATTTTTTGGTTGAAATTCTTTCTCAATGAGTTCAGACCAAAGAAGTCTTGCTGCTCTCAATTTGGCAATCTCCATGAAGAAATTCATACCAATTCCAAAGAAAAAAGATAGTCGAGGTGCAAAGGCATCAACATCAAGACCTTTATCAATAGCTGCTCTCACGTATTCAAGACCATCTGCTAGAGTGTAAGCTAACTCTTGAGTACAGGTAGCACCAGCTTCGAGCATATGATAACCAGAAATAGAAACAGAATTAAAAGCAGGTAAGTTTTTTGAAGAGTAGGCAATAATATCAGCCACAATCCTCATGGATTGGTTGGGCGGATATATGTATGTGTTTCGAACCATAAATTCTTTCAGAATGTCATTCTGAAGAGTGCCTTTTAAGAGTTTTTGATCCACACCTTGTTCTTCTGCAGCTACGATATACATCGCCATAATTGGAATGACTGCACCGTTCATAGTCATGGAAACACTCATTTTATCCAATGGAATTTTATCGAAGAGTATTTTCATATCTTCAACACTATCAATCGCTACCCCAGCTTTTCCAACATCACCTGTGACTCTTGGATGATCTGAATCATAACCTCGGTGTGTGGCCAGATCAAAAGCAACCGATAATCCTGTTTGGCCACCTGCAATGTTATCACGATAAAATTTATTCGACTCTTCAGCTGTTGAAAAACCAGAATACTGCCTTACAGTCCATGGTCTTTTAGCATACATAGTTGCTCTTGGCCCTCTAATAAAGGGTGCAAAACCAGGCAATGAATCCAAGTGAGCTATGTTCTCAAGATCATCTGCAGTATAAAGAGGTTTAACATCAATGCCTTCTAATGTTTTCCATGTCAGGCCATCCAATGACTCCCCTTTGAGTTCATCAGTTGCTTTATCTTGCCAATTATTTTTAGACATTTACTCTCTTTATTACCATTAAATAGTTTTTAATGGTTATATTGTATAGTTCTGTTTGGAGCAATCATAGAAGATAACTCGAAAAAAAATAAAGAAATAATTTCAGTTCTCCATTTAAAATGCAATCAATACAAAATATAATAGAATGTTAGATATTAAAACGAGAAAATTATGAAATTAGGAATAGGCTTAGGATATTCACCTGCAAAACTAGAAATTCCAATGGAGGACATTTTAGAGGCAGAAAATTTAGGATTTGACTCAGTATGGGCAGCAGAATCCTATGGTTCCGATGCTGTTTCAGTTGCCTCTTATATTCTTGCTCAAACGACTAAAATAAAAGTTGGTACAGCAATCATGCAAATGCAGGCTCGTACACCAACCATGACAGCCATGACGGCATTATCTTTAAATGCTTTATCCGATAATCGTTTTTTGCTTGGTTTAGGACCCTCAGGACCTCAAGTTGTAGAAGGATGGTATGGACAACCATACGGCAGACCATTAACAAGAACCAAAGAATACATATCAATTGTGAGAAAAATTATTGCAAGAGAGGGGGCTCTCACTCATGAAGGGTTTCATTATCAAATTCCTTTTAAAGGGGAGGGTTCATCAGGTCTTGGTAAACCATTAAAGAGTATTTTACATAGCACAGGTGATCTAAAAATATATACGGCATCCATAACACCGGCTGGCTTAAGAACTGCTGGAGAGGTTTCTGATGGTGTCTTTCCAATCTGGATGAGTCCTGATAAATTTAATTTAATAGGGGAGCATGTGGAAGAAGGTTTTGACAAATCTGAGTCTGATAAAGATTACAGTAACTTCGATGTAGCTCCTTTTATACCCGTTGCTATGGGGGACAATGTTCAGTTTTGTACGATGGCTATGAAACCCATGTTTGCACTATATATTGGTGGCATGGGCGCTAAATCAAAAAACTTTTATAATGATTATGCCAAGCGACTGGGTTATGAGGAAGCAGCTGAAACCATTCAAGAACTTTACCTAGAGGGCAAGAAAGAAGAGGCTACTATGGCTGTTCCTGATGAATTGATTGATGAGTGTGCTTTGATAGGACCGCCTGAAAGAATTAAAGAAAGACTTCAATCTTGGAAAGATTTAGATAAAACAGGAAAACTAGGAACTTTGATATTAGGAAATGCCAGCAAAAAGGCTATGCGTGTAATTGCTGAAGAGTTACTTTAGTAAAGCATAATGAATTACAAAACTTATTTTCGCTTATTAATTATTGTCCCGATAGTAATGATATTTATATCGGTCGCGTTAGACTTTGGCTATGACTTTCCTGAATCTGTTAATGGTTATTATGGGCAATTAGCAATGGATGGTTTTAGTACTGCTTATAATTTGCAATTGGTATTCGCACTATTGGCTTTCATTGCAGATATACTAATGTGCTTCTTTGTTCGATACTCCCGTGAGTTATGGATATTACTTATTACTGTTTTTTATATATTGGCATCAATCATGCCTGAACTTTTAATAATGTCTCCTTTATCTATTGTGATGGTCCAAATTGCCAGTCTGATGGCAGGTTTGAAAATTTCACTGGCCTATCTGTCTCCAGCCATTAGAGATTTATTCTAAAAAATAGAGAAGGAGGCGTTGCAGCCCCCCTTCCTTTTTTATTCAACCTAGTAATTTCTTTTTTGATGTTAAATTAATCTTTTTAGGCCTTTTGTTTTCAGGAATAAATCTTTCCATTCCAATGTATAACATTCCATTAGAAAGAGCCGCTCCTTTAATTTCCATGTCATCTGAAAGAACAAATTTTCTAACAAAACTTCTTGCTGCAAGTCCTTGATGCAATAAACCCTCTGAGGCTTCTTTAGGGCTATTTCCTGTTATTTTTAAGTTCTCTCCAGTCACTTCAATATCAATATCTTTTTCTTCAAAGCCAGCTACAGCCAATTCAATGGTGTATTGTTCTTCAGAAACTTTACGAATATTGTATGGAGGATAATTCACATTTTGTGATTTTGAGTTTGCCATAATTGACAATGCATCAAACGTTCTATCAAATCCCACAGCAAACGGAGAAATATCTCTCCAAACTGTATCTAATACTGTATTAACCATAATGTACTCCTTTATTAAGCAAGTTAATTATATGGACCCATTATTGGCATCCACAGTTAATACATATAGCCAGATCCTAGATTTTCAAGATTTGATTTATTTATCTAGGTAGAAGTTCCATGGAAATAAAATTTCCTCCACATCCGAATACCCAATGTTAATGAAACGAACCAGAGAATAAATTCAATCCAATTGGGGTTGGAGTTATAACCAAAAAATCCTTTTAAGAAAACACCTATGAGGCCTTTATCATGAAAAAAATGGGTATATTTTTTCTTACCATTTAAGTCATAAGAATAAATATTTGGATTATTATCAGAGCTAAGTTCAGTTTTAGGTTCAAGAACATCCCAAACTCTTACGATATCTTTTTTATTGTCCAAGCCCACCCACTCAAGATGATCTCCTTTTACTAAAAATTCTTCAGCCTCATGAGTTCCATAAGCCACCATTCCTGAAGCAAATATTACCAACATGAGAGTGGTTGCTTGAAAGAAGGTTCTAAGATTGATTCGTCTGCCTTGGATAACTATGTAATAACCAATGAAGATTGCCAGTATCATCCCTGAGAAAAAGCCAATATATGAGAATGAACCAAGTATTGAGAAACTGCTGATCAGAAAAATAGCAGTTTCAAAACCTTCTCTTAATATGGCAAAGAAAACGACTAGAAAGACACCCCAGCCTGAGGTGCTCATAGCTTTTTGAGTTTCAGATTCTAACTCAGTACGATCACTAACATGTTTTGATAGCCAGAAAATTACATACCACAGTAAACCCGCTGTTAAAAACATCAAAAGAGATTCAACCAGAGCATCAATGGAAGCATTGCCAATGGATTGTTTAATGTTATTGAGAATTATTCCTATAATCACACTGGCAATTAATGCAGAAATGACACCCAGCCATAATTGCTTTATTTCTTTTGTAAGATTATTTCTTTCCAAAAGTGTAAAAATTATGCCAACGATAAGGCAGGCCTCTAAACTTTCTCTAAAAACAATAATAAATTCATTCATGACTTCTTCTCAAATAAAAATAATAGTTAATCTTAAATAATATAAATTTTTAATCAAATGAATATTGGTTATTTAAGGTGACAGCAGAAAAGCTAGGAGGGTTTTGAGGGTTAAGCTTTCCTGCTGTCTTTTTTGGGGTTCTATAAGAACTAGGGATATTATTTAGAACCTGTATCGAACCCCAATATTATATGATCTTGGTCTTTGAACTCTAATGCCATTCTTTGGTGCTCTTGCAACAATATTCTCAGAGTCTGTGACGTTATCAATAACCATGTAGAAATCTGTTTTTTCATTCACTACTTTTTGAAAAGACAAGTCAGTAATCGAATATGAATCTATACCAGTATTTGCTCCACAGGCAGCAACAGAGCATGTTCCTCCATAGGACATCATTCTTAAGTTTGCATTCCAACCAAAGACTGTTTCTATACTGAGAACCATGGTTAGCTGAGTTTCTGGAAGATTTGGAAGGCTCATGCCTGCAGTCACATTGCCCCAGAAATCACTCTCAAAGGTAGTATCAAATTCAGCATCAGTATCGGTGTAACTCATATTTGCTGAAATTTTATTACCAGTTTTATTAACATAGGATGTTGAAGCAGATATTTCAAAACCACTGATGCTTGATGCTCCGGCGTTAAAGGTATCTCCTATGTCACAACCCTCTACAACGCCTGATGATGAAGCTCTACATTCTCCAAACATATTTGCATAGTCTGTATCAAATCGAATAATTTCAAATGTTGAATTATTATTGCTGTACCTTAGACCAATCTCTAGATTGTCTGCTGATTCGGGATCCGCTCCACCTGTAGTGGGGGTAAACCCTTCATGAAATCCACCAAAGATGGAGTAACCATTTTGCAGATTATAATCAAAACCTATACCAAAGAGTGTCTCATTATCATCCGATAAAGTCTTTGGGTAACCACTGTCTGTTTTGACTGCAGTTCTTGCAGTATCTACATACCTTTTTTGAACAATTTTCCAATCTTCTGATCGAATTCCAGCTGTAACGGTTAAGTTCTCAAATTGTATTTCATCACTGATAAAAAATGCACTCGCTTCAGCAGTTGTGACTCTATTATTACTGGAGTAACCAGGCATACTACCAACTACTAGAGCTGACAGGGTGCCATTAACCCAATTAGTTCTTTCATACCATTGCATGCGGTCTTCATCATCTTCAGTGTCTCTATAACCAATGGTAATGGTTTGATTATTAAAATTAATATTAGACTTGAGTACTATACCTTCCGAACTGTAAGAACGGTTATTGTGTTTGAGTTTAATAGATTCTGCAGTTGTATTAGTCCCTCTCAGAACAGAGATTGCTAAAGCATCACCAGCATTGGCATAATCAATAAGATTATTAATACCTTTATCAGCTCCACCATATCCTATTTTATCAGTTTTGAACCAATCTCTTGCAAAATCATTTTCATAATATGTAGCACTGAAGTCTATATTTCCAGTACTCATGCTATAACTCATAACTATTTGATCATGTTCATTATCCATTTGATCATAATCAGTAAAGCCATATCTCATATGAGCATTAGATCTGTAATCACTTTCAGTCAACCCAACATAAGATTGATCTGATATCTCTTCAGAGTCTTGAAATTTAATATCAACTTGTTGATATACAGCAGCATTAG
The DNA here is from genome assembly GCA_937801655.1 of uncultured Gammaproteobacteria bacterium. GTDB lineage: Bacteria > Pseudomonadota > Gammaproteobacteria > Steroidobacterales > UBA11654 > CACPJA01. The sequence goes on from CALMWC010000009.1 coordinate 43,204, forward strand.
GATCGCTATTAAATCTTAATTTAACGACTAAGTCTGTTTTATCAAAACCAGTATCGCCATTGGTATGTTCCATATCATCAAAACCATCAGTCTCATGTTTTAGGCCTTCAACAAGAAAACCAAATTTTTCTGATGAGGAACCGTAATATAGATGAGACTTCAGGTTTCCATCAGAGCCAAATTCTTGATTCAAGAATCCCGATGCAGATTTAGGAATAGGAGTACTGATTAGGTTGATTGCACCACCAATAGTGTAGGGTCCTGTTCTTATTGCTGAAGGCCCTTTTACAACTTCAATTTCATTGATTCTAGAGAATGAAGGAAAGTAATAAGCAGAAGAAGCAGCATATGGAGCTGGGGCTATGAGTATTCCATCTTCCATTAATGTAATTTTACCAGAACGATCAGGGTAGGTCCCTCTGATGCTAATATTAGGCCTGAGTCCATAGCCTTCTTCGGGTCTGACATTAATTCCTGGAACACTTGCAAGTGCTTTATGAATGTCCATTGTTTCAAATTTTTCTAAATCCTTAACAGTTACTTTGGTTGCAGAACCTGGGAGGGATTTTTTACCAATAATGGTTATATTATCTATTGAATTCTTTTCATCATCAGCTGTTATTGGTAAAGCAATGATAAGAAAGAAAGACAATATTGAAAGTTTTAAAAATTTCATTTGATGTTTATTCCTATTTATAATTAAAGTATTATTAATTGATAATGATTCTCATTAACATAAGAGAATAATAATCGTTTACATAAATAATGCAAGCATTTATATTATTTTATTTACAGGCTAGTAATCCAAATATGGATTGATTTCGAATTGAGAATTGATGATTAAGATTAAAGGAAATAAAACATGAATTTTGAGGGTGCAGCTATTGGTTTATTGGTATTTATAATAATTGGTGTTTTCCATCCAATGGTTATTAAAACTGAATATTATTTTGGAAAAAAAGTATGGCCAATCTATTTTATAATTGGCTGGCTATTTATTGGATTTTCTGTTTTCACTGGGAATACCATTCTCTCTATTATACTAGGTGTTATAGGTTTCTCATGTCTTTGGAGTATTGGCGAACTTATAGAACAAGAACAAAGAGTCAAAAAAGGCTGGTTTCCTAAAAATCCCAATAGATAGGATCTATATCTAAAAGAATCTACAGTCAATAAGTCAATGATTCTTAGGTATTAGCTTCCATAATCTCATCGATAGTCTTTATAAACCTTGCTAATCTTTTTTGAAATCTTTTTAACTGTTTTTTGTCAAATGAGGCTATTATTTCTGCTGTAATATTATTGATCGTTATTCTAGTATTCTTATCCTCAGAATTGAGAGAATTAATATGTTCTATTAATAAATATTTGAAATCATTATTATTTTTTAGAGCTAATATTCTTATCAATTCTTGATCCCACTCTTCTTTATTATTAATTAATTGGTATCTAGAATCTTCTATATTAGAAATATAAAGATGAATTATATTTTTTTGTTTTGCATTCAGCTTGACTCCAAGTAATCTAAAAAATCTTACAAAACTTTTACCCAAGACTTCTTGATAATCTTTTGTTTCTTTTTTCAATGATGTTTTTTTTTCTTCACTTAATGCATTTAAGTGTACTTCAATCTCCTTAATCTGATTATTTGAAAGCGTTGTGCATAATTCAATTAAATAAGGCAAGAAAAAATCTCTACTGCTGATGCTAAGCTCTTTACCACTTTGATAAATATCCTCTATATCATTTATATCCGTTTCATTGTCTAAAGCTTTAAATTGAAAAAGTAGTCTTTTGTATTTTGGTAACTCAGTTTCTGTATTCCAACTCTTAAAATCTTCAGTGGAGCCTCTTATGAATTCTTTTTGATCCTCTGTAAAGCTTGCATACTCTAATAATTCATTTGCAATGTATTGATCTATTCTTTCATACCAAAGCTCGCCAACAACTGAGCATGAAGATATATTTATTGCCAAAAGAACAATAATGATTTTGAAATATTTTCTAATCATATTCTAAAGAGTCTCGAAATTTTAATAAAAAAATTAGGAACTCGGGTAAGCACTTTCCAATAACATTTGCATGTTTTGAGACATAGGAATTGCTGATTGATATACGATGCGATCCTTATCAATTTCATTATAAAGAGTGTCTCTTAGTAAAGGGATTCTATTGGCACCTAAGATAAAAGATTCCATACGATCGGGAGTAAACTCTTGACCATGAATACTTCCAGCCGCCTTCGAGATAGATTCATTCATGAGCGTACCTCCCATATCATTAACCCCAGCATTGAGACAACTCAATGCTCCAGATTGTCCTAATTTTACCCAACTTGATTGTATATTTTTAATCAATGGATGCAGACTTAGTCTTCCAATTGCATGCATTAAAAGAACTTCTCTAAATGTGGGTCCTGGTCTTGCATGACCTCTTTTATACATTGGCGACTCCATACTGACAAATGGTAAGGGAATAAATTCAGTAATTCCTCCTGTTCTTTTCTGCAGATCTCTCAAGCAAAGGAGATGAGTGGCCCAATCATCAATATTCTCTTGATGCCCAAACATAATGGTTGATGTTGTCTTGATACCAACTTTATGAGCAGTACTGATAACTTCCAACCATCTTGAAGTATTTATTTTATCTGGGCAAATTTTATCCCTGACTGAGTCATCTAATATTTCAGCAGCAGTGCCAGGCATGGTTTTTAGTCCTGCTTCTTTCAACATTATTAAGAACCGTTCTAAAGAATAACCTAATGTTGATGCACCATGATGTATTTCTAAGGCTGAAAATGCATGGATATGAATATCAGGTACTTTTTCTTTGATAGCTCTACAAATATTTAGATAAGTGTCACCATTAAAATTGGGGTGGATACCTCCTTGAAGGCATACTTCTGTAGCTCCCCGATTCCAAGCCTCCAATGCTCTGTTTGCGATCTCTTCAAATGAAATTAGATAGGGCTTACCGCGAAGATTTTCTTTTGTTTTTCCCTTGGAGAAAGCACAAAAATGACACGTGTATTTGCAGATATTCGTATAATTAATATTTCGTGTCACAACGTAACTGACAACATCACCATTGACCTTCTCTCTGAGTGCATTGGCATGATTCAAAACATAATCTAAATCATTTCCTCTGACTTTAAAAAGATCTTTGATTTCAGTAGGATCCAGCTCCATTCCATTGCTTGCTTTATGAACAATTGAACTAATATTAAGATTGGGTTGATGAATCTGATTCATCCAATTTTCATGCTTTCCTGTTTGAGGGGTATCTAAGGACTCACCACAACGCCATAAGTTCTCACGTCCATAGCCTTCAGAATCTGACAATTCATGTATATAAGAAGTCAACCTTGGATCAAACCATTGTTTATCCTGAGAGATGTATTCAGGATATATTGTTAATCTCTCTTGAAGTTTCTTACCTTTCTCAGTCGTCACTCTTTCCAGTAATTTTAATTCTGGCCATGGGGATTCAGGATTCACATGATCTGCAGTTATGGGTGAGACGCCACCCCAATCGTTAATACCAGCATCAATAATTTGTGGCAATGCGGACATGTTTAGGTTGGGTGGACATTGAATATTCATTTTTTGTCCAAACATCAGTCGAGACATTGATAAGGTCCAGAGTAACTCTGATAAATCTGGCGCTCTTGCATGCTTCATTTTTGTATCAGGCTTGGGTACAAAATTTTGAATAATAATTTCTTGTATATGACTGTATTGTTCATGCAACTGCTTAATTTCCAATAAGCTTTCAATTCTCTCCTTACGAGTTTCTCCAATACCAATGAGGATACCAGTGGTTAGTGGGATTGATTGTTGACCTATAAGTCTCATGGTTTCCAATCTGATATTTGGATTTTTATCAGGTGATCCATAATGAGGCATTCCCTTCTCACATAATCGTTCAGAGGAAGACTCAAGCATTATACCCATTGAAGGAGAGATCTCTCTCAATCGAGCTATTTCTTCAGAATTCATAGTGCCTGGGTTTAAATGAGGCAAAAGACCTGTTTCTTCTAAGACAAGTTCTGCCATTGCAAAAAGGTAGTCAAGTGTTGATTTATAACCAAGGTATTTAAGGTCATTTTTTGCCACTGCATAGCGCAGTTCTGGTTTTTCACCTAAAGTAAACAGGGCCTCTTTGCATTGGTTTAACTGGCCATCTTTTGCAATTTTTAGAATTTCTTCAGGTCTAAGGTATGGATTCTTTAACTTTCTTGGGACTTTAGCAAAAGTACAATAATGGCATACATCTCTACACAGCATCGTAAGCGGTATAAAAACTTTTTTAGAAAAAGTAATGACATTTTTTTCTTGATCCCTCAGTGCTGTTGCTTGTTTCATCAGTTCCTCTAAGGACATTGATTGACTTAACTCTAGATAATGATTGATTGAGGGTTTTAGCATTGTGTATTTATAGCTTTTTAATCTTTGTATAACAATTATTATTTAAGTTAAAGCAGAATTTACTGCATAGCCATGCATTTTAAACTTCTTGAAATCGTTTTCATCGTCCAGATCGGAGCTTAATGCTCTATTTTTAAAAACCTTAACTGTAATATTGGCATTTTCAGCAGATCGTATATGTTTTTCAAAACTATTCTCACCAAATTGAAAATCAATCATTCTAGGCATGTCTAATATTAAAGCATTGGTACCTCCATCTTTTCCAGCCTCAACTATAGTCATTCCTTTTTTATGTGAGTTTATAAAAGTTTCCACATCTGTCAGATTAATAAAAGGAAGATCAATGGATAAGTATATAATTCTTTTTGCATTTTTCTTTTCCATCCAGTTCGATGCTTTTTCAATCTTTTTCTTTAAAATGGGAACATCAAAGTCATCAATCGCTATAATTTTTTCTATTGAGAGAGATTCAATCCATTCTGTTTCATCGGTCATTACTATGATTTTGTCTATTGCTTCTATTTTATTAAGAATGTTTAGCGTTTGAATTGCTAATATTTTTGTCAGCTCTGTTCTTTCTTCACGATTTAAAAGACTGGAGAGTCTGCTCATTGATGCATCAAAGTTATTAATTGGGATGAGTGCCCACACCTTTTTTATTCTCCTCCTAATTCTATTTCTTGGGCAAAGTCTAGAGCAGCTTGTGCAAGTTGTATTTTATCTTGATCATTATGCATTATGGTGTTCATAACTTTAGTTCTAATTCCTATGTCTTCAACTTGCGATACTAAATTTTGATCCAATACATCAAGAATCAAGCCATCAATAAGCCCATCATAGTGTTTTGCTATTGAGACAGCAGATGGCTCCACTCCCAGTTCACTCATAATTTTTGTAGTGGGACCTTTTACGGCTTGACCATCTACCACAGGAGAAACTGCTATCACTGGAGTGGAAGTAGTACGTAAAAAATTTTTGATTTCAGATAAAGAAAGAATAGGATCAATGCTTAGATATGGGTTTGATGGTGCAAAAATTATTGCTGTTAGATTGTTGTCATTCATTTCATCTAAGAGAGTTTGTGAGGCTTTAGCTTTTTTCTGTTTAAATGTAATTGATTCAACCTTCGGTATGCATTGTTTTTTAACAAAATATTCTTGAAAGGAGAGTGTGCCGATATCACTCTCAATGATTGTTTTGATCGAATGATTACTCATTGGAAGGATCTTGCTATTAATATTCCAAATCTTTGAAACTTTTTGAGTAATTTCAGTCAAGCTAGTTCCATTTTGTATTTCTTTGGATCGATACACATGCATTTCTAAATCTTTATCGCCCAGTTTGAACCAATTATCTGCCCCAAGTCCTCCCATGACATTATGAGCTTTCCAAGTTTCATCGGTTCTGCCCCAGCCAGTTTCAATATTATTTTCTCCTGCTAATGTATAAATCAATGTGTCAATATCAGGGCAGATGTAGAAACCTAAGTAAAGGAAGTCATCTCCCGTATTAGCAATAATAACCAATTCATCTTTATCAGTGATTTGATCCAAACCCCTACATAATTTTGCTCCACCAACACCACCACTTAAGGCTAAGATTTTTTTCTTTTTTATCATTAACGAAATAAGTCCTCATTTTTTGGGCGAATTAAGTCATGTATTGAATCTGTTTCAGAAGGAGTATTAATACCTTTAATAATCACAACCGGTATACCTTCATTGCTCTCTCCCATAATCAGTGTTGCTGCTGCTGCGAGTTGGTCAGCCCAAGCAATGCATGTAGTCTGTAGTTCACGTTCAAAAAGATCAATAGCATTATTCCTGAGGTCAATTAAGGTTTTGATACCCGATGAACCCAAGGCATGACCTGTTGTGCCTAATCTCCATGCTCTACCCATGCTGTCCGTTATTAAAACTCCAATGTTTATATTTATTTTCTTAGATATATAGCTTCTTATTTTTTCTGCTGATGCATCTGGATCTTCAGGAAGAAGCAATACTTTTTCATCTGTTTCGTCGGATTCTATATTAGAACGATCAATACCAGCATTTGCAAGAACATGACCTAATCTATGTTCAACAATAACGACACCATCACTGACTCTAATAATTGATTTAGATTCTTGTAATATTAATTCAACTACTCTTGGATCTTTATTGGCTTTTTTTGCAATTTTCATAGCTTCTTGCGTTGGCTTAATTTTTGACAATGAAATTAAACGGTTTTCTGATTTTGAGATAATTTTTTGAGCAATGACAATCACATCATTGTCTTCAAGAATTATATTATTTCTTTTCATCCCATTGACTATGATTTCTCCAATAGGATCACCCGATTGAATGGGTGGAATGCCTTTAATTGCGAAAATACTTAATGAATCAGGTTTGGATTTAAATTCCATTAGTAAAAATATGAATAATGTCAGCGAGAAGTAATTTTGATACCCGAAGACTTTAATTTATGCCTTTTATTAATAAAGATTAAGATTGAGGTTAATGCTTCAGCTGCTGCTGAGTTTTCTATGCAACCTGCATCCCAAGATGATAAGCCTAAGTCATTGATTAGTTCTCTAACAAGCTGCACTGCCTCTCTGTCATTGCCTGTTACTAAGACTTCAGCATCAATATTTTTATCTGATCCAATTAAATGTGAACCGATGTTTTGCAATGCAGAAACAACTCTGACTTTATCGCCTAAAAATACTTGCGCCTCTAAAGCTGCTGAACCCTCTTTAGGCAGTGACACTTTTGTGACATTGCCTTGCAGTGGAACTGTTGTATCAATAATTATTTTTCCTATTAAATTATCTTTAACCACATCTAATGTAATTTGATGACTGGAATATGGCACGGCCATTACAGCTAAGTTGCAATGTTTAGAAGCTTCTATTAAATCTAGTCCTTTGATTAATTCAGATCCAATCTCTTTATTTAACTCAATTGCGGTTGCCTCAGCTTTTTCTTTTTTTCTTGAGCCTATGATTACTGTGTAGCCATTCTGTGCCCATTTTTTTGCTAACGCTGAGCCTAGTGCACCTGTTCCACCAAATATGGCTATGGTATTTTTATCTTTATTCATTTGTTTCTTCCGGTACCACCCGAACTGCACCATCTGATGCGGAAGATGCCATTAAGGCATAGGCTTTTAATGCGTCACTAACGATTCTATTTCTAGATCGTGGTTTCCATGCTTTTTTCCCTAAATCATTCATGGCTAGCCTTCTGTTTTCTAATTCTTGAACCGTTAGTTCTAACTCGAGTATTCTATTTGGTATATCAATATTAATAATGTCTCCATCTCTTATTAATCCAATTTCACCTTGGGATGCTGCTTCAGGTGAGATATGACCGATAGACAGTCCTGATGTACCTCCTGAGAATCTCCCATCAGTTATTAATGCACATTTTTTACCCAAACCTTTACTTTTTAGATAGCTTGTTGGATAGAGCATTTCTTGCATTCCTGGACCTCCCTTTGGTCCTTCATAGCGTATTACTACAACTTCTCCAGCTTTAACATCATTATTCATGATTCCATCAACTGCATCATCTTGGCTTTCAAAAACATGTGCTGGACCCTTAAAAGTTAAGTTACTTTCATCTACACCAGCAGTTTTAACAATACATCCTTCTTTAGCAATATTTCCCTTAAGAACGGCTAATCCTCCGTCAAGACTGTAGGCATTATCTAGATTTCTTATGCAGCCATTTTCACGATCAAGATCCAATGAGTCATAACGTTTATTTTGAGAAAAAGGCTGAGTGGTTGGAATCATTCCTGGTGCTGCAGAATAAAATTCAGCAACTTCATTACTTGGTGTCCTGTTGATGTCCCAAGTTTCTATTGCAGATTTTATGCTCTCACTATGAACTGTATTATTATCGATATTGAGTAATTTAGCTTTTTCTAGTTCACCCAGAATTGCCATAACTCCTCCAGCTCTATGAACGTCTTCTAAGTGATAATCGCTACTTGGAGCCACTTTGCATAAATTAGGTACTCTTCTTGATAAGCGATCAATGTCCTCAATAGTAAAATCAATATTAGCTTCTTTAGCCGCCGCTAATATATGCAATACAGTATTGGTGGAACCTCCCATTGCAATATCCAGAGTCATAGCATTTTCAAAAGCTTTTTTATTGGCAATTTGATGGGGTAAAACTCTTTCATTATCATTTTCATAGTAATCTTTAGTGATATCAACAATTTTTTTACCTGCTTCTAAGAAAAGATTTTTTCTATCAATATGGGTTGCTAAGACACTTCCATTACCAGGCAAACCAAGTCCTAAAGCTTCCACTAAGCAGTTCATAGAATTAGCTGTAAACATTCCTGAGCATGAACCACAAGTTGGGCAGGCAGATCGTTCCACTTCTGCAATATCTTCATCTGAGATGGATGAGTCTCCTGCAAGAACCATTGCATCGACAAGGTCCAATTTAATTTCTTTACCTTTCACAATGCCTTTTCCTGCTTCCATGGGGCCTCCAGAAACAAAAATAGTTGGAACATTTAATCGCATTGTAGCCATTAACATTCCAGGTGTAATCTTGTCACAGTTGGATAAACAGACTAGGGCATCCGCACAATGAGCATTAACCATATACTCCACTGCATCAGCAATAAGCTCTCTGGATGGAAGACTGTAGAGCATTCCTGAATGGCCCATAGCAATCCCATCATCAACAGCTATAGTGCTGAATTCTTTGGCAATACCGCCACTGCTTTCTATTTCTCTTGCAACCATTTGACCAAGGTCTTTTAAATGAATATGTCCTGGCACAAATTGTGTGAATGAATTCGCAATAGCGATAATAGGTTTACCAAAATCATTATCTTTCATACCAGTAGCTCGCCAAAGAGCTCGAGCTCCAGCCATATTACGTCCATGCGTTGAGGTTTTTGATCTATATTCAGGCATCTTTTTTACTTATTAATCTTACTCATCATATTAATACTTTTATTATCTCATTTATTCATAATAATTCTAATTGTCATGGTACAGTAGTCACATAAAATTATTGATTTATACTCCTTGTTTTTAATTTTTTAACGATAATAAATATATGAGTAAAGAAAGCAAAACATCTAAAGTTGTCGATATAGATTCCTTGCAGAATGAAAAATTCGAGAAAGAATGGGCTATTGAATTGAATGAGTGGACCGAATCTCTACAAGCCATTAAGGATAATTATGGCAATAGACAGGTTAAAGATTTATTAGCTTCCTTGCAGCAATTTGCTCTCAGTCAGGGAGTTTCACTAGGCGGTGCAACTCTCAATACGCCTTATAGAAATACCATACCTATCTCTGAGCAACCAGCCTATCCTGGTAATATTGATTTGGAACAAAGAGTAGAGGATATTATTCGTTGGAATGCTATGGCAATGGTTTTGCAAGGCTATGATAGTGGCAAAGGGGTAGGCGGCCATATTGCTACCTATGCATCCAGTGCAACAATGACTGAAGTGGCTTTGAATCATTTTATCAAATCCAGAACGGATGATTATCAGGGCGATATGATGAACATTCAAGCCCATGCTTCTCCTGGTATCTATTCAAGAGCATTCTTGGAAGGTCGTTTGTCAAAAGAAGAGTTGGGAAATTTCAGGAGAGAGTTGCAACCTGAAGGTGGCTTGCCATCATACCCTCATCCTCGAAGAAGGCCTGAATTTTGGCCAAGTCCAACCGCTTCAATGGGTTTAAATGGTGTTTCTTCAATCTATTATGCAAGATTTGCAAGGTACCTAGAAAACAGGGGACTAACCAATAAAAAAATAGGAAAAATATGGGCATTTTTAGGTGATGGTGAAATGGATGAGCCTGAAACATTAGGCACAATTAATATTGCTTCCAGAGAAGAATTGGATAACTTGGTTTTTGTTGTCAATTGCAATTTACAACGCCTTGATGGACCAGTGAGAGGAAATGGTAAAATTATCCAAGAGTTAGAGGCTATTTTTCGAGGTTCTCAATGGAATGTTATTAAAGTGATTTGGGGCTCAGAGTGGGATCCATTATTCTCCATTGATCATAATGATGTCATGCAAAAAAGAATGGATGAAGTGGTGGATGGTGAGTATCAGATGTATTCCGTTTCATCGGGGGAAGATCAGCGAAATCATTGGATTGATGGAAACTCAGAATTGGAATCAATTATGACTCAATTGAATGACAAAGAGCTTAAAGATATTAAGCGAGGTGGTTTCGATCATAAGAAGTTATATGCAGCATTTGATAAAGCTTCACAGTCGAATGGTAAACCCACTGTAATTTTAGTTAAGACATTAAAAGGGTATGGCTTAGGTGAGGGATCAGAGGGTAGAAATATTGCTCATCAGAAGAAAACAATGAATGATGAAGAGAGAATTGAAATCGCAGAGAGATTGAATATTCCACTTTCAGATGAAGATAGAAAAGCTGCAAAATTCTATATTCCTGATTCTGATTCAGAAGAGATGAAATACCTTCAAGAAAGAAGAAATGAGTTGGGAGGTTATCAACCCATACGATTTAATGATTGTGAAAAAATTATTACACCATCTTCAGAATTCTTTGAAGATTTCTTTAATGAAATAGATCGGTCTATTTCAACAACAATGGTCTTAGTAAGAATTATTTCTAAACTACTTAGAGATAAGAGTATTGGTAAATATGTGGTGCCTATTATTCCTGATGAAGCAAGGACTTTTGGGATGGATGGCTTGTTTTCTCAAGCTGGTATCTATTCGCATGATGGCCAGAATTATCAACCTGTTGATGCCGGAACCATCTCTCCTTATAAAGAAGCAAAAGATGGGCAAATTCTTCAAGAGGGAATATGCGAGGCTGGTGCTATGGCATCATTTATGGCAGCTGGAACAGCTTATTCTCATCATGAATTACCTATGATTCCATTTTATATTTTCTATTCTATTTTTGGGTTTCAGAGAGTGGGGGATATGATTTGGGCATGCGGTGATGCTTTAACTCGTGGTTTTTTAATAGGGGGAACAGCGGGCAGGACAACATTGAATGGAGAAGGGGTTCAACATCAAGATGGACATTCCCATGTATTGGCTTCAGTGGTACCTAATCTAATGACCTATGATCCAGCATTTTCTTATGAACTTGCAACAATTGTTAGAGAAGGGATAAGGAGAATGTATGAGGAGCAAGAAAATATTTTCTATTATTTAACAGTTTACAATGAGAATTATAGTCATCCTAAGATGCCTAATGATTGTGATGAGGGCATTCTTAAGGGCATGTATTTATTCAAAAGTGCTTCCAGTGAATTAGAGAAAAAATATACAGGCGAGCCGATCCATCTTTTAGGAAGTGGTAGTATTATGCAGCAAGTTCTTGAAGCACAAGACAAGCTAGAGAGCCAAGGAATACCTGTAAATGTATGGAGTGTGACAAGCTATAATTTACTTCATAAAGATTTCTTGGAATCAAAAGAATCTAAAGAAAAATCATATATCGAAAATATTTTACAAGATCAATCAGGACATTTTGTCGCTGTTAGTGATTTTATTAGTTTGTTACCCGATAGCTTGGCTCATCTTTTTCCTGGATCTTTCACTTCTTTAGGAACAGACGGTTATGGATTGAGTGAAGGAAGAGAGGAACTAAGAGATTATTTTGGTATCAGTGCTAATGCTATTATTGAGAAAGTTTTAGAGATTTCAAAATAAATTATCTTTATTAAATAAGTTTTGATATTTCCTTAATGTGTTCAGGTCCAGTGCTACAGCATCCACCAACTACATATGCTCCATGATCAATCCACTTTTTTGCTTCCTTGGCATACTCTTTTGGAGATACTGTTACTGTATTTTCATGATGATTTACATCAATGTCATATGATGAACCGAGATCATTGATTGGATGCTTTAGTATCGATGAATTAGCAAAAATCCCAAAATTATCTGAAAGTTTAAGTGTTTCTATTTGGTTGGTAACACAGTCCATTGCTAAGCAATTAATCAATTGACATTCAATCTTCAATTGATTCCCAGTATTGATTGCATCAACTAATAATTCACCATTGGGTAAACTTTCTCCTGATAATCCTCTTGCTGTCCAACTTAACCAAACCCTCTCAGAATATTTTTTTGCTATTTTAGCTGATGTTATGCCTTCTCTAATGGAACTCATAGTCTCACAAAGAATGATATCAACCTTATTTTTAGCTATTGACCCAATCGTATTGTAGAAATTTTCAATTACTTCATTTGAAGGAGTTAGATCAGGTCTAAAGCTAGTTTCAATTGGGGGAAAAGCTACTGCAACTAATACTGCTGGATGCTGTTTTTTTGCCTCTAAGGCTAAGTCTATTGAGCGTTGTGTAAGCTCTTCAAATTTATCTTGTAAGTTTTCTCTTTGAAGAATATTAGGAGTCACATAATAATTATTGGTTGTAATCACATTACAGCCAGCCAATATATTGGCAAGATGAATTTCAAGAATAGCCTCAGGCTCTTCATTTAATGCATGAGCAGACCAGATAGACTTTTTCCAATCGGGAACCTTGTAACCCCTGTCTTTTAGTTCTGTTCCCATTCCAGAATCTAGTATATATTTCATATTATTTATCTCCGGGAAGATTCCAGTTAACGATTGAATCAGGATTACCTAATCTCATTGATACAAGAAGATCTTTAATATTCATTTCTTTAATTTCTCTATTTTGATTCATTTAAGGCTTGTTCAATATCACTGATAATATCATCCACATTCTCTATTCCAATAGATATTCTTACCATATCTTCAGAAATACCAGCAGCTTCATACTCATCGGGTTCTAATTGACTGTGTGTGGTTGAAGCTGGATGTGTTGCTAATGATTTAGTATCACCAATATTTACCAAACGTACGATTAGCTTGAGAGAATCAATAAACTTAATACCTGCTTCTTTTCCTCCCTCAATACCAAAAGTTAAAATACCAGAAGGCAAACCATTGGTGTATTTCTTTGCTAAATCAAAGTAGGGACTATCATCTAATCCACCGTAATTTACCCATTTGACTTGGCTATGTGTTGATAAATACTGAGCAACATTGATTGTATTTTCACAATGCCTATCCATTCTCACATGCAGCGACTGAATGCCTTGAAGAATCAAGAATGCATTGAATGGCGATAGTGCAGCTCCAGTATTTCTAAGAGGTCCAACACGACATCTGCCTATAAATGCTGCAGCACCTAGTGCTTCTGAATAAATTAGTCCATGGTATGAATTATCAGGTTCGTTTAGAGTTGGGAAACGTTTTGGTTCTTTAGACCAATCAAAATTACCCGCATCCACTATTGCACCGCCAATCGTAGTTCCATGCCCACTAATGTATTTTGTTAATGAGTGAATAACAATATCAGCACCATAATCAATTGGCTTTAAAAGGTAGGGTGTGGCAACAGTATTATCCACTACCAAAGGCACACCTTTGGAATGTGCTGCTTTTGCTAATAATTCAATATCACAAATATTACCCAAAGGATTTCCAATTGATTCACAAAAAATTAATGTGGTATTCTCATCAACTAAATCAGACAAGCCATCAATATCATCATGTTTTGCATAGCGAACCTCTATTCCTTGATTTTTTAGTGTGTTTGAAAAGTAATCACTAGTCCCTCCATATAACTCACTGACAGATACAATATTTTGTCCATTGGAGGTCAAGCATTGAATAGCGTAAGTAATAGCAGCCATTCCTGAAGAAACTGCCAATGCAGCTATACCTCCTTCCATTTGTGCTAATCGTTCCTCAAGTACAGCATTAGTTGGATTCATGATCCTACTATAAATATTCCCTTCTTCTGCTAAGGAGAATAAGTCAGCACCATGTTGGGCACTATCAAAGGCATAGGATGTCGTTTGATAAATTGGTGTAGCTACTGATTTTGTTGTTGGATCTGGAGTATAACCTGAGTGAATGGCCTGAGTTTCAATTTTCATTTTAAAGTCCTCTATCATAAAAAAAACCTGTTAGTAAAGTACTAAACAGGTTCACGTCTATGATCGTAATCCTCTTTAGCGGTATTTATAAAGCACCTGCAAGTTGGAATAAATCAGTGCTGAGAGCATTTTGAATGAATTAAGTTTTAAGTCAAGAGTTTTTTTGATTTTGATTTTTCTGATAAAAATAAATATACAAAATAGCAAGCATTCCTGCTGTATTGAAGAATGCAAGAGCAATAAACCAAGCCAACTGCCTATTTCTTGCCGCTTTCCACAATGCAGTTATTTTCCAAAAAGCTGACCAAGCAATAAGTGGAATAATCCAGTAATAAAGTAAAGGAGTTTCAAACATAAAGTAAGTGACAATTAATGATTGTTAAATATCTTATACCAAAAAACTCTTATAGATCTGTATATATTCTCGGTTGCAGTAGGTGAATAATATTTTAAATCTTCTTGACTGATGTTTTCATAGTTCCTTCGGTATTTATGTTTTATCCATGCATTTAGGTCTGTTTTCTTTAGAAACTGAAAGAACATTCTTTTTACAATATTATTTGTTTTACTAGAAATAGCGGTACCAAAATCTATAAGGTAGGGTTTTTTATTTTCATCAACAAAAATATTATCTTTTCTTTTTAAATCACCATGACTGACTCCTAAGTCATGCATTTTTTGGATCAAAATGAGTAATTGGTTAAAAAATTCATCTTTACCCTCTAATTCATATTGAGATTCTCGATAAGTCTGCCCATCAATATATTCTAGAATTAAGTCTCCTTTTTCAGTTAATCCATAACATTTTGGTATGCCTTCTAAATCTTTTAATTGTTTGTATATTTTGTATTCATGATGAAGACTATTTTGATTGAGGCGACCTAAGATAAATGATTGTTTATTCGCTTTCTTTATAACCAGTTGGACTCCATCAACATTGAGTTTATAAAGGACTCCTTGGTAACCCATTTTCATAAAACTAGCATTATGATTTGAACGCATTGCTTCATTGACTGAGTTGATAATATTTTTCTCAGGTTTCATATTTCATAATGCTTGAAAGAAATACCTACAGTATTGATAACCAGATCAATACATAGATAACAATCACAGGTTCATAATTATTGATTAAGCTTTTTCTCCAAGACCATCTATTAAGTTCCAATGGATGCATCTTACCTATTGATATTGTCAATGCTAAGGTTTTGTCAGCCCACTTTTCCCATGTTTCAGGAAACAATGCTTTTAGTTTTCTGTCTTCATATTCAATTGCAGTCGGGTAATAAAACCAGAAGAATGATAGGGCAATTAAGCTAGCCCAAACCTGACCATTAATGATAGCCATGCCAGTTAATAGTAGAATGTTACCCGTATACAAAGGATGTCTAACATAGGCATAAGGCCCTGTGGTAGATAGTTCTTTATTTTTTAGAACAAAGCCTGAGGCATACATTCTGATAATTAGACCTAAGATAATTATTATTTTAGCCAGTTCAAATTGAAATACAAAAGAAGGATATGGATCTGCAAAGTAGCCAAATATACTGACTAATATGATGCCAATACCTTGTCTTGAGAATTCATGGTATCTCAATTCTCTAATTAAATGTGATAGGCCTGATAATTTCTTTAGCTCTTCAGTTCTATGTGACATTGCTCTTATTCATCCTCTCTTTTCATTAATTGCTTTAATGAATGATTCATTTATTTCACTCACACCTTGTTTTTTTGCCTCTCCAATGATGCCTTTTAATGCTTTCCTAACAAATACTTTAGGAACACCCGATAATTGTTTGCAAGCATTAACGGTAAATGTAATGTCTTCATCCATTCTGTTTGCAATATACATTACAGCTTCATGTTTCGCGCCTTTGCCTTCAGGGGTAGGTATCCAAAAAGGTTTTTTATGTTTTGCAAACCAGAATTGATTGGCATTTCTAAAGCCAAAACTTATTGGCATATTTGGAATTTTCATGTCATCGCCAAGATCTAGATTATCTCTCCATTTTTCTTTGAGATGTATCTGATTTATTTTAAGTAACATGTATTCAGTTGTGTCAGTCCCTTTGTAATAAAAATCATCAGGATTGTCATTTAATTCACATTCAAAAACTTGAAATGCATTTTTAATGATCTTAGGTCGATCAGTATCATCCCTATATGCAAGAGTAGGTGTTTGTTCTAGTTCAAATATACAATCTTTCATTTTTTCTTCAGGTTTTTGCCCAGGGTAACCTAAATCAACAATATTTTTGATTTGTTTCTTATCATACTCAACAAAATTCATGGCACATTTTTTTATCCTTTTAATATTCGTTGAAGTATTGGAACCTCTTCGCGATATCACAATCCACTCTCTTCTTTGATTTACACCAAATGGAAAAGAAAGTTGGTAGGGGCCAATACTAGTGACTCCATTTTCATCAACACTTGTGATTAATGCAAAAGAGCTTAAAAAATAAGCACTGGATTGATACCAGTTATCATGCATTGGACTTTCAACCCATTTTTCTTCTTTTTTCTTCTTCCAAAAATTCATTTTAAGATTCTAACTGTTTTATCTTCGAAGTAATAATGCTAATTTATATTTATAGAGGGTTATTGCAGTTAAACAAAACAACTGCATCTAAATTTACTGATAAAAATATTATGATAGATTTTAAAAAGCTCAATGAATCATTGACTGGAAAGGTTAGGGGTAATCCTGTTGCAATCAGTTTGTTCGAAAAAGAGATTCCAGAAGCTTATCAACAAAAAAAAGTAGTTCCATGTTCAATTGTTCGCCATGCTATGGACAAAGGGGAAGTGGTGTCTTTTGATAAACATCATCATGATTGTACTACTGGTGTCTATACTGCTGGTGTTCATGAGGGCACTGATGAAATTAGGAATGGTCAGTATTTGGCCAAAAATATACCAGCCTTTACAGATGTAGGTGCTGAGAAAATAAAATCAGGTGAATATGTTTTGCCACAGAATACTGTTGTGGGTATTGGAGCAGCACCTCTGGCGGAAGTACCTGATGGTATTCATGTCGACTGGATTGTGGTGGTTTGTACACCTCATTGGGCTAACTTTATTGGAGGCGCTCGAACAGTCATTGATGGAACTCCACCCAGAGGCTCTTGTGGGTCTTCTTTTTGCAGTGACCTATTTGCATCACCTTGGCATGATGGCAATGTAGTGATTACACCTGGGGATTTAGGTGGGCGTATGAATAATCGCCTTAAACCAGAGGAGATGTTTGTTGTAGTTCCCAATGAATATCTTGATAGTTTATTTAATATTATGACCACCACGCCAGATGCAAGAGCAGTTTTGGAAGCTACAAAGCCTGAAGAATCAGATTACTGGAATAAAAGAGAGAGAGCTAAAAAAGCAAAAGAAGATAAACTCAACGATGATGTTAATGAAGATAGCTTTGATTCGAAACTTAGTATGGAATGGGATGAGGAATCTAAAAGTATGATTTCACAAACTCCGCCAGGAATTATTGAGATGGCTATCAATAATGTTGAGGATTTTGCAAGAGATAATGGCATCAAAGCAATTACGAAATCGGTAGTATTAGATCAAATGAAGAGTATGGGCATGGATCCGAGTATGTTGAATTAGTTTGAATCATTAATAAAGATAAGAATTTAATATGACAGATTATTCTGATGAAGAAATGGATAGATTGATTTTAACCACAGCCCCCACTGTTGCCAATCAAGAGATAGAAAGTGAGTTAGAAATCATTACAGCTGAATGTGTGTTTGGTATGAATATTTTCAGAGACTTGTTTGCTGGAATCAGGGATATTTTTGGAGGCAGGAGTACAGCAAGTCAAAGAGTATTAAAAGATGCTAGAAAAACTTGCCTAAGAGAATTAAAAATAGCTGCTATGGAATTGGATGCGGATGCTGTAATAGCCGTAGATCTGGATTATCAAGAGTTCTCTGGAAAAGGTAAGGGCATGCTGTTTCTTGTAGCTTCAGGTACAGCTGTTAAATTAAAGTAATAGTTAATTATTCAATAATGTTTAAAATATCCTGACTTAATTCTTCAGATTTGGATGCAGGACTAAATGAAGCAATCACGCTTCCTTCTGGACCAATTAAGAATATTGAGGCTGTGTGATTAAAATCATACTGACTTCCTTCACCAACTTGTTCAAAATAAACGCTTAGATTTGAAGTTATTTTTCTAATTTCTGAGTCATTACCTGTGAGTCCAATCAAAGAAGGTCCAAAAAAAGCTAAGTATTCTTTCAATCTAGCAACATTATCTCTCTTTGGATCAAGTGTTATTAATACCACTTGAAATTCATCGATCAGATCTACTTTTTTTTCTAATTTTTTTTGGATCTCAGAGAGCTTATAAATAGTTGTTGGGCAAACATCGGGGCAATTGGTATACCCAAAGAATAGTATTGACCATTTATTTCTTAAATTGTCACTATTGAAGATTTCTTGATCTTGGTTAATCAAACTAAAGGGTCTTATTGATAGTGGTTGATTTAAGAGTTTCCCAGAAATTAATTCTGGTTTTTTATCCATTAGGGTTGGAGAATTCATCAGAAATATTACCATTAGTGACAATATCAATAGTAAAGATCCTATAAAAAAAATATTCTTTTTATCTATGATGCTTCTCTTTTTATAGGTACATTAACTCGAATTACTTTTTCTTCATAATTTGATTCAAAGAATAGGAATAGCTCCACAGTATCGCCAACTTTGAAAGACTTCACAGGAGATTGAAACATTATATGTCTTCCTCCTGGTGTAAGTTCAATTTCGCTATTAGCTTCAATTGTTAGGTTCTTTAACTCTCTCATAGACATTATTTCTTTATCCATCTGACTTTGATGTATTTGAGTTTTCTTAAATCCTGATGCTTCAAGTCGAATTAGATTATAGGAACTCATTGAAGTATTTTTTAATAAACCATAAGCCGACATTTTTTCAGAGTTTATTGGTGCAGCCCTAACCCAAGATTTCTCTAAAGTTAGACTGGCAAGGGCAATATCCGATGTAAAAACTAATGCAATAAACACATATTTAATAGATCTCATCTTTATACTCTGGGTCCACAGATAATTGCTACAGGGTTGAACTCAGGAAAAAAGAGTGCAGAAAAGAAAGCCCAAGCATTAAATAAAACCAATATAAAGAATGGAATAAAAGCCAGAGCAACAAAAATTTTTAAATATTTTAGATCTTCATTCATTTTCAACTCAGAATCATAAAGCAATCATTCCATATATCAAGTAAATCTTGAGGGCCTAAAATCTTCTAATAATTTATTAGTCCTTGCTTCTAGAATTTCCTCTTTTACGAGGGTTCCAATAATTGCAGCTAAAGAGATTCCACTATGCATAACAGCTATATATACTCCAGGTAATTCTTTGATAGGGCCTATTATGGGTTTTCCATCTTTAGGCAAAGGTCTCCATCCTATTGTTGTCCTTTCTACTTCTAAATCATTTAATTTAGGAATAATTTCTTTAACTGTTTTTAATATTCGATTTTGATGCTTTTTTTCATAATCATGATTAGGGAAATATCTGGGTTTTTTTATAAGTCTTTCTTCATGGAGCATGCCTGCCCCCCCTTGCTCACCAATGATTATTCTTCCATCATTTTGTTGATGTATATGGATTCCTGGAGCAACAATAATTCTGTTGATTAGAGGTCTCTGAGGTTTGGTTGTAAGAATGATTCCTGGGGTGGAGGGGCTCATCATTTTTGAACTTAAAATATTGTCAGTATTGACACCACATGCAAAAATAACTTGATTTGTTTTTATCTCTCCATCCGATGTCTTTATTGATTCAAGGTTATTGCCTCTATATTCAAGTTTCTTAAATTCAACTGGATATATAACTTTACCGCCATTGTTTTTTATTCCTTCTGATAATTTCTTGATTGTTGATAATGTATTCATGGCACCTTCATGAATTGAATAAGCAATGGTTTGTGAATTTTTGAAGTTAACAAAACTCTCCAATTTAGAAGCTTGATCGTGATTAATGATTTGAATTGCTAACGCATCTTGATAATTTTGAAGTAGCCTTACTTGATCTCTTAATTGGTCTGAACTTTTTTTTGTTTTAAACCATTCTAATGAACCACCCCATTTAATATCCAGATTGAGTTCTTCTTGCAATTGATGGTATGAAGTTATCCCTAAGCGGGCTAGATAGTTATAGCTCAGTGGTTTTTTATCATATGAGGCATTAATCCATGAAAATGAACTACCACTTGCATGAGCACCTAAAAAATCCTTCTCAATTAAAGTGATTTCAATCCCAGCTTTTGAAAGTTGATAGCCAATGGATAAACCTATGATGCCACCACCTATTATCGTGATTTTTTCTTTGAGGACTGCAGCACCAATATTTGTTTTTTTAGCAAGAGCTAGACTAGCAAGCAATTTTGAAAATGATCGACGATCCATTTTAAAAGAGTAGAGCTGCTTTTTTGATTGCGAGAATTAAAAACAAGATTCCTGAAGATGCACACAAGGTGGTTAAACCATGAAAATACTGTTTGTTTGTTTCAAGCAATTTATTGAAGAAGAAAATTGTTAATCCCACCATAACCAATTGCATAAATATTATTGATTCAGAAAAAAGTATAAAAGCAACTATTGTATTTAGAAGGCCAATAATACTCGTTGGCAAGAAAACAAGTTTTCTTTTATAGTAAAGAATGGGTCCAAGGAATAAAGAAAATAACGATATTGCAATGACCCATTTGTATTGCCCTATAAAGCTTATTAATATCATCACCTGACCGAACAGGATAAAGAATGTAAATAAGCCATCATAAAGACTGAACCCATTGCCACTGGCGCTATCAGCAGTAACAAACCATTGGTCTTTATGGTTCTGGATAATTTCAAATAAACTACCTAATGCAAGTATTAGCATGGCATAAATTAGTATTTTATGACTGTAAATAACCTCTTGAAGAAATAATTCATGGTTATTTAATATTGGTATTAGAGCTATCGGGATTAGAAAAGCATATAAATGTATGGGCAGAACCCACAATGCAGTTTTCATTTTTAGATCAATCATCTTCATTCAATATTACAATTTTAATTGCTGGATCACTATTGCTTAATGATTATTTAAGATTAATAATCTAATTTCATTTATTTTCTTATCTTAATAAGGTAATTGGAATTAAAAAGATATCAACGATAGGGGTAACGTATGAAATCATCCAATAGAAACTTAGGTTTTTCTTTGGCAGTCATTGGAGCATTTTTTGGGATTTTCTTTTACAGCTATGACTACACACCTGCCAATGGTTACAAGCCCGCTGTTTTATTAAAGAGAAATGGTGATCCTTTAAGCTTAAAAATTAGAGAAGAGCCTGTTGTCGTTCTTTCTGGTTGGGGAACCCCTGAGGGTTTTAATAAGGAGTATGATGATTATCTATTTTGGCGAACATCTGGAGGAGAAAGAGTCACTAAGCCAAATCAAGCATGCAGTCAATGGCATGCAGGTTCCTTTCCATTTCAAGTGGAAATCTCAAGGTTACCATTTGCTATTGGAAGAAAAGTGGAAGGCATGGAGAGACTTTGGGATAGTGTTGGTGCTTATAAAATTAGTGAGGATGGCCAAAGTTTTATTCCTATTGTTAATAATAAAGTTGGTGATTTCCCATATGCTGGAGGAGATGCAGCTACCCTCTATAAGGAGGATTTGGATGGAGTAGATATTATTGCAATGAAAGACTATGTTTCTTCTCGGACAGCAGATTCTGGTGGTGCTCCTCTGATTAGGTATACACCTGATCCAAGAAATGGAATTGATTATTTGGAAGGTATTTTTCTCATAAAAAAACCCAATGGCATTAATGATTATTATGAAATAGATAAAGCCTATAAGGCCAGAGTTGCTGGGATGATGGGTTGGAGTCTCGATGAGGAAGTTCATTTTCCTGCTTATGATAAAGTTGAAGCACCTCAAGATCCTTTTATTGAAAATTACATCAATGAATATTTTGATGATCAAATTAGAGTTACCGAAGGTTATTATTCCAATGTACCTGGAAAAACAAAGCATCTCAAAGATACTATGCCTCGTTTAGGTAGGAATGGTTACAGAGATATTGTTCTTGCTAAACCGATTACAGATCATAATATTTATGCCAATAACTTTTGGGATCTTCATCTTTCATCTCAGTCTCTATGTCGAGCAGGTTTTGATGTGAATGATTTTAATATCAGTCAGGTCAGAATGTATGGCAGAACACCTGAATACAATCTTATGATGCATAAAAACTTGAAACGACACCTCGATCATATTGAGCTAGGAAAAGATGTTGCTGTGATTTACACTACTTTTGGCTTGCCATGGCCAGGGGCCAATCCAGTTGGGCCGATGTCGAATGCCGCACCTTTTATTCAAGAAGTATTTCATGAAAATGCCTATTTAAATTTTTTAAGTTTTAAAAGATATATCGAGCAAAATGAAAATGATTATAGTGTCACATTTAATAAAACAGGTGGTATTGGGAGTTCCGATTCTCGCACTAATAATTTATTTGCATATGCTTTATTTGGAGGATCCCAATTGGGGCATAAAGACGATCCACTTCGATTTAGCGATCTAAGAGAAAATATAGAAGATGCTATTCTCAATCAAAAAAAAGAAGAAGTTATTATTCAATTATCGCATTGGGGTTACAGCTACTGGATTCTCATTATTAATATGAGAGAAGCACTGAATATACCATTGAACTCATTGGAAGAGATACGCGAGGAAGAGTATAGAATGACATGGTGTGAAAAACATCATGGACCGGGAGATTATGAACAGACACAGGCGATTAATCATCAATGTCCAGAGGGCTATACACGTTTGCAGTTAACAGAAGCTTTTGAGGATTTTAATGAAGATTTAGCAGTTAATTATATGAATAGGATTCGAGGTGGTATAGAGCGTTTTGGCATTTTTCCAAATCTGGATATTGAGATTGCAGCTCGAGGAGAAATATCGTTATTAAACGGTGGAGAAGTCAACGTGACAAGTGGAAATTTATCAGGAGCAAAGCTTATGATTAATCCTGATCCAAATCCAGATAAGCCCAACTCATACAATTGGAATAATCGTTGGAGACCAGAGGTGAGCTCAAAACCCAATACAGGAGTGAACGCAGTTAGACCAATTAATGAATATATGGAGATTTCAGATTACCTTGATTCAGCTAAAGATAATTTTACTGCTGTTATTGGAACACAAAATAAACTTTCTCCAACACAAATGATGCCCATTCACCCCAATGCTGTTTCTGAATCCATATTTTTTGGACCTCATAGAACCACACTAAATGCTCCAGCAATACTCACAATAAGTTATGACAAGAAAAAAGTTAAGAATCCTCAAATGATAAAACCTTATGTTTTTAATGTGATTACTGAAGAATATGAGCTTTTACCTAGAGTTCGAAAGGAAGTGGGGAGCTTTATCAATACAGATAACAATACGGTGTCTTTTGAGTCACAAATATTGGGTCAATTTATTCTTGTTGAAAATTTATAGGAATTAGTTTTAAAATTTCTTTCCGATATGTGATTCATTCCTTTTTTTAGCCAATGATATTTGCTTTTGTCTCTCAGCGAATCTCTTTTTTCTTTCTTCTGAGTGCGTTCCAAAGCAATTTGGACAACTGATGCCTTCAATATAGTGTTCACTTTTCATATCATTGTCATCTATAGGCATCCTGCATGCATGACACATTGAATAATTGCCTTCTATTAAACCATGTTGGATTGAAACTCGCTCATCAAAAAGAAAGCATTCGCCTTCCCATAAGCTTTCCTCAGGGTCAATTTCTTCGAGATATTTTAATATACCACCACTTAGTTGAAGTACTTCATCAAAGCCCGAATCTAATAAGTAAGACGAGGCTTTCTCACATCGTATGCCTCCAGTACAAAACATGGCAATCTTTTTTTTATTTGTTTTATCCATTAATGGTTTGAATTCTTTTTCCACCCATCCTGGAAATTCTCGAAATGATTTTGTTTTAGGGTCAATCGAACCTTTAAAGCTTCCTATGGAGTTTTCATAATCATTTCTGGTATCTATTATAATAACCTCAGGATCTAGAAGAACACGATTCCAATCTCTGGCTTGTATTTTAGTGCCTGTTTTCTTAGCAGGTTTTGTTTGATCAATGCCCATTGATACAATTTCTTTTTTCAACTTGATTCTCATGCGATAAAAAGTTTTACCATACGCAATAGAATACTTGGGCTCTAAGGTTTTCATTCTTGGATCTTTTTTCATGAAATCAATTACTGATTCAATGGATTCTTTTTCTCCCGAGATGGTCCCATTAATACCTTCAGGTGCAAGCAATATTGTGCCTAAAATATTTTTTTTCTCACAGATTATCTCCAGTTCTGATTTTAAGGTTTTAAAATCTTGCCAATCGATGAACTGATAGAAGCTCGCTACCAATACTTCGCTTTGATTTATTTTTTTTGAGGTCATGGAATTAGTGAGATTTATTAGTAGATTCTTTCTATCGTGTATTTTGCAAGTTGAATTAACGCATCTTTAAATTGATTATTTGGCAAGTCATTTAAAGCATCAATAGCTCTTTTTGAAGCAATTTGAGCTTGATCTGCAGTTAATGCCAAAGACCCTGTATCAATGACACATTGAAAGATCTCTTTACTATGACTTGAATCTTTATTGGTGATTGCTTCTCTAATCATAATTTGCATATTGGGATTACAACGTTCTAGAGCATAAATCAATGGCAAGGTTGGTTTTCCTTCTGAGAGATCATCTCCAATATCCTTACCAATAATTTCAGAAGATGAACTGTAATCTAGGACATCATCAATCAATTGATAAGCTATACCCAATTCTTTCCCATAGGTTCTCAAACAATCTTCAATCAGCTTTGATTGATCTGATAGGACTGCGCCTATAGTTGTTGCGGATTCAAATAATTTTGCTGTTTTTCTATAGATTACATCCATGTATTGTTTTTCAGTTGTGTCAGGATTACCACAATGTATCAATTGTAAAACTTCGCCTTCAGCAATAGTATTGGTTGCATCAGACATAATTTCCATGATTCTCATATGCCCCATTTCAACCATGATCTGGAAAGCTCTTGAATAAAGAAAGTCCCCAACGAGAATAGTTGATTCATTGCCAAAATTACGATGAGCAGTAATACTTCCTCTGCGAGTATCAGAATCATCTACCACGTCATCATGCAATAGTGTGGCAGTATGAATAAATTCAATCATAGCTGCTGCTTTTATATTTTTCTCTCGGTTTGCCATAAAACCACAAGCATTACAGGCAATGAGAACTATAAGAGGTCTTAGTCTTTTGCCGCCACTATTGATAATGTAATGAGAGATACTATTGATTAAGCCAATATCACTATCCAGCTGATTCTGAATTTCTTGATCCATAGCTTTCCAGTCATTATCGACAAGAGACCTTAGATCATTGATGATGACTTTCTCTTTTTCTAATGTAGTTGTACTTTGAAGCATTTTATATCTTGTATGGTTTTAGAGATGACAATATACCAAAGCCTTTAAAGTTATTGAATTAAAAAGCTTATATCTATAGAATTGCGAGTTTCTTAGAAAGATTGCACAAAAGGGAACATTAAGATGTACGCGATATTTAAATCAGGTGGGAAACAATATAGAGCGAGTAAGGGCGATAAGCTTAAACTTGAAAAGATAAAAAACCTTTCTGGTGAAAAGGTTGTTTTTAATGAAGTGCTCTCAGTTGGAGAAGGAGCTGATCTAAACTGTGGTTCACCTTATCTTAAAGATGCTACGGTAGAAGCAAAAGTTTTAGAAGAAGGAAAAGACAAAAAAGTTGAAGTTATAAAATTTAAAAGAAGAAAGAATTACAAACGAACTTTTGGTCACAGACAACATTATGTATTAGTAGAGATAACTGGTATAAAATTAAAAAAAGAAAAAGCAAAAAAGATAACTAAAGAAGAGTAAATTAGAGAAAATATTATGGCACATAAGAAAGCAGGTGGCAGTACTAGAAATGGAAGAGATTCTGAGTCTAAAAGACTAGGGCTCAAGAAATATGGAGGCCAACATGTGCGAGCAGGCAACATTATTGTTCGTCAAAGAGGAACAAAGTTTCATCCTGGAGATAATGTAGGTATTGGAAGAGACCATACTCTGTTTGCTAAAGTCGACGGCGAATTAAAATTTGTGAAAAAAGGGTCAGCCATGAAGCAGTTCGCAACTGTAATTCCTATAGCAGAGTAGCTTTTAAAAATAACTAAATGATACCCCGCTTATGCGGGGTTTTTTTTTAATGATAGGATGTTAATAAGATGAAATTTACAGACGAAGCAAAGATAACGGTAAAAGCAGGGAATGGTGGTGATGGTTCCGTGAGCTTTCGTCGTGAGAAATACATACCTAGAGGAGGGCCTGATGGTGGCGATGGTGGTAATGGTGGCGATGTATTTCTAAAAGCAACATCTGGTCTTAATACATTGATTGATTTTAGAGTGGGTAATCGTTTTTCTGCAACTCATGGGGAAGCAGGGAAGTCAAAAAATCGTAATGGTCCAGCAGGTGACAATCTAGTCGTTGAAGTTCCTTGTGGAACAAAGATATACAATGAGGAAACGAATGAATTGATAGGTGATTTAATTGAAGAAGACGATGTTTGCCTGGTTGCAAAAGGCGGAAAAGCAGGCAAAGGCAATACAAAATTTAAGTCCAGTCGAAATAGAGCACCAAGACAATCATCACCAGGTACATTGGGTGAATATCGTACTTTATATCTTGAGTTAAGTTTGCTTGCTGATGTTGGTTTATTGGGGTATCCAAATGCAGGTAAATCCACATTTATTCGCTCGATTTCAGCAGCAAAACCAAAGGTCGCTGATTATCCATTTACAACATTACACCCCAACTTAGGTATGGTGAGAATTGACTATGAAAAAAGTTTTGTAGTTGCAGATATCCCAGGAATTATAGAGGGTGCTTCTGATGGAATCGGTCTAGGTATTGCTTTTTTAAAACATCTAAGAAGGACTAGAATACTTTTGCATATTATAGATCTAGCAGAATTTAGTGAAGAGACTAAAATAATAGACAACATCAAATCAATTGAAGCAGAATTATTAGCATTTGATGAAAAACTCTTTAACAAAGAGAGATGGCTTATTTTTAATAAATTAGATTTATTACAAAATGAAGAATCTAAAATTAAAAAAATAGTTTCAGATCTAGAATGGGACCAGCCATATTTTGGAATTAGCGCAGTAACGAAGGAAGGGACAAAGAAGCTTTCTCAAAGAATTATGAGAAGGTTAGATCAACTAAACGAAGAAGATGTAATATCTTAGAAGAATTAGGCTAACGCTTTAATTCTTTTGCTGAGTTTCTTTTTCTGATTGGCAGCTTTATTTTTATGAATAATTCCTTTTCTTGCAAGTGAATCTATTAAGGGTTTAGCTACTTTATAGCTCTCAACAGCTTCAGTCTGATTACCATCATCCGTAGCTTTTAATACTTTCTTGACTGATGTTCTCATTCTATTTTTTAGTGCAATGTTTCTTTCTCTATTGCGCTCACTTTGCTTGACTCTTTTTTTTGCTGAACTGGTATTCGCCATTTTTTATTTCCTATTATTAATTCTTTACTTGAAAGCCGTGTATTCTTTATATTTTATAGCCTTTTGTCAATAGCAATTCTATATTAAGAATGATTGATTTTTTATTATTAAAGATCAGTTAAAATTAAAGATAATGAATAAATCTAGCAGTCAATCCGATTTAATTGAAACGGGCAGCATGTTTCGTTCTACGGGAGTTGTTGGTCTGATGACCTTTCTCTCTCGAATAATGGGCTTAGTAAGAGATATTTTTTTTGCAAGACTTTTTGGCGCTTTTCCAATAATGGATGCATTTTTTGTTGCGTTTAAAATTCCAAATTCATTCAGACGTTTTTTTGCTGAGGGCGCATTTTCTAGAGCATTTATTCCTGTGCTTTCAGATTATGAAAACAATAAGGAAGAACATGAAATACAAAATTTCATTGATAGGACATCAGGAACTCTAGGTTTAATTTTATTTTGTGTTTGCATTGTAGGTGTTATTTTTGCACCCATATTAATTTTGATATTTGCTCCAGGATTTTTTGATGATCAGAGCGATCAAATAGATCGATACAATCTTTCAGTGAGCATGCTTAGATTTACCTTTCCTTATTTATTATTTATTTCTTTAACGGCTTTTGCAGGCGCTATTCTGAATACAAAAAAACATTTTTGGGCGACGGCTTTTAATCCAGTTATATTAAACATTGTCTTGATTATTGCTGCAGGGTTTATTGCACCTAAATCAAGCAATCCAGGATTGGTCTTAGCCTGTGCTGTTTTTTTTGCAGGATTTCTTCAATTGTTATTTCTTTTTCCTTTTCTCAAGCAAGTTAGGCGACTGCCTAAACCAAAATGGGGATGGCAAGATTCAGGAGTCAGGCGTGTTATTAGACTAATGATACCTTCAATCATTGGCAGTTCTGCATCACAATTTAATCTTCTTTTTAATACCCTAATAGCATCTTTTTTAACCGCAGGCAGTATCAGTTGGATATATTATTCCGATCGATTATTAGAATTCCCAATAGGTGTATTTGGTGTGGCTTTATCCACAGTTGTTCTACCAAGCTTGTCTAGGAAGAATGCAGCAAGAAATATTAGTCAATTTAAATCAACAGTTGAGTGGGGAATTAAATTGGTATTCTTATTTTCAATTCCAGCATCCATTGGATTATTTTTTCTCTCAGGACCTTTAATAGCAACAATATTTCTTGGTGGAAACTTTAATATTTTTGACTTACTAATGACTCAATATAGCCTAATGGCTTATTCATTTGGTTTGGTTGGGTTGTCTCTTGTTTTGATATTATCGCCCGTCTTTTATTCCAGAGAAGATACTAAAACACCCTTAAAATATGGGTTAATTACTATGGCAACCAATGCATTGCTCTCTTTGGTTTTTGTTTTAACTTTAATTCAGTTGAATATTTCTTTTCCTCATATAGGTCTTGCGTTTGCATTCTCTATAGCATCAATTTTAAATGCTTTGCTTTTATTTAGACGTTTGAGACTTGAAAAATTAGTTGTTCTAGATCGTAAGTTAATACTATTCATCTCAAGAATCATCTTGGCATCCTTTGCTATGACACTTTTTTTGATAAATTTTAATCCAGATTTACCGATATGGATGGATGCTGATATGTTTGATAAATTAACCAGTCTATTATTTTTAATAACTGTTGCGGTCATTATCTATATACTTATTTTATTTCTTCTTGGCTTAAGAATGAAAGACATTCGTATTCAAACCGATCAGTAACAATTATAATAATCTCAATTAGCTAGCAAGCTCTGATAAAAATGACTGATTATAAAGAAACTCTAAATTTACCTGGAACCAGTTTCCCAATGAAAGCAAATTTGCCTCAACGTGAGCCAGATTTACTAGATTTATGGAACAAATCAGATTTGTATAAAAAAATTAGAAAACAGCAAGCAGGAAAAGAAAAATTCCTACTTTTAGATGGCCCACCCTATGCGAATGGAAATATACATATTGGTCATGCTGTCAATAAAGTCCTCAAAGACATGGTTATAAAATCAAAAACACTCTCAGACTATGATGCTCCTTATGTTCCAGGCTGGGATTGTCATGGGTTACCCATTGAACACCAAGTTGAAAAGAAAAAGGGGAAAGTAGGCTCTAAGATAAACGCCAATGATTTCAGAGAAGCTTGCAAAGAGTATGCTGAAAAACAAGTGAAGCAACAAAAAGAAGATTTCATTCGGTTGGGTATTCTGGGTCAATGGGATCACCCTTACTTAACTTCAGATAAGAAGTATGAAGCTGAACAAATAAGAGCTTTTTCAAGGATTATTGATAATGGGTATCTAGAATATGGTTTTAAACCTGTACATTGGTGCTTGGATTGTAAATCAGCATTAGCTGAAGCCGAGGTAGAATATCAAGATAAAGACTCTATTTCGATTGATGCTCTATTTGTAGTTTCTGATCGAAGCAGCTTCATGGATAAAGCTTTGATTGATTTAACCAATAAAGAAGCGGATATAGCTATTCCCATATGGACAACAACACCTTGGACACTGCCTGCTAATGAAGCAGTTGTTTTAGGAGAGGAAATAAAATATTCATTGGTTGAGACAGAGTTAAATAACAAGGCTATATATTTATTAATGGCTGATGATCTAATAGAGTCAGTATGCAATAGGTATGATTTACAACAATGGAAGAAACGAGATTCAATTGATCCTAACTTGATAAAAGAGGAGTTTCTAAAACACCCCTTCTATGACAAACAAGTACCTTTGCTGATTGGTGATTACGTAACCACAGATTCAGGGACAGGAGCAGTTCATACCGCTCCAGCGCATGGCCATGATGATTTTATGATGGGCAAAAAATTTGATCTTCCATTGGAAAGTCCTGTTAGCGCATATGGTGTTTATGAAGAGGAAACAGAATTTTTCTCGGGTCAGCACATCTCAAAGGTTGACGAGCTCATTATTGAAAAATTAGAAGAAAATAAAACATTAGCCAACAGTCAAAAATTTAAACACAGCTACCCACATTGTTGGAGACATAAAACACCCCTAATTTTCCGAGCCACTAGGCAATGGTTTATCGCAATGGAAAGAGAGAACTTTAGAGAGAATTGTTTGAACGCTATTAAGGAAGTCGAATGGTTCCCCAGTTGGGGAGAAGAAAGAATTGAAGGCATGGTTTCAGGCAGACCGGATTGGTGTATTTCTAGACAAAGGTATTGGGGTGTGCCCATTCCTTTATTTGTCCATAAAGAAACAAATGAATTGCATCCCGAAACCAATAACTTATTAAAATTAATAGCTGATCGTATTGAGAAAGAGGGTATTAATGCATGGTTTGACACTGATGCTAGTGAATTCATTAATGATGATGCTAATGAGTATATTAAGTCCAGCGACACTATGGATGTATGGATGGATTCAGGGTTAGCACATCATGCTGTTGATGTTAATTTTGACTGTATAGAGCCTATTGCTGATCTCTACCTAGAAGGATCCGACCAACACCGTGGATGGTTTCAAAGCTCTCTACTTACTTCTGTCGCTATGAATGCTAGAGCCCCTTATAAGCAGGTGCTGACTCATGGTTTTACTGTGGATGAGTCAGGAAAGAAAATGTCTAAATCGGAAGGCAATGTTATTGCTCCTCAGGCTGTTATTAATAATTTAGGAGCAGACATATTAAGACTCTGGGCTGCTTCAACAGATTACTCTAAAGAAATGAATATTTCTGATCAGATCTTGAAAAGGAATTCTGATGCTTATAGGAGAATTAGAAATACTGCTAGGTTTCTGTTAAGTAATTTAAGTGATTTTTGTCCCGATAAAGAAATGGTTGAGCATGAAGATTTATTACTTCTGGATCAGTGGGTTCTCAATCGATTAATAGAAATCGATGAAGGAATTAAGAAAGATTATAACAATTATGCATTTCATAGAGTTGCTCAAACTCTCCATAATTTTTGTGTTGTCGATATGGGTGGTTTTTATTTAGATGTTATTAAAGATAGGCTTTATACAATGCAAAAAGATTCATTGGGTAGAAAGTCTGCCCAAACAGTCTTATATTATATTTCAGAACTATTAGTCCGTTGGATCTCACCAATACTTTCTTACACATCAGAAGAAATTTGGAAAATCTTACCAGGGAAAAGAGAAGAATCTATTTTTTTAACACAATGGTATGAATTGTCTAAAATTGATATAAAAAGTGAATGGAAAAAAATACAAGATATCAATGAAGCTGTCAGTAAGTCTTTGGAAATCTCAAGAGACCAAAATGTTATTGGCTCTTCTCTGGATGCAGAACTTACACTTTATCTTGATCAGGAAATAGAGGATTTATTAAAACCATTTTCCAATGAATTACATTTCTTGTTTATAACTTCTTCGGTAAAACTTAAAAAACTATCCGAGGCCCCAATGGATGCAACGAAAGGAGCGGGGTTTGCCGCTATGGTAAAATCAGTGGATCAAAATAAATGCAATCGGTGTTGGCATAAAAATACAACAGTTGGCAAATCAAACACCCATCCTGAACTTTGCTCACGTTGTGAGATCAATATATCGGAAGATGGTGAAAGTAGAATCTATTTTTAAGCATGACTAAACAAAAAAGATATTCTCACCCTTTTGTTTGGTTGTTTTTGATTTCAATAATTGTATTTTTTGATCAGTGGACTAAAGGCTTGGTAAGCCAATCTTTAAGTTTGTATGAAAGAGTCCCTCTCACTTCATATCTTGACATAATCTTACTTCATAATTCAGGAGCAGCATTTAGTATGTTTGATCTTGATTCTGGTATGCAAAAGTGGCCATTAATTATTGTTTCATCATTGGTAAGTTGTGTATTGGTAGGATGGATAGTTCGTTATTCCTTAGTCTCCAGTGTTTTACTAGTGATCGCTTACTCTTTGATTGCAGCGGGAGCCATAGGAAATCTCATTGATAGGCTCAATCAAGGCTATGTGGTCGACTTTATTTACTTTTACTATGAACAGTGGAGTTTTGCTGCTTTTAATATTGCAGATTCCTCTATAACCATTGGAGTGATATTGTTTTTTATAGAAGCTTATTTGAGTAAGAAAAAAAATAGACAAAGTATTGAATAATATGGATTTTTCTTTTTTTACTACAAAAATATACAATAATGGGTAACATTAGAACCTGTCATGGAAAAAGTATTACAACTTAAAGAAAAAGTTCAAAAGAAGCTCAAACTTTATGGACTGAGGCCTACTCGAGCTAGAATCAGAATAGGTATGATGCTTTTAGACAGCCCAACACATCTTTCTGCTGATCAGATTTATGAATCTTTAGTTGATAAAGGACACAGCATATCTAAAGCAACCGTTTATAATACTTTGAATCATTTTGCACGTAGCGGCTTAGTGAGCGAAGTAGCTGTCAATCCAACCCGAATGTATTATGATTCAACAACATTATCGCATCATCATTTTTATAATGTGGATACGGGACAATTAACTGATATTCCAAGGGAAGAATTAGCTGTTGAGAATATACCAAAACTTCCAGACAATACTCAGATTGAAGATCTTGAGATTGTAATAAAAATAAAAAATAAATAACCAATAGTAAATAAGGAGTTAGATATGGCACGCCATAGAGCATTACAAATGTTTGGCCGATCAGGAAATCCAGCTTTCAAAAGTAAAGCATTTGCAGAAAGATCCTCAGATTTTTCAACTTCGGAGGTTATGACCTTATCTGGCACAGTGAATAAAACAGGCCTTTATTTATTGCTATGCTTTATAACAGCTGCGTGGACATGGAATCAATTTTATTCTTCTGGCGATCCATCCTCGGTCATGGGGTATCTAATTTTTGGAACTGTAGGCGGTCTCATAGCTGCCTTGGTTACAATCTTTAAACCAACTGCTGCCCCTATTTCTGCCCCCATTTATGCTTTATTGGAAGGTTTTGCTATTGGCGGTATATCAGCAATGTTTGAATCAATGTACCCAGGCATAGTTATTCAAGCTGTCGGCCTGACTTTTTTTACACTGGCTTCTTTACTCATGGCTTATAAAAGTGGAATTATTAAGCCCACTGAGAATTTTAGACTGATGATATTTGCTGCAACTAGTGGAATTATGCTTCTGTATTTGGTCAGTTTTGTAATGAGTTTTTTTGGCAGTGGTATTGGGTTTATTCACTCCAATGGGCCGATGGGGATTATATTTAGCCTTGTAGTGGTAGCTATAGCAGCTCTAAATCTAGTATTGGATTTCGACTTTATTGAGCAGGCCTCAGAACAAGGAGCACCTAAATACTTAGAGGCTTATGGTGCTTTTTCACTGCTGGTCACACTCATTTGGCTGTATCTTGAAATTTTAAGATTACTTTCAAAACTTTATTCTAGAAATTAATGGATTTAAATACTATTTTCTTTGGGCTGATGATTATTGGCTCACTCAGTATTTTTTTCTTTTTTGGAAAGTTTAGAGCATCATCAAAACAAAGAGATCGAGATGATAGGATTGATTGGACTCAATCATTATGGAAAAAATTCAAATCTAGAAATAAAAAACATTAGAATTATTTTTTATGGCCAGTATTAAAAATGTTATCGCAATAGCTTCAGGCAAAGGTGGAGTGGGTAAATCAACAGTCAGTGTTAATTTAGCTCTTTCATTAAAGCAGCAAGGTTATGCAGTTGGACTCTTGGATGCTGACATATACGGCCCTAGTATTCCATTAATGATGAATGCAGTGGGACAGAAACCTACCACACCTGATAATAAAACATTCACACCGATTATTTCCTATGGCCTTGAGTTGATGTCTATTGGTTTTATTGTCTTAAAAGATGAGGCAACGATATGGAGAGGGCCCATGATGTCTCAAGCAATCAGTCAGCTTTTATTTCAAACCAATTGGTCTGATTTAGATTATTTGATTATTGATTTTCCACCGGGCACTGGCGATGCACAATTAACCCTTTCCCAAAAAGCAGATCTAACCGGTGCTATTTTAGTCACAACTCCTCAAGATATGGCACTAATTGATGTAAAAAAATCCATGGAAGCCTTCAAGAAGCTAAAAGTTCCCATTATTGGTTTGATTGAAAATATGAGTTATTTTATTTGTGATGATTGTGGTTCAGAGCATCATTTATTTGGTCAAAATAAAATTGAATTATTTGTGAAGGAGAATTCGATTAATTTATTGGGCAAGATACCTTTGGATCCTTCTTTTGTTGAAGCTGGAGACAATGGAGAACCCTTATATTTGAGTTCTGAAGACGAACTAATTAAAAATTTATACGGCCAGTTATCTCTAAGAGTAGAGGAGTCGATAGCAACACTTGAAAAGCCAAAAACAAAAATTGAAGACATACAGGTTCAGTTAGAAACTTAATACTCAATCTTTATTAAATTAATTTTGCTTTATTCAATAGTAAAATATTTTCTTTTAGAGACTCTATTTCATTGAATTTATATTGATCCTTTCTAGGCAGACAAGGCTTTTCTCTCTGACAGTCAAGACTTCTAGGGCAGATAATTCTTACTGGGTTCTCAAGAGCATCATTGAGCCAATGTATTTTTAATATGTGTGCAATTTTCTCTATTGAGGTTTTAAGATCTCCTTTGATTAATGCTTCACCATTATTTTTCTGACAATCATTTTCCAGTTCTTCAATGAAATCCGATGGATTAATACCTTGATTTTTAAGTGCAGGGATGATGTCAATACCGAGTGAGTAGAGTTTTAAATTGCCTGCCATATCTCTCTTACGTATAGAATGACAACAGTATAGTGAGTTTTGATCACCTTCTTTCAGTAGAGACATTTGCGATTGTGGATTTTCAACATAACCTTCATTTAAAAGTCTAAAAATAGCCCAGTTAGGACAGGGATTGGTTGCCATGGACATATTACCAAATGGCAGAGTTATGCCATTTGCTCTATACACTGCACTCAAATACCCCGGTTGAAATGCTTCAAAATAATGCCAATGCAGGTAGTTTGATACAGCAGTGATCCTTCGCATCATAAGAGCTGGTGAAATTTCTAGTTTATTTGCTGACGATATCTCATGTTGATTTTTTACCAGAAAGCTTCTGAATGGTTTCCTTGGGCAAAGCAGGGCACTTCCAAAGAAACTGGATTCAAAATCATGCCATGCCATCAACACATCGTGTGAATGATTGTCTGTAATATTTTTCTCTTGGCTATCAAAAGGAGTATTACCCGATGAGATAATGGATCGTAGACCATCCCCTTGATGCATAATTTTATGCCCCAAATGAGTTGCAAGATCGTATTTGAGTCTCTCGGGATTATTTTTTAAGTTTTCATTAACATAAACAGACGAGGGGGAGTCAAAAAAAGAACGCAACAACATTTTGTTTTCTATTTGAGGTGTCGAAGTGGTTATTCTATTTTGATTAAACCATTTAAGTTTGAGCCCATGAGTTTTATATAATTTCATTAAATCATTCACATTTAAGGGAAAGACTTTCTCACCAATTTCATCGGCAATTTTTTCTATATCTGGGAATCGATTGTAATTAATTTCTTGATATGAACGTATTAAAAGCTGGGCAAACTGTCTGCCCGAGATTCCACTTTGATCCAGCAGCTCAGGAATCGCTCCTTGCAATAGATCTTTACTATAAAGAAAACCTGGTTCTAAAGGCAATTGAGATGTTTTTTTATTATCATCATCATTATCTTGTATTCCCATATCTAGGTTTTCATCCAGAAACCATGAAGACTCTTTTTGAAATACAGTGGCAATGATCTCAAGCACATCCTCAGAAGGTAGTCTTTTACCATTTTCAATCATGCTTAGGTAAGAGACTGAAGGAGCAATTCTGGTGTCTTCTTGACTGCATCTTTCAGACAATTCCTCTAATGTCAGTTTATTGACTTTTCTTATGTTTCTTAACTTTGCCCCGAGTAAATGGCTTTTTCTGTATAAATTAGTCATTGTGAAATTTACATTGTGAACTTTTTATTGTGAAATTTTAATGAATTATAACTTAAAATTTACAAATTATTAAAATAATTCTTGATTAAGAAAAAATAGATCAACTATGAGTAAGAATAAAGAAAAACAGATTGAAGAGCTTCAAGATCATAAAATGACCACTATATCAAAGCCATTGAGCGAAATGGAAGTCGTTGATTTAATGATTTATGGGGACGATGTCCTACTTTCCAATGAAGATAATAAACATATTTTATCAGATAAGTAATATCAACTAAAAAATCAAATAAAAAAGGATAAGTCATGTCTAAACTTGATGATCAAGCTAGTAAAGTAAAAGCAATAGCAGAAATGGATAGTTCTAGTTGGGCCAGTATAAACCCAGATTTTGTAGCTAGAATGCGTTTGCAAAATAGATTTAAAACAGGAATTGATATTGCTAAATATACCGCTGCAATTATGAGAAAAGATATGGATGACTACGATAAGGATCCATCCTCTTACACTCAATCATTGGGCTGCTGGCATGGTTTTATCGGTCAACAAACTTTTATATCAGTGAAGAAACATTTTGGAACTAATAGTAAAAGATATCTTTATCTCTCAGGATGGATGATAGCTGCTCTGCGATCAGAATTTGGACCTCTTCCCGATCAATCGATGCATGAAAAAACTTCAGTTGTTAGTTTAATTGCTGAACTCTATCAGTTTTTAAGGCAAGCAGATGCTCGAGAACTGGGTGGTTTATTCAGAGAACTGGATGCAGCTGAAGAATCTGAGAAAGAAAGCATACAATCTAAAATAGACAACTTTGAAACACATGTAGTACCAATCATTGCTGATATTGATGCTGGTTTTGGTAATGAAGAAGCAACTTATTTACTAGCAAAACAAATGATTGAAGCTGGAGCGTGTTGCATTCAAATAGAGAACCAAGTTTCTGATGAAAAACAATGCGGCCATCAAGATGGAAAAGTAACCGTCCCACATGCTGATTTTTTAGCTAAAATTAATGCCGTTCGATATGCATTCCTAGAGTTGGGTATTGACGATGGGGTTATAGTTGCTCGAACTGATTCTCTCGGTGCAGGTTTGACTAAACAAATCGCTGTAACCAATGAAAAAGGAGATCTTGGTGATCAATACAACTCTTTCCTAGATGTTGAAGAAATAGATCAAGACAATATCAATCATGGCGATCTGCTAATAAGTCAAGATGGCAAACTCGTAAGACCTAAGCGTTTACCTAGCAACTTATTTCAATTCAGATCAGGCACTGGTGAAGCACGATGCATTCTGGATAGCATAACCAGTCTTCAAAATGGTGCAGATTTAATCTGGATTGAGACAGAGAAGCCAAATATTGCTCAAATTGGAGGAATGATGAAGGAAATACGTAAAGTCATTCCAAATGCTAAATTAGCTTACAACAACAGCCCATCATTTAATTGGACTCTAAATTTTAGACAACAAATATTTGATGATATGAAAGAAGCTGGAAAAGATGTTTCAGCCTATGACAGAGCAGAGTTAATGAGTGTTGAATACGATGACACTGAACTTGCTATCGAAGCCGATGAGAAAATCAGAACATTCCAAGCTGATTCAGCAAGAGAAGCAGGTATTTTTCATCACTTGATCACATTACCCACATACCATACAGCAGCTTTATCGACCGATAATTTAGCCAAAGAGTATTTTGGAGACAAAGGAATGCTTGGCTATGTCGCTGGAGTTCAACGTGTGGAAATCAGAGAAGGCATAGCCTGTGTTAAGCATCAGAATATGTCGGGTTCAGATATTGGGGATGATCATAAAGAATATTTTGCTGGAGATGCAGCACTCAAGGCTGCTGGCGAAGACAACACGATGAATCAATTCTAAAAAATGTTTAGTATGAATCCATTAGGATCAACTTAATTAATCAATTAAGTCTTGAGTTAGTGGTTTTAGAATAAATGTAAACAATGATAGCTAGAGTTATTACTGCGGCACCACTGTCTCCGATGGCATAAACGGTTTCTATAAAGTTATTGAGAATACCACCAACAAAAGGCACATCACCAAAAACAACACCAGCAGCTACTCCGAGTGCAATTATACCCACAGCTAATTCAGTGAAATCTATTATCAAATTTTTAATACTATTCATAATTAATCCAAAGTTAATAAAACTATAATAGTTATATCATAAAAAAAATACGAATGAATATCAAAAAATACAGAGCTAACTATTTGATATAATTTAACTTTCATCTATTATCAAAGCCTTTATATTTTTTATTATTGAATTAATTATGAAAACAGATGAAGAAAAATTAAATCTACTGCGTTCAAATATTGCTAGACCTCCATGTCTCGACTCACTTAGGGGAGAAGTCATTTTCTATCAATCAGAACCACCAAAACTAAGGATGGAATTTGAAGCAATTCCTGAATTTTGTCATTCACCCAATCATATTGTGCAAGGTGGATTTGTAACAGGAATGTTAGATTCTGCTATGGCTCATTTAGTTATTGCTTATTTAGATTTTGAGTTCAATCCAATTTCTCTTGATATCAATGTTAGTTTTTTAGCAAGCTCTCATCCTGGGGTCTTAATAGCAGAATCTAAGGTGAAGAAACTTGGGAAAAGCATAGGTTATTTATCAAGTGAGCTTTTTCAAAATGATAAATTGGTCGCAACCTCTTCATCAACTGTAAAGCTAGTTTCTATGTCTAGAAAGCCTCTATTATAGTTTATAAGCCGGGATAGCTCAGTTGGTAGAGCAACTGATTCGTAATCAGTAGGTCAGAGGTTCGATTCCTCTTTCCGGCACAGCTTGAAAGCCTTATAGGTATTGACTTATAGGATTATAGGACTTGAGTACAAAATGATTAAAACTATCTTGGTACACATATGGTACACATAAAATCAATATAACTAAGTAGTATTATTCACATTTATATCTGCGCTTAATAATGAGGGTAGGCAGGTGCCATTGCAGTACTACCCGATATATATCTAATGCTCGTTCTAAATTGACCAAAAATGCTTGTATACCTGATAGAACTTTAATCAACTATATTAGACTTTAAGATTGCATTCTGTTCTAGGTGATAGAGATCTGATTCTAAGGATTAAATTTCTAACACTTGAAGCATGAAACCTTCTTCCATATCTAGATTTAATTCCTCTTCTATTAAGTTCGTTTGCTATATCTTTATAAGTTTTAATTCCACTTGCTTGTATTTCTTTAATGATAGGTTTCATGCCTTTTGCATACTTATTTGCATCAGCTGTGTGTGCAATCGTGGCTTGTTTAGTAGCCTTCTCAATGTTCGGATTACCAAGCTTAACTCCTTCTTTTTTCAACTTGTCCATTTTCTTTTTTGTACGAATTTGAATCTTTATACTTTTCTTAGCAAGTTTTATTAGTGAATATTCTTTTCTTTTGTCGTAATTAAAATCAGTAATTACTATTGCTCCAATTGAGTCCTTTTTAATAGCACCATCTTTCTCTAATGCTGTTAAGCAAGGACTAACAAATCCTCTAGAAGTACCCATGTATTCTGCTAGAGCTTCGTGTGTTGGTGTATGTTGATATTCTTTATCGTAATGAGTAATAGCTTTCCAAGTTTGAAGCTTCCTCACCATCTTTTTGTATTCAGTTGTTGTCATAATTCTTTCCTCCTTTATATAAAAACTAACTGCCATTTTTAACAAAGTCAATGATGTGTACATTAAGTGAACATTAAGTGAACAACCCTTGTATAGTGGTATGTTTCGACCTTGTATAGCTGTATGTTCATTTAGTGTTCATTGATAGTGTTCAGATACGAAACCTAAGGCATCCAACTGCTCTGAAACCCAATTGAATAAAGGCATCTCAGGCAATGCACTTAGGCGCTGAAGTAAGGAGGTCTAAGAGGTACTT
>CALMWC010000010.1:0-67500 GCA_937801655.1 uncultured Gammaproteobacteria bacterium
TAGAATGATTCATTTATTAATCGATTCCTTCAATAATTATGACTATCATTTGGATCAATCTATAGAATTTATAATCAAACCACATCCTATAAATACCACACCTGCCATTAAGAAAAAAATAACTCAAGAGTTGCCTTCCTCTTTTTCTTTTACAAATGAAAAATCATTTTCTAAGCTTTTGATGAGCTCTTCAATATTGGTAACAGAGGCATCCAGTACTTGTTTAGAGGCTTTTGCTTATGGCATCCCTGTAATTATAATTGAGAACCCTACAGGGTTAACTTACGATCCAGTTCCTAAAGATATTTCGAAAGATTTATTTTTAAAATGTAAAATAGCTGAAGATTTTTCAAATGCTATCTTTCATTTTTTAAGTTATACATCAATGCAGAAAAGGAAAAATCAGAAAAGAGGAAGTGAAATTAGAGAAAAGTATTTTGAAAAAGTTACTAAAAAGGGTATATATGCTTTTTTAGACATTATAAATAATAGTCATAAATCTTAATTATTTTGAGTATTAAAATGAGGAAAAATATGAAAAAAATATATATGGCAGGCGCTGGAGGTATGTTGGGTCTTGCTTTTTATAAGGAGTTTAAAGATGAATATTCTTTAATGTGCTCGGACATTGATACTAATGAGAAGTGGTTGTCACAACTTGATTTTAGAGATTACGATCAATACAAAGAAATGGTTACTAGTTTTGAACCAGATTATTTATTTCATTTAGGAGCTTTTACTGATTTGGAATATTGTGAATTAAATATTGATGAGACATATGATACCAATACCAAATCTGTAGAGAGTGCTGTTAAGATTGCAAATGAACTTAAAATACCTCTTTTGTATGTAAGTACAGCAGGTATATTTGGTGGCGAGAAAGATGTTTACGATGAATCTGATAAGGCAGAACCACTTGGACATTATGGCAATTCAAAATATAAAGGCGAGGTGTATGTTCAAGAAAAATCAAAAGATTATATAATTTGTCGAGCTGGTTGGATGATGGGTGGCGGAGAGAAAAAGGATAAAAAATTTATTCAAAAAATTATAAAACAAATCCAAAACGGCAAAAGAAAACTCCAGATAGTTAATGATAAGCTTGGTACCCCTACTTATACTCATGATTTTGCCAATAATTGTAAAGTCTTGATTGAGAGTGAGCATCGTGGGTTATTTAATATGGTATGTGGAGGACTCACTGGACGTTATGAAGTTGCTTCAGAGTTAATTATGTTATTGGGTTTATCACAAAAGGTAGAAATAGAAGAAGTAAGTTCTGATTTCTTTAGTGAAGAATATTTTGCTGAAAGACCAGCTTGCGAACGATTGGTGAATAAAAAGCTTAATCAGCTCAATTTAAATAGAATGAGAGACTGGAGGGTTGCTTTAAAAGATTGTCTAGAAGAATATTATCCTAATTTTAAAATCTGACTTTCATGCAATCACAAAAACCTGTAGTAACTGTTCTGACTACTGTTTATAATGGTTTGCCATTTTTAAAAGAGGCTATTGACAGTACTTTAAATCAATCTTTTACAGATTTTGAATATCTCATTATAGATGATGCAAGTCCCGATGAAAAAGTAGCTAATTTTATAGAATCGTATGACGATAGAAGAATTAGATTTATCAGAAATGAAAACAATCTTGGTGTTTCGGAAACAATTAATAAAGCTCTAAATCTTATTGAAACCACCTATGTTATAAGACTTGATCAGGATGATATTAATTTACCAGATCGTATAAAGGATCAAGTTTCATACCTTCAAAAAAATCCAGACATCTCAATCCTTTGTTCTTGGCAAGAGATGATTGATGATAATGGTAGAAAAGTTAATACATGGAGAAAACGAATCAATAATTATGGTGAATTTCTTGCTCCAGTTTTATTAGGTATATGTCCTATTATTCATCCATCGCTAGCGTTTAGGACGGAGGATATGTTGAAATCTGGTGGGTTTAAACCTGATTACGTTCGGGCTGAGGATTTTGAACTAACTGCTCGAATGGCACTGGAAAGGTATAATGCTGCGATTATTCCAAAATATCATTTGGAACAAAGATATCATCCTGGGAGTCAGTCACATGAATTTTCAGAAGAACAAAAAAGCGTCTCTAATAGAATTCAAACTGAGGCCATTAGTCAATTTATAGATTATGAGGATGCACAAAAGTTATCTTCTTTTTTAAGGTTAGAAAAAGGTTATAAAAGTAATATCTTTGATAAAAAGTATCTCCTTGAGATGCATGATCTATTGATCTTGATGTTGAGAAATGCGGAAAGAAAACAACAATTAAATAATGATGAATTATCTTCACTCAAACGAATTATTTATCTTAGGTTAGGCCTAGGAGTATATGTGATACCCGTCTTAAAATATTTGCCTTCTTTCTTTTTTGTATCTTTATTCCTATTATTTTCACCACTTTATTCAAACAAAATCCATAAGGTGGTTTCTAGGGTATATAATGTTTTTAAGTTTTAAATTCTATATGTTCAAAACCCTAATTTTAATTCTTAACTATGATAAAAAATAAAGATGTACCAATAATTCTTGGTGGTGGCTTAGCTGGCTTAAGTGCTTGCTATCATGGCAATGGAATAGTATACGAAAAAAAAAAGATAATAATTCGGGAGGTCATGCACGCTCTCATGCAGCTGATGGTTTTATTTTTGATGAAGGCATTCATGTGCTTCATACTTCAAATAAATATATTTTGAATTTGATGGAAAAAATAGATGCAGGACTTGAGATTAAGGAAAGAAATGCTTGGATACACTCCAATGGAGTTTTAACTCGGTATCCTTTTCAAGCAAATACTTATGGATTACCTATTGATATAGTAAAAGAATGTTTATTAGGTTTTATTGAAAATGATTTTGGAGAATCAAACCAAATAAAACATTATCAAGATTGGGTTTATTATATGTTTGGTAAAGGCATTGCAGAGCACTTTATGATTCCATATAGCAAGAAATTTTGGGGAGTGGATCCTAAAAAACTGACAACTGATTGGGTAAATATTAGGCATCCTAAACCAACCTTGGAAGAGGTTATTAATGGAGCATTACATGATCA
Organism: uncultured Gammaproteobacteria bacterium; assembly: GCA_937801655.1. Lineage (GTDB taxonomy): Bacteria > Pseudomonadota > Gammaproteobacteria > Steroidobacterales > UBA11654 > CACPJA01. Next base: position 3,084 of record CALMWC010000010.1, read on the forward strand.
AGATAAAGGATTTGGTATTAATGCTATATTTCGTTATCCAAAAGAAGGTGGTTTTGGTTATATTGGAAAAGCATTAGCAATGCAATGTGAGGATAGAATTCATCTAGGCATGAAAAGCAACTGAGATTGATATCTCTAAGAAAATAATTACTTTCAATGATCAGGAGAAAATAGCTTATAAAAAAATTCTAAGTAGTATCCCTCTGCCTGACTTAATATCTCTTATTCCAGATGCACCAGAAAATGTTATTGATGCATGCAATAAACTTAAAACAAATTCTATATTTGTTGTCAATTTAGGTGTAAAGAGAGAAAATATAACTGATAAAAGTTGGATATATTTTTTAGAAAAAGAATACTGTTTTGTTAGAGTTAGCTTCCCTTTTAATTTTATTGAAAATTCAAGTTCAGTTGTACCTCATGGACATAGCTCAATTTCAGTAGAAATAGCTTATGGGAATAATAATAATCTACCTGTTTCTAAGGATAAGATTATAGATCGAGTCAAAGATGACTTAATTAAAGCAGATATATTACGAGTTACAGACGAAATTGTTTTTCAAGATACATATGATATCAAGTATGGTTATGTAATCTTTGACGAAGAAAGAAAGCCAGCAATCAAACAAATACATGATTATTTAAAAGCAAAGGATATTATTCCTTTTGGTAGGTATGGTCTTTGGGCATATTTATGGAGTGATGAAGCAATTATGAGTGGAAAAAAAGCTGCAGAGAAACTATTGTAGTTGCATTACTTTTGATCATTGTTATGTTTCATTCAAATAGAAAAAAAATGGATAGCAATAAAGAATTTGATTTTTTAGGAAAAATCTATGTTTGGTCTATTGTTTTTGAGCCATTATTATTTTTTGTAATATTTAGCCAAGCTCTTGTAGGTATTACTGGCAATGTAAGTAGAATTTTGCAATTCATAGTTATTCTACTTCTCCTTTATAAATATCTACTTTCATATAAGTCTAGGATTAAAATATTTAATCCATTTTTTAAACAGTATAGATGGTATTTCTTTTATTTATCATTTGCTCTCATTTCAGGCATATTTGGCGTAATATCTAACGCTTATACTCCAACACTATCATCTAGCTTTTCTTCTACTAATGCATCTTCATTTTCTTCTTTCATCAATTCTCCATATGCCAGACCTTTGTTTGAATATTTTATAGCTTTTTATTATTTTGCTTATTTTGTTATTTTACCTCAATCCTTACTAAGGAATAAGGATGCTATTGATTACTGTCTTAAAATATTTATTAGAGTCTTTTTTATCAGTTTCTTTATTGGTGTAGTTGATTATTTGTCAGAAGCTTTGTTTCAAATAGCATTGGTACCTCGCCATTTTTGGGATTGGCAACATGTGGGACTCAGATTTCATGGGTTAGCGGGTGAGCCAAGAGATGCTTTTGTATACCTCTTTTTTGGCTTTGGGTTGCTGCTACTAAACGAAAAATGGTCAGGAAACAGAGGCTCTAAATATTTTTGGTTTTTATTATTTTTTATAGCAGCAATGCTAACTCAATCCGCATCAGGTTTTATAGGCTTAATTATTGCTGTTGTTTTGATTATTGTTTTTTACATTCCTAGAATGTCAATGCGTTTACTAATTCCTTTTATAGTTACTGGCATAATAATATCAGCAGCTAGTATATATGGGATCACTAATTCAGAAAGAATTATGGACTATTTAAAGTTAGCACCAAATGCTCTAAAGGCAATAGAAACAGGTATTACTCTTCCATACCTTCTTCAGATACAAATAGTTAATATTTGGCCAATATGGATTAGATTATTGGAAATTATGCAGTTAAATCTGATTCCATTATTTATAGGTACAGGTATGGGCTCAACATCGATTGCAAACAGCGTATGGTATTCAGAAAATGGTGTATTTAACCCTCATGCTAATATAATTAGAGTTGCATTTGAAGGAGGTATCATAGGAACAATGCTATATATAAAAGCTTTTTTGCAACCATTACGAGAGTTGCCTATTTATCAAAAAAATAAGAATGAAATTATTATCTATATGCTCCTAATCCTTGGTGTGAATTTTGGACATAGAAGCTCAACTCTTTTTATCTTCTTGGGGTTAACTCTTTTAGTTTATAACGCTTTGTATAAAGATCATCAAAAATCATAGACAAGAATCATGAAATCTAAATCAGGAATAACAATAGGTGTTGATGCATCTAATATTCGTTCAGGTGGAGGATTAACTCATTTATTAGAACTGCTGAATCATTTAGTTCCGGAGCAAAACAATATTCGTCAGGTAATTGTTTGGTCGAATACCCATACATTAAATCAACTCCCTGAGAAGTCATGGCTTTCTAAGATAAAGCACAAGTTTCTAGAAGGAAGCCTTATAGGAAGAATATATTGGCAAGTTTTCTTTTTTACTTCTTCTATTATAGAAAATAAATGCGATCTGGTATTTATTCCTGGAGGTTCCTTTACAACTTCATTTAGACCTATAATCAGTATGAATCAGAACCTTCTTCCATTTGAGTGGAAGGAATTATTTAGATATGGAGTATCGCTAACAACTCTAAAATTTATTTTATTGAGATTAACTAATAAGTCAGCTTTTAAAAGATCCAATGGAATTATATTTTTATCACGATACTCAAAAGATATTGTGCTTAAATCTCTACCCAGTAATAATTATAGTACAGTCATCATTCCTCATGGCATAGAAGAGAAATTCTTTTTAGAGCCAAGAAAGCAATTATCAATATCCTCATATAGTAATATCAAGCCAATAAAAATCATCTATGTTTCATCGATTGAGTGTTATAAACATCATTGTAATGTTGTTGAGGCTATATCCAGAGTGAAGCGCTCTGGCTACCCTGTAATGCTTGATATTTATGGTACGGGAAATGCGAAAGCAGTTAAAAAACTAAAACAGTCAATTGCTATATATGATAAAGATGAAGAATATATAATCTATAAGGACAAGATTGCATATAACAATATTCAGGAAATATATTTCTCAGCAGATTTAGCAATATTTGCCTCCACCTGTGAAACATTTGGTCAAATTCTATTAGAATCTATGGCTGCTGGTTTGCCTATAGCTTGTTCTAAGTATTCATCAATGCCTGAGATTATTTTAGATGCAGGTATCTATTTTGATCCACTAGATGTGAAAGACATTGAAGCTGTAATCACTAGTTTAATTATTTCTGAAGAACTTAGAACTGATTTAAGTGAAAAAGCCCATAAACTTGCGAAAAATTATTCTTGGAGTAAAACTTCTTTTACAACATTTAAATATTTTAAGGATATAGTGCAAAGTAAGAAAGATTTCTAATGTATAAAACTAAATAAAATCTTGTATACTCAGATCAATATTTTTTAAAAGAAGGACTACTAGTTTGTTTAAAGATAAAACATTAATGATAACAGGTGGAACTGGTTCTTTTGGCAATGCTGTACTTACTCAGTTTATTGATAGCGATGTTAAAGAAATTAGAATCTTTAGTCGTGATGAGAAGAAACAAGATGATATGAGGATCTCTCTTAAGAGTAAGAAACTTAAATTTATTATAGGTGATGTAAGAGATTATAGTAGTGTTGATGATGCTATGGATGGTGTGGATCTTGTTTTTCATGCAGCAGCACTAAAGCAGGTACCGTCATGCGAATTTTATCCAATGCAAGCAGTTCTTACAAACATTTTAGGGCCTGAAAACATTTTAAAAGCTTGCATTAAGCATAATGTTACAAAAGCTATATTCTTAAGTACTGATAAGGCTGTATATCCCATTAATGCAATGGGTATAAGTAAGGCAATGATGGAGAAATTAGTTATTTCAAAGGCAAGAAATGGAAAAAAAGAATTAGTTTTTTGTGCAACACGTTATGGTAATGTTATGGCTAGTCGTGGTTCTGTTATACCCTTATTTATATCCCAAATTAAGTCTGGTAAACCTATCACTATTACAAATCCAGAAATGACAAGATTTATGATGAAACTGGATGAATCTGTAGATTTAGTAAAATTTGCTTTTGAGCATTCTCATCCTGGCGATATTTTTGTAAAAAAAGCTCCCGCTGCAAAAATAATAATTTTAGCAGAGGCTTTAATAGATTTGTTTGGAGTTAAAGCTAATATAGAGATTATAGGTACTAGACATGGAGAAAAAAAATATGAAACTCTTCTTACTAGTGAGGAAATGGTTAAAGCTCAGGATCTTGGAGATTACTATAGGGTTCCCTCTGATAATAGAGATCTAAATTATGAAAAGTATTTTGAAGAAGGAGAGAAAAGTAGTGGAAATGCTATTGATTATAATTCTGACAATACAAATCAGTTAGATATTGAAAGCATGAAACATTTACTTCTTCAATTAGATTTTGTTCAAACAGAATTAGGTAAAAAAACTTAATCATAGATTTATTATGAAAATTCTTATTTTAGGCTCAAGCGGTATGCTGGGCTATAGTCTTTTTAAGAATCTGAGCTATAGAAAAGATTTACAAGTTAGCGGCACTCTAAGAAATTTGCAAAAGTATAAGCCTTTTTATTCAAATGAAGAGTTTAGTAATCTGATACATTATGATGCATTAACAAGTAAAAATAATTTGGTATCTATTATAGAAAAAATAAGACCAGAATATGTTATCAATTGTATAGGGTTAATTCATCATAAAGAATCATCAAATAACTTTATTTCAAAATATATTTCTCTTAATTCATTATTTCCTCATCTGTTGGCAGAGACTTGTGAGATAACATCATCAAAATTAATACATTTTTCTACTGATTGCGTATTCTCAGGTAGAGATGGAATGTATAATGAAGCTGATATTCCTGATGCAACTGATTTTTATGGGAGATCAAAGTTATTAGGAGAGATTAATTATGGCAATCACTTAACCTTAAGAACATCCATTATAGGTCATGAGATTGATTCAAATATAGCTCTTGTAGATTGGTTTCTAAATAAACAAGGAAAAATTAAGGGTTTTTCAAATGCTTTTTTCTCTGGAATGCCAACTCAGTATATATCTGAAATTATATCTCAATATATAGTTGGTAAAAATATCAAAGGTTTGTATCATTTAAGTGTTAATCCTATAAGTAAATATGAACTTCTGAGAAAAATAGCAAAAGTTTATAAAAAAGAAATTCAAATTGATGAGGATAAAAATCTGGATATTAATAAGAGTTTAGATGCTACAAAATTTATACAGCTGACTGGCTATAAGCCTCCATCTTGGGATGAATTGATAGAATTAATGTATAAGGATTACTGTAGTCGATATAATATGATAATTCGATGAAAAAATTAAAAGTTACTACCATAGTTGGCACGAGACCAGAAATAATTCGCCTTTCAAGAGTTATTCCAAAGTTGGACAAATATTTTGAACATACTTTAATCCATACCGGTCAGAATTTCGATTATGAACTCAATGAGATCTTCTTTGAGGATCTCAATATGAGAAAGCCAGATATATTTCTTGATTGCTCATCAAATAGACCTGCAAAAACAATTGCTAATGTTATTGAAAAAACAGATGCTTTTCTAGAAAAGTCTCCACAAGATGCTTTGTTAATACTGGGAGATACTAATAGCAGCCTAGCAGCAATCTCAGCTAAAAGAAGAAAAATACCTATATTTCATATGGAAGCTGGTAATAGAAGTTTTGATCAAAGAGTTCCTGAAGAGATTAATAGAAAAATAGTTGACCATATTGCTGATATTAATCTCCCTTATACTTCCATAGCTAGAGATTACCTTCTAAGGGAGGGATTAAAGCCAGAGTTTATAATAAAAACAGGTAGTCCGCTTTATGAAGTCATTGAATACTACAAAAGTAGAATACAAAAGTCTGAAATTCTAAATGAATTAGAGCTTTCAAGTAAAGATTATTTCCTAGTTAGTATTCATAGAGAGGAAAATATAGATACCTATAATTTTGATATAATTCAAGAATCATTAAATGAATTAGCTAGGCTTTATCAACTACCTATATTGGTCTCAACCCATCCCAGGACAAGAAAAAAAATTAAAGAAGGAAAGATAAAATTTCATAAGTTGGTTCAGTTACATAAACCTCTAAAATTCACGGACTATTGTAAATTACAAATTGATGCTAAAACTGTATTAAGTGATAGCGGTTCTATAACAGAAGAATCTTCAATATTAAATTTTCCAGCTTTGAACTTAAGAGAAGCACATGAAAGGCCAGAAGGATTTGAAGAAGGTTCGGTTATGATGACTGGTGGACATATAGACACTATTCTTAATGGTATAAAAATTCTAGAAAACCAAACTTCTGGAAAAGAAAGAATATTAAATCTTGTTCCAGATTATTCAGCACCAAATCTTTCAGAAAAAATTATAAGAATAATACTAAGTTACACGAGTTATGTTAATTCTAATATCTGGAAAAAAGATAACAAAAATAATTAAGAAAATAATGAAATATTCTAAACCAAATACTATCTCAGAAAAAAAAATTCTGAGGGATAAGAGAGGAAATAAAGAAAGGAAATATTTTTAACTCCTTCTTAAAAATAACATTCAATGAATATTATTATTCTTACTGACAGATATCATCCTATCCCAGTTTCAGCTGCGGTTCTTGCTTATAATCTTGCAATTGAATTAAAAGAACAAGGACATCATGTCTTAGTTTTGACTGCTGATAGTAAATTGAATGCTGAATACACTATAAGCAAAGAAGAAGGCATTAGTTTAATAAAAGTTAGGGCAAAAAATCAAAAGATACTCAGTAAACCAAGGAGATTAATATTTGAATTATTTCTTCAGAGAAAAATATGGAATATCTATAAAAAAAATAAAGAAAGTATTAGTTTTGACCTACTGATTGCTCAGAGCCCAACCATATTTTGGAGTTTTCTAATAAAGAAACTCAAGGGAGAGTATAAAACATTATCAGTATATTTAATTTTAAGAGATATATTCCCTAAGTGGGCTGTTGATACTGGAATTATAAGTAAATATAATCCTATTTATTGGTTTCTTAGATGGCATGAGAAAAATCTATATAATCAAGTTGATGTAATTGGTGTGCAGAGTGAGAGTAATCTAGAGTATTTTTCTCAAAAAAAAGAAAAATATAATCTAGAAGTTCTTCATAACTTTAAAAAGATTGGGCAGAAAGAAATACCAGTTTCTAATATTAGAGTAGATTTAAATATAAAAGATAAAATTATTTATGTTTTTGGGGGAAACCTTGGTTATGCTCAAGATCTAGATAACCTTTTAAGGCTTGTAAATTCTTTCAAAGGCGATGAAAGAATTCATTTTCTTTTCATTGGTGAAGGAACAGAGTATAGAAACATTGAATCTTGGATACATTTACACTCATCTAAAAATCTAACTTTGTTACCTGCTATGTCTGACAAAGACTATCAAGGAGTCCTTAAAGAATGTGATGTCGGTATAATAAGCTTAAGAAAAAGTTTTAAAACAGATAATTATCCAGCTAAAATATTGAATTATATGGAGTATGGTCTTCCAATTCTTGCTAGCATTAATCCAGGAAATGATCTTAGGTTATTGATTGAAAAAAATCAGAATGGACTAGTTTGTGATAATGGACAGGATGGTCTTTTCATTGAGAATGCTAATATACTGTTGAATAATGAATCTAAACGAAATGAAATGGGTGCTAATGGTTATAATTTATTGAAAAAATACTTTGATGTAAATACAGCTGCGAAGCAAGTAACTAAGATTGATCACTGATTTAAGATATGTGTATTATTCATTTTTATTTAATGTTTTATTGTTTTTCTTCATTTATAATCAAAAATCTTGAACAGATTTAACTTCAATTTAGGGATTATTTAAAAAGGATTAATAGATGCTTATGAGCATTTTTCATAATGAATAATAGTCAACAAGAATTTCAAAATAAAAATATAGCTATCATTGGTTTGGGCTATGTTGGGCTTCCCTTAGCAATAGAGTTTGGGAAGAAATTTAAGACATGTGGTTTTGATATAAATAAAGATAGAATAGATCAGTTAAGCAAATTTGAAGATTCAACTGAGTGTATTGAAAGTTCAGAATTTAATTTATCTAAGTACCTAACATTTTCTTCAGATACCTCAAGTATAAAAGATTCTAATATCTATATAGTTGCTGTTCCAACACCTCTAGATAGCAACAACCAACCTGACTTGGGAAATCTAAAAAATGCCTGTAAGATTATAGGAGAATTATTGAATCCTAATGATATCGTTATTTTTGAATCCACCGTTTACCCAGGAGCAACTGAAGAAGTTTGTGTCCCAATCTTAAAAAAAGGTTCTAATCTTCACTTTTTAGATAATGATGAATTCAAAGAAGCTGGTTTTTATTGTGGCTATAGCCCTGAAAGGTTTGCTCCAGGTGAAAATGAAAAAAAAATCACGGAAATTATAAAAGTAACTTCTGGTTCAACTAAGAAAGTATCTGAAAAAGTAAATAACCTTTATAAAGCAATTATTTCAGCTGGTACTGTAAAAGCATCTTCTATCAAGGTAGCTGAAGCAGCAAAAGTTATTGAGAATACACAACGGGATTTAAATATTGCGCTTGTTAATGAGTTGTCATTAATTTTTAACAAATTAGATGTTGATACACAAGAGGTTATTAATATTGCTTCTACTAAATGGAATTTTGCCTTCCATACACCTGGATTAGTTGGGGGGACACTGTATTGGTGTAGATCCATATTATTTAGCACATAAGGCTATAGAATCGGGTATTTATCCTCATTTTAATACTATCAGGTAGAGAAATTAATAACAAAATGGGTAGACATATAGCCAGCCAAGTAATGCAATTGATGACTAAAAAAGAAATTCCCTTACTAAATTCTAGAGTTTTAATACTAGGTTTTACATTTAAGGAGGATTGTAAGGATATAAGAAATACAAAAGTTATAGATATAGTAAGTGAGTTAAAAAAACTTGGATGTAGTGCTGATATTTTTGACCCTGTTTTGGATCGAGATTCGACTCTTGATGAATATGATATCAACTTAATAGATGATCCCCAGATTAATAGTTATGATGCAATAATTATTGCTGTTAAACATGCTTACTTTTATGAATTAGGACTAAAAAGAATTAAAAAACTGGGCAAGAAAAATCATGTCCTCTATGATGTGAAGTATATGTTTACAAAAGATGAAACAGATGGAAGGATGTAAATAATTCGCTAAGCTACCATTCTTATTACATATAAAGCTTCACCAAAATCAAATCCAGATTGTGTTCCTCTAAACTCAGCTAAAGCTCTTACTGCTTTGATGGACCTAGGACCATCATTTTCCGTTATCTGTGACTCATAGCATCTTAGGGCAGTGAGTTTTTGCTCAATATAATCTCCAATATCAATGACGAGATTCGCTGTAAAATTTGGTTCAATGTATGGTGCATTCCAATGCGTTTCTGAGAGAGTTTCATATGCTGCAACCATTTCTATATTTCTACCTTCATTTACTGGACGAGTTGCTACGAGTACACTATCAAAAACTAACCTATGATCAATATGCCTATCGGGAAATGGAGAGAATACATAATGAGGCTTAAATTGATTGACTACAGAGCAAATTTTGCCATTTAATTCATGTATTGGCTCATTACCGAACATTGTAGATGGTATTTCTAGAAACTTTGACAGTTTAATTCCCATTATCTTATATGCATTGTGAGCCTCTTTTATTGTTAAATCATAGTCCTTCCTTGTATACAAGGGAGGTAAGTGCCCAGCAACTGTTAGAATTTGAACTTCATGGCCCATATCTATCATTTTTGATATAGTTCCACCAAGGCTTAAAGTTTCATCATCTGGATGTGGCGCTACTATTAGTATACGTTTTTTCATATATTGTCCCTTTAGATATTATTCATTTGTAATAATTTTTGGAATTGGCATGGGCAGTATAAATCTACCTCCTCCATCTGAGTATTGTTTATGATTACTTATAATTGCATCAGCAAAATTCCAGGCCAGAATTACTAGATAATCTGGTTTTTTTTCATAAATTTTATCCGCAGCATAAATAGGGATATGCTTTCCTGGTGAAAATACATTCTGTTTTAGTGGGTTTTCATCAACTATAAATTCAATATCATTCTTATCAATTTGAAAATGATAACTTAAGGTAGTTGCTTTTGTGGCTGCTCCAAATGCTGCAATTGTCTTCCCTTCATTCTTTATCTTAGTAATTAATGAAATAAAACCTATCTCTTACTTCATTAATTTGTTTTTGAAAAGTTTTAAGAGTTTTGGCCTTATCTAAACCTAATTCTCTCTCTAGAGTTACTAATTGATTTATCGAAGAGTCTTTATTTTGAGGACCTTTCTTTTTTTGAGTCATTACTCTAATTGATCCTCCCTGAGGGCTTACTCTCTCAACTTTAAAAACTTCCATATTAAATCTATCAAATAATTTTATAAGCGGTTGTACAGTATGAAAATCAAGGTGTTCATGATAGATAGTGTCAACCATTTTATTTTCAAAAACATCTACAAAATATCCAACTTCCATAATAAAGATTCCATTATCATCCAAAAGAGCTTCTATTCCAGAAATAACACTTCCAAGATCATCTATATGAGCACAAGCATTATGAGATGTAATTAATCTTGCTTTACCATAATTAGTTATGATCTCATTAGCTAACTTGGGTGAGAAAAAATCAGGTATTGTTTTTATACCTTTATCTGATGCAAGTTTTGCAATTTTATCTGCTGGGTTCTACACCCAGAACATTCATTCCTAACTCTTGGAAATGCCCTAAACAAGTTCCATCATTGGATCCTATATCTATAATTAAAGAATTAGTTTCAATATCAAATAAATTAACTACATAATCCGCATACCTTTTTAAATGATTAACAAAAACAGAAGAAGTTCCAGATACATATGAATAATTATTCTGGAAGAGAAAGTTAGGATCAACTACATGCCCTAATTGAATATGATTACAGTCATTACAGAAATCAAGTTCTAAGGGGAATACCTGTTCTTCTTTATCTAGTTGATCTTCGGAAAGAAAATTATTTCCTGGAGGTGTTGGAGTAAGCTCTAATACTTTTTCTAAAGAATTTGATTCACAAATCCTACATCTATCTTTCTTAAAATAATTTTCTTGCTTCATCGATTAATATTATTAGGATCTATAACATGTATGCGCTTAACATCACTTTCATAAGTTGCCTGATCTCCTCTCGGGTTTCTACTTACGCAAACAAATAAAGTCTCCTCAGTAAAGACCATTGCATGATCTTCCATTGGAGGGGTAAAAACAAGATCATTAGCAATACATTTCTCAAGTTTTGGTTTTTCATCTGAGCCATGTTTCCTATAATAATAGTCTACAGCACCATATACGATATACATATAATGCCAATCAGTAATATGAACATGGTTAGCTCTTAATTTCCCTTTATGTGAAAAAATCATAGAAAGATTTTTCATTGGAAAGTTAACAATTGATTGAATGGAACCCCCTATCATCTTCAAATGGTTTTTCGAGCTCAACTTTTGTTTGATTTGGCCACATTGTTTCATCGTCTAAATGAATGTTATTAAATTTAAACATATTTATTTATTCTCCAGAATTCTAGATAGATTTGATTTTAATTTCATCTAATAAAAAGGCTAATTTGAGTATGCGTTTTTTTTTCTTTAATAATTTTATTTGGATCTCTAACTATCTCTGAAAAAGATTTTATCATTAGTTCAAAATGATTACTTGCTTTAATGGTTGTTACAGTAGAACTGCCATATAAATCTTTTAAATGGAATTTAGGTTTATGTCCTTCTTTCTTTGAAAAGATAAACTCAGTACTTAGTGAGCTATCCTCTCCCCAAATATCAATATTATTCCTGTATGATCTATCATTTGCCCACTCAATTACACAGTCAATATTATCTCCTATCTTTAAGTAAGCTAGACCACTCATATCCACTTCATCAATAGATTTTTTTCTAATACTGGAGTGAATAACATTAATCGATTCTTCTTCAAATAAATTAGATATTTAATGATAATGGATAGCTTCCCACATCATAGAGTGAGCTTCCACCTAACTCTTTATTAAATCTAAAACCTGGTTTCCGCAGAGCTTTTTAACCAGTGAGCTCCAAAATTGTGAATAAATAGTATTTATTTCCCCCATAAGATTGTTATCTATATATTCCTTAAGCCTAATAAAATGTGGATGATAGAGATACATAAAGCTTTCGCATATTGATAACAATTTTTTATTAGACAGTTCTATCAGATCTTTAGAGTTCTGGTAATCTATAGTTAATGGTTTTTCACACCATAGATGTTTATTAGATTCAAGAATTCTTTGAGCTTGTTGAAAGTGAAGACCAGGTGGGGTAGATAAATAAATAATATCTATTGTTGGATCAAATTAACATCTCTTCAGTAGTCCCCCAAGTTTTACAGTTAAATTTTTTGCTGTTTTGAGCTACTACATCGATATTTCTTGAATGAACTCCAATAATTTCAATATTTTTTGTTTTATTAGAGTGCTGGTAAAATATTCTTGATAGCATGTTTACCAAGACCCCATATAGCTACTCTAATTTATTTTTCTCATTAGACATTTTATTTCATCTAATTTATAAGAATATTTTCATTTTATTTGTGGACCTTGCCAATTTTCAATGGTGGTTTGTTTTGTTCTTGCTAATGTTAGTTTGTTAGGAGGAACATTTTTTGTAATTGTAGAACCAAGAGCCTATAGTAGCATTATGTCCAATTCTAATTGGAGCGATCAGGAAAACACCGGAACCTATAAATGCTTCTTTTTCAATATAAGTTTTTTGTGTATTAGCTCCATCATAATTGCAAGTGATAGTTCCAGCACCAATTGTGACATCATTTTCTATTTTGGTATCACCAATGAATGTTAGGTGATTGATTCTACAATTATTTCCAATAGTTGAATTTTTTATTTCAACAAAATTACCAATTTGTGAACTAGATCCAATCATTGTTTTAGGTCTGATTCTCGCATATGGCCCTATAAAAGAATTAGATTTAATTGTAGATCCTTTAATGATGGAATTACTTTTTATGTGTACATTTTCTCCAATAATGCAATCTTCAAGAGTACAATTTTGCTCAATTATTACACTGTCACTTAGGACTACATTTTTCTTAAAAGTAATATCAGAATCCATAGTAATTTTTTTCCCTAGAGATAAATTTCCTCTAATTTGAATAGTCTCAGGCCGATGAATTTTTATACCTTGTAATATTAAGCCATATACTTTTATCCTATTTTTCAATCTAAGACAGATATACTTAAGGTAGTTATTCATATTCCTTTATCAATAATTAGTTTTCATTTAATTGAGAATAATGGGCCATATTTTATAACCATTATAACTATTGGTATTATTGCAGAAATAAACATTAGAAAACCAACATCTATATAGATAGAGGATAGAATAGCTAGTGGAAACAACCAACAGATATAAAAAATTATTGATCCTATTGTGACTTTTCTATGACTATTTAAAATACGTGCTAAATTTTGATACGAAAGACTTCTGTGGGCTTTATACCAATCTTTTGTCAGCTTGATTCTCATTAGTGTTGAGAGAGTAGTCTCAGTTAGGAAGTAAGATAAAATAATTAACCATGTCCAAATGTGGATATCGCCATCTATAAATGTTTTTACAATTATTCCTCCAAAGAAGTAACCTAAGAATAAACTACCAGCATCACCCATAAATATTGAAGCTGGTGGAAAGTTGAATAACAAGAAGGCAAGACAAATGAAACCTAGTAAGAAAAGCATTACTGAGTTTTCATTATTACCTTGGGTGAAGAAAATAATCAATGCTGCAGACCAAGCTATCATTATTGAGCCTGATAGAGCCATCCCATCTATAGCATCCATAAAATTAAAAACATTGATTAGCCAAACTAATAGAAATATTGCAGCGAGCATAAGGGGCCAATAATATAGATTTGATGTTAGACTAAGAATATTGTCAAGATTCCCAAGAAAAATAAAAATAATCCAAATACTAAGTATTATTTGAATTATTAATTTCGTAAAAGCTTTTGTATTAAAAATGTCATCAATAAATCCAACGATTGTTATTGCAATACCTCCCATAGCTAGTCCAACTGCAACTTGAAAAATTTCTTTAGTAGTCTGTTCTAAAAAAAAGAGGAGATATATGAAAGAGATAATATATACAAAAGAGATAACAATGCCTCCTCCAGTTGGAATAGGTTTTTTATGCGACGATCTAAGATTTGGAATAGCAACAAAACCTAATTTTATTGCTATGAGCCTATATAAATAAGTGATAATTATTGTGGAAAAAAATACTATGGAAAAAAATTGGAAATAATCCTCATTCATACTTTTTCTTTTTTTCAGTCGGCCAATCCCTTATGTTACTTGATTTCTCAATAACAATTTTTAATGCTTCTTCAAGGCCAACCTTCGGTTGGTAATTAAGAAGTGATTTAGCCTTACTTATTTCTGGATACCGAATAAAAATTTCCCTTTCATGTTTTCTATCAGTATTTTTGAAATTAGGATCATTTTGTATTATTGAGCTATCAATATTTAATATCTTGCATATCATATGTGCCAATTCATTAATAGAAGTTAAATTATTAGGATTTCCTATATTGATAACTTCTCCATTTGCCTTTTCAGATTCCAGAGCTAACATCAGTCCTTCAATAGCATCATCTACATAGCAATAGGCTCTTTCTTGATTTCCATCACCATTGATAATGATTGGTTTATTATCTTTAGCATTTTGTATAAATTTAGAAATTACGAACTGGCCAACTTGATTAGGCCCAAAAACATTGAAAAATCGTAAAATGGAATATTTCATAGAAGTGTATTTTTGGGAGTATGCTTTTACAAACTCTTCTCCAGCTAGTTTACTAACTGCATATACTGTTTTTCCTTGTGTTATTGAATCTTCCGAAATTGGTGTCTTGAGAGGTTCACCATAAGTTTCTGAAGAGGAGGCAAATAAAAACTTTAATACTCCTTCATTAGCTGCTGCATCAAGAATGTTTCTTGTTCCTATTATATTGATATCAAGGCAGTTTTTTTTATTTGCCTCCGTATTACTTACACCTAGTGCTGCTGCTAAGTGAACAACATGTGTGCAATTTTTTATAGCATTAGAAATGTCAGATTCATTAAGAATACTTCCCGCATTCAGCTCAGTCTGCGAATTAATTCTATTTTTATTAATCTCTATTTGTTCTTCTAAATCAAATATTGCTACTTCTATATCAGCTTTGATGAGGTTCTCTACTAGAGAAATTCCAATATTGCCAGCACCACCTGTTATTAAAACTTTCATATATAAATCAGAAACTATTAGTGTTATTTTGAAAGATACCTATCAATTGTATAAAAGTAAATTTATTGTTTGATAAAGTTTAGATGTTTAACAATATCTATAAATAGTTTTTTAGAAGTCACAGCTAAGAAATTAGGATTCAAGAAGCTTGATTTTTTATTATAAGTAATTTCTTTACCATCCAGATCATAAATATTGCCGCCAGCACCCAAAAGAATTGAGTGTCCAGCAGCAATGTCCCATTCTGATGTAGGGCTAAGCCTAGGGTAAACATCTGCTTTACCCATAGCTAATAGGCATAACTTTAAAGAACTTCCTTTTTGAATAATTTCAGATTTTTTAAATTTTTTTATAAAGTTATATAATTTTTCATTTGGATGAGATCTACTAGCTAATATAGATATATAATTCCTATCTTTTTTTTTCACTTTAATCTTTAGTGTTTTTCTGCCATTTGAATAAAAAGAACCTACTTTTTTTGATCCCCAATAGGTTTCATTAGTTACAGGGACATAAATCATACCCAATGCAGGAGTGTTATTTTGAATCAATGCAATATTAACTGTAAATTCACCATTCTTTTTTATAAATTCTTTGGTTCCATCTAAAGGATCTATTAACCAATATCTTTCCCACTTTGATCTTGTTTCAAAAGAGATATTAGTGCCTTCTTCTGAAAGAATTGGAATATTAGGAGTCAGAATATTAAGGCTATTAACTATAATTTTATGAGATCTCTCATCAGCTTTTGTTAATGGAGATGAATCTTCTTTTATTTGATAATCAAAATCTGAATTATAGACTTTTAAAATAGCCTTTCCAGCTTCTTTTGAAATTGCAATTAATTCGTCTATTAATTGTGTATTATGTAAAATATCATTCATTTATGTTGTTTATTGATAGTTTAAATTATCTATAAGTATATGTAATATATAGATATTATATAAATATTAAATAAAAAGTATTAAAAAAGCTTGCAAAATATTCTTTAAAAAGGAGAATATCTATTATCAAGTCCTTTTCAAGGCATTTAACCAAAAATAATTTTGAAAAAACCATAACTTTAAATCAATTATATATTAATAATACCTAATTAATGAGCGTATCACATACAACTGATCAAGAATTTCATAAAGATGTTTTAGAATCTCCTATACCTGTTTTAATAGATTTTTGGGCTGAGTGGTGTGGCCCATGTAAAATGATTGGACCTATCCTAGAGGAGTTATCCCAGGAGCTTGAAGATAAGATAAAAATAGTAAAAGTTGATGTTGATAAGAATGGTGAAACAGCTGTTAAATATTCAATTAGGAGTATACCAACACTTATTATTATTAATGCTGGGGAAGTTAAAGCACAACATATTGGTGCAGCTTCAAAAGCTCAACTTACACAATTTATTAATGGAAATATATAATGCCTAATAACGCACATAATAAGAATCACTCAAAAGGAAGAAGAAGAAATCCAAGACATAAAAAGGATTTCCAAGACAGAGATAGAGCTCCTACTTTTACAGATGAAGATACAATCTCTAAATCTGAATTAGAAGGAGATAATGTCTTAAGTCTTCCAGAGCTGAGAAAAAAGTCTATTACGCAACTTCAAGCAACAGCTGAAGAGATGAATATTGAAAATATAACAAGAGCAAGAAGACAAGACATAACTTTTGCAATATTAAAAGCTCATTCTGCTGATGATAAAAGTATTTTTGGAGAAGGAGTTTTAGAGATTTTGCAGGATGGTTTTGGTTTTCTAAGATCTGCTGATACTTCTTATATTGCTGGACCTGATGATGTTTATGTATCTCCAACACAAATTAGAAGATTTAATCTTAGAACGGGAGATACTGTTTCAGGTTCTGTTAGGCCACCTAAAGATAATGAAAGGTACTTTGCTTTAATGAAAGTATCTGAGATAAATTTTGAAGATCCAGAAAATGTGAGATCAAAAGTTTTATTTGAAAATTTAACACCTTATTTCCCTGAAGAGAGATTCAAGCTTGAACAAGGAACTGGAAGTTTAGAAGATTTAACAGCAAGAATGATTGACCTTGCATCACCTGTAGGCAGAGGTCAAAGGGGTTTAATTGTTTCTCCTCCTAAAGCAGGTAAGACAATCTTATTGCAAAATGTTGCCTCATCCATTACTTCAAATTATCCAGATGCTCACCTTATAGTATTATTGATAGATGAGAGGCCTGAAGAAGTTACAGACATGATTAGAACAGTAAGAGGAGAAGTAGTCTCTAGTACTTTTGATGAACCTGCCTCAAGACATGTCCAAGTTGCTGATATGGTTTTAGAAAAAGCAAAAAGACTTTGCGAACATAAAAAAGATGTCGTTATACTCCTTGATTCAATCACTAGACTAGCGAGAGCCTATAATACTGTTGCTCCATCTTCAGGAAAGGTGTTAACAGGAGGTGTTGATGCTAATGCTTTACAAAAACCTAAAAGATTCTTTGGTGCAGCTAGAAATATAGAAGAGGGTGGAAGCTTAACGATTATTGCTACAGCACTTGTTGATACAGGATCAAGAATGGATGATGTGATTTTTGAGGAATTCAAAGGCACTGGTAATATGGAAATTCATTTGGATAGAAGAATTGCAGAAAAGAGAGTGTATCCTGCTATTCATATCAATAGATCAGGCACTAGACGAGAAGACTTGTTAGTAGATCCTGATGAGTTACAGAAAATGTGGGTACTTCGAAAAGTGGTTCATGATATGGACGAGATTGCAGCCGTTGAGTTTCTGATGAGTAAAATGAAGGATACTAAAACCAATAAAGAATTCTTTGAATCTATGAAGAAATAGTCATTTATTTAATTGCCTTATTTCCTATATCTTTTCTGTAATAGCATCCATCCCAATTAATTTTTGAAACAGCTTCATACGATTTAATCTTTGCAGCCTCTATTGAATCCCCTAATGATGTTACACATAGAACTCTTCCACCAGAAGTAACAATCTCACCATTATTTTTAGTCGTGCCTGAATGGAAGATTTTCGTATCAATACTATTTTTTTCAGTATCAATATTCTTAATTGCATAACCCGTTTTATATTTTTCGGGGTAACCTTTACTCGACATAACTACTCCTAATGACGATTCTTTTTTCCAACTAATTGGAAAATCAGCAATAGTATTATCAAAAGATGATTCTAGTAACTCTATAAAATCTGATTCCAATCTCATCATAATTGGCTGTGTTTCAGGATCACCAAATCTACAGTTGTATTCTAAAACTTTTACTTCATCGTTATGTATCATTAACCCTGCATAAAGAAATCCTCTGTATGAGAAACCTTCTTTGATTAATCCATCCGCTGTCGGTCGCATAATTTTATGCATAACATATTCATGCAATTCTTCAGTAATGATTGGTGCTGGAGAATAAGCACCCATGCCTCCAGTATTTAGGCCAATATCTCCCTCACCTATAGTTTTATGATCTTGAGAGGTCGCCAAAGGAAGGATATTATGACCATCTACAATAGCAATAAAACTTGCTTCTTCACCAACTAAGAATTCCTCTATAACAACTGTTTTTCCTGCTGATCCAAACGTCTCATCTTTCATAAAAGAACCAATAGTTATCAATGCAGTATTGATGTTTTCTTCAATTGTGACTCCTTTACCAGCTGCTAGTCCATTGGCTTTAATAACAATGGGATAAGAACAATTATTTAAATATTCTTTTGCACTATCATGATCGGTAAATACTTCATACTCTGCTGTAGGAATAGAATATTTCTTCATAAAATCTTTTGCATAAGATTTAGAACCTTCCAATTGAGCTGCATCTGAAGACGGACCAAAACATTTAACCCCATGTTCTGTAAAGAGGTCAACAATCCCTTTCACAAGAGGATTTTCTGGACCAACAATGGTTAGATCTATGTTTTCTTTTTTAGCAAAATTGAGTAGTGAATCTATGTCACTTGAATCAATATCAATGTTTCTTGTTTTCTCTTCTCTTTCTGTCCCTGCATTACCTGGAGCAACGTAGATAGATTTTACGTGTTTTGATTGTGAGAGTTTCCAGGTAAATGCATGTTCTCTTCCACCATTACCTACTACCAGAACTTTATATTCATTATTCATGTTAGCTTAATGTCTGAAGTGTCTAATTCCCGTGAAAACCATTGAAATATTATTTGCATCTGCTTCTGCTATCACTTCATTGTCTCTGATTGATCCACCGGGCTGAATGATGGAAGATATTCCATAATCAGAGGCCATTGCAATACTATCACTAAAGGGAAAAAATCCATCTGAAGCCATCACACAACCCTTAGTTCCCAGATTTGCATCAATTGCTTTTAGGCTAGCTATTTTTGCACTGTTTACTCTGCTCATTTGTCCTGCACCGATACCAATTGTCTGATTATTTTTAGCGAAAACGATGGCATTAGATTTCACATATTTACCAACCGTCCATGCAAATATCATATCTTGAATTTCACTATTTGAAGGTTTTTTCTTTGTAACTACCTTAAGGTTATTTATATCAATATCTTTACTGTCATCCTCTTGTATTAAGAAACCCCCATCAATCGACTGAATCTGAAAATCAATTGTATTCTTTGCAAAGCTCTTAATACTGATCACTCTAATATTTTTTTTGATTGAAAAAATTTCTAACGCTTGTTTATCAAAGCTTGGGGCAATAATTAATTCAAGAAACTGATTGTCTATGATTTTTTTTGCTAACTTATAATCAACTTCTCTGTTAACTGAAATCACACCTCCGAATGCAGACTCTGGATCTGTTTCAAATGCTTTATCATAAGCATTCATTAGATTATCATCTGATGCTACACCACATGGGTTGACATGCTTAACAATGACGCATGAGGGCTCATTAAAACTTTGAACGCATCTTAGACGCAGTATTGGCATCCAATAGATTATTATACGAAAGAGGCTTGCCTTGATAGACATGCGCTCCAGTTAAACTACTTTCACTTGTTTCTCCTTGAGTGTATAGACCTGCTTTTTGATGTGGATTTTCTCCGTATCTCAATTCTTTTATCTGTGACAAATGCATGTCTATTATTTTCTTTTGGGAGGAGTCATTATTTTTTGTATTAAAATAGTTATAGATACTCTCGTCATAGTCTGCTGTGTATCTAAAAGCTTTCAATGACAGGTTTTTCCTAACTTCAAATGATGTACTTCCAGAGTTCATTTTCAGTTCTTTTATAATTAGGTCATAGTCACTAGGATCTGTAACAATTGTTTTAGTGTAAAAATTCTTAGCAGAAGCTCTGATCATTGCAGGACCACCAATATCAATATTTTCTATGGCCATTTCATCATTACAGTCTTCTCTGGCTATTGTTTTCTCAAATGGATATAGATTAACAATAATTAGATCTATGTTTTGAATCGAATGCTCCTCTTGGGTAGCATCATCAATTTCTTTTCTATTTAATAGACCACCATAGATTTTTGGGTGCAATGTCTTTACTCTTCCATCCATTATTTCTGGAAACCCAGTAATATCAGAAACTTTTTTAACTTTAATTCCAAGATTATCAATGAATGAGGCAGTTCCTCCTGTTGAGATAATATTTATACCTAATTCATTTAAAGACTGAGTTAATAGTTCTAATTGATCTTTGTTGGAGACACTGATCAATGCGTTTTTTATTTTAGTATTTTTATCTTTACCCATTGCTAAAGGTTAATTACTTAATTAGTTTATATTCTTTAAGCTTGGTTCTTAATGTGGTTCTATTAATGCCAAGAATCTTAGATGCTTGAGTTTGATTGTTTTCTGTATATTCCATAATTTTTTTCATTAAGGGTGCCTCAACTTCTCTAATAACTAAATTATATAAATTATCAGGTTTAGTGCCATTGAGTGTTTTGAAATATTTATCGAGTGCAGATTCAGTTGAGTTTTTCAGAGTGCCATTAAGTTTTTTAAATCTCTTGTTTTTCTTTACTTTTTTTATCACAAAGAATATTTTCCTTTCACAAATTAATGCATTTCTAATTTAATGGATTGCTTAAAAATTAAGCTATAAAAACTATATCATGGACTCAGCTAGATCTGTTAATGAAAATATAAAAATCACAGTTTTAATTTTTTTTCTAGGTAGTGAATGTCGATTCCACCTCTTTTAAAGGCATCGTCTTCCATAATCTGAATTTGTAGATCTTTATTCGTTTTGATGCCTTCAATCACCATTTCTGATAGTGCGATACCCATTCTTGTGATTGCTGACTGCCTGGTGTTGGCATGAGTAATCACTTTTGCAATCATTGAATCATAATAAGAAGGAACCTCATAACCAGTATAGATATGACTATCAACTCTGACTCCAGGTCCACCTGGTGTATGCCATAAGGTTACCTTCCCAGGAGATGGGATAAATGTTTGTGAATCTTCTGCATTAATTCTACATTCAATAGCATGCCCCTTGATAAGGACATCTTCTTGTTTGACTGATAAAGGGAGATTATTTGCTATTTTAATTTGTTCTTTCACAATATCAATCCCAGTGATTAGTTCAGTGACTGGATGCTCTACTTGAAGCCTTGTATTCATTTCAATGAAGTAGAATTCCTCATCTTGATAAAGAAATTCCAAAGTTCCCGCATTTTGATAACCAATATGTTGGCAAAATGAAATACATTTATCGATCATTTCTTCTCTTTTTTCTTGAGGTATTCCTGGAGCTGGAGCTTCTTCAACAACTTTTTGATGACTTCTTTGCATGGAGCAATCTCTATCTCCTAAGCACACTACATTGCCAAAATTATCAGCTATAACTTGAAATTCAATATGTCTCGGATGCTCTAACAGCTTTTCTAGGAAGATAGTATCGTCTCCAAATGCTGCTTTTGACTCAGCCTTTGTTATATCTATGGCATGTTGAAGATTGGCTTTTGTGTGTGCTACTTTCATTCCTTTTCCACCTCCACCTGCAGCAGCTTTAATTAATACAGGATATCCAATTTCATCAGCAAGTTTATAGTTGTAATCCATATCATCTGTAAGAGCATCATCTGAACCGGGTATACACTTGATACCAACTTCTTTAACGGCTTCTTTTGCGTTAAGTTTATTACCCATTATCTTGATAGTCTCAGCTTTAGGTCCAATAAATACATAACCACTTTCTTCAACTTGTTCAGCAAAATCTCCATTTTCTGCTAAAAATCCATACCCAGGATGAATCGCCATAGCATCAGTGACTTCAGCTGCACTGATGATGGACGGTATATTGAGATAACTCTTGGTTGATTCTGGTGGTCCAATACAAACAGATTCATCTGCTAATAGAACATGTTTTAGTTTACTATCAGCTGTTGAATGAACAGCAACAGTTTTTATGCCTAATTCCCGACAAGCTCTTTGTATTCTGAGTGCTATTTCACCACGATTTGCAATGACGATTTTATCCAACATATCAGTTTTGACTAATCAAAAATAATACTTCATCGTATTCAACTGGGTCTCCATTTTGGACTAATATCCTTTCAATCGTTCCATCTACATCGCATTCAATTTGATTCATCATTTTCATTGCTTCAATAATGCAAAGTGTGTCTCCTTTTGATACAGGATCACCAACTTTAACAAACGCTTTTGCCTCTGGCTCTGAAGATTGATAGAAGGTACCAATCATTGGTGCTTGTATTTTATGAAAGTTATTATTGCGATGATTTTCAGCGACTACTTCATTGTCAATTGTATTATTTACTTGTTGTGTAGGGATGACTTGGACTTCATTTACAGATGATGTTGATTGCCTAGAAATTCTTACCTTATCTTCACCTTCAGTAATTTCAATTTCAGATAATCCAGACTCTTCTAGAAGTTCTATTAATTTTTTAACTTTTCTAATATCCATTATGACTTTTTATTTAAAAAATCAATTGCAGCTAGAACTGCTAATTCATAACCCTTAAACCCCAAACCAGAAATAGTACCAACAGCAATATCTGAGAAGTAAGATTCTTTTCTAAATTCCTCCCTTGAATGAATATTACTGATATGAATTTCAATGAATGGTATTGCCACTGCTAGAATGGCGTCTCTTATAGCTACACTTGTATGAGTATATCCGCCTGGATTGATAATAATAAAATCAGTATTTTCAGATTTATCTTGAATGATATTAACTAAATCAGACTCGGAGTTACTTTGAAAAGCTTCTAAGCTAGAGCCATGATTTAAAACAATGTCCTTTAACTCACTTTCAATCTGACTTAAATCCTTATTGCCATAAATGTCTGGTTCTCTTTGGCCTAATAAGTTTAAGTTTGGGCCATTCAGTAATAATATATTATTCATAAAAAATCCTATTTATAGGAGTTAGCATTATTTTCTAAGATTATAGCATCATAATCGAAGAATATAGCAACATAAACTATCTATTTTTATTAATTTGATTATTCGAATAGAATAATATTAAAAAACCCGTTGCCATAGGCACCATTCTTTCTAAAATATCACCACCATTTGTAATGTCAGGAAGAAAATGAAATACAGCTGTGAGACTAAATCCACATACAACAGATATTCCTGCGGCTAAAGCAGAGACATTTTTAGACAGTAGTCTAAAAACAAGCATTGGAACGAATGCTGCTCCTAATGCTGTCCATGCAAAAATAACCCTTGTGAATATTGTTGCTGGTGCGTAAAGAGAAATTAGTGTTGCTAGAATAGTGACTAATATAATTGAGATTCTAGAGCGGCTTATATTGGATTCTTTGCCACCGGTCCAGTCTCTGTCCACAGACGATGAGACGCTTAATAGCTGACTGTCTGCGGTAGACATAATGGCTGAGAGAACAGCAGCTGTAACAATACCAGAGAATAAAGGACCAAACGTTCGCTCACTTGCAAAAAATAAAATTGTTTCTGGATTATCGACTGATGACCACATAACCTTTGCACAAAGTCCCAGTGTTATCATTCCTGAGAATATAATTGTTGCCCATACCATGGCAATGATTCGGCCTCTCTTAATGGATTTTAGATCTTTAGTGGCCATAAATCGATTGACTACAAAGGGTTGTCCAGGATAACCAAAGCCTATACTAATCGAGCCAATTATAAAGCCCAAGCCTGTTAATCCCAGTGCTCCCCCAGTAAAGCTTTTATACTCATCACTCCCAGTAGCATAGATACTGGTTAAAAGACCCTCATAACCTCCAACGAGCAGTAAAAGCAATAGTGGAAGGAAAATAGCAATTATCAACATTACCATCGCTTGAATGGTATCAGTTAAACTTACAGCCCAAAATCCACCAATCAATGTGTATAAAAGTATAATTGATGCTCCTAAGAGCACGCTTATGTCTTTTGAAAAACCCAAAGTAGTTGAAAATGCGGTTCCTGCGGCTTGAAACTGAGCCGCAACATAGACTGTCAGAGAAAATAGAATAATGATTGTGCTCAACCGAAGTAGAATCAATTTAGCATTAGAATCAAAGTTGCTAAAAAGAACTTCCGGAAGTGTCACTGCTTTAGTTTTATGGCTGATCACCATCAAACGCGGTGCAACCCATGTCCAACTGATATAGTATCCAATCAGAACACCAGGAAGCAGCCAAAAAGTTGATAAACCCCATGCATAAGCTGCTCCACTAACACCCAACAAGGTCCAAGCTGAGGAGGAGCTTGCAGAGGCACTTAATGCCGCAACCCATGCACCTAGATCCCTATTACCCAAGTAAAAATCTTGTTGATTCTTTGTTCTACGGGATGACCAATAACCAATTCCTAATAAAACGATGTTATATGCAATGATGACTATTAAGACAATATCCATTTTCTTATCCAATGTTGTTTTGATATATATTATTTATCATTTGATCATTTAGCAATATAGTTACTTAAACTATTTATTAATTAATTTAATGATTGGGTAATAATATGACCTTACCGTCTCTCTCACTTCCTGTTTTATCAATATGATCATAGGCTAACAGATAGTCTTCGAAAGAATATTTTTTAGCAATTTTTGCTTGCAGTAACTTTTGATTAGCCAGTTTTGCAAGATTCTTATGAATTTCTATTGATCTTTTCTTACTTCTTGTTTTAAAGCCATTGAGTGTTGACATTCCTGTGAGTGAAATATCTTTTCTAAACATTGTCCAAAAAGAGATGTGGCATGGTCTTTTTGTCACTGTTCCATAATTAACTAGGAGTGAACCATCACCAAGACAAATAGCTAGATGCTCAGTAGCATCTCCCGCTACAGCATCTATGCCAAGCATGATTTCTCTTTTTAAAAATTTTGATAGGTACTTGGATGGGAATTCATCTGAGCTAACAATTACTTCAGTGCCACCTATTTTTTTTAGTTCTCTGGCTACTTCTTTTCTTCTAACAATGTTAATGGTTTTTATGCCTTCTTTTTTAGCCAGTGCAATCAAATATCTGCCCACATTTGAATTTGCAGCATTTTGAATAATCCAATCGTTTTTTTTCAGTTTACGATAATCCTTGAGAAGAAAATAAGCTGTAAAACCATTGACCGTAATTAGTGCCAATTGCTCATCTGGAGCATAAGGTTCTGGTACTTTTGTTAATTGAGAAGCATGGATCTTTAATTCTTGCCTCATTGAACCTGTACCCATTGGCAATAGTACCTTATCACCCTCTTTTAAATTCTGAACACCTTTTCCTATTTTAGAGACAGTACCTACACCTTCAAAACCAGGAACACATGGCATTTTACGAGTGATCATTTCTCTGCCTCTAACAAATAAACCATCAGCAATATGCATACCCACAGCATCCATCGAGACTATTGCTTCTGAGTTTTTTGGTTCCTCGGATGGAAGTTCCACCAATTTCAAAGCAGTTGCTGGCTCACCAAAATTTTTCAGCATAAGAGCAAGATAACTCATATTATTTAACTCCCATCATTGCATTGAGATCCTCATACTTAATTTCTGTATTTTTGCTCCATGAGATTAATCCATCAGGTTCTACAAAGATTGTATAAGGTAATGTCATGGAACTATTACCAAGATCTTTCATCAGGCCATAAGCTTCACCTTGACCTACCAGAATAGGAAAATCTATACCTAACTCATTGACGAAGTCTCTGACTAATTCAGGCTCATCAATCGCAATACCTATCACCTTTAAATCATTAATATTACTATCTGTATGTATAGAATTTAACAGAGGCATTTCTCTTCTGCATGGCGAGCACCAGGTGGCCCAAAAGTTAATAATTAATGGAGTTCCTTTGTATTCATCAATATTTTTTATTTCTCCTTCTAAGTTTTCCAAGCTGAAAGAACTCAGATACATGGGCTCTTGTTCTTGTTCCATAGTATTCATAAAGAGGTAGATAGCTAATAAACTAACAGAAGAAATTATGATGATAGTTTTAAAGCTTTTCATTATTGTATATTTTTAATGTCTCTTATTAATTCTTTAGCATTCACCACACCAATTTTTCTAATATTTTCTCTCTCAATTCCATTTTGATCATAGACTATTAGAGTGGGCGGTCCGAATATTCTTAATTTTTTCATCAGTTCTATATCATCTTCAGTATTCTTTGAAACATCCGCTTTGATCGAGTTTATACTGGACAAAAGTTCAATCATATCTGGATCTGAAAATGTTTCTCTCTCGAGCCTTTTGCATGAAATGCACCAATCCGCGGTAATATAAAGCAATGAAGTATCTCCACTCTTACTCGCAAGTTCTAGATTGTTATCCAAATCACTCAAAGAACCAATGGGCTTGAATAAAGAGGCAATCATTCCAGATGAAGATTCTTGAGCATTGATTGATATTATTTGATCTCTTTGGTTTGCAACAATTGCTAAGCCTAAGATTATCGCTCCCAAACAAGCATAAAACTTGGGAGATTTACTATTTTCCTTATACGATCTTCTAGAGAGAGGCCATAGAAAATAGATTGCCGCTGTAATTAAAATGATGCCCCATAGAAGATTAATGACTTCATCACTAAGAAGCGGGTTGAGCACCCATATCGCCATAGCAAACATAATAAACCCAAAAAGATTTTTTATGCTCTCTAGGTAAGCTCCTGATTTAGGAAGCCATTTTCCAGCTGTAAGACCGATGATAATCAGTGGTATACCTAAACCAAGACTTAAAGAAGAGAGAGCAATAATGCCTCTAGCAATATTGCCACTTTCACCAATCACCATAAGAGTTGCAACCAATGGCGGTGCGACACAAGCGGTGACCATCAAGGCCGATAAGGCACCAATAATCATTACCCCAACATAATTACCACCCGATTGATTTGAAAGACTATTATTGATTCTATTCATCACATTACTGGGCATTTGCATATTAAAGCTACCCAACATACTGAAACCTAAGATTCCAAATAAAATAGAGATAGCTACTATGAATGTAGGCAAAGTAAAGAGGGCTTGCAGTTGTTTTCCTGCAATTGCAGCAGCAATACCAGCAATAGAGTAAGTGATAGCCATACCTGCCACATAGGCTAAGGATAGCGTTAAACTCTTAAATTTATTATTTCCTGATTGACCAATAATGATCGAAGAAAGTATAGGGATTGTGGGCAGATGACAAGGAGTAAAGGCCAATCCAAAACCAAGACCAAGGAAGATAAAGAAAACTAAAAAAATATTGCCATCAGTAATGATATTTCCCAATCTTGCTTGTTCTGAAATTTGTATTTCTGTATTTGTTAATGCAGCCTCTTGATTTTTTAATGTTATTGAAAAGGTTTTAATCCATTTTTGCGGTGGATAGCATAAACCAATGTCAGCACACCCTTGTGAATTTACTTCTATATTAAACGTATCAATAGATCCATTATTTATTGTTACTGGAAGGTAGTGGGTAAATCCTGAGCGATAAATTTCTGTTGCTCCAAAAAATTCATCAGTGTATTCAATGCCACTTGGCAATTGTATTTTTCCTAATTCAAAATCATCATTTAATGCGGAATAGGAGATTTTATCTCTGTATAAGTAGTAACCTTTTTGTATCTCATGCGTGATCTGCAATACATTATTTTGGTAAGAAATTGATACTGGAAAAGCCTCTTGGGGCTTGAGTACCTGCTGCGCCAATAGCATTCCTGGCAGTATTAACATAATCAGAAATGCAATCTTTATTGTTCTTGTTACCATTTACTCAGTTTTTCTCTTTAATCAAAATTTAAAAAAATACTAAAAAATGCATCATTGGCACTTGAATTTTTCTAAACCATCCCTATCATTAGCACTCCCCTATGGAGACTGCTAAAATTGCAATCTTTAAAATAAGGGATTGATTTAAAAAGATGATAACAAATTGAGGAGATTATAGATGAATATTCGTCCGCTTCAAGACAGAGTAATTGTAAGACGCATGGAAGAAGAGAAAACTTCACCAGGCGGAATCGTTCTACCTGATAGTGCAACTGAGAAACCAATAAAAGGTGAAGTTGTTGCAGTAGGCAAGGGTTTAGTTCAAGAAAATGGTGATTTAAGACCATTGGATTTAAAAGTAGGGGATGAAGTTCTCTTTGGTAAATACAGTGGAACAGAGATCAAACTGGATGGAGAAGAACTACTTGTAATGAAAGAAGATGATGTAATGGCAGTATTCGAAGGCTAATGCATCAAAATAATTTAAATATATATATTAATTAAAAGAGGAATAATCAAATGGCTGCTAAAGAAGTAAAGTTTGGTGATAGCGCTCGTCAAAGAATGCTAGCTGGTGTAAACGTTCTTGCTGATGCTGTAAAAGTTACGCTTGGACCAAAAGGAAGAAATGTTGTTTTAGATAAGAGTTTCGGAGCACCTACTGTCACTAAAGATGGCGTGTCGGTTGCAAAAGAAATTGAATTGGAAGACAACTTTGAAAATATGGGTGCACAAATGGTTAAAGAAGTGGCATCCCAAACATCAGATATTGCTGGAGATGGAACAACAACTGCAACGGTTCTAGCCCAATCTATTTATAGAGAAGGGTTAAAATCAGTATCAGCTGGTTACAATCCAATGGATCTTAAGCGAGGTATTGATAAAGCAACAGCTGCTGTTATCGAGAATCTTCAATCAATTTCTTCTCCTTGTACCGAAAATGATTCAATTTCACAGGTCGGTACTATATCTGCGAATTCTGATTCTGCAATTGGTGAAATAATAGCTCAATCTATGGAAAAAGTGGGTAAAGAGGGAGTCATAACTGTTGAAGAAGCATCTGGTCTTGAAAATGAACTTGATGTTGTAGAAGGTATGCAGTTTGATCGTGGCTACCTTTCTCCTTACTTTATCAATCAAGCTGACAGTCAAAGTGTTGAGTTAGAGGATCCATTCATACTTTTATTTGATAAGAAAATTTCAAATATTAGAGATCTTTTGCCATTGCTCGAAGGTGTTGCTAAATCTGGAAGACCACTGCTTATTATTGCAGAAGATATAGAAGGTGAAGCTCTAGCTACATTGGTTGTCAATAATATCAGAGGTATTGTTAAAGTCGCGGGTGTAAAAGCACCTGGTTTTGGCGACAGACGAAAAGCGATGTTACAAGATATCGCTATTCTTACTGGTAGCCAAGTTATTTCTGAAGAGGTTGGATTGAGTCTAGAAAAAACAACCGTGGAAGATCTAGGAACAGCAAAAAAAGTTCAAATCACTAAAGAAAATACTACTGTGATCGATGGAGCTGGAACGGCTGCTGACATTAAGTCAAGAATCAGTCAAATCAATGCTGAAATTGAAGAATCATCTTCAGACTATGACAGTGAGAAGTTACAAGAACGTTTAGCAAAACTTTCTGGTGGTGTCGCAGTGATTAAAGTGGGTGCTGCAACTGAGATTGAGATGAAAGAAAAGAAAGCCAGAGTGGAAGATGCATTAAATGCAACCAAAGCTGCTGTTGAAGAAGGTATTGTTCCTGGTGGTGGCGTTGCTTTAGTAAGAGCTAAAACTGCATTGGATAAGATTGAAGGCGATAATGATGATCAAAATGTGGGTATCAATATTCTTAGAAGAGCATTAGAAGAACCACTTCGTCAAATCGTTAGCAATGCTGGTAGTGATGCTTCAGTTATTCTAAATGAAGTCGCAAAAGGAACTGGTAACTATGGATATAATGCTGCTACAGATGAATATGGAGATATGATTGAAATGGGCATCGTTGATCCAACAAAAGTTACTCGATACGCATTGCAAAATGCAGCATCTGTAACGGGTCTTCTGCTAACTACAGAAGCAATGGTTAGTGAAGCTCCTCAAGATGATGCTCCAGTTTCACCAATGCCTGATATGGGCGGAATGGGTGGAATGGGTGGAATGGGCGGAATGATGTAAAGAAACCATCCCAATCTACAAAAATTAAAGCCCTGCTTAGCGGGGCTTTTTTTATAGATTAGATTTATACTTTACTGTTGTTTATTATGAACTAAAACAAGGATTGAAAAATGACTTCCGATCAGAGAAAAATAATTCAAATAAAAAAAGAAGATCTGCCTTTATCCTGCCCCATGCTTGGCAATGACGATTGGGATGGACATCCTAAGGTTTTTCTTGAGGTTGAGTCCAAAGATACTAGATGCCCTTATTGCAGTACAGTTTATGAAATAATTGATTTTGATGGATAAAAATCTTTCAAGAGTGACTCACATCAATTTAGCATCCGGCTTCAGAGGGGGAGAGAGGCAAACCTTACTTTTGATGGATGCATTATCTGAAAGAGGCTTTAATCAATCACTGATATGTAGAAAAAATTCAGATTTACACAAAAAAGCCGAAAGAATTAAAAATTTAGAGATTAATGCAACAGGTTTAAGCACCATTGCATGCATTAGATATTTTTTTAATAAAGGCGCTCTTCATTTTCATGAATCAAGAGCTTTCTTTGCTCTTTGGTTGTCCACTTTATTTTCAAGAAAAAATTATTTAATCACAAGGAGAGTGCAAAGACTGCCAAAAAATAATGTATTGAATTCATCCATCTATCAAGGCGCGTCTTTTATTGTTGCTTTGACTCACAATATTTCTGAGAACATAGATAAGAGCTTAGATCTTTCTTTGGATTGTCAAATCATTAACAGTGCTCATTCGTCACTCAGTTTCAATGAATTGAATGTTGAAAAAATAAAATCTGAGTTCAGAGGTAAATTTGTTGTTGGCCATATTGGAGCTCTTGATGATAGCCATAAAGGACAGCATCAAATATTTTCTCTTGCAGAAAAAATGCAAAAGATTCATCCCAATATTATTTTTTTATTGGTGGGTGGAGGGAGAGATGAAAAAGAATTCTTGAAGAAGGCTAAAAAGTTAAGCAATCTTAAAGTCATTGGATTCGTTGAGAATGTCGGTGATTATATGAAGGTATTTGATGTATTTTTATTTCCTTCTAGGCATGAAGGTTTGGGGTCTATATTGCTGGATGCACTTGCTTTTGGTTTGCCTATTATTGCTTCTAATATGGGTGGTATACCTGAAATTATTGAACATAATAATAATGGCTACTTAGTAGAAGTGGACTCAATCGATGATTATATGTCTTGGTTGTTGATCTTGTTTAGCAATAAAGAAATTTATGAGAAAATTAAGGTTAATAATATTGAGAAGTCAAAAAATTATACAGTGGATCAAATGACGAATTCCTATATAGAAATATATAAGCAAATGGGAGTACAAAGAAATGGAAGATAATTTTTATAAAGATGTCGAGATCGCTCTTCAGAGAATACAAAAAATTATTCGCAAAACACCATTACAGTTTTCACCTTCCTTAAGTGAAGAATCTGAAGCAGAAGTTTTTTTGAAATTAGAAAATTATCAGGTCACTGGTTCTTTCAAAGCAAGAGGGGCGAGCAATAAATTGATGTTGCTGTCTGAAGAAAATACTAAAAGAATAATAACAGCTTCATCTGGCAATCATGGTTCTGCTGTTGCCTATGCTGCAGGAATTCTTAATTTAGACACATTGATATTTCTTCCTGAGAATGTGTCTCCAGCAAAGTTGAATAAAATAAAATATTTAGGGGCAGACTTTAAGATTGAGGGAGAAACATCTGGAGATGCAGAAACTGCTGGCCGGCTATATGCTGAAAAGCATAATCTACCCTTCCTTTCTCCCTACAATGATTATGATGTAATTGTTGGACAAGGCACTACTGCTGCAGAAGCTTATAAACAGATGAAGTCGATAGATGTTGTATTAGTTTGTGTTGGTGGAGGGGGTTTAATTTCAGGTATTGGAGGCTACTTAAAGCAAAAAAATCCCAATACAAAGGTGATAGCTTGTTCCCCATCTCATTCAGCTGCTATGCATTATGCGTTGCAGGCTGGATATATTATAGATATTAACCATTTGGATACTTTGAGCGATGGATCTGCAGGAGCATTAGAGCGTGGATCCATTACTTTTGATTATTGCCAATCCATAGTGGATCAGTCCATTTTGTTGAGTGAAATTGAAATTGCCAGTGCCATGAAGTCTTTTATGGACTCACATCAAATGATGATTGAGGGTGCTGCTGGTACTGCTGTTGCTGGATTTATAAAGCTTAAAGAGCATTTAAAAGGCAAACGAGTACTAATCATCATTTGTGGTGCTAATATAAGCATGGATAAAATGAAGGAGATTATTGCATGATTCAACCTATTGTTCTTGATTGGGAAAAAATATCATCTTTGCTTGATCAGATTGAGATACATGAACCAATGAAACAGGCATTTATTGAATACTCCAATGGCAATGCAGAGATACCTCCAGTGGGTGAACTACTTTTTGAAAAACCACCAGGCGAAGTACATATTAAATATGGGTATATTAAAGGGGGATCTTTCTATGTGATTAAGATTGCTTCAGGCTTCTCTGAAAATAATCAATTAGGAATAAAACCAGGACAAGGGATGATGCTTCTATTTGACATAGTTACAGGTATTCCAAAAGCAATATTGATTGATCAGGCTAATTTAACTGATTTAAGAACTGGTATTGCAGGAGCAATGGCCTCGGTCCTCTTGGCTAATGAAGGTATAGAAAGTATAGCTATTATAGGGAATGGTGTTCAAGCTAGATACCAAGCAAGATGCTTGATGGAGCTGATGCCAATCAAAATCATAAATGTTTGGGGACGAGACAAAGAAAAGAGCAAAGAATTGCAACAAGATCTTTCTGACCTAGAGGTTGAATTGGTAATACATGAAGATTTGTCTGATGTGATAAAACAAAATAGACTGATTATTACCACCACTTCTTCAAAGAAGGCAATCATTCAATCCAATTGGGTGCAACCAGGAACTCACATCACAGCAGTAGGTTCAGATACGCCGGATAAATGTGAATTAGATTGTGATATCTTAGCCAGAGCAGACATAGTGGTTGCTGATAGCATCCCGCAAAATCAATTAAGGGGTGAAATTCATCAAGCCTTAAAAAAAGGAATGATACAAGCAAATGAATTGGTTGAAATAGGACAAATATTTGAAGGATCGGTTCAAGGTCGAAATCATTTTGATCAGATAACAGTTGCAGATTTAACTGGAGTGGCCGTTCAAGACTTAGTGATAGCAGAAGCAGTTTATAAGGTCGCTATTAGCTGATCAATATAGTGGGTTACTGTCTTGGGTAGAATAAGATGCATGGCCTCTGGATGTTTTATTTTCTGTCCCCATTTTACGTTTTCAGCATTAGTGCTCATGAAGGTACTCAGTGATTTTTCATAGGCATTGATAACCCATTCTTGAGAATTATAAGGACCACTTCTCAAAGGGTTACTCATGGCATAAAGACCAATGACTGGTGTGTTTGTCACTGAGGCAATATGGGCAGGCCCTGAGTCGGGTGAAATAACAAAATCCGACAAGCTGATAATGGCAGCCAATTCTTTGATGGAACTCTGACCAATTAAGTTAGTGATTTGGTTTGGGAAAATCTTAGAGATTTCTTCTGAATATTTTTTTTCTATTTCTGTATTGCCACCTGTAATGACAATCTGTACATTCATTTTAATCAGATGATGAATCACCTCAATGTAGTTTTCAATGGGCCAACTCCTATTGTATTGATCACCATAACGTTGGCTACTGCAGGGACTGATCACGCATGTGACTTGATCTAAATTGATATGAGACCTCATAGTGTTTTCAGCTTTTTTACAAATTGGTAAGTTCCATTTTGGCTTATTGCAATCGATCCCAATGAATTTTAAGAACTCAAGCATTCCATCTAAAACATGTTGATTGCTTTTTGAAGGTATTGATTCATGGCAGAAAATTTTTTGTAAATCTCTGGCTCTGACCTTGTCATAACCAATTTTTCTTTTTGATTTCACCATGAGGCTTACTAAATTTGCACTCATGGAAGCATGCATATTTAAGACCACATCAAAGGTTATATTTCTTAATTCTATAAAGACTTTTATTAAAGATTTAAAGAGCTTTGATTTATCAACCACGATGAATTGAATGTCTCTTATTTGATCAACAAGTTGATACTCAGTTTTACCAATAATCCATATGATATTAGCTTCAGGCAATTGATTTCTTAAATGTTGGGCTATCGCTAAAGCATGACAACAATCGCCAAGTGCTGATAATCTGATTACACAAATATTTTTTAGAGCTAAACTATCATTAAGAGAATTCATTGTATGAGTAAAAAAATTGTAAAAGTTAATCAAAGTATCATTTTATATGATGATACTTTAATTCATGATGTGAGCGATGATATTTTCAATTCAGCCAATTGGCAAAATAATCAAACCTTAAATGAAAACAGAAAAGGAAGAGGCTCTGTTTTCTTTATTAATATAGAAGGAAAGTCTTGTGCTTTAAAGCATTATTGTCGTGGCGGAGTGCTCTCTAAATTAATTTACGACCAATACCTTTATTTGGGTCTAGAAGAAACACGTTCTTTCATGGAATGGAATTTATTGAGTCAGATGCATGCTCTGAGTTTACCTGTGCCAGTGCCTATTGCTGCTAGGGTAAGGCAGTCGGGTCTAATCTATCAAGCCGACCTTTTGACGCAAGAAATCCCAAATGTGCAATCCATGGGAGATAAAATAAAACAAGAATTAATGACCAAAGAACTGTGGATAAGAATTGGGCAGTGTCTTTCCAGGTTTCATCAACAAGGCATAGTTCATAAAGATCTCAATATTGAAAACATACAAATTGATGCCAATGATAAGGTATTTTTTTTAGATTTTGATAAAACGAGATTCTCAAAATCATCACCGCAGATTCTTGAAGCTAATCTGAGGAGGCTCAGAAAATCAATATTAAAATTGACCCTATTAAGGAATCAAGATTTTCCAGATAAAGGTTGGATTGATTTAGTCACCGCGACTTCTTATTAACCCATTCAATAGCTATTCAGCAAATGTCACTATTAAATACAGGCAGAATATCGTATTATTTTTGAATGCATTTAACCTTAAAAAAACTCATCTTGCTCTCTGGAGTATTCATAATATTTCCATTGAATATAGGGGCACAAGAGCTTCCTCCGGACGGTGAATTTATTGCTTATCATGAAAATAGTGCAATCTATCTTTCTGGTGAAGTAAAAAATAGAAAAAAACACGGTGTATGGGAATTTTTCTATGACAATGGAGAACTTCAAGCAAGAGAGCAATACAATGAGGGTGTAGCAACTGGCATATGGAAAACTTTTTCTCCTAATGGGAGATTGATCGAGAAAAAAGATTTTAGAAACATTGGTAGTCTGCCACCAACCAGCCGAGGAAACCCATATTCAGGAAAACCAAGAATCAGATAAGATAATCCATAGGTCTTTTTTTAAAGGTATGGATTCTTATTTTCAGAGTTAGACTTGAATCTTCGATGTATCCAATAGTATTGTTCGGGGTTTTTCTTAATATGTTCTTCTAGGACGCGATAAAATTTTATAAGATATTCTCTTGGATCTTGATTAGCCCTGTACTCAATTTCTGGATATATATTGAGGCTATAGCCTTGATGATTGGGTAATCTTGTAGGAAAAAAAGGCAGTACACTGCAACCTGTCATTTCAATAAATCGAGTAATCGCACTATTTGTCATAGCTTTTTGATTGAAAAAATCCAATTCAATTGCATTTTTACCACTGAAGTTTTGATCCGAAGCATACCAGATAATTTTCTTTTCTTTTAAAGCTTGGATTAAGCTTTTTACTTCAAACTTAGTTACCAAACCTTCAACTGATCTAAGTCTAGCTTCACGAAAGAATTGATTGATAATAGCGTTGTTACCTAAGCGATACATGCCCACCATAGAAGGAAGATCAGGCACTATTTCTTTTCTTCCAATTAAAGCACTGACTTCTAATGAAGTAAAATGAGCGCTCATAAGAATCACGCCTTTATCTTTGTTAATGGCATTCTTTAGATGATCCAAACCATTGATTGTTATGTATTTTTTTAAAACTTTAGTGGGTTTCCAACGCACCATAGCCACTTCAAGAAAGCCAATACCGAGAGAGCTAAAATGTTGTTTCAATAATTTCTTTTTTTCAAATCCAGATAATTCCGGAAAACAAAGTTCAATATTCTTCATAGCAATGATGGATCGTTTAGATGGGATGCAATAAAGTAATATCCCTAGTGTGTGTCCTAACTTTAAAATCCAATTAAATGGGAGCAGTGAGATCAATCTCGCTTTTAATAAAACAATGCTGATGATCCAGTTTTTGGGAAGCAAGTAAGTATGAAAATTTATTTTTTTATGTTCCATTGACTTAGTTTAATCACAATATTGATTATATAAATAGGCATCTTAAAAAATAATCACTCATCGCATTTTAAATGTTTTAAAATGTTTTTATGAATACTGATAAAAAGAATGAAATAAACTTGGATCATCTAACTGAGGATCAAGCGTTTGTAACACAGCAAAAAGGCACTGAGGCACCTTTTACAGGAGAGCTTCTTGCCAATAAAGATTCAGGTTTATACATATGTGTATGCTGCGGCAATAGGCTTTTTGATTCTGAAACCAAATTTGATTCAGGAACTGGTTGGCCCAGTTTTTATGATATTGAGAATGCTGATTCTGTGAGTGTAGAGTCAGATCGCAGTCATGGTATGGCGAGAGACGAAGTTTTATGTGCCAAATGCGAAGCCCATCTTGGCCATGTCTTTAACGATGGTCCTCAGCCAACCGGACTTAGATATTGCATCAACTCATTGGCATTAAATTTTGAATCCGATGGAGAAATATAGTGAGTGAGTGGATGATTTATGGCGCCAACGGCTATACTGGAGAATTAACAGCCCGAAGAGCTAAATTGCAAGGCATGAAACCCATTTTGGCTGGTCGAAATGAAAAGAGTATTCAGGCATTGGCTGATGAATTAGATTTACCTTTTCGATGCTTTTCTCTTGAGGATGATCATTTAGTTGAATGCATTAAAGATGTTTCAGTAGTTGTACATTCTGCTGGACCTTTTTCTAAGACAGCCAAACCCATGATGGAGGCTTGCATTAAAGCCAAGACCCATTATTTGGATATCACAGGAGAGATTTCTGTTTTCGAAGCTTCTCAAAAATTATCCCATCAAGCCAGAGAGGCAGAAATAGTTATTTGTCCTGGGGTCGGTTTTGATGTGATACCTACCGATTGTGTTGCTGCTCAGTTAAAATTAAAAATGCCAGATGCCATTCATTTAAGAATGGGATTTGACTCCAATGGAAGCTTCAGTAGAGGCACTGCTAAAACCAGTATCGAGGGGATACCACAAGGTTGCAAGATTAGAAAAGATGGAAAACTGACTACCATTCCTCTTGGTGCTTTAGATAGAAAGATTGATTTTGGTAATGGGGAAA
The DNA here is from genome assembly GCA_937801655.1 of uncultured Gammaproteobacteria bacterium. GTDB lineage: Bacteria > Pseudomonadota > Gammaproteobacteria > Steroidobacterales > UBA11654 > CACPJA01. The sequence continues at coordinate 41,238 of CALMWC010000010.1, forward strand.
AACTTGCAGTTGCTATTCCATGGGGAGATATTTCCACTGCATTTTATAGCACTTCGATTCCAAACATAGAAGTCTATATGCCGACTTCAGCAACAGCTCTTAAGTCTATGAAATTGGCGAATTATGTGCGTTGGTTTTTGGGATTAAGTATTGTTCAAAAAATATTAAAAAATAAAATAGACCAAGGCCCTAAGGGACCTGATGAGAACCAGCGTCAGAAATCACCCATGCATGTTTGGGGTGAGGTGGAGAATGATGCAGGTAAAAAAGTTATATGCCGCATAAAAACAAACAATGGCTACGAGGTTACCGTTAATGGATCTATAATCTGTGCTAATCATCTACTGGAAAATTACCAGGGCAATTTTGGTACCTTAACTCCCAGTCAATTGGTTGGTCCAAATTTGGTTGAGAGCCTTCCTGATTGTGGTTCATTCAGTTTCGAAACGTCAACCTAAATCAGGGTTTAAGCTATACAATCCAGTAAGTTCTACTTCATCGATAATATGCCCCTCTAGCGCTGCTTTCACATCCGCTTCTGTAAATGCACCTTCAACTGGGCATTTATCAAAATCACAAGCAAAAAGCTTGAATCGATAATGATGAATTAATTCATCATTCCAAGGAGGACATGGTCCTTCATAGCCAAAGTAATTGCCTTCCATTTCAGGATCACCGGACATAAATTGTGTGTAATCATTAATGCCTTGACGGCTTCCTTCCGGTCCAGATGGATTTTTTTTGCCACCCGGTGTAATGCCATCTGAGCACTCGGCTTCTTCAATACTGCCATCGATTGGCCTGATGTCGACCATCACCCAGTGAGCAAAGTTCACTCGGGGTAAATCTTTTGAGATCTTTCTGTCCTCTTTATTGAAATCATCCAAAGAGGATGGAACATCCGTATCGATGCATAGTAGGACCAAGGAGAGGGTATTTTTTGGTATCTCAGACCAAGATAATTGAGGACTTTTATTAGACCCAAGTGCCATATGACTTTCTGTGTCTTTGATCCCAAAAGCACAGCGTTCCGGGATTAATTTATTATTCAAGAATGTAGTGGATTGCAGTTTCATGATTGTATTTTTTTAGTGTTGAATAAATTTTTAATAAAATCGGATTGAAAAAATAATATCAAAGCTGAGAGCAGCATTGCACATCCCCATTCAGTTGAAGTAATGAAAATGATTTCATAAAAATTTTCCCATTCTTGAAAATTATAGACCAAAAAATAAAAAGCAAGAAATAAAGCCCAGAGGAACATCCTCATTTTTTGACTGATCGGCAACCCATATAATTGAGTCACCATAAAGATACCTAAGAATCCAAATACAAACATGGGCCAATTATGACCAATCATAAGAGCCACCATCAGAGCATGAATAACAACCATCACTTCCACGAAAGTTGTCCAATTAGAGTTTAAGTGTGCTCGGGTAAAAAATAAACTGCCTTGAAGCAGTAATAAAAACATGTAAAAGAAACCAAAGATATGAGCTTGAGTCATTAGCATCGGGTGATACCAAAAAGTATAAATTGTAGCCCAAGAAAAATAGTAGCCATGATATTTTCTCAGTCCATGAGCTGCCGCTGTAACAAAATTTAAAGGCTTGCCAAAAAACATACCTCGTCTTTGATTCTCCATAATCAATACTACAAATAATAGAACAATCACAGACCATTGAGCTGAGACTTCAGTCACATCTTGAGCCAAACCATCATACCAGATGGAAGTTTGTATGAGATGAAGCAAAATGAATGTTGCATTAACGATGAGTGCAGCAATATTAAACCAATGCAAGCCTGCGGTATATTTCGGTTGGCTTTGCTGTGCTTTATAAATCAGCCACCAAATACTGCATTGATGAAAAAGAAAAAGTGTCCAAGCTGTAAATCTTGATGTAAAGCTGGGCTCAAGCAATTGCCACTTATACCAAAAAGCAATCCCTTCCGGCTTAGGCAATAATATGGGTTCTTGAAACCAGAGTTGATCTGTAACCCAAATTAGAATGGTAAAAAATACACTCGCAAGAATGCCAAATTTTAGAGCTTTTGCAGAATTTATTTCAGTATTCATAGCATAATTATTTTTAATTAAACCATTCTATGTTAATTGGAAACTATATAAAACTGCTTACAGATCAATTATCATTAATTCTTACAATTTTTTGGAACAAAAGAGATGGCATCATTTTTCAATTTATTTAAATCAAAAAAAGAAGAGATCACTCCTGAAGCTGAATTTCATTCTCATCAAATTGCTGTGGGCGTTCTTTTGATTGAAATGGCTAGAGCTGATTTTCACCAAGATGAATCGGAGAATCAGTCCATTGTTGATTTACTGAAAATACATTTTGAGTTGACTCCTGAGGATTCAAAACTCCTATTCAGTCTTGCTGAAGAAAAGTTAGATGCAAGTGTATCATTGCATGAATTTACAAAAGATTTACATGATACTCTCAGTCACAAGCAAAAAGAAGATGTGATTGCTCTGCTCTGGAAATTAGCAGTTTCTGATAATACTCTTGATAAGTATGAAGATTATTTAGTTCGTAAGATTGCAGATTTACTCTATGTATCCAACTCAATAGTATTAAAGATTAAACACCAAGTATTTACAAAATAGTATTCTTAATTTTTTCAATAATCGGTGAAAGGTTTTGATAAATTGGGTTAATGGCGGGAATCCCAGTTTGTTGAATTATTGTCTCAGAGTTGAAGTTTTGATCATTGCAATTGATGCAAATACCTAGAGTTTCTTTTCCATAATTTTTTATTAATTCTAATTCTTCTATTAGAGTGGGCACTTCACATTTAAATTCTTCAAAGTTATCAAAGTATTTTCTATCAAATGGATGCACCAAAATAACGCCCTGAACATCTGCAGATAAAAGCAATTCAGAGCCGCACGGTCCAGAAGGATTTCTTAAAGAGGATTGGCCTTCGATCAGCATCAAGTCGGGCTGACTCTCTTTTTCACACTCTAAGATTGCTTTTTCCAACTCACCCGAAACAAAGTCATTCATTGTTGAGTCTAGAATAAAACCATGTTTAAAACCTTGCAGAAAGCCTGTTTGTCCAGTGTAAATAACCTCTGTTTTAATGGATTCTTGATTCAATGCATTGGTTAGAAATTGACATGCTGTTCTTTTACCTACTGCACAGTCGCTTCCTAATACAGCTATTCTTGGTGTTTCTAAACTGAGTATTTCCCCACTCCAAAAAGAGAGCTCATTGATATTTTTTGGTTTTCTAATATCAAAAATTTCTGCACCATTTTGTTCAGCAAGAATTTTAAAGTTTGGATCCTCTCCTAGAATTTCATGCAACCCACAGACCACATTAACGCCATTCTTTAAAGCATCTTCAACCACCTGACGATGCTCGTTGGGAAGCTTTCCTCCTCCAAATGCAACTCCTATAACAAGAAAATCAGGATTTTGATTCAACGACTGGCATGCAGTATCAAAATTTTTATAGATTGGAATATTTATTTTACAATTTGAGATGATCTCATCTGAATTACAACCTTGAAACTTTTGGTCAAGCATTCCTAGAATATTAAATCGCTCAGAATATCTGAGCAAACCATGCGCTGTTTTTGCATGTATCTCATCTAGTAAGCCGCCACTATAAACTAATGCACTGCCTCTCGGATCATTCATTGTAATAAACCCCCAACCCTAGTTTTCCATTGGTTTCCAGCATTCCATTATTGCAAGTATAACCACCACTGACTAAATCCCAACCCAAATCAAAAAAACCATCCAAATCAATATACTTAGTCGCGGGCGATGAAAATGCAGCATGCAGAGCGGCAGCAATACTGATTTTACTTTCATCCATACAACCCCACATCAAAGCAATGCCCTCATTTTCAGCAATCGTAGCAATTTTCAAGGCTTCCCTTATGCCTCCGCATTTCATTAGTTTGATATTAAAAACTCCAAAAGGTTTTGGATTTGAAACCAAGGCGATGGCATCATCTGGCGAGTGCAGGCTTTCGTCAGCAACACAGATTGCCCTGATGTCATCGGAAAAATTTAACATTTCTAAATTTTTATCTACTTCCAATGGCTGCTCAATTAATTCCAAACCTAAATGATGAGTACGATCGTAAAACTTTTCTAAATCTTTCAATGAATAACCTCGATTTGCATCCACACGAATTGCCACAGATTCAGGGCTTAAGTCAAAAAGAGCGGATACTTTTTCAATGTCTTCATCAACATTTTCACCAATCTTAATTTTTAGATGAGAAAATCCATTATCAATGTGTGCTTTAGCATCATCCACAGTTTTTTTGAAAGAAGATACACCTATAGTAATAGAAGTAGGCAGTGTCTTGTGTGATCTGCCCAAGAGATCAATAAGTGATTTACCTTCTGATTTAGATAGTAAGTCATAGATTGCCATGTCGATAGCAGATCTTGCAGCAGGGAAATGCTTTAAATTATTCTCTAGTAAGTCGAATAAATGGTTTGTATCATCTAGGTTCACTCCTATTAAATCCTTAGAGAAATGCTTCATTTTTTCATGAGAACTTTCAACAGACTCTCCCGCTACATCAAGTGAGGGAGCGCCGGATCCCAGACCAATGAGTCCCTCTTCGGTTGTCAGTTCAATAAAAATATTTTCAACCGATTCCGTAACTTTTCCTGCAATCGCCCACGGTGCTTTGAGCTGCATATCGTGTTTATTAATTTCTGCCTTTGTTATCTTCATAATCTAGTCATATTATAGTATTTGATATAAATTAGTGCAGACCACTTCGGCCAATACACTATTAATTGGAACTATCATTATCAGAGATTGAATAATCACTATGGCAATAAAGGGTGAAAAATCTAAACCAGCTGGGTAAGGTAATTTCTTTTGTATGGGTCGAAGAATCGGTACGATTAATTGCCTGATAAAATCCGATGCAGGACTGTAATTATTTGGAGCCAGCCAACTTAAAATGGCGTGTGCTAAAACACCAAAGAAAAAGAGTTTTAAAACAAAGGTTATCAAGGTCATTACACTCAAAGCTAACAATTGAAGCAGGTTCAGTCCTACCAAGCAATAAAGGGAGAATGCAAACCAGAGAGAGAAAAATTTAATCATTACGGACAAACCAACTAGGAGGAGAATCAATTGATTTTTGTTTCTGATATATGGCGACAATGGTCTAATCAATGGATTGGTCATTAACACTATGGCCTGATGAATTGGATTGGTGTTATTGATCCAGAGTGAACAGAATATTCTGAGCATTAAACCAATTATCAGTAAATCAACCAGCGTTTTAAATAAGAATAAAAAAAGGTGCATCTTACTTTATCTCTCTACCAAGAACTGCGATTAATCTTCTTGATCGCCTAATTCAATTGATCTTTGTTTTGCTGAAGCTATCGCTTCTTCCCATATTCTATCAAGCTTATTCTCCATTAAAGAATCAAATGCTGCTTCAGTGGTTCCTCCGGGCGACATGACTTTCTTTTTTAAGGTTTCAAGATCATCCGAACTATTCAATGCTAAATGACTCGCACCTAAAGCTGTTTGTATGGCAAGAGCTTTTGATATTTCTTCTGGAATACCAGCTTTGTTTCCAGCGAGCTTAAGGACATTCATCATATGAAAAAAGTAAGCTGGTCCACTCCCAGAAACAGCAGTGATGGTGTGCATCCATTCTTCATCTTGGATCCAAATCGTTTTTCCTACAGAATTAAAAATGTAAGTAGCTAGAACAATTTCTGACTCACTTAAATTGGATTGTATTAGGGCCGATATCCCTTGGCCAACCAAACAAGGCGTATTAGGCATCACTCTGCATATTTTTGTTCTATCTCCAAAAATATTTTGCATTTGCTTCATTTCAATTCCAGCTGCAACCGACATAATCATTGCATTCTTTTGAGACTGAATGATTTTTATATCCTCAGCAACACTCATAAAGACTTGGGGCTTGACAGCCATGATAATAATTTCAGATTGTTCAACAATGGCATTATTACTCACATCAATATTCAATTTTTTATTGAGTATTGATAGTAATTCTCTTCTTTTCTCAGAAGGGTCTGATACATAAATATTGCTTGCATTGTGTCCATGCAGAATTAATCCTCGAATAATTGCTTCCGCAACCATGCCGCCACCTATAAAGCCTATTTTTTTATTCTCATACATAATAAAAAATCTAAATTTATTTTCTCATACCAAATAATGCTGTGCCTATTCTAATCATATTTGAATGATTTTGAATGGCTAATTCATAATCGTCAGACATTCCAAGAGAGATTGTATCCATACTATAGCCACTTTGATTGACGGCATCAAAAGCTTCTTTTAATCTTTTAAAGCATTGAACACGATGTTGCATTGAAGCATCTGGCTGAGTTATTCCCATAAATCCTCTAACGTTTAAGTTGGAGCAGACGTCTAATTCTTTCATTAATTGTGGAATCTGGTCAATAGATAGACTCTCTCTAGTATCATTCTCATCGAGTTTTACTTGAATGCAAATGTTTAATGACGGCATTTTTGAAGTTCTGTATTCATTGAGTTTTTTTGCCACTTTAATTCGGGTAATTGTATGGACCCAATCAAAATGCTTGGCAATTAATTTTGTTTTATTTGATTGAATTGAACCAATAAAGTGCCAAGTTGCTTGTTCTTTAAATAAATTAATTTTTTCAATTGCTTCTTGAAGGTAGTTTTCACCAAAGTGATTCATTCCTAATTGATAGGCCCTATTTATTTCTGCAATAGACCTTTTTTTTGTTACTGCAATAATAGTAGGAGCCTGAATCATGCGACTATTGTCTTCAATTAATTTTGCAATATTATCCTGGATTAAAAGATAGTTCTTTTCAATCTGATTCATTGGGATAAATACTTATTGCATCAAATACAGGACCATCCACACATACTCTTTTCATGGCTTCACCTTCAGGCAAATAAACTTTAACAGTACACCCTGCACAACCCCCTATAGCACATGCCATAAATTCTTCCAGAGATAGTTTGCAGTCTACCTGATGAGAGCGAGCTAATTTACTAGTGGCTTCCAGCATTGGCTCAGGACCACACGCATAAATGATGACTTCATCTTTTTCTTCCCTAGTTAGACCACATAACCATTGATCAGCCAATTCTGTAACATAGCCTTGATAGCAGCCTTCAAAATTAGAAAAGCTCGATAATCGACAAGCGATATCAAGATTCTCCATGGATTGAATAGTGGTATTAATTTCTTTTTTTATACCAGTGATGTTTATGTTTGACTGAGTTAAGTCAAAAGGAAAAGATAGTTCAGAGCCAAAAAAAGCGATAGGCTGGCAATCTTCATTGCTCTTTTTTAGATATTCCGCTAGAAATAGCACCGGCGGTATGCCGACGCCACCACCAATCATAACCGGTTGTTTAATAGGGTCTTCATGGCTGAAGCCATTTCCAATGGGACCCATAAGATTTACATGATCGCCTTTTTTTAGCTTGCTTAAGGCTTCGAGTCCGGGTCCCAAGGTCTTATACATAAATTCGACAGTGTGGTTACTCGCATTATTTCTCAAATAGGAAAGCGGTCTTCTCAGTAGATGGTTTTCCCCACAATCGATAAAGGCAAATTCTCCTGGCTTTGCTTTTGATGCTGACTTTGGTGCTTCAACAGTCAGAACAAATTGTCGATCGGCATACTCTTTTTGTGAAATAACCTTTGCTTTTTCCTCAAAAACAGTTGAAGACTTTTGACTCATGATGATGCATGCCTTTTCTTGATTAAAGACAATAGAGCCATTCTCATTGCTATACCATTTGTGACTTGTTCATTAATTACTGAGTGAGGACCATCGGCAACTTCATTAGAAATCTCTATACCTCTGTTCATTGGTCCTGGGTGCATGACAATAACTTTCTCTTTACAATTTGCTATTTTTTCATGAGTTAGGCCATAGCCTTCAAAATAATGACCAGAATCTATATCATTATTCAACTCTTGAATTCTTTCTTTCTGCACTCTAAGTGCAACAACCACATCTGCTTCTTTCAAGCCAATGGATAGGTCATCGGTATGATTCGTATTCTGGTAATGGCTCATATCTGGTTTAAATTCATTCGGGGAGACCAAGAATATTTGATCGGTCCCCATAATTGATAGACCCTCTACCAGTGACCTAGCAACCCTTGAGTGTTTGATGTCACCCACTATGGTGACTTTAATGTCCTTAAAATTACTCTTATGTCTTTTAATGGTTAGAAGGTCAAGCAAACCTTGTGTTGGGTGAGACACTGATGACTCACCTGCATTGATTAAGTGTGAATCTTCTCCAATTTTCTCTAAGACGGTTTCTAAAAATCCTTGTTCTTTATGGCGAATGATAAAGTAAGTAACACCCATTGCCTCAAGTGTTTTGATTGTATCAATGATTGTTTCACCTTTCGTTCTTGAGGAGTGTTCTTCATCAATGTTCAGTACATTACTTCCTAGTTTTGTCGCAGCTATTTGAAAGGAACTACGAGTTCTTGTACTGGGTTCGAAAAAGATATTAGCAAGATCAATGCCTTGTAATATTTTTTCTGACATTGAGACGCTATTATTCTTCGATAAGAAATATTCTGCTGACTCAAGGAGTTCATCGATTAAGTTTTTATTAAGATCTCTTAAATAAAGCAGATGTTTCAAAAGTTCTGATCCTTATGTTTTCCAATAATCATATCAATTTGATTGGAGCCATTGTTCCAAAATAATTTTTGCAGCTGTGCTGTCCGCTTGCCCTTTCTTAATTCTATTTTTTAAGATTCCAGAGTTTCTCTTTTCTTTCAACTCTTGTTTTGCCATTTGAGTGCTAAAACCCTCATTTATCAATATTGTTGGAATTGTATATTTTTTTTCTAAAGCAGATGAGAATATTTTAATTTTTTTGATGAGATTGGTAGTGTTTTCATTCTTTGAATCTGGAAGACCAATAATGGCTTTATTGGGTTTATAATCTGAAATGATTGTATCCAGTTCATTCCATCTTGGTTGACCATTAATCATTTTTATTGCAGGCATAGGCGTAGCAGTTTTGGTAATGGTTTGTGCAATGGCTACGCCAATTTTTTTTGTACCAAAGTCAAAGCCTATTAAAACAATTGCATTCATTTCACTCAATGTTGTTTAAATTTAAGGTTAAGCATGACCAATTTCATCGGACATATTGTTGATATTGATACCAAGCCCTTGAATGGCATAGTCCCATCTATTTTGGTAGGGCGTATTAAATAAAATATCTTCATCTGAGGCTGCGCAGAGCCAAGAATTAGTTTTTAGCTCTTCCTCCAATTGACCCGGCCCCCAACCTGCATAACCTAGGACTAAAAGAGAGTCTTTGGGCCCATTGCCAGTTGATATGTCCTCTAAGATATCTTTTGAAGTAGTGATATTGAATTGTTTATTGATGGTTGAGGTGTGCTTGTATTGACCATCATTATGGATAACAAAGCCTCTTTCCATTCCCATAGGGCCTCCTTGCATTATGGGTATATTGTTAAATTCATCCAAGGTTTGAAGGTCAAGCTCATTAAAAATTTCCTCTATAGTGCTTTCTGCAGGTTTATTAATAATGAGTCCAAGGGATCCCATTGCATTATTTTCACAGATGAGAGTGACAGTTTTAATAAAATTTGGATCGTTTAAATTCGGCGAAGCAATCAGTAATTGACCGGTTAAATCATGAATGATCGATTGATTACTTTTCATTCAATATCTTTTCTAATTGATTAAAGAGAATCGCAGAAACACTATATTGATGGTATTGATCAATTTCTCTCATGCCAGTAGGACTTGTGATGTTGATTTCTGTTAGAAAATCTCCAATTACATCAATTCCAGCAAATAGAATTCCATTTTTCACTAATGTAGGTGCAATGGTATTGCATATTTCCTTATCTCTATCACTTAAGGGCTGTACTTCAGGCTTAGCACCCATAACTAGGTTTCCACGATGTTCCACTTCAGAGGGTATTCTTGCAAGAAGAACTTCACAATGTTTTCCATTAATGATATGTATTCTTTTATCACCAGCTGTAATTTCTGGTACATAAGTTTGCGCCATAATAGTTTTTGTAAAATCATCAGTTACTGCTTCAAGGATAGATCTGATATTGAGATCATTTTTATCAATAATAAAGATTGATTTACCTCCCATACCATCGAGGGGCTTAACCACTGTTTTATCTTGTTTTGCAATGAAGTTTCGGATTTCTTTTTCTGCACAACTGATTAAAGTTTTAGGAGTTAAGTTGGGAAAGAGGCTGATACTAACTTTTTCATTAAAATTTCGTAAAGCATCAGGTCGATTGACCACCAATGATCCACCTTTAGCTGCCAAGTCAAGTATATAGGTGGCGTAGATGTATTCAGTATTAAATGGTGGATCTTTTCTCATTAGGATAATATCAAAATAAGACAGTTCTGTTTCATGATCTTCTTGGAATGAAAACCATTTATCTGAGCTGTCTTCAACCTGTAATTTTTTCCCTAAGCCGATAGCTTTTCCATTCATTATTTTGAGGTCTTTTTGCTCAAAATAAGTCATTTCATAAGATCTAGATTGTGCCTCTAATAGTAGATCCAAAGTGCCATCTTTTTGAGGAATGATCTCATTGATTGGATCCATAATTACTGCTAATTTCATACTGATTACTTTTTTCTTATATTAATACTCATCATCTTAAACTAATTGGCTAGATCCCCATATAGATATTGCAAAATACTGATAGCCATAATTGGAGCAGTTTCAGTTCTTAAGAGTCTAGGACCAGTTTTCACAATATGATAACCAGCTTGATCTGCCATATTTCTTTCAACCTCAGTAAAGCCACCCTCAGGGCCAATAGCTATGGTTATATTACTTACTTTTTTTGATCCTAAGTCAGTTGTTCCAGTTGTATCCAGAAAGAGGGCATATTCATTTTTATACAAATGGAGTAATGTTTCATCCAGTTGAGTTGGCTCTTCTATTAACGGCAAACTCACTCTCCCAGATTGTTCAGCAGCATTAATAATAATATTTTTCCAATGATTCATTTTTTTCTTAGCATGTTTACGATCCAATTGAACCACTGTGTTATTGGTTAGGATAGGCACAATTCGATGAACTCCTAATTCAGTTGCTTTCTGAATCGCTAAATCCATTCTTTGACTCCTCGATACCGATTGCATCAAAGTAATTTTTAGTGGCGACTCTACAATGGGTTTACTTTTTTTAAGTAGCTTAACCACAACAGCCTTTCTTTTTTTATCCAGTATTTTTGCATCCCATTCAAACCCACTGCCATCAAAAACTGTCAGTATGTCACCTGGCTTAAATCGTAAAACTTTTGTTAAATGATGAGCGGTATCGCCGGACAGGATGATTTCTCCTTCACCTTTTTGAACAGGCTGACAATAAAACCTTTGTTTTCTTTTGCTTCTCATAGCACTCTAATATTAATATTGGATATATAATATTGATTATTTTATCTTTAGTTTCTATTCTAAACTATGCAACCTCAGGAGTGATAATAAAATGGCTTTGAGTAAAAATATCGTATTTGTAGAAGGCGCCAGAATCCCTTTTTTAAGATCAGGGACTGGGTATGATGATCTATCTACGTATGAATTAGGTCACCTTGCTATTAAAGGTCTTTTAACTCGATCGGGTATTAGCCCTTTTGATATTGATGAAGTCATTATGGGAAATGTAGTCTCCAATGTTAAAACACACAATGTAGCTAGAGAATCTGCATTGCTTGCTGGTATTCCGGACTCAGTGCCATGTTATACCGTTAGCCAAGCCTGTATTTCTGCCAATCGAGCCATAGCTGATGCTATTGGAAATATATCATCAGGGCAATCAGAAGTCATAATAGCAGGAGGCGTTGAGAGTGCTTCGGACGCTCCCATTGGGTATAAGAAAAGAATGAGAAAAAAACTCATTAAGGCACAAAAAATAAAATCACCACTGCAAGGTCTTCAGTTTTTGCTGTCATTGAGGCCAACTGATTTTTTGCCTGATCCACCTAGTATTTCAGAGTTTTTCACAAAAAGAAGCATGGGAGATGATGGAGAAATTATTGCTTCAAAATACGGCGTTACTAGAGAAGAAACAGATGCTTTTGCTGCTCGTTCGCATCAACTGGCATCGAAAGCAAATAAAGAGGGTGCTTTTGAAGACATTGTTGAGGTTTCACTCCCACCTAAATTTATACCTATTAAAGAAGACAATGGGATTAGAGGGGACACCACAATTGAAGCTATTGCAAAATTAAAACCAGTTTTTGATAAAAAACATGGCACTTTTACTGCTGCCAACTCTTCTTTTTTAACCGATGGAGCTGCTGCATCCTTGATTATGACTGAAGAAAAAGCAGATGAACTTAATTTGAAACCCAAATCAAGAATTGTTGATTTCGTATTCACTGGCCAAAGCCTAGACGATGAGTTGCTGCTAGGACCTGCCTATGCAATTCCCAAGGTATTACAAAAAACTGGACTCAGTTTGGATGAAATTGATTTCTTTGAGCTGCATGAGGCTTTTTCTGGACAGGTATTAGCAGTATTAAAAGCTCTAGAGTCAGAAGAATTTGCGAGAAGTAAGCTTGGCTTAAATAAAAGCATAGGGAAGATTCCAATGGAAAAAATTAATACTGAAGGCGGCTCACTTTCCATTGGCCATCCCTTTGGGGCAACAGGCTCACGCTTACTTACAATGGCCTCTAATAAATTAATCAGAGAGAATGGGAGATATGCTTTAATTGCCGCTTGTGCTGCAGGTGCTCATGGCCATGCGATGATTATTGAAAAGTATAAATAAAAAAATATGAATTCAGATCAAGGTAAAAATGTAACGATAGAAATTAGAGATAATGTAGCTGTTATTTGGCTTGATAAATTGAATTCAGAGCAAAATGTTATGTCCTTTGATTTACTCAGCGATTTTGAAGATACATTTCTCTCTTTGGCCAATGATGACTCTATTGAAGGTATGGTATTGATCAGTAAGAAAAAGGATTTTATTGCTGGTTTTGATATTCATTCTTTCAAAGCGGAAAAGAAAGGAGATTTCATTCCAGTCTTTGAGGAAGGACATCGATTTCTTCAATACTTAGAGGATTTTCCAAAACCAATTGTCTCTGCAGTTCATGGTGTTTGCTATGGGCTTGGTCTAGAAATTACTTTAGCTTGTCAGGGCAGAATAGCTTCAGACGATAGTCGGACAAAATTTGGTCTACCTGAAGTAAAATTAGGCATTCTACCAGCAGGAGGAGGGACTCAGAGGCTTCCTAGATTAATTGGTGCAAGTGCTGCGTTGGATATGATGCTCACGGGTAAAAATATCTTTGCAAAAAAAGCCTTAAGAATGGGCTTGGTGGATGAAGTAGTCAATCAAAGCAAACTCTTAATTGCAGCTTGCTCCATGGTTAAAAAGCTAAAAGATAATCCTTTAAAAAGGAAGCGTAAGCAAACTTTAATGAACCGATTCTTAGATCATACATCTCTTGGTAATCGTTTGGTTTTTAGTCAAGCAAGAAAGACCGTTCAAAAGATGACTAAAGGACATTATCCAGCACCACTAGCTATTATTGATTGTGTTGAGACAGGATTAAAGAAAGGCATCAAGGTGGGGTATCAGAGAGAATCTGAATTATGTGAAGAATTGATTATTGGTGACGTGAGTAAAGAATTAATGAACATCTTTTTTACATCCACAGAGAAAAAGAAAAATCCCATTGATTCATCTTTTTCAAGGATTGAGTCCATGGGCATCATGGGCGCTGGGTTCATGGGCGCTGGTATTGCAGAGATCTCTATAAAAAATGGATTGGATGTATTGATAACAGATGTAGCAGACAAAAGTATCTCACATGCAAGAACAGAAATATGGAAGCGACTCTCGAAAAAAGTAAAAAGAAAAGCCATGACACCCCTAGAGGCCAAAGAGGTTATTCATCGTATGAGAGGCAATGTTACTCTCAGTGAGTTTTCAAAAGTCGATTTAGTCATAGAAGCTGTTTTTGAAAATATGAATCTAAAAAAAGAGATTATCGCTGACCTTGAAGACCAAATAAATAGAAATACAATTATTGCATCGAATACATCATCTCTCTCTATTTCGGAAATGGCTGAGTCTGCTAAGAGACCTGAGAATATTATTGGAATGCACTATTTTTCTCCTGTGCCACTTATGCCTCTATTAGAGATAATAAGAACTCCATTCACTTCGGAACATGTAGTGGCCGCGAGTTATGATCTTGGTGTTCGGCAAGGCAAGACTTGTATCATAGTTAAAGACAGTCCTGGGTTTTATGTGAATAGGATTTTAGGGCCTTATATGAATGAAGCACTAAAAATGTTTGACGAAGGCGTAGACGCAAAGTCAATAGATAATGCCATAGTGAAAATTGGTTTTCCTATGGGACCACTAGCACTTATGGATCATGTCGGCTTGGATGTTTGTGCCGATGTTATTAGTGAAGATCGGATTCTAGCAATGGATGAAAAAACAAGGTTGGAAGTCTCTTTTACTGCTAAGAAGATGCATGATGAAGGAGGGTTGCTTGGTAAAAAAGGCGGTAAAGGTTTTTATCTCTATGATCATAAAACGGGTAAAAAATCGAGTGTTAATTCCTCTGTTGATACTTTGATTGAAAGAGGGAGTCAAAATAAAATTCCATTGATAGATATTCAGAATCGATTACTTTACTCCTTACTAAATGAAGCAGCATTAACTCTTTCAGAAGGTATTATAAGCAATCCAAAAGATGGGGATATAGGAGCTATATTTGGTATGGGGTTCCCTCCTTTTGAAGGCGGTCCCTTTAGAATGCTGGATAAAAATCTTGAACTCATTTTATCTCAGATGGAAAAATTAGTTGATCAGTATGGAGAGAGATTTAAACCAGTTGATTTTTTGAAAGAGCATCAAAAAACGACTAAATATTTTTATAAAAATTAAAGGAGTTTATTGATGGAGCATCAGAATATCTTCGGACGGATTGCCTATACATCAAAAAAAGAAGAATTGATGAATCAGCCTAGAGGGCATGAAACATTTCATATAACCAAGCATAATGATGGTAATGTCACTTTGAGAGCTCATTGTGAAATTGAAGAGCCAAAGCCATCAGTAATGCGAGATGTCATTCTAGCTCAAGACAAGAATAATAAACCAACAGATTGTTTCATTCGATTGACAGTTGGGGATGAATTCATGGGTTCGGGTTGGTTTCGTTTCGATTTAGATGAAACGGGTGATGGGATTATAGAGTGTGAGTCTTTTGGGCCGTCGATAGATCGCGTCTCCCAAAAAGAAAAAACAAACGGATCTTTTCATGCATTTGGAACACACCCAATAGTGGGAGACGGCTTTAACTGTAAATCAATAGATATCAGTAAAGGACCAGTGATTGAAACCATGAGATGCTTTATGCCATCTCTCGATCATAGAGGTGCCACACCACCGTTAATATCAGAGTTAACCATAGATTGTCAGTATCATGGTATGGAGGAGGTAACAGTTCAAGCAGGGGTATTCAATTGCCATCACTTTAGTTATATTGATGATGTGGGATTCAATGAAGGTGTTAAGCATCCACCTTATGATATATGGCTTACTGAAGATGACTTTATTATTGTACAGGCTTCAGTAACTGGTTATATGCAGACTTGGTATGAATTGGTTGAATTAAGGTATGACTAAAAAATTTATAGTTGGATATTAATCAATTCTTTTTCAATTAATTCAATATCATCTTTATTGGCTTGATAGCGTATACCAAAACCCCCAGCTTCTTTCCATTGAATAATATTGTCTGGACGGTCATCGATTAAAATATTTTTTGTTCCTTGATATTGAGCAAAAGGAGATTTCTCTCTAACAATAAAAATTTCTTCTGGTAAGGGAGATAAATTTTTTTGAATCCATATTTTTTTTTGAATGATTGTATTTTCTTCATCATTTCTTAATGGGGATGAAAGTATTGAATAGGATCCAGAAAAACCAAGAGCTAATTGTATAATCTGATCACAGGAAGGAGTCTTAGGTATATTTGCAAAAAAATCACTTCCTATTATTCGATCCAATTCTTCTGCCAACTCCTCTTCAGTAAGTTCTTTCCAGTGATTAACGCCTGCCCAATCAGCAAAGGCTCTGAAAAAATCTGCTAGGACACCATCCATGTCCAAAAAAACAATGGCTCGATTGTGCATAGAATTTTATATTCTTGATAAAAGGCGTTTGCCTAGCAAATTAGAGATAAAAATAACTGGTCTCCATTGCCAGGGTAAAATATAGGTTTTCTTACCATTATCAATTGCTTTGACCATCTTAGTTGCAGCCACATCAGTGTCCATTAAAAAAGGCATATTAAATTCATTGATGTCTGTCATTTCACTTTTAATATAGCCGGGGCATATCGTTGTTACCTGAATATTATATTTTTTAAGATAACCCCTCCAGCTATCCGCTAGTCTTCTAACCGCTACTTTTGATGCAGCATAGCCTCCAAAGAATGCTGGTAAAGTAAAGCTTGCGATTGAAGAAATGATAACAATCTTGCCATTTTTTGTATCTTTCATACTAGGAATGAAGGGCAATATTGTATTGGTTACACCAAGTATATTGGTAATTAATGTTTGATTTATTTGTGTGGCATCCCCAGATGATAAATGGTCTGAATAAGCTACACCTGCATTGGCTATAATTATATCAATTCCTTTTTCTGAGTAGTTCATGAATTCCAGACAGATACGACTAGATTTTTCTTGATCAGCAACATCAAGTGAGTAGGTAATCACTTCTTTAGCCCCTTCATCCAAGCATTGTTGTTTTATTTTGATGAGTTTTTCTTCTCGTCTAGCAGCTAAACCTAGTATAGCTCCTCGTCTTGCATACTCTATTGCGATCTGGGCACCAATTCCACTGCTTGCTCCAGTTATAAATACTTTTTCATTTTCTTTCATGATTAGGGTTTTAATAAGTTAAAAATTGTTTACTAATTTATATTATTTATCTTTATCTTTCATTAAATACATCATTTCTTCAATCAACCATAATCTATCCTGCCCCCAAAGATTTATAAGAACTTCATTGTTTTGGTTTTTTACTGCAAAGCTAGGCGGTCCCCATTTACCAATTTTATACATCGCTTTTCTATTGTTTTCTATTTCTTCTCTCCAGTAATCTGTATCTAACTCTTTTTTTGCATCATCCCAGGGTAAGTCGAGTTTCCGAATTATATTTTTTAAAGTGCTATCTAAATAACCATGTTTTCCATTTGCCCAAACAGCGGTAAGAAATAGATCAAAAAACTCTTCTTCTTTATTGAGTTCTTTGACATATGGAAATAAAGAATAAAAACGCTCGACAGCCCTTCCTAGAGGGTCAGTAATATTTCCAAAAGAGATTTCTTTTTGATTTGCTATTCTTTTGCAATCACTCAATATATACATACCTTTTTCAAGATCAATTTTCATACCTCGCATTACCATAGGTAGAATTGGACGATAATTAATCTTCAGTGGCAATTGTTTTTTGAGTTCTATCAGTTGTTTTAGAGCCAGATAACTATATGGGCTTCTAGCTGAAATGAAAAAATCAATTGTCATTTTTTGGGAAGAGATCAAGGGTGTATTTTTTTTCAAAGAATGTCGTTTTATCACTAATTCTTTATTGTCTTTTCTCACATTTAGATCTTTCAACCTTTCTTCTAAAAATGGTAAACGGTCAATGCTCCAGTAACACTCACCTTCATAAGCAAATACAGCACCAAGGTAGTGACCAAGTTGTTTTCGTTTTTTGTTATTGGCCTCAATCCTTTCTTTTACATCTTGATGAGTAATTGGTTTAGTTTTTTTCAGCATCTCATCAAGAGCTATCCTATTATTCTGCCAAAGAGCTTCACCAACTCTTTTAGCTTTAGAGGCAAATTGAGTAGAGTTTGTTGATAGCAGAATAGATTGTGCTTTTTCTATCATCTCTATAGGTATCTCATTTCTCTTAGTAGAAAAATTCAAACCATAGTATGGAGCAATAATAGTGGCATCATCAATACTATGTTGTTTTAAAAGCTCTACCTCAGGTGTAGTTGATTGAGGAGGCATGCCTACAACCAAAGGTATTATTTTTATTTCATAGCTAGCGGTCAATTGATCGAGAACTTGGCAACAAAGATGACTGTAAGGGTCATCAACCTGATGGAGATAAAATACCTCATGAGGTCTGTTATTCTTTATTCTTAAAGATTCTTTTTTATTTCTTTTCTTATGTTGTGTTGATTGAGATAAGAATTTTTTTAGATATCGTCGTCTACCTTCAAGTATTAACCAATCGATAATCATCATTACTTTATTGAAGAGCGGGTAATATTTTTTCACCTATCATCTTTAGACCATTCATTGGGTCATCAAAGAGCCTGATGGAAAGATCCGTCATACCACCAGCTTTAAATTTCTTAAAACGCTCCAATTCTCGATCAATATCATTGAAGTCTCCAGCTGAACACAAATCATCTATGAGTTTATTAACCAATGAGTCTGGTACATTTTCGATAATGCCTGATCGGCTAATGTAAGCTTTAGCGAATTCATTATTCGCTCCCGCATTCCAATTATCCATAACGATTTGTACTTCTTCGTCATCCAAGAAATGATGAAGTGTGAAGGGAGGTAATAACGATCCTCTAAAAACAAGCTCTCTCCTTGCTTCTTTAAGCGATAGTTCTTTTTCTTCTTTAATATGCCATGCCCAAAAATTACCAATTCTAAAATCCTCAGGAGGTTCAGATCTTTTCTCCACGCCAATGTGTATATTTTTCATTGCTTCATCAAGCATGGGCAGAGCGACATCACTCATTTGCAGGCCATCAGCATATTGACCTCCCAACCTGAGCATTTGTTCTTCTGTAGAACATGTGTATATTTTTGGACGATTTGATTTTGCCCAGGTGAAACCTTGCATATATGGTCTTGTGATATTAAATATTTCACCTTCATACTTGAGATTAAATTTTTTCTGAGAAGCTGAAGTCAAAATTTCCACAGCTTCCCTCACAGCTCTTATAATACGAAAGGGCTTCAATCCAGGACAAGCTTCTTCTTCACATGAAAATTTCATTGCACCCAATGTTCCACCACCCGCACCTACAGCGATGATTGCTCGTCCATTAGAAAGTTCATTTAGAGTCAGCAAGGCATTAGCCATTTTTAATGGATGCATCTCAAAAGGACTCACTGCTAGAGGTCCTAGTAGTATTTTACTTGTTCTTTGTGCTGCTGGAATCAGACTCATAAATGCATCCCATTGTTGATGATAGTTAGAAGTCCATAGAGCTCTGACACCATATTCTTCAGCCTTTACAGCAATTTCTGCAACTTCATTTGGATGTAAGTCCGGTTCGAGAATTATTTCTATATCCATGCGTAAAAAAAACCTTTAATTATTTTCTTTCATGATCCCAGATTGTCTCTTCGCCTACTTCCCTTGCTAATGTTCTGGCTATGACAAAGAATGCATCCGATAGTCGATTGATGTATTTGAGTGATTGTTTATTCACCTCTTTTTCTTCTGCTAATTTGAATAATTCTCTCTCAGCTCTTCTGCATATTGCTCTGGATTGATGAGTAAATGCAGAGCTTTTATTCACTCCTGGGACAACAAAATCCTTTAATGCTGGAAGTTTTTCATTCAATTCATCTATAAATATTTCAATGGCTGTTACTTTATTTTCATCAATACTTTGGAACTGAGGGGCTGATATTTCTCCGGATATATTGAATAAGTTTTGTTGCACTCCATTGAGGAAGTCCAAAATATGTATGGGGATGTTTTCTTCAGTTGTAATCAAACCAATAGCAGCGCTTAACTCATCAATTGACCCATAGACTTGTATCGTTTGATCGTATTTAGGCACTCTTTGATTGCCACCAATATCAGTGGAACCATCATCCCCTTTTTTTGTGAAAATTTTTGTTAATCTATTGCCCATAATTTAATCCTCTCTCTTATAGATATCTTATCGTTTATGAAGCTATAGAAGCAAAGAATTTTACAACGAAGGCCTGTAGGTGAATCCTATGAATGCTTTTCTTTTAGCCGTTTGATAACCGTTAGCTAGAGTGTACTCTTCATCAGTAAAATTATTTAATGCTGCTTTGAAAGATAAGCGATTATTCATACGATATCTCATGACTATATTTCCAATTAAATATTGATTTAATTTTACACCTCCAAAATCAATACGGGATGAGTTTTTAGACATATTTATATTAAGATCTAGTTTTCCAAAACTTCTTCTTAAGCCCATTCCAATAGAACTTTTAGGCCTTCTCAATAAACGACTATGATTGGTGATGTTATCTGCTTCTTGAATTATGGCATTAAAATTAAATTCCCAATTCATAATTAAGGTGGAGAACTCAAAATCAAGCCCTTTTATTAATGCTTCTTCAATATTGTAGAGTTTATAATCAGAATAGTTAAAAGCTATTAACTCATCAATTGAATTTTCAAAAAATCTTAGTCCAATACTACCCAATTCATTCGGTGTATATTGGACTCCAATGCTTTTATTATTTGATACTTCGGGAAGTAATGTTTGGTTTCCGCCAAAACCATAAAGATCAAAATTTGAAGGGTTACGAATTGCTTTACCGAGATTGATAATGAACTTGATCTTGGTATTTACTTTATATCCATATTCTAAATTCCAGGTGTCTTCATCTTCGATTGCTTCTTTATTATTCAATCTCATTGCTATTAATAATTGATGTTTATCAAGAAGCATAAGATTTTCTAAATAAATCGCATCACTGGATAAATCAGTATTCACAACCAAGCCATAATTACTTGCATCAAATTCTTCTTTTTCATGGACGTATCCAATAATTAACTCATTGGAGGGATTCCACTGGAAATTATTCTGCCATTCCAATGATAACTTTTTGCTGTGATTAAAGTCTGCAGAATTATTCTGATCAATTTTATCTTTACTTAAATTAAGGCTGAGGCTGGATAACCATAAATCATTGATTGGATTTTTTATATTTATAGCAGAGACTATATTGTCAAAATCCTGACTGACTGGACTGAGAAAAAAGTCCATATATTCAGTTGTGCCTGATGAACTCCAGATGCTAGTTTTAATTACCCTTTGACCATCGTTAATTTGAAAGTAGCCATGCAATGAATTATTGTCATAGCCATTATCAATAGTACTATTAACTTTAGCGGGGAAGCCATCAGTTTGGTAATGACTCCATTGCAAACCAGTTGTAATATTCTCATTATTTCTAGAGGCCATAAGATTTATGTTTTTCATATTATCTGAGCCAGTTGTGAGAGAGGTTTGCACATTATTTCCCTTATCTTTCTTAGTGAAGATATTGATTACACCACCTATAGCATGAGATCCATATAGGCTGGTTCTAGGCGCTTTAACAATTTCAATTTTATCAATTAAGTCAGGATTAATATTTTGGATAGCAGCTATTCCAGTAGCTGAATCATTGATAGCTACACCATCAAGCAAAACAAGGACATGATTACTATTTGAACCTTGAACAAATAAAGATGTTAGCTGACCTGGGCCTCCATTGACTGAAATATCTATTCCGCCCACAAAACGGAGTAACTCTGCTAAATTATTTGCTCCTGAAAGGGCAATATCTTCAGAAGAGAGAATCGTCATTGGTGCAGTTATATTGTCTTTGGTAACACTCGTTTTTGTAGCAGTAACAATAAGATTCTCAAGATCGTCAATACTTTCTGAGAATGAAGGGACAGTGAATATTGAAACACAAAGAACTGAGAGAGTGGTTCTTTTTAATAGTTTGATCATAATTATTCCTCATAATGAAGTATATATGCAGGAAAACGCCAAACTTAATGAACGCACCCACCCGTACTATAATTTATGTTAAGTCGGTCTCCGGGCTAACAAGCAGTTACCTTAGCAATAAACCTTCCCATCTTTTGACAGTGGCTTGAATAGATTACTATTCTTTTATTGCCTTTAACTTGATTACCGTTGCGGGGGCAGCGTTGGAATATTTTATTTCACCAACTTCCCAATCAGCTTTCACTGAAACTCAACAAATTCATTTAACCCTAAAAGTATTAATTTGTAAACTTAGGGTTGAAGTCTTTTTTTTATCCATCCTTTAGTTGAAATATATCGACCATCTTTTAGTGATAAATCTCGTTGAAAAAGTAAACGATCATGAAATCTATCATTTTGATTTAGCCAAATTTCTATTTCATGGATCCAGATTCTATAGCCACCCCAAAACGGCGGTCTGGGTAATTTTTGATCATTTTCCATGAGTTGTTTTTGTTTGATATTAAATTTTTTTAATGTGGCATCAAATTGTTTTTCAAGATCCTTTCTATTGCCAATACTATTGCTTTGTTCACTCGCCCAAGCCGCAACTTGACTGCCTAGAGAACGTGATAAGAAGTAATCATCACTTTCATCTCTTGGTGATTTTAAGGCGAAACCCTTAATTCGAACTTGATAGCCATAATTATCCCAATGAAATACACCGCTGCATTCAGATTGATAATCAAGCTCAATTGCTTTTGTAGAATTGTAATTGGTGTAGAAGACAATATATCCATCTTCAATATCAATCTCTTTGCAAAGAACCATACGGGCATTCGAAGAGCCTTCTCGGTTTGTTGTAGCAATAGAAAAACAATTAGGGTTGGGTTGCTTTCCATCATTACTGACTTCCTTCATCCAATCGTTTAAGACCTTCATAGGATTTAGGATATCTGATTGATTTAATTCCATACCCATATAATACAACTTAAGATTTGTTATAATTTAAATTCTGATGCAATGATAACAATCAGAGTAAGAAGAAGAAAAATAATCTTTCAAATAAGATAGAGATTCAATTTAGCAATCATGAGTGATTTAAAGAAACTAAGGTCGAAACTTTCAGAAATTGATTTAAAAATCATAGATCTGATTCATCAAAGACAGTCTATATCTCAAGACATTGGAGCTCTTAAGAGAACAAAAGGAAAGCCAACAAGAGACTACAAAAGAGAAAAAGAAGTTATTGAATTAGCAAAAGAGCATGCCAGCAAGCTTGATATAGAATCAGAGATGATCGTTGATTTGATGCAGTTATTGATAAAGAGTTCTCTCAAGACACAAGAAAAAGCTAGAGTAAAAGAAGAGGGACTAGGATCAGGACAAAAAGTTTTAGTTATTGGAGGCCGCGGGAGAATGGGTAACTGGTTTGTTGAATTTCTAACCTCTCAAGGGTATTCAGTCGAGATAGCTGACCCTGGTCAAACAAAATCTAGTTATGTCTCATTTCCAGATTGGAAAGATGCTGGTGATAACTATGATATGACTGTTATTGCAGCTCCTTTAAGAGAGTCAATCACAATATTGACTGACATGTTGGAAATTGGAAGAAAAGGTATTGTCTTTGATATTGGTTCTTTGAAGTCACCTGTTAAAGACTTACTAAAAAGAATGGCTCAAAAAGGAATTCAAGTTGCCTCGATTCACCCCATGTTTGGACCTGATGCTGATTTACTAACAGGTAAACATATTATATTTATGAATATAGACTCGAAAAAAACCCTATCAAAAGTCAGGCAACTCTTTGAATCAACTACTGCTCAATTAATAGAAATGTCTATTGATAGTCATGATTTTGCTATTTCCTATGTGCTTGGGTTGTCACATACTCTTAATATAGCCTTTGCAAAGGTATTGGCTTCTAGTGGAGAGAATAAAGATTTACTCTCTGAACTATCAAGCACGACTTTTAAAGATCAGTTGAGTGTTGCTAGAAGAGTCACAGATGAAAACCCACATCTATATTATGAAATTCAATATATGAATGAACATAGCTCAAAAATGATCAATGAGTTAAGTATTGTGATACAAAATATTTCACAATATATTAAAGATGGAAATGAGGATGATTTTGTAAAATTAATGCAAGATGGAAAATCTTATTTTTCTCAAAAATAAAGAAATATTTTTTACTAAGGAATACTGATGGCAGATTTGATCTATGATGATGGTTATAGAGCTAATGTTGGTATCATTGTATCGAATCAGAATAATAATTTATTTTTTGCAAAAAGACGTTATCAGTCGGGTTGGCAATTTCCTCAAGGAGGTATACATGTAGGAGAAACGCCCATTCAAGCAATGTATAGAGAACTAAATGAAGAAACGGGACTGAGTAGGAAAAATACTAAGTTTATTAAGGAATCTGAACATTGGTATCAGTATCAAATACCAAAAAAAAGTATTAGAAAAATTAAAAATGGGATCAAAGTTATAGGGCAGAGACAGAAATGGTATCTTTTAAAATTTACAGACGCAGAAGAGGCAATTGATTTGGATCATCATAATGAACAGGAATTTGACTCTTGGAAATGGGCAACACCTGATATTGTTATCAAGCAAGTCATTGGATTTAAAAAAGATGTCTACAGAAAAGTCTTAGAAGAATTTAAACCTTTCATTGAAAAATAGAACTGGTCTATAATAGAGTATACAAATTATTAATATTGAATTATGGAACAAGAAGCTTTAATTTTTACCGATGCAGCAGCTATGAAAGTTGGCTCGCTTCTATCTGAAGAAGACAATGCCAATATGAACCTAAGAGTCTATGTGACTGGAGGAGGTTGTTCAGGCTTTCAATATGGGTTCTCTTTTGATGAAAATAAAGATGATGGTGATACTGAGGTAACTAAAAGAGGCGTCAATTTAATTGTAGATCCAATGAGTATTCAATATTTAATGGGAGCTGAGATTGACTTTCAAGAAGATCTTCAAGGAGCTCGATTTGTTATTAAGAACCCAAATGCAACAACAACTTGCAGTTGCGGTTCTTCATTTTCCTGATTGCTGGACTTCCTAGTTTATTTATTTTTTGCTGGCGGTAGAAATACTCCTCCAAGCATAGTTGGAGTATCAGATCCGGTAACAAGCCTCAAGTCAGAATAAATGTTATCAATTCTTTTTTTTGATAAGTAGGAAAAGCCTGCAGCTTCAACCCATTTAGATTCAATGCCCCAGTCGGAAGTTAAATTTATTTTCTTATTTAATTTTTGTTTTATTCTGCTCATTAAGAAGTTATTTTTAATACCCCCTCCACAAAAAGCAATTTCACTCTCTTTTGGATATTCTTTGATAGAATTAAGAATAATATCAACTGTCAGTTCAGCGAGGGTTGCTTGCACATCAGCAGACGCAATAGATTTATTATTGGTAGATATTTTTTCTTTTACCCATTTGAGATTAAAGTAATCTGTGCCCGTGCTTTTAGGCGGGTTTCTTTTAAAGAAAACATCTTTTTTGAATTCATTTAATAGTTGATCATTCACATTGCCAGTCATGGCCCATTGACCTTTATGATCAAAGTCTCCTTTTTTATTTGCTATTGACCAGGAGTCCATCAAAATATTTCCAGGACCAATGTCATATCCTTTATAGTTACCATTCTTTAGAAGAAGTGAAATATTTGATACCCCTCCAATATTAATTAATATCCTATTTTCTTTCTTATTTGAAAATAGCCATGAATGAAATAATGGTGCAAAAGGAGCGCCTTCTCCTCCTGAGGCAATATCATTATTCCTAAAATTAGAAACAACTGGAATGCCTGTTTCTTTTGCAACCAATGCTGAATCTCCTATTTGAAGAGAACCAGGAAAATTAGTTTGAGTATGATGCATGATAGTTTGACCATGAAGGCCTATAGCTTTTACATTGAATGGATCAATATTTTCCTTAAGTAATAATTTATTCACACACTTAGCAAACAAATGGCCTGTTTTATAATTCAGTTCAATTAAGGTTTTTAGATCTACTTTATATTGTGATCTGGATAATTTTATGAGTTCAGTTTTTAATACTTTTGGAAACTTGATCGTTTGTCCCCCAATAAAACTCCAGGATTTTGAATTAATATTCATCAGAGCAGCATCTACAGAATCAATGCTGGTGCCTGACATAACTCCAATGAATAGATTTGATTTCATATTAAAATTATATTTTTTATTAATTTGATTATATACCCGATCTATAATGAGCTATATAATTAAACGATCCAATATGGTTTCTAAAGATAAACAACTTGATGAAATAAGAAGGGGAACTGAAGAAGTTCTTGTAGAGAAAGATTTTGTCCGGCGATATAAGCAAAAAAAACCTCTTAAAATAAAGGTGGGTTTCGATCCAACTGCTCCAGATCTGCATATTGGCCATACGGTTATTA